>JBEKSY010000001.1:0-167268 GCA_049516595.1 Anaerolineales bacterium
CCGTCAACGTCGTCTTCCCATGATCGATGTGCCCCATCGTCCCTACATTCACGTGCGGCTTCGTCCGTCGATACTTCTCCTTGGCCATGATGACCTCTCCTGGAGTGTGGTGCGCGGCAGCGTCGCGCGTTCTAGGCCTTCACCACGGCCTGGGCGACCTCCTCGGTCACCGCCTGGTAGTGATCGAATTCCATCGTGAAAACACCCCGGCCCTGTGTGGCCGAACGCAACTGCGTGGCATACCCGAACATTTCGGCCAGAGGGACCATGGCATGCACGGCCTGGACACCCCCCGGCCGCGGCTCAATCCCTTCAATGCTGGCCCGGTGGGAGGAAAGGTTGCCGACGATATCTCCCAGGAATTCCTCCGGGGCCACGGCCTCGACCTTCATCATCGGCTCCAGCAAGACCGGGCCGCCCCGCTGGATCCCCTCCTTGAAAGCCATCGAGCCGGCCATTTTGAAGGCCATCTCGCTCGAGTCGACCTCATGCCAGGACCCATCGACCAGGGAGATGCTCACGTCCACGACAGGATACCCGGCCAGCACCCCCGCCTCGGCCGCCTCGCGCACCCCTTTTTCGACCGCGGGAATGAACTCGCGCGGGATCGCTCCGCCCACGATCTTGTTCTCGAAGACCACTCCCGAGCCCGGCTCGCCCGGAGCCAGGTCCAGGACCACGTGGCCATACTGTCCGTGGCCTCCGGTCTGCTTCACGTAGCGCATCTCCACATCCGAAGCAGGGCGGGTGATCGACTCGCGATACGCGACCCGCGGCCGGCCCACATTCGCCTGGACGTTGAACTCGCGGCGCATGCGATCAATGAGCACGTCCAAGTGCAGTTCGCCCATACCGGAGATGATGGTTTGACCCGTGGCTTCGTCGGAGCGGACCACAAAGGTCGGGTCCTCTTCGGCCAGCTTGTGCATGGCCTGGGAAAGCCGGGCCTGGTCGGCCGTGCTCTTAGGCTCAATCGCCACGGAGATCACGGGCTCGGGGAAGTTGATGCTTTCCAACAGGATCGGGTCGGAGGGAGAACACAGGGTCTCTCCGGTAAGGGTATCCTTCATGCCCAGAACCGCCGCAATATCTCCCGCCGCCACCTCGGACATTTCCTCGCGGCGGTCGGCATACATCCGGATCAGCCGCCCGATCCTCTCGCGCTTGTCCTTGGTCGAATTCACCACGGTCTGTCCCTGGATCATCTTGCCCGAGTAAACCCGCACGTACTGCAGCCGACCCACATAGGGATCGGTCACGATCTTGAAGACCAATGCGGCCAGCGGAGCCGTCTCATCGGCCGGCCGTGTCACCTCGACCCCGGTCGTCGGATGCGTCCCCTTGACGGGGGGAATATCCAGGGGGGAGGGCAGGAATTCCACCACCGCATCCAGCAAGGGCTGAACCCCCTTGTTGCGGAGAGCGGAACCGCACAACACCGGGGTCGCCTTATTGGCGATGACCGCCCGCCGCAGCGCGCTCCTCAGTTCCTCCGTCGCGATTTCCTGACCCTCCAGGTACTTGAGAGTCAGCGCCTCGTCGGTCTCGGCGATCTGCTCGACCATGCGTGCCCGGCGTTCGGCCGCCTCCGCCTTCAAGTCCGGCGGGATCTCCTCCCGGACTGGAGCGGCACCCAGCTCATCCGACCAGAAGATGGTCTCATTGGCGACCAGGTCCACCACGCCCCGGAAGCCGCTCTCATGCCCGATCGGCATTTGAATGGGGATCACGTTGGCCCCCAAGCGCTCGCGGATGCTCTCGCAACTGCGCTCGAAGGAGGCGCCGAGGCGATCCATTTTGTTAATGAAGCAGATCCGCGGGACTCCATATCGATCCGCCTGGCGCCACACGGTTTCGCTTTGCGGCTCGACCCCCTGGACCGCATCAAAAACCACCACCCCTCCGTCCAGCACGCGCAAGGATCGCTGCACCTCGGCGGTGAAGTCGATGTGTCCGGGGGTGTCGATCAGATTGATAAAGAAGCCCTTCCACTCCGCACTGACGGCCGCCGCGACAATCGTGATGCCCCGCTCTCGCTCCTGGGCCATCCAATCGGTTACGGTTGTGCCTTCGTCGACGGAGCCGAGGCGATGGGTTCGGCCGGTGTAGAAGAGCACGCGCTCGGTGGTAGTGGTCTTCCCAGCGTCAATATGAGCGATGATACCGATGTTGCGGTACTTTTCCAGAGGGATCGGGCGTGACATCTGTTGCTCTTCCTGTGTGGTCCTTCAGCGCGTTCCGTCGGCCGAACCGAACCCCTGGCCCCAAAGGACCTCGCCCGTCCGCCTGACGACCCGCTTGGCGGGCAGCTCTACCAGCGATAATGCGCAAACGCGCGGTTGGCCTCCGCCATCTTGTGCACTTCTTCGCGGCGCTTGACCGCCGCACCACTGCTGGTCGCCGCATCCATGAGTTCCCCGGCGAGTTTCTCGATCATCGATTTCCCGGGGCGCGCCTTGGCCGCGACGATGATCCAGCGCATGGCCAGGGAGTTGCGACGATCGGACTCGACCTCGACCGGGACCTGATAGGTGGCGCCGCCCACCCGGCGCGGCTTGACCTCCACAGTCGGCCCCACGTTGCGGATCGCGTCCTGAAAGACCCCTACCGGTTCCCGCTTGCTGCGCTCCTGGATGAGATCAAAGGCGCCGTAGACGACATGCGCCGCCACGCTCTTCTTGCCTCGGCGCATCACGAGATGGATCAGGCCCTGGACATCCGTGTTCTTGTAGCGGATGTCAGGAGGAGTTGCCCGCTTGACCGCTCGTTCCCTGCGCGACATCGTGCTCTCCGTCCTTTCCGAACTTGCCCGGGTCCCCTGGCACGGACTAGGTGCCGGTCTCCTTGGGGCGCTTGTTCCCGTACTTGGATCGCCCTTGGCGTCGAGCCTCCACACCCGTCGTGTCCAGGGTGCCGCGCACAATGTGGTAGCGCACTCCGGGCAGGTCCTTGACCCGTCCGCCGCGCACCAGCACCACCGAGTGCTCCTGCAACGAGTGCCCTTCTCCCGGGATGTAGGCTGTCACCTCGATGCCATTGGTCAAGCGCACCCGCGCGATCTTGCGCAGCGCGGAGTTCGGTTTCTTGGGGGTCATGGTGCGCACCACCGTGCAGACCCCGCGCTTCTGAGGGGCGCCCCGAGGCTGACGAATCCGCCGCTGGTGGCGCGAGTTCAAGGTGTACAGAAGCGCCGGGGCCTTGCTCTTGGCCTTCTTGTTACGCCGCCCCCGGCGAACCAACTGATTGATGGTGGGCAACTCGAACCTCCGTTTCTGTTCCTTCCACCGAGCAGCCGCCCTCCCCAAGAGGTCCCTGCCCAGCCCTGGCAGTAGAGGAGGCCATCCGAATTGCGCGATGGCCTCGCCCCACGCAACATCTGGTATTCAATTGGGGTGGCCGCGCTATCCCTCCGGCGGCACCCTCAGGTTTTGTGGACAACGGGCGCTGATTTTACCACGCCTTCGCAACCCGCGTCAAGCGGCGCAGGCGCTTGTCGCGAGAATCACTGGTCATCAAACGCCAGGAGACCAAAGCCGATCCTGGGCGGCCGGGCCCGCTCCTCGTCCTTTCCGAAATGCATGATCTCGCCATTGTCCCCGTAGGCCTCCACTGCCAGCCCCAGGCTTTGCAGCTCTTTGACCAGCACCCGGAAGGAGGCCGGGATCCCCGGTTCCTCAATCTTCTCGCCTTTGACAATCGCCTCGTAAGCCTTGACCCGACCCTGAACGTCGTCGGACTTGACCGTGAGCATCTCTTGTAAGGTGTAGGCCGCGCCGTACGCCTCCAGAGCCCAAACCTCCATTTCCCCGAAGCGTTGGCCACCGAACTGCGCCTTGCCCCCCAGCGGCTGCTGTGTGACGAGCGAGTACGGGCCGGTCGAGCGGGCGTGGATCTTATCCTCGACCAGATGATGGAGCTTGAGCATGTACATCACACCAACGGTAACCGGCTGGTCCAAGGGCTCTCCCGACTTCCCGTCACGCACGATCTGTTTGCCGAGGATCGGGGTCGGAATCCCGGTCTGCCCAGAGACTTCATCGGCCTTCTGCCGCAACTGATCCAGGTCCTTTGTCTCCACGGCCTGGCCGTGATCCTGGAGCCATAAGGTCAGCGCGGTGCAAATGGCCAGGCGGTCGGGCTCCTCCTGGGCACTACGCGGCAGATTGGTCCCCTCAAAGACGAGCAGGCTCGCTGGGTCGTAATGCTGGTCACGAAGCCATTGCTCCAGGGCCGACCGGCGGGCATAGATCGGGTCGGTGGAAAGCAAGTCGAGCGAATAGCCCCGGCTCCCCAGCCAGTCCTGGAGGTATAGCCGCCGGATCTCGTCGTCATCCTCCAGGGTTTCTGTGTCGACCCCCTGCTTGCCGATCCACTCCCAGGCGCGCCGGCCAGCATCCTGCCAGGCGCGATCGATCATCCAGGCGCGGGCCAGTTCCGCCTCGATCTCCGCCTCATCCGCGCCGTCAAACACAGGGGAGAGCGCGCGGAATCCCAGGCGTTGCATGGCCCACCCGAGATGAGTTTCCAGAATCTGACCGATGTTCATGCGGCCCGGCACCCCCAGCGGATTCAAGATGATGTCCACCGGGGTCCCGTCATCCAGGAAGGGCATGTCTTCGACAGGAACCACTTTGGAGACCACCCCCTTGTTACCGTGGCGGCCCGCCATCTTGTCCCCCTCGGTGATCTTCCGCCGCTGCGCGACCGAGACCCGAACCATCTTCTCCACGCCGGCGGGCAGGTCATGATGTTCATCGCGCGTAAAGACTTTGACGTCCACCACCTTACCCCGCTCCCCGTGGGGCAATCTCAACGAAGTGTCCTTGACGTCGCGCGACTTTTCGCCAAAGATGGCTCGCAGCAGCTTCTCCTCGGGCGAGAGTTCCTTCTCGCCTTTCGGGGTGATCTTCCCCACCAGGATGTCGTTGGGACCGACCTCCGCCCCGACCCGCACGATGCCATGTTCGTCAAGATCCTTGAGTGCCTCCTCGCCCACATTGGGGATGTCGTAGGTGATTTCCTCGGGCCCCAGTTTAGTGTCCCGCGATTCCACCTCGTGCTTCTCAATGTGGACCGAGGTGAACTTGTCCTCTTGAACGAGACGTTCGGAAATCAGCACCGCGTCCTCGTAGTTGCCGCCCTCCCAGGAAAGGAAGGCGACGACCACATTCTGACCCAAAGCGAGCTCGCCCAGTTCGGTCGAGGAGGAATCCGCGAGCACGTCCCCGGGCTTCAGCCTTTGGCCCTTCACGACGGCCGGCCGCTGATCGATGCAGGTGCTCTGGTTGGAGCGCTGGTATTTGCGCAGGTGCACAATCTTTTTCTTGTTGCCGCTCTGCAGGGTGACCTGGTCACTCGTCACCGAAACGACCTGGCCCTCGGTGTCCGAGAGAATGACCTGGCCGGAATCCAGCGCGGCCTGGGGCTCCAGTCCGGTGGCCACGAGGGGGACTTCCGGCCGGATAAGCGGGACCGCTTGAGCCTGCATGTTGGAGCCCATCAGGGCTCGGTTGGCGTCGTCGTGCTCCAGGAAGGGAATTAGGCCGGCGCTGATGCCCACAATCTGCCGCGGGGCCACATCCATGTAGTCGATTTGCTCAGGGGAGGCGAGCAGGAAGCGCGAATGATAGCGGCAGGAAGCCCGTTGGCGGATGAACTCGTTGTGCTCATTCAGCGGGGCATTGGCCTGAGCGATCAGGTACTTGTCTTCGGTATCGGCGGTTAGATAGAGGACTTCGCCGGAAACAAAGGGGACAACCAGGATCTCGCGCCCCAGCCCGGCCAGTCTCTTGGCCAGTTCCGGGGTGATTCCCTCCCCGGCGCGGCCGATCACCTTGTCGCCCGGTCCATCCAGGACGTCTTCCCGCAGGTGTCTTCCCAACAGGCGCGCATCCGCGGCCGGATACGAACGGTAGACCTTGCGGTAGGGGGTCTCGATGAAACCGAACGGGTTGACCTTCGCATACGAGGCCAGGCGACCGATCAAACCAATGTTCGGCCCCTCGGGGGTTTCAATCGGGCAGATGCGACCGTAGTGAGAGTGGTGCACGTCGCGAACGTCGAATCCGGCTCGCTCCCGTCGCAACCCGCCCGGCCCCAGGGCAGAAAGGGTGCGCTTGTGCCTCAACTCCGCCAGAGGGTTGGTCTGGTCCATGAACTGCGAGAGTTGGCTCGACCCGAAGAACTCCCGCACGGCGGCCACGATGGGCCGAATGTTGATCAGGTTCATCGCCGAGAGCGATTCCTGATCGCGGATCGACATGCGCTCGCGCACCACACGTTCGGTCCGGCGCAGGCCAATGCGCATCTTGTTTTGAATGAGCTCCCCCACCGTCTTCACCCGGCGGTTGCCCAGGTGATCGATATCGTCAGGCTGCTCCAGGCCGTTGTTGATGAGGATCAGGCGCTCGATCAGCTTGATGATGTCCCAGGCCGTGATCGTGCGATGGGCCAGCGGGACCCGGGCATGCAGGTCGAGCTTCTGGTTGAGCTTGTAGCGACCGACCCGCTCCAGATCGTATCGTCTTTGGTCAAAGAGCTGCTCCTGCAAATACTGGCGCGCATTGTCCAGCGTGGAGGGATCGCCGGGACGCATGCGTTTGTAGAACTCGATCAACGCCTCCTGTCCGATCGACCGGTTGGCGTGATGCTCGTACTCCGGTTCCTGCCGCAATGTGTTGACGATGTACGGCCGGTCCGGATTGGAGTCCGATTCCTGGAAAAGGGCAATGATCTCCGCGTCGCTTTCCCCGTGCAGAGGCGTTTCCGGAAGACCATCGGGGACCGTCGCGAGCGCCCGCAGAAGCATGGTGACGGGTACCGTCCGCTTGCGGTTGAAGCGCAGGGTCAGGTAGTCACTCTTGCGGGTCTCGAACTCCATCCAGGCCCCGCGATCCGGGATCAACTTGGCAGACGCCAAGCGGCGGCCCGTCGCGCGGTCCTCCTGCGCCTCAAAGTACACCCCAGGAGAACGGATCAGCTGGGAGACCACAACCCGTTCGCTGCCGTTGATGATGAAGGTGCCCTTCTCTGTCATCAAAGGCATGTCGCCGATGAAAATATCCTGTTTGATCGGTTCGGGAACCTCGGAGCCCATGAGCAAGACCGAGACATACAGCGGCGCGGCGAAGGTGATGTCGCGTTCTTGACACTCTTCGATGCTGTACTTCGGATCCTCAAACCAGTACTTCAGACCCCACTCTTTGGCTTCCGGGCTGTTGCCCGGGAAGTAAAGCCGCATGCCCTTGTTGAAGGATTCGATGGGGGAGACTTCATCAAAGAGCTCGGCCAGGCCTTCCGCCTTGAACCACGCAAACGAGTCGAGCTGCACTTCAATCAGGGTGGGAAGATTGTAAACATCGGGGATACGAGCGTAGGACTTCCGCTCCCATGGGGACATACTACTCTCCTGAGGCCAACCACGTGCGACAAGCCGCTTCTCTCCCCCCCGCCAGAAGGGAGGCGCAGGCGGCAAACAAGCAGTCGATCGGTGTTTGGGCGAAAGGGTATTATAGGCCGCTCTGCCGCCGGAGTCAAGGGGACGTTCGGGCGCCCCCTTGTGCGCAGGCCGATTCCGAAGACCCAGTTTCCCTTCTCGAGGGGAAGGTCAAAGGTGCAGCAGTGCCGGAAGGCGGGAGGGGACACAAAGCTGGGTCACCGTGTGTGGAAAGAGGAAACGCGCGGTGACCCAGGATCAGCCCACCCCGCTGTGCCGTGTGCAGCTAGGTTTTGAACCTGCATTCGCAGGTGGGAGCCTGTCCTCGGGTTCGGCCTTGGCTACCGCCTATCGCTTCCCCCTGGCGAACAAGGCACCCTTTTCTTGAGTGTTGGCTCAAAACTTTAATGCGGCATCACGCACACAGCAGGGTCTGACGTCCTTATACCACGGTTGGCCAGCCCCTGCAAATCAGGAGGGTGCCACGAGGCGGATGTGCAATTCCTTGAGCTGCTGCGGTTCCGCCGCCGAAGGCGCCCCAGCCATCACGTCCATCGCCTGTTGGTTCTTCGGGAAGGCGATCACCTCGCGGATGTTGGGCTCGCCGGCCAGGACCATCACCAGGCGGTCGATGCCTGGGGCAATCCCGCCGTGCGGGGGCGTCCCGTATTCAAACGCCTCGAGCATGTGCCCAAAGCGCTCCTGAGCAATCTGCGGATCCAGCCCAATCAGCCGGAAAACTTTCTCCTGCAAGGCGCGATCGTGGATGCGGATGGAGCCTCCTCCCACCTCGTAATTGTTGAGCACCAGATCATACTGCTGACCCCGTGCCCGGCCGGGATCGCTGTCCAGCAAAGGCAGGTCCTCCGGCTTGGGCGAAGTGAACAGATGATGGCTCGGGTCCCAGCGTTTCTCCTCGCTGTTCCATACTACGAAGGGGAAATCTACGACCCAGCAGAAGGCCAGGACATTGGGATCGCACAGCCCCAGCCGCTCCCCCAGCATCACTCGCAATCGCCCGAGCGATTCGTAGACGACCTCGGGAGCATCAGCCACAAAGAGAAGCAGATCCCCGGGCCGACCCTCCAGGCGCTCGATCAGGGCCTGCTGTCTCTGCGGAGCAAGGTACTTTGCAAAGGAGGAACGGACCTCGCCGGGGGTGGCCAGGGCCAGGTAGGCCAGGCCCTTGGCTCCAAAAGGACGCACGAACTCGGTGAGTTCGTCGATTTGCGCGCGACTGTATTCGCCCAAGCCGCGCGCGTTGATGCCGCGCACATGGCCGCCGACCGCGACGGCCTCTTCAAACACCTTGAACCCACATCCCCGCCCCAGGTCCGTCACCTCTTTGAGTTCCATCCCAAAGCGCAGATCGGGGTTGTCCTTGCCGAAGCGAGCCATGGCTTCCGCGTAGGTCAGGCGAGGCCAGGGGCTGGCCAGAAGGCGCTTCTGCGGAACCAACTCCGCCACCAGGCGAGTGAATAGGTCCTCGGTCAAACGCATCACGTCCTCTCCCTCCACGAAGGACATCTCCAGGTCCAGCTGGGTAAACTCCGGTTGGCGGTCGCCGCGCTGATCCTCGTCACGGAAGCAACGGGCGATTTGAAAGTATTTCTCGATCCCAGCCACCATCAGCAGTTGCTTGAGCTGCTGCGGGCTCTGCGGAAGCGCATAGAACTCCCCCGGGTGAACGCGCGAGGGGACCAGGTAGTCTCGAGCTCCCTCCGGGGTAGTCTTGAAAAGAATCGGAGTCTCCACTTCCACAAATCCCCGCGCGTCGAGGTAATCCCGGATGAATTTGATCACGCGGTGACGCAGGAGCAGATTCTGGAGCATGCGCTCACGCCGAAGATCCAGGTAGCGGTACTTGAGCCGGACGTTCTCCTCCACTGGGCTCTCATCGCTCAGCACGAAGGGAGGGGTCCGAGCCGGATTGAGGATCGTGACCTCCTGCAACTCAACCTCGATTTCGCCGGTCGCCAGGTTGGGATTCTCCATCCCCTGCGGGCGGGCGCGCACCACCCCGCGGGCCTGAAGGACGAATTCGTTGCGGACATCCATGGCGGCCTGGTGAGCCCGCGGCGAAACGTCCGGATGTGCCGTGACCTGGACGATTCCCCAACGATCCCGCAGGTCAATGAAGATCACCCCTCCGTGATCTCGCCGGCGATGAACCCAGCCGGCCAGCGTGACCTCCTGGCCGACATTTTGGCCGCGCAGCTCACCGCAGGTGTGGGACTTCAGCATGTGTCCTCCCAGGCTGTAACCTCAGGCAAATCGGGATGCCGAGCCGGCAGCCTGCCTCCAGGGCAAACCCGGCTCACGCCCATGGGTCCCCCCTCGCGCCGCAGATCGCCGGCAGGCTCGCAAGATCAAGGGTCCCGGAGCGACCTTTCCAGTTCAATCTCGTCCCGCAGGGCAATACCGCCCGCTCCGAGGAGCGGGATTTGCGGCTTCTTCTGGCGAGCTCGGATGACCCCACCCGGGCTCAGCCCCCGCAGGACAAACCCTCTTTTCTGGTAGAACCTCAACGCAGAAAGATTATCATTCGTGGTGGTCACCCGCAGGCAGTCGCAATTCGATGCCTGGGCTCGTTGGACGACCGCGGCCAGCAAGGCCGTGCCAACCCCCCCGTTGGGTTGCAGGCTGTCGAGGGAGAGGATCTCGCAAACCGACCCATGAACTCGATAGGTGGCTAGGCCCGCCTGGACTCCTTCCCGCCAGGCGATAAGCGCATTCAGCTCCCGCAGTGAAAAGACCTCGTCGTGTACTACTATCTCCAGGCCGCCCCAGCGCTCCCGCCAAAGGTTCTCGGCCCATGTCCGGTCCCCCTCGTCCGGGGCCCGCACTCCCAGCCCGGACCCGAGGTCTTCTGGCGGCTTGACTGCGCTCACGTGAGCCTGATCCTTGGCGAGGGGCATCGATTCAGGGCGGCCGTCGGAGAACAAGTGCGTGAACTTCCGGTGCCTCCACCAGGACGGAAGCGCCCTTTCCGCACCGCGGCCGGGAGGCCAGGGTGCGGCGTGCATCCCGGGGCCCGTTGGGGGCCTGTGCGCGGGATTATAACAAAGCACCCGAGATCAGCGGGCTCCGCGGTCCCCTCTCGCGCCGGCCCCCCCTTTGGCCGGCGCGGGCCGGAGGGCAATCCCTTGGCTTCAACCGCCGGAAAGGGAGAAGGCCGGACACACGATACGGAGCCAATCGGCCAGCAAGCCAAAAGCGGTCGTAGCTGGGCCCGGCTCATGCTCCGTAACCGTCAGTCCTGTCAAGGTGTCCGTGCGCAGGTGCAACGAGGAGGAGGTGCCGACAACCCATGCCAGAGGATCCGAGAGGGGAACCCGCTCGGGATGAACGGAGGCTTGGACGCCCTGCGGACCAAGCTCGGCTGAACACACCAGCTTGTAGGGCAGGCCCTCGGAGCGCGCTCGGCGCACCTCCTCCCCCGAGAGGCCACGGATCCCCTGGCGCTCCACCTGAGAAGGAAGCAAATCTTGCCCCATGAGGACCGTCGCCAAAGCCGAGACCTTGAAGGCCGCGTCCCACCCGTCAATGTCTGCAGCAGGATCTGCCTCGGCGATCCCCCGCTCCTGGGCCTCGCGAACCGCCTGCTCCAAGGATTCTCCGCGCTCCATCTCAGTCAGGATGAAATTGGTGGTCGAATTCAAGATCCCGCGGAACCCCAGCAACTGAGTCGCCGGCAGGGTCTCGCGGAAAAGGGAAAACACCGGGGCTCCGTCCAGCACGGTGGATTCAAAGAGAAAGCGCCGTCCCTTGCGGCGGGCGAGCTCAGTCAGTTTCTTGAAGCCAAAGACGACCGCCCCCTTGTTGGCCGTGACCGCATCCAGCTCCAATTGAAGAGCGGTTTCGATATGAGAAATCGCGGGCTCCCCTGTGGCTGGACTCAGGGGGGTCATTTCGAAGACCACCTGCGCCCGGCTCTCCAAGAGGGCCTCCCCGAAGGGCTTCCCCGAGGCCATCTTGCCCAAGCTTTCCAGGGGTGCCCCGGCCTCGGAGAGACTGAGGGCCTGGGGCAAGGGAATCCCGGAGGGGTTTACAACGCTTCCATGCTTGCCCGTGAAGATCGCCGCAACGCACCACTCCACGCCGTACCGGGATCGCAGCTCGTCTTGCTTAGCCAGCAGGAGTCTGGCCAAAGCCCGGCCGACATTTCCAAACCCGACGAGCGCCAGATTCGAAGTCGCCACGGTGGGCCTCCGCATCCGTCCTTTGGCCAGCGGTTTTCTCTTGTTCGCCGACCGATCGGGGGGTACACTCAGGTATCTGGGGCCTCTCCCAGATCCCAAGATGACATCCATGCCTGAAGAGATCGAGCGGGTCGCCGTGGTTTATGGGGTGATGGAGGGCGAAATCTGCCGCTCCCTTCTGGAAGCTCACGGGATCCCGGTGATGCTCAGCAGCGAGGCGGCCGGAAGCGCATACCGGGTCAACGTCGGCATGCTCGGGCGAGTTGAGGTGTTCGTCCCGGCCTCGCGCAGCGAGGAGGCCAAAGGGATCCTGGCCGATGGATTTCGGTCTCCCGCATCGTCCCCGCCTGCGCCCGAAAACGAAGACCCTCCGCCTGCGAGTGATCCCTGAACGCCTAGGGGAACTGGACGGACAGCCACTCGAGAGGATTAACCTGCACCCCGTTCACCCACACCTCCCAATGTAGGTGCGGGCCCGTGACCCGGCCGGTAGCCCCGACCTTTCCGATCACCTGCCCTTCCTGGACCAGGTCCCCCACCTTCACGTCAAACTCCGATTGGTGACAGTAGCGCGTGTACACCCCCCATCCGTGATCGATGAGCGTTGCATTGCCACAGATCTCGAGCGGCCCGGCGAAAACCACCTTGCCTGGGGCGGCGGCGCGAATTGGCGTTCCCACTTGTCCGGCAAAGTCAACCCCTGAGTGGACGCCGGCAGAGGCTCCATTGTAGACGCGGCGAGCACCAAAGGGGGAGGTGATCCCCGAACTGAGCGGGCGCTGAAAGAGCCCGTTCCAGCCGCGCTGCTCCGTGAAGGGTGCCACCACCTGAGCCATTTCCTGGGCCTCCTGCGAGTTGACGGAGGGATCCAGCAGTTCGGGGTTCACGCTCAGCCTCTCGGTCACAAAATTGCCGGCGACCAGGAGGACATCCTGTGCAAATCCGGCCAGCGGCTTTTCCTGTGCGGAGACTCCGAGCTCAAGGGGGAAGGTCCCAGGATCTACCACAGCGGAGATTCCCTGCAGCGCGATCCATTGGCCCTGAAGCTGGATGAAATGCAAGGTGGAAGGTCCGAGCGACCCCTCTAGGCTGGCCCCTCCAGCGAGTTGGACATGGACCTCCTCCGTCGACCCCTGAACCAACGGCAGATCACGGAGCTGGACGTCCTCGATCGGCCTAGGCCAGCTCCGCAGAGGCTGGTTTCCTCCCAAGGCCACCAATTGCTCGCCCGAGAACTGGAGAGCAGGAGAGGGGAGCCCATTGCGGATCATCAGCGACCAGGGAGACACGCCCTGGCTGGCCGCAGCGGCGAGCAGGGGGGCGCCCTGGTCCAACTGGAGGGTCCAGCCGTCGATCGTCGGGAGAGCCTGAGGTTGGTTTCCGGTGGAGTTCGAGGGAACTGTAATCACCAGGACTTCTCCCGCGTAGATTCGATCGGGGTTGGCCACATGGTTGAGCGAGAGCAGGGCCTCTCGAGGCACCTGGTAGCGCCTCGAGAGAATGTCGATATTCTCTCCTAACTCAACCGTTGCCGTACGGAGCAATCCCGTGACCCCCTCCAGACCCGGGATCACCAAGTGCTGCCCGGGCTGGAGGACAGCATTGACCGTGAGGTCATTCGCCGCCAAGAGGTCGTCGAGACTCACGCCGAAAGTCCGGCCAATCAGGCTCAAGCTGTCACCGGGCTGGACAACATACACCGGCCCCTGCGATTGCGCAGAGGCCGGTTGGGGCCAAAGGAGGGTGACCAGAAGGAGAAGGCTAACCCATCCCAGCGATCGCATCGAGCTCCAGACGCTCTCCCTCGTTGGCTCTAGGGAGCGCTTCTTGCTCCAGTTCGAGCACATACTGCGCGGCTCGAAGAGGAGCATAAAAGGGCCTCCAGGGCTTGGCGACCTTTCGGCTCACCACCGTGCCCTGGTGGTCAAGCCAGAAGACAGCAATTGGGAAGAACACGAAGAGCATGTGGATCGTCGCGTCCCAGCGAGTCTCGCCGGCCAGTATCAGCAGGGCGCCTTCCCCTGGGTTCAGCCTGGACCGGAACATTAATCCCAGGAGGCGTGAAGGGAAGGTACGGCAGAGACGAACCCGGGAGCCAAGGACCCGGCCGTCGGGCCGCACTCGCACCTGACACCACCCTGGGAGGCCGCGGGAGAATTCGGGTTCGCCGCCAGCCATACGCACCTAGGAGCCTTCCGCGGGCCGGGCCAGCCGGCGGGCCCTCAGGACCCGCTCGACGCTGCCCAGCAACTCCTTGGGGGTGAAGGGCTTGGTCAGGTAGTCGTCCACGTGTGCGATCTGCAGACCGAGAACGCGATCGACCTCCTGAGCTCGAGCCGTGACCACGATCACGGGCACGTCCGCCAGCGCCGGGTCCTCGCGCATGCGATGATAGACTTCCCATCCATCCATGTCCGGCATCATCAGATCGAGGAGAATGAGATCAGGCTTTTGCGCCTGAACCAGGGTCAGACCCTCCTGGCCCCCGGCCGCCCCAACGATCTGAAAACCCTGAGCGGCGAGGATCAGGCGGATCAGATCGACAATCTCGCTGTCGTCTTCGATGCAGACAATGCGTAAGGCAGGCATTCTGATCCTGAGGTCGAATCGCAACGCGTCGACCCGTTCGGGTGTGACGCGAGTGTACCACCAGGCCCCCCAATTGAAAACTCACGGCGCACCTCAGGAACCGCGCCTGGGAGTATCCATCTCGCTCATCTCTCCCTTGGCCAGGAAGACGGTCCGCTCACAAATGTTGGTCACCCGATCCGCCATGCGTTCGAGGTTGTGGGCGACCCACAAAAGGTAGGTGGCCCCATCGATCTTTTGCGGGTCCGCCATCATGATGGTCAGGAGTTCGCGATAGACTTGGTTGTAAAGCCCATCCACCTCGTCGTCTTCCAAAGGCACTTGCTCGGCCGCATGATCATCCCCTGCCACAAAGGCACCGAGCGCGCGGTGCAGCATGTCCACCGCTTTCTGCGCCATACGTGGAATGTCGATGAGCGGTTTGACCAGAGGCTGATCCTCAAGGCGCAAGGTGATCTCGGCGATTCCCTTGGCATAGTCCCCAATGCGCTCCAACTCCGTGATGATCTCCAAGATGGCGGTGATGGTGCGCAAGTCGTGGGCCACCGGCTGCTGCGTTGCGATCACGGAAAGACAGGCGTTCTCGATCGCAAAGCGCTTGGCATTGATGGCGCGATCCCCCGCGATCACTCCTCGTGAAGCCTGCAGATCCCTGCGCTTCAACGCCCCCACTGCGGACAAAGTGGCTTCTTCCACCATGCTTCCCAGAAGCAGCACCTCGTTCTGGAGAGCCTTGATCTCCCGTTCCAGCGTCTCTCTCGGCATCCCTCACCTCGCCCGCCTTAGGGCCCCGGCTGATCTGTCCCTCGCGGCCCGCTGAGAAGCCCATGGACCCTATCCGAATCGGCCGGTAATATAGTCCTCGGTCCGTTTGTCCTTCGGCCGGGTAAACATCTGCGCCGTGACGCCAAACTCAATCAACTCCCCCGTTCGGTCGGGGCGCATCATCATCATCGCGGTCAGATCCGAGACCCGGGCCGCCTGCTGCATGTTGTGGGTGACCACCACGATCGTGTACTGGCTGACGAGCTGCCTCATGAGCTCTTCGATCCGCAGGGTCGCAATCGGATCCAGGGCGGAGGCGGGCTCATCCATCAGGATCACCTGCGGCTCAACCGCAATGGCCCGGGCAATGCAGACTCGCTGCTGCTGGCCACCGGAAAGGGCCAGAGCAGAGTGTCTGAGTTTGTCCTTCACCTCTTCCCAGAGGGCGGCTGCACGCAGGCTCCTCTCGACCACCTCCTCGAGCTGCGACCCGCGCGCCCCGTAGAGCCTGGGACCATAGGCCACATTGTCATAGATCGACTTGGGGAATGGATTGGCGCGTTGAAACACCATCCCGATTCGTCGACGGACTTCGACCACATCGACCCCGGGGGCCAGGATGTCCTTGCCATCGAGCAACACCCGGCCCTCGGTCCGTGCCCCTGGCACCAGATCCGTCATGCGGTTGAGGGCCCGCAATAGCGTCGACTTACCGCATCCCGAGGGGCCAATAATAGCCGTGATCCGGTGGTCTGGGATGTTAATGGCGATATCTCCCACAGCACGGAAGTTGCCGTAGAACACGCTTAGTCCCTGAACCGCAATCTTGGGTTCGCCCATGGCCAGGGCGTTTCTTTCTGGAAGCAAGGCACCGAACCGCGCCTCGGTCAAAGCTTCTTCGTTTGTACGCCTGGTGATGGCGTCACCGTTCATCGTAATTGATCTCCTAACCGCCTGGCACGCCACCAGACCAGGCCTCGCGCTGCGGCGTTAAGCAACAGCACGACCACGATCAGAACCAGTGCAGCTCCCCAGGCCTTGGCCTTCCAATCGGAGTACGGCGAAATGGCGTAAGTGTAGATGATCAAGGGAAGCGTCGCGATCGGCTGGTTGAGGGCCGTGCTAAAGAAAGGGTTGCCAAAGGCAGTGAAGAGCATGGGGGCCGCCTCACCCGCCCCGCGCGCGATCGCCAGCATGACCCCCGTCAGGACCCCATTGGCCGCAGCGGGCAGGAGCACCGAGAGCGAAGTCCGCCATTCGGCAGCCCCCAGAGCTAATGAGCCTTCCCGCAGGGAGCTGGGAACTAGCCTGAGCATCTCCTCAGTTGTGCGAATGATCGTGGGAAGCATGATGAACCCCAAGACAATGCCTCCCGAAAAAGCGGAGAAGCTTCTCATGGGAATCACAATCAGGCTGTACGCAAAGATTCCCATTACGATAGAGGGCACCCCCGACAACACATCCGTGGCGAACCGCAGGGCCAGTCCGAGGCCGGAGTCGGGGTGCGAGGCAGCGTAGAATGCGGCCAACACGGCGACCGGTGCGGAGACCACCAGCCCGAGTCCAACCGTCTCCGCCGAGCCAACCAGGGCGTTGACGATTCCGCCCCCTGGGATGCCCACAGGAGTCGGCAGGTGCGTGAAGAACGTCCAGGTTATCACGCTTCCCCCCTTTTGGATCACATAGATCAAGATCCACAGGAGGGGCGCGACTGCGAGCAAGGTCATCACCACGCACATGCTGAGCATCAAGGCATTGACGGTTTTCCTCTGCCGGCCCCGAGTCCGACCAAACTCTTGAGGAAGCGTCCCGGGGTTCACGCCCGTGCTTCTCCTGTAGCCCGCTGCGAGACACGCCAGACGAGCAGCCTCGCCAGGAAATTGAGGATCAGGGTAATGAAGAAGAGCACCAGTCCAATCTCGATCAGGGCGCTCAGATACAGACTGTTGGTCGCCTCGGTGAACTCGTTGGCGATCAGCGACGCCATGGTGTAGCCCGGATGGAGAAGGGAGGAGGAGAGATCAAGGGTGTTGCCGATGACCATGGTCACCGCCATCGTCTCCCCCAGCGCTCTCCCCAAGGCGAGTACGGCCGCGCCGAGGAATCCGGAGAGCCCGTAGGGCACGAGCACCTGGCTGATCATCTCCCAATGGGTTGCCCCCAAGGCCAGGGCCGCCTCTCGTTGCGACTGCGGGATCGCGCTGAATACGTCTCGGCTCACTGCGGCAATGGTGGGAAGGATCATGATGGTCAAGACCAGTGACGCGGCCAGACGGCTGGGCCCAAAAACCGGCCCGGCGAAGACCGGCAGAAACCCCAGGCTGTCGTTCAGGCCGAGCGCCAGCGGACGAACGAAGATTGGGATAAAGGCAAACAATCCCCACAAGCCATAGACCACACTGGGAACAGCGGCCAACATCTCTACCAGGAAGCCCACTGGCTGGCGCAGCCAGCGGGGTGCCATCTCCGCCAGGAAGATCGCCGTTCCCAGTCCCATGGGGAGGGCAATCACCAGGGCTACCAAGGAGGTGACCAGGGTCCCCTGGATAAAGGGAAGCGCCCCGAACACCTGCCGGAGAGCTGGGTCCCATTGTGCCGTCACCAGGAACTGAAGCCCAAAGGCGAGCCGGGACTCGGCCGAGTGGAGCCACAGCTCGTAGCCAATCAAGCCTACCAGCGTGACGACTGCGATCGAGGAGAGCCTCAGGAGGACGTCGGAAACCAAGTCCCCGTGACGCCAGATTCGGAAGAGCGTTCTGCCCCCCGTGGGAGGGCGATGGGCGGCCTCGCGAGCGGATTCCCCGTTCACCCCGTTCCCTGGCTTTCCTTGATCCGAGGCAACTCCATTTCCTCGTGGCCATCCTGAAGGAGGGACATCTCCCTCCGGGGGATATCCCTCCTTCCTTGTCTTCAGAAAGCCGTACCACTACCGATTGCCGTCAGATTCAGCTCCTCGTGCGCCAGCGCTTACGGGGTCACGGGCGCACCGTTGCAGGTCATCGTTCCGAGAGTCGTGAAGTCCTGGCTTCGGATCGCGTCCGGGAGGGGGACATAGTCGAGTGACTGGGCATCCTGCGTTCCATTGGTGAGCGCCCAATGCAGGAATTGCACCAGCTTGGTGGCCTTGGCGCAATCGGTCTCATTCATATACACCAGGAAGTAAGTGTACCCCGCGATGGGCCAGGAGTCCTTGCCCGGCGCGTTGACGATGAGGCGGGCAAGCGTGTCGGGCATTTGAGTGCCAAAGTCGTTCATGGCATTCTGCGTGGTTTGAACGCTCGCCGTTACGGTGGTTCCGGCCGCATTCACCATATTCGCAAAGCCCAACTTGTTTTGCGTGGCATAGGCGAACTCGATGTACCCCAGGGAGCCGTCATTCTGGGAGATGATCCCGGACACGCCGTCATTGCCCTTGCCCCCCAAACCCACCGGCCACTGCACCGAGGTGGAGGCTCCGACCTTGTTCTTCCAATCGGGGCTCACCGCAGAAAGGTAGGAGGTGAAGATAAAGGTTGTTCCCGATCCGTCGGAGCGATGCGCCACGACAATGTCCTTGTTTGGCAGTGCCAGCCCGGGGTTGAGGGCCGCAATGGCGGGGTCATTCCACTTGCTAATCGTGCCGAGGTAGATGGCACTGAGGGTCGTCCCATCCAGGACCAGTGTCTGCTTCCCGTTCAATTCTTTCACGTTATAGGCAGGCACCACGGCGCCAGCAACGGTTGGGAACATGTGCAAGCTAGGCGCCGCGCTGAGTTGAGCGGGAGTCAGAATAGCATCGGAAGCACCGAAGTCTACCGTCTTGGCGGTGATTTGCTGGATCCCGCCGCCTGAGCCGATCGCCTGGTAGTTGATCTGGACGCGATTGTCGACAAAGGCGTAATCATAGAACCAGCGGCTGTAGAGCGGGTACGGGAAAGTAGCTCCTGCGCCGGTGAGCTGGACCATCCCCTCGGTTGGCGCCGGAGTGGGGCTAGGCACCGAGGAAGAGGTTGGGATGGAAACGGACGCTGGCCTATCGGTGGGGAGCAGCACTGCCCCCGTAGCCGGAGCCCCACACGCCGTGAGCAAAACGGCGGTCAGCAGCGCGGAAGACAAAACGAGCGATCTCCTGGTCATCTAGAATCCTCCTTGAAGGTTTTTTTCACTCTCAGCCTATTTCAAGGAGATTATTCCCAATCCAACGTCTGGTTAAGGCTCCGTCATCGAGGCGCAAGCATTGGGTTAAGGAGCTCTGCGCAAAGTGAAATAGAAGCGGCTTCCCCTTCCCTCGGTGCTGGTCGCCCAGATGCGGCCGCCATGAGCCTCGACCAGATGCTTGGCGATCGAGAGCCCTAGCCCGGTGCCGCCCCCCGAGCGCACCCGGTCCGCCTTATAGAAGCGCTCAAAGATCCGAGCCAAGTCCTCTTCCGCAATGCCCACTCCCGTGTCGGACACTTCAAAGCGCACAAACTCCCCTTCCACTTGGGTCTGAATTCCGATCCTCCCGCCCGGAGGGGTGAACTTGATCGCATTGTGCAGGAGATTCACCAGGACTTGTTCCACTCGGGGCGGATCGGCCAGCACGTTCGGAAGATCTGGATTTCGCTCCACCTGGACCATCAAACGCGCCCGCTCGGCTTGGATCTGAAGGCGACCCACGGCGGCGCTGACCAGCTGCAGAGGACTAATTGTCTGCAGCCGCAAGGGGACCTGGCCAGACTCGATCCGGGACAACTCCAGCAGTTCTTCGACGATCTGGATAAGAACGTCGATCTCCCTTTCGATGTGAGTGAGGAAGCGCCCTGAGGCAGCCGGATCCTCGAAAGCCCCGCTGCTGAGAGTCTCCACCAGCGCTTTCAACGAGGCCAGCGGGGTGCGCAGCTCATGGGAGATGTTGCTGACGAAGTCTCGCCGGATGGTCTCCAATTGGCGCAAGCGAGTGACATCTTGAAAGAGGAGCAGCACGCTGCCCGGGAGCCGCGGGCCAAGCGGGGTGGCCACGGCCTGCAAGAAGCGCTGCTCTCCTGGAATCTCGAGTGCGCAGGCCTGGGGCTCCCCCAAATCTCGCGCCTTCTGCCACAACTCATACACTTCGTGGCGGCGCAAGGCTTGCATGAGGCTCAATGCCTCAATATTCTGCCCTCTCAAGGCGAACATTGCGTCGATAGCGGGATTGGCAAGCCGAACTTGGCCAGCCGGATCGAGAATGACCGCGCCATCACTCATTCGCTCGAGGACCGTCCGCAGCAGGGCCGGCTCTGGCTCCAACTCCTCCAGCTTCACTTTCAACTCCCGGGCCAACAGGGCCAGAGACCGGGAAAGATCTCCAAGATCTCCCTTTTCCGCAGGCACCTCCCGAGCGCTCCAATCCCCTGCCCGCATGCGCTCGACGGTGTCCAACAGACGTTGAGAGGCCCCGACCTGTCCTTGTCCCACCCGCAGCAGGACGGCGCCCCCGAGCAGCAGGATTGCGGCCGTGCTCCACCAGAGGATCGACCTCTCCGTTTGCGCATTGCTCTGCATGCCAGCCAGCGGCAGCCCGACACGCAACACCCAGCGGCTCCCGTCCAGGGCCTGGAAGGGCACAGCCAAGTAGAGCCAGAGACTTGCACCCACAGGATCTGGCCGGGTGGCAAATGCCGGCAAACCCTGGCTGGCATCCTGAACCTCGGCACCGGGAACGGCGGCATGATCGAGAGACCCATCAGGCTCGGACCCTGCCAGAAAAGTTCCTTGTCGGGTGAATACGGCCAGACGGGTGCCGAGATGCCGGGAGTGGGAGCTGAGGGTTTGCTCTAAGCCGACGACGTCCCCAGAAGGCCCTGGCCAGGTCTCTCCAACTTGCGCGGCCAAGTCTTCCGCCTGGTGCTGAGCAACCAGGGCGTAAGTGCGGGTCTCATTTCTCTGAAGCTCGATGGGCAAGACGATCCCGAGGAGGAAGAGGAGGCCTGAGATGACCAGCAGGAGGAGCGACAGTTCTTGGACCAGCCGGGACGAAAAGACGTGCCGCAAGGCTCTTCACCCCTCGAAGCGGTACCCGCCCCCCCGCACCGTGACCAGCCGGGAGGGATGGGACGGATCCACTTCAAGCTTTTCACGAAGCCAGCGGATATGAACATCCACAGTTCGCGAGCCACCCACGTAGTCCCATCCCCAAACGCTCTGGAGCAACAGCTCCCGCGAGAGCACTTGGCGGCAGTGATGCGCGAAGAAATCCAGCAGGTCGAATTCCCGAGGCCTCAGGGGGACAACTTGGCCTTTTAGCAGGACTTCGCGGCGCGATTCGTCGATCGCAAGCTCCCCGAATTCCAAGACCCGGGCTTCCGCTTCTCCTTCGGCGCGGGTTTCTTCGCGGATCATGCGCACGCGCCGCAGCAGAGCCTTGACGCGAGCCAACAGCTCCCGCATGCTGAAGGGCTTGGTCAAGTAGTCGTCGGCACCCACCTCGAGCCCTACCACCCGGTCAATCTCCTCTGCCCTTGCGGTGAGCATCAAGATTGGAACATTGGACTGCTTGCGGAGCCTGCGGCACACCTCAAAGCCGTCGATTCCCGGAAGCATCAGATCCAGGACGACCAGGTCGGGCATCTTGCGCTGGGCCGAACCGATTGCGGAGGTCCCGTCTTCCACCGCCTCCACGGTGAACCCCTCGCGATTGAGGTTGTAGGCCAGTGCCTCGCGCAGCCCTGCTTCGTCCTCAACCACCAGAATTCTTTCGCCCATGAGATTCCTGCGCCCCGCCTGCGGAGAGCCCTCCCTTCCAGGCCACCACGAGGGGGACGAAGAAGGAGAGTAGCGCCCCGAGGGAAATCGATGGATCCCATCCCCCTGGTGATTATGGCACAGGTGGAGGCGGTCCTGCTATACTACCGACCGCCATGCGACCACTTTCAGGAATTCCGAGAGACCCATTCCGGGCCCGGGGCTGGATTGCGGGTGTTTTGTTTCTCCTGACGGCCTGCAGCCCAGTGGGCGCAGCGACTGTCCTGAGCACGCCGACCCCCGCGCCGACCCCGACCAGCTCTCCCGCTTTGCAGACCCTGCAAGGGACGCTTCAGCCTCCATCGATCCTGCGCCTGTGGCTCCCTGCCTCCATGCGTCCGGACGCCTCGACCCCTGGCGGAAGCCTCTTGGCTGACCGGATCGCCGCCTTCGAGGCCGCCCATCCAGGGCTGCAGGTCGACGCGCGCGTCAAGGCCGAGAGCGGTCCTGGAGGGCTGAGGGAAATGCTGGGCCTGGCGGCCCTGGCGGCACCCGGGGCGCTGCCCGATGCGGTCGCGCTCGACCAATCGGACCTGCGGGCGGCGTCGCTCAAGCAGTTGCTCATCCCGCTGGATGGATCACCCCTCACGGTTCCTGCCCAACCCACCTGGGCGACCTTCGCCAGGCCGTTGTCCGTGATTGACGGTACCTTCTACGGCTTGCCCTTCGCAGGGGACTGCTGGATCCTGGTCCAGACCCAGCCAACGATCACCTCCCCTCCCCTTTGGACCGATCTGCTCCGATGGCATCGAAACCTCTACATCCCGCTGGCCGACCCCAAAGCCATCTTCCTCTTGTCCGAGTACTTGGGAGCTGGTGGCAGACTGCCCGCAGGGTTGAGGGAGGTCTCCCTGGACTCCTCCGCGCTGGCCTCCAGCCTCGGGTGGCTGCTCGGCCTGAGCCAAGCCGGGGTTCTTTCCAGCGAGAGCTTGCAGATCGCATCTTCCCATCAGGCCCTCGATGTGCTCGAGACGGGCGGTCAAGGTGCGATCGCCACCTTCGCGGATTATGCGGCGGCGTCTCGCGCCCGAAGCGGCCTTTCGGCCAGCCTGCCCCCGATGCCTGCGGGGCAATCGCTCACGCTCGTGACGGGTTGGTCGTGGGCCATTTCCACCTCCGATCTCCAACGCCAGCAGCTCGCCATTGGCCTCATCGACTGGTTGAGCGATCCGAAATTCCTCGGCGCCTGGACGCGCGCCCAGGGGCTGTTGCCAGCCCGTTTGGATGCACTTTCCTCGTGGCCCCCCGATGCTCAGACCCAGCTGGCACGGGCCTGCCTGAGCGCGGGCGTCCTGTATCCCTCCGACGAGATCCTCACCACTCTAGCCCCGGTGCTCAGCCAAGCCGCTCGGTCCGTCCTAACGCAGGGACAGGACCCCAGCCAAGCCGCGGCGGCTGCGATCAACTCGCTGCGACCATGAAACCCGCCCCGGCCCGCTGGACCCACTGCCGGGAATCCCTGCAGCAGCTGCTGGCCGCCTCGATCGCCCTGGCGGATCCCGCTTCGCTGGTCTCCGCCCATCTCACGCGGACGGACGACGTCTTGCGGATAAGTGGCCGGCTTTTCTCTCTGCCGCCGGACGCGAGACTCGTCGTTCTCTCTCTGGGGAAGGCCGCACCTGCCATGGCCCGGGCCGCATCGCAGGCCCTGGGCCCGCTGGTGTCCCAGGGCCTGCTGGTTGGGCCGCGAGTCCCGCTTGCTCCGCCGGCTCGATTTGATGCAATTCAAGGCGGGCATCCCTTGCCGGACGAGGGAAGCTTGAGAGGAGGAGCGGCGGCCGAAAAGTTGGTCAGCGGTCTGGTTTCCAACGACATTCTCCTAGCGCTCGTCTCGGGAGGTGGCTCCGCTTGCATTGAAATCCCCGTCCCGGGAATCGACCTGGTGACCCTTCGCGAGATCAACCGAAGGCTAATTCTGGGTGGTGCCGACATCGAAGAGATCAACATCATTCGGTCCGCTCTTTCACGCCTGAAGCGAGGGGGGCTGGCTCGCAGAGCCCTCCCAGCGCAGACCATCGGTCTCGTCCTTTCCGATGTGGTTGGAGACCGACTCGAGTTGGTCGCCTCGGGTCCCACCGTCGAGGCCCCCCTGCTGCCCGAGGAAGTGCGCCAGATCGCCGGGCGGTATCAGATTCACAGGTTGCTCCCTGCCTCCGTGTTCGAGACTCTGGAGGCGGCCTCTGCTCTCCCGGTCATGAAACCGCAACCCTACAACGCGATCATCGGCTCCAATGCGTGGCTGGCGGAATCCCTGGCCAGGACCGCGACGGGCATGGGGTTCGAGGCGCGCGTCGTCGCAACCGATATCACTGGCGACGCGCGTATAGCAGGCCAGCGCATTGCCTCAACCCTGCGTGGGATGCGTTCGACCACACTGCAGAATCCGCGGGCCCTGATTTTCGGTGGTGAGACAACTGTGCAGGTTCACGGGTCCGGCCAGGGCGGCCGGAACCAGGAATTGGCGCTTTCGGCCGCAATTACGCTCGAGGGGGTCGAGAGAGCGGCCCTGATGGCCTTCGGCACGGACGGAGTCGACGGCAACAGTGACGCGGCCGGGGCGGTGGTCCTGGGGGACACCTGCCGGCGCGCGAGCCAGCTCGGACTGTCGCCCGCAGATGCGCTCGATCAGAACGATGCGCACGGGTTCTTTCACCGTCTGGGCGATTGTCTGCACACCGGGCCGACCGGGACAAACCTGAACGACCTGATCGTTGCTCTCCTGTATCCCTGAGGAGCGAGGGCCCTCCAAGGTATAATCCGACGCTCGGTTCCCCCGCTGGTCTGCGCAGAGGAGGGGGCACGGTCGAAGGCCCCCCGGTTCAGGTCACCCGGCGGGCAGACGAGCCAGAGGCGGACCATGATTCATTTCGGCACGGATGGTTGGCGCGCTGTCATTTCGGACACATTCACATTTCACAACCTGCGGCTGGTTTCCCAGGCGATTGCAGATGCGGTCAGTTCCGCCGATTGGCACACTTTTCAGGAAAGGGTGCCTGCTCCGGACCCCCGCTGCATGGTGGTCGGGTTCGACACCCGGTTCCTCTCCGACCGATACGCGGTCGAAGTGGCGCGGGTCCTGGCCGCCAACGGGTTCACGGCCTACCTCGCCCACGCCGATGCCCCGACCCCGGCGATTTCCTTTGCGGTGCAGGAGCGCGGGGCGATCGCCGGGGTGATGATCACCGCTTCGCACAACGCGCCGCGCTACAACGGCGTCAAACTCAAAGCCGCCTACGCCGGCTCGGCCCTGCCCGAGCAATGCCGCCGGGTCGAGATCTATCTGAGCGACAACGAGTCTCGAGCCCGGGGTCCCAACCTTATGGAGTACGACCGAGCCATTGCCCAGAATCTGATCCGCCGGTTCAACCCCACCCTGGCCTATCACGAGCACTTGCGCAAGCTGATCAATCTGGATCTCATTGCCAGCCGTCCTCCGCGGGTCGTAGTGGACTCGATGTACGGCTCGGGCCGCGGCCAGATCAAGGGCCTGTTGCAGGGCACGGGCTGCGAGGTGTTCGAAATCCGCGGGGAAATGAACCCCGGGTTCGGAGGCGTTCATCCCGAACCGATCGCCCGCTACCTGGGCCCCCTGGCAGGTGCGATCGCCGCAGGCAATGGACAGCTGGGCGTGGCCACCGATGGCGATGCCGACCGCACCGGCGCCATGGACGGACGGGGCCAGTTTGTCGATCCGCACAAGATCATGGCTCTGGCTTTGCGTTACTTCGTTGAGAAACGCGGCTGGACCGGCCAAGTGATTAAGACCGTCTCGACGACCCTGATGATTGATCGCCTATGCCGGAAGTACGGGCTGGAATTGCACGAGACCCCGGTCGGCTTCAACCACATCGTCGACTACATGCTACGGGGAGACGTCCTGATTGGCGGGGAAGAGTCCGGAGGCATCAGCTTCCGGGGGCACATTCCCGAGGGTGACGGGGTTCTCATGGGTCTCTTGCTGATCGAAATGGTGGCCGCCTACGGCGTGCCGCTTGAAGATCTGGTGCAAGACCTTCTGACCACGGTCGGGCCGGCCCGCTACGAGCGGCGAGATCTGCGCCTGTCCCACCCCGTGCCCAAGAGTGCTCTGGCCAAGCAGCTCTCTGAGAATCCACCGCAAGCGCTGGGCGGGGTGAAGGTCGCCCAAATCAGCCTGCTGGACGGGGTCAAGTACCTGCTGGAGGACGACTCCTGGCTGCTCATCCGACCCTCAGGCACCGAGCCACTCCTGCGGGTCTACGCAGAGGCGGCTGACGAAAAGCATCTTTCGGCCTTGGTCCGGTTTGGGGAGACCATCGCCCAGGAGGCCCTCTAACCTCGCCGGGAACCCCCGTGCACTTCATGGAGGCAGTTGTGGATTTCTTTGACCTCGCACGAGACCGCCGTTCGATCCGAGCCTTTCGAGAGATTCCGATCGAGCCCGAGCAACTGGAGAGAGTTCTCGAGGCCGCAAATCGGGCCCCCTCTGCCGGCAACCTGCAGGCCTACCAGATCTACCTAGCCAAAAGCGATTCGACTCGCGCCCAGCTCGCGCAGGCGGCCGGGGCCCAGGACTTTCTCACCCAAGCTCCTGTGGTCCTGGTTTTCTGCGCCGACCCAAAGCGCTCGACCCCGCGGTATGGCAGGCGCGGGGCCGAGCTTTATTGCGTGCAGGATGCGACCATCGCGTGCACTTTTGCGATGCTTGCTGCCACCGCGCTTGGCCTGGGCACCGTCTGGGTCGGGGCCTTTGATGCCGAGTCCGTGCGCTCCGCGATCAACGCGCCCGAAGGCGTCGTCCCTGTGGCCATCCTCCCCATCGGCCATGCTGGAGAGACTCCTCTCCCAACCCGGAGAAGATCCTCCCGCGATCTGGTGCACGAAACCCGGTGAGGGTCCCCGGGGCCTAGGGGACGACGCCCCCCCTCCCATAAGGCGCCGGGGAGACGGTTCCTCCGGTGACAAAACAGGCATAAGTGACCCGCGAGATCTCCGCGATTATGGCCAGGGCGGTCTGGTAGTCCACCCATTGGACGTGGTTGGATAGGACCACAATCACATACCTGGCATTTTGCCACTCCACTAGGCCCGTGTCTGCGACCACCCCGAGTCCCGCTTCGAAGGTAGTCCCGGTCTTGTGAGCGAGCAGGTCTTGCGGCCCCGGGGGCAGGCCGGCCCCGATGCGCGTCCCCTGGCTGGGTGTCGGGGTTCGCATTAATCCGAGAAGGTAGTCGGTTCCTCCGGGGGAGAGAAGCTCCCCGCTTGCCAAGCGCTCGATGATGAGCCCGAGATCCCTCGCGCTGGAGCGCCGCGGAACCACTGTGGTCTGACCCGCACCCCAGGATTGCACCTCCTGGTTCAAGTCGATTCTGGCCTGTTGCGTGAGGAATTCGGTCAGACTTGCGGTCGCATCTTCTTCGGACACTACGATCATGGCGCGCAGAAGTTGTTCGAAGGAACGCTCGTGAGGGACCGGACCACTGGTCCATTTGACTTCGGGGTGAGCCTCCTTCCACTGGAGGAAGGCGATCGCGATAGCGACTTTGATGGTCGAGGCCGGATGCATGGGTTGGTCGGCGTTGATGCTCACCGTCGTTCCGCGGGGTAGATCGTGCAGGTAAACCCCCCACTCTCCAGAAGGCGCGCTCGAGACCAGGCCCTGCACGGTGCCTTCCAACCCGGCCGGCCCTCCGCAGGCGGGTCCGGCAGCCGAAGGGGAGGGCGTTTCGGGCACCCCCATGGCCGTTTCCCGAGTCGGAACGCTCGAACGGATCGCGGCGGATGACCGATCCGCCAACGCTGGCGTCAGGGAGGAGGGTGAAGCCCTGGAAAGCGTCCCTGCGGAGAGGACGGTCGAGCCCTTTGCCTCAACTGGACCCAGGCAGCCCGTCATCAGGAAAGCGACGATCAAGACCCTGGGCGAGATCTTCACAGAGAACCTCGGTCAGCCTGACTCACCTTGGATGGGTAAGGCGCGCAGTACCCGATAGACCTTGAACCCCCGGAGCCCCACCCGCCCGAGGATCTCGCACGAACCGGCACCTCGGGAGCAGGAGCCCTGCCTCAGCCACGTCCCGCCCGCCTCTCCGCCCCATGGGTTCGACTACTGCCTGGCCCGCCCGCTATTGAACGACCTGCCCCCTTTGTTTGACCGCGCTACCCTGAGAGGCACCAATCCGGCCCGCAGCCATCAAGGTGAAAGGGGGAGGTGCGGCAGTCTCCACAACGCTTCTTCAGGTCATCTCCGACCCGATCTAGTATCTGGCGGGGCGGATGGGCCGCAGCCCCGGTCCGGTCTACTCGGCTCGAACGGAAAAAGAGACCGTTGCCCAGGACGCGCGCCGGACCGGGAGCCTCCCCACCCGAGATCTCCAGGCCGAGGGGTTCAGGCCTACTTGGTCTGGTGATGGGCATGCGCCCCAACATCATCCGCCTCATGCCGAGCCACCCCCGGGAATCCCTTCCGAACGAACTACACACCTGCTGGAGGGTCTCTTGCGGGAGCGTCCTTGTAACCGACGGGGACCAGCGGCCGTTCCCAGGAAACGAGGTCCTCCTGTTGAGGTCCTGCCAGCCAGAGCCTTGAAAGGTTCGGGGCGTGCCCGGCTCAGGAGAGATAAATGCGGTTCGGGTCCAGCTCCTCCCGGAGAATGAGAAGCTCCTCGTCCGTGATCCGGTCGGTAGTGCGAAGGCGCGAGGAGACTTTGAGTGGCCAGCCCGTATTCGCAGCCGCCTGCTCCGCAGTGCAACCAGGATGAATTGCAGTGAGAATGAGCTCCCCGCTTTCGTCCGGCTCCATCACTCCGAGATCGGTTACGACGGCCATGGGGCCCCCACCCCGAATCCCCGTTGACTCCCTCTCCTGGCGGCCCCCCAGGAAGCCGGCGGAGGTGATGAAATCCACTTTGGGTGGGAAACGGCGCTTCTCGTGGGGGGTGATGAAGTAGCAACGGTCAGCCCAGGCGGCGATCTCCGCAGCCCCCCCCGAGCCGGGCAGGCGGACTTTGGGATGCTCGTAGTCGCCGATCACGGTGGCGTTCACATTGCCGAAGCGGTCGATTTGGGCGCCGCCCATGAAGCCCACGTTGACCAAGCCTCTCTGAAGATAGAGGGCGAAGAGATCGTAGAAGCTGCAGATGGAGGTTGCGCCGCTGACGAGCGTAGGGTCGCCGATAGAGAGAGGCAGACGGGCAGGCTGGGCCCCGATCACTCCCGCCTCATAGATCATGACCAGGTTCGGAGCCTGCGTTCGGCGCGCGAGGTTGCATGCTAGGTTGGGCAATCCCACGCCGACCACGACAACGTCCCCGTCCCGCAGGAGGCGAGCGGCATTCACAGTCATCAGTTCGGACGGCGTGTAAGCGCCCATGCCGTTTCCTTCGCCGGGCTGACTGCCTCAAGAGGAGAGAACCGCGGCAACGAGGGCCGGAGCCATTACGCTCCGTTCATCCCTTCCCGCAGTTCGCGCCCGCTCCACCTCTCGCGCCCAAAGGAACAGGCAGGTGTGATAGGCGGTGGTGACGTAGGGAGAAAGTACTGCCACGATGGCGATCCCCACCCCCGTGACCGTCACGCCGAGCGCCCCACCAAACAGGAGCGCAGCGGTTGAAGAGCCCAAGGCAGTTTCCACCAGGTAAAAAGTCCCCCCGCCGAGAAGAATCGAAAGGGCTATCGCCACAAACGATGCCACCCCTACGACGGTGCCCACCCCGATCTCGGTTACCGCGACCAGCAGCAAGTTGTTCTTGACAATGAAGGTCGCACGTCGCAGCGCTCGGCCGAGATCCAGGTCCTCGATGATCATCGCGGGCAGGACCAGGTAAGTGGCGGTCGTCCCTACCGCGTCCAGCACGCTGGCCAAGATGCCCCCTGGGACTCCCCCTCGCCGATTCCTCCCCCCCAGCAGGGATTCCATGAGACGAACCAGGGTGGAGGCCAAGGCCAAGCTGACGAGATGCCAGAAAGAGCGGCCCACCGCCTGCCAAGCCCGATCCATGCGCCCATCGCCCTCGGCCACGAGCCCGTAGACTAGGTAGACTGTCATGCCGGCAAAGACATAGGTAACAATGTACTCCGAGAGCACCAGCCCTAGGCCCAGCACGACGATCAACACCCGACCGGCGTCCGTGCCTCCCATCGAGAGCGCGGCCAGGACCATGACTCCGGCCCCCAAGAGCGAGAGGACGAATCCGGCCAGGATTGCAATGAAGGAGGGTCGAAGCAGATCCGAATCGCGAGTGGCCATATCCGCGGCCTGTCGCAGAAACCCAAATCCTCTCTGCAGTGATTGCAACATTCTGCGCCCTCTTCCGGTTAACGGTCAGACTATACCAGACCGCTCCGGGGACAGCAACGTCCTCTCCGGTCAACGCTTCACTCTGCCCACTCCGAGTGGTCCAGGTTTTCCTGAAGTCTCCGGTTGACCTGCGGTCGGGCTACCTCTATGATCTGCTGGGAGGGAAGGGCGGGATGAAGATAAGGGCGCTTTCGCCCGTCGAAACCCACGAGGCCGAGCTGGTCTTCGCGGGAGGGCTGGACTTGACAGAGGTCCGCGTCTTGGAAAACGCGTCCTGGCCCATCCTGATTGCGCGCGTCGCCGCCAGACTCAAACACAGGCCTCCTCCCCTGGCGAATGCTGTTACCCTGGGGACAACGATCTATTTCTCCCGGACCCTCTCGATTACACTGGAGGACATGGTCTCGGGGGATTCAAGTGACATGGCCTGGCTCGTGCATGAGCTCGTCCACGTCTGGCAATACCGGCATGTGAGCTGGGGCTATCTTTCCCGCGCCGTGGAAGCCTTTCTGCGCCTTGGCCCTCTGGTCTACGACTACGGAGGAGCAACCGGCTTGATCACGGCCGATCGGCAAAGAAAACGTCTCTTGGATTTCAACCCGGAGCAACAGGCCGACATCGCTCGCGACTATTACCTGTGGCTCAAGGCCAACGCTGAGGTGCGACCCTGGGAACGCTTCGTTGCCGAACTGCGCTCAGAATAGACGTTGGCGAGGCCGATTTTGCCGCCCTTCAGCTCTCTGGGATCTCACCGAACGGAATCAACGGTCTCCCCTTCCGGCTCCCGAGACCCGGGCCGATCAATTGAGCGCCGCGAGGCCCGGGAGGGCAGGTTCAGGAGTCTTGGCCCGGGAAGGAGGCAAAGTAGGCCTTCATCGGCTCAAAGTAGTTGTCGATCCAACCCTGCCGGTAGTCCTGGCCCTGACCCTCGGGCAGGTCCTTGTGTTTCAGGGTCAAGCGGGTTTTCGCTCCGGCGGGTTCCAAGAGAATCTCGAGCCTCGAGTCCGCACTGCCCACTGGGAAATCCACGGTCCGCCAAGCCTGGACAATTCTGCGGGGGGGCTCCAGCTCCAGAGTCTCTCCGGTTATGTACTTGTCCCAGGCGGTGAACTTGCCGTGCACTCTTGGATCGATCTTCGCCTTGCCGCCCGTGAAGGCGGAGTGTTCGGCGCTGTCGAGCCACGCCTCGTAGAGACGGGCGGGAGTGCACGGGATGATATCCGAGAGTTCAATCGATTCCATCGGGACCTCTATCACCTGACTTGAACAACTGGGCCGAGGGCTGCGCCGCGATCCCTCACCCAGGAATTCTCCTGCATGACGTGGCCGGTCTTCGATAGGAGTTTCGCAGCGGCCCGCGGCTTGGGGTCATGGGGCGCGGAGGAGCACGGCGGTCTTTTCCTCTTGCCGTACGCGAAGAGCCAGCCAAACCAGCATCAGGGCCGCGGCCAGACCAACCCAAGCCATCCCTGAAGTGTTGTCCGTTCGCGTCTTGTCCAGTTGCTGCAAGGGCGCGAGGGCGATGAAGGAGCTCAGCGCCCCCGAGGCCAGCCCCAGTTGATTCCTTGGCAGAAGCAGAGAACTCCCCCGAGAGAGATGGGAGGCAACCCCAAATGTGGGTGCACCGCATCCCCCCAGAAGTAGGACGACAAGCCAAGCCGGAATCCTCGCGGCCGCCAGACGCCAGCCAATGCCGAAAAGGGCGAGGGTGGACGCCAATCCGAGCAGGTAAAGACGTCCGGGGTGGGTGAACTGACCGCGTGGATCGCGGATGAGCGTTCCTCCTGGCTGGCGCCCTGCCAGCCAAAAGAGCGCGCCCGCCATCCCGGCCGCCAAGAGGTAGGGCAGCAAAGGGGGGCGGTACGAGGCGAGGAAAAGAAAGCCGAAGACCACGTCGGCCCCAAAGAGGCCAGCGAGGATATAGAACCCCTTCTGCCCAATCCAGGCATCGCGCCGCCGCTCGGGGAACATCAGCGTGACCAAAACGATCGGAATCGCGATGCTGAAGACCATATGATACAGGGTCAGGTGGGTGGCCCAGACCCAGTTGATGCCCTCCCAACGCCCATACTGCCCGAGGGCTTTGGCATCTGGCCAGTTGATGTCAAACCGGCTCTTGACCATCAGGCCCTCTTCCACAATCCCGAAGGTCATCCCGAGCAGGAATACGGTACGCCAGCCCTTGCCCCACCGCAAGGCGAGTTCCCGAATGAGGATCGCGCCCCCTCCGTAGAGAAGGGACATCAGGGTCAGCCCGAAGACCGAGAAGAATTCAACAGGTGGAGACGATCCAGAAAGCAGCTCGCCGATCGCGGGGGCGAGAAAAAAAAGAGGATTAGAGCAGGAGGAATTCTCAAGCGGCGCTCCATCCCCTCACCCCTCTCCAAGGCGACTGCCTCGACCCGGGGCTACACCTCGTCGGGGGGCCCGCCTATTGCCTTGGCTCGCGAATCCTTGGCACCCGAAATCGAAGCCCGTCTTGGGTGCCGCCGCTCCCGCCGGACGACCCTCGAGACCCTTCCGGCCGAGATCTAGAATTCCCCGTAGTTGACGGGCTGACTCCAGCGAGGCTTCACCGCCAGACGCGCCAGAACTTCCTCGCCCAGTTTCTGCCAATACTCATCCCGGTCCTTGACCCCGAACACCCACTCCTCCAACCACGCACGGGTGGACTGGCGGTCGGAGGAAATCTTGTCCCACCGCAGGTAGAACTCATTGTCGCGGTCGTAGTATCCCTGAGTGTAGGAGGGATGAGCGCAGTGAGGCACATGGCAGACAGCGGTGACCACAAAGGAGGGAATCAGGGTGCGATTGGGGTCAGAGCGAATCACCTCTTCGCCCACGATCTCCTCCGCGGTGACGATCACTCGCGCCGCGGCGAAGGCGGCCTCCTTCTGCTCGCCCAGGATCCCCCAAACCTGGACGTTGCCGTTCGCATCCGCCCGCTGAGCATGGACGATCGCCACATCCGGATGAAGGGCAGGAACGGTGTTGAGCTCCCGGCCCGAGTAGGGATCCACGACCTTGCGGTACTGGGGGTTGGCCCGCGCCAGATCTTCCGTCCCGATGGGCATCATCGGCAGGAAAGGCAGACCGCTAGCCGCCGCCGTCAAGCGCGTGATCATCGCGAAGTGGGAGTACTCTTCGAACTCGATTTCGCCCGCCTCGATCGCGGCGCGCACAATTCGCAGGGAACCCACACCGGGGTTCCCGGTGTAGGAGAAGATCACTTTCTTCGCGCAGCCGGCGGCCACGAGCTGGTCATAGATCAGATCCGGGGTGGCACGGGCCAAGGTGAGATTCTTGCGGCCCTGACGAATCATCTCGTGGGCCACCGCGAAGGGGATGAGGTGGGTAAAACCGGCCGCATAAACCAGATCGCCGTCGTGGACGAGGCGATCGACCGCCTGGGAAAGAGGAAGAAGTTTGCTCATCTGGCCACTCGGAAAAATGAGGTCGCGGGCTTCCAAGCCGAGTCTGGGTTGGCCTAGCCCTTCTGCTGCGTGTCATCCTTCCGCCGTCGGAATCGTTCCCGGACCGAACGGGCCAAGCTGGGTGGCTTGGACGAGCCCGCTTCTCGACGTCCTGCCCAAGCCAACCGGATTCCGATCCAGACCAGGACGATTGCGCTGAGGGCACCCAGGATCCAGGTCTGGTCTATGCTCCGGGGCCGACCCTGCAGCGCCTCCCAGATCGGGAGGCCAAACAGGACGAGGGCTGCCACGCCGATCAGGCTGAGGAAACAGCCCAGCCGCTCCTTGACGTTCATCTCCAGAAGACCGGGGCGCTCCCGCGCCAGGCCAAGCGCACGCTCTACCGGCTGATCAGGGTTTGAATCTGCTCGTGCATGTAGAGCGGGAGGTAGTAGAGACCCCCGGCGTTCTTGCCGCTTGAGCCGGATCCCTTCCACCCGCCGAAGGGCTGGAACCCGGGCCAAGCCCCCGTGGTTGCCCCCTGCGGTCGGTTAGCATAGGCCACGCCGGCTTCGATCTGGTCAAAGAACCAACTGGCTTCCTCTCGGTTGCCGTAGAAACCCGCCGTCAAACCGTAGTTGACGTCGTTGGCGAGCCTCATGGCTTCCTCCAGCGTGTCCACCGCGTGGATGGTGGTGATGGGCAGAAACATCTCCTCCTTCCAAAGACGGTGGGTGACCGGCAGGTGGTCAACCAGCGTTGGGGCGACGAAATATCCCTTGGCCAGTTCCCCCTGGTTAAGCACCTTCCCGCCCGTCAGGAACCTCGCGGAACTCGAAATCTCCTCCGCGTAGTTGCGGAAGCTCTCGTAGGCATTGCGATTGATGAGCGGACCCATGTAGACCTCGCGTTGGGTTGGGTCCCCCACATTGATCTTCTGGGTCAAGTCGACGAGGCGGTGGACCAGCTCCTCCTTGACCGGTCTCTCGACAAAGACCCGAGAGCAGGCAGAGCACTTTTGCCCTTGCAGACCAAAAGCAGAGCGCATGATCCCTACCGCGGCATCTTCCAAGTTGGCATGGCACGTCACGATCGCGGGGTTCTTCCCGCCCATCTCGAGGATCACCGGGCGAGGGTACCGGCCTTTGGTAAAGGTCTGATAGATGCGCCTCCCGACATCATAGGATCCGGTGAAGGTGATCCCGTCGACTCCCGCATTGCTGATCAACTCCTCGCCGACCGAGCCTCCCGAACCGGTCACATAATTGAAGACCCCCTCGGGGATGCCCGCCTCGCGGAAGCACTCGGCCAGCAGGCGACCCGTCCAAGGGGTGTCCGAGGAGGGCTTGAACACCACACAGTTCCCCGTGACCACCGCAGCGCCCGAGGGCCCGCCCGACAAGGCGGCCGGGAAGTTGAACGGGCTGATGACGACCCACACTCCGTAGGGGCGCAGCACGGATACATTGTGTGCCTTGAATCCAGGCAGAGGGTCGCGGCCCATTTCACGGATGTAGCCTCGGTTGGCCTCCATCTGATCGCAGGCGTAGTGGAGCAGGTCGGCCATCTCCTGCACGTCCCCCAGGGCTTCCATCCGGTTCTTCCCCACCTCGAGCGAGACCACCGCGCCGATCTCGTACACCCGCTTCTCGATATTTGCCGCCACCTGGCCGACCAAGCGGACGCGGTCTTTCCAATGCATGCTGCTCCAGCCGGGGAAGGCACTCCGCGCGGCCGCCAAGGCCGCGTGAACGTCCCGGATCGTCCCCTTCTGGAAGGTACCCAGCAACCAGTCTGTGTTGATGGGGGAACGGTCCTCGAGTTTCTCCGGGCTGAAGCGATCCACACCGTTGATGATCATCCCGTGATCGCGCCCGAACTGCGCCCTCACCTTGGCGAGCTCCGCCTCGAAATTCAGGTGAAGCCTTTCCGGTGGGTTGAACATGGTGGCGTAGGTCAGCTTGAAAGGCGCTGGGGCTTTCCTTTCAACCGCCCTGCGGCGAACCGTCTTGCGCGCAACCCGGGTGGTTTTGACCGCTCTACGAGGTGCCATGGGGGTCATCTCCTCTGAGGGGTGCTGCTCCCAGCTTAGACGAGAGCATCCTCGGCTGGTCCGCATCCACGCCGAGGCCCGAAAGGATCGGGCGAAGGACTCCTGGCTGGACCGCTTGGGCAAGTATAACGCCCGCCCAACCCAGCGTCAAAAGCCTGATGTATACTCAATTCCAACGTGTGCCGACAAATGGGCGGCCAATTTTCTTGAGAGCCGATCGAGGAGCTGCTCTCCGGTTAGTGCAGCTGTTCACAAGGCGCATTTCTCGGTCCAGCAGGGCGGCAGTTTCGCAATGGGCGCACAAGACCCCACTAGCATTCGTACCTGGCCCCGGAATGGCGGAGCTCACTTCATCGGCCTCGATCTGACGGCGGGGCACCGCCTGGTCGACCTGGCCATATTGGATGCGCACCTGCAGATCGTGCGACTGGAAAGCCTCTCGCTGGAAGGGGCCCTGCAGGTCCTGCTGACTGCGAACCCTACCGTTGCCGCAATTGATGCCCCTCAGCAGACCAGCGCTGGTCTGCTCTCCAATCCCCAGATTCGTGAGCAGTTTGGGCTCAAGCCCTCCGGCCAGACTTGGCAACGCTACAGGGTTTCAGAGTTTGAGTTGCGGCGCCGGGGCCTGAACCTGTGCGTCACCCCTCAGGTGGAGGGCGCCGCACCGGAGTGGATGAGGGTGGGCTTCCGCGTCTACCGCAGGCTCCGCTCGGAGGGCTACGCGGTCGGCCAGGACGGGGCGGGCGGCCCGCGCTGGTGCTTTGAGGTGCACCCGCACGCCTGCTTTGCCGCCCTGCTTGGGAAGATCCCCTTCGCCAAGGGGACTCTGGAGGGGCGACTCCAGAGGCAGATTCTGCTCTTCCGGGAGGGGGTCCGGGTCCTGGACCCGATGGTAGCCATGGAGGAACTGACCGCGCATCACCTCCTCCGAGGCGACTTGAGCCTCGAAGGGCTGTGCTCGCACGACGCACTGGATGCGTTAGTAGCCGCCTACACGGCCTACCTGGCTTCTCAGCTCCCAGACCGCGTGACCTGGGTGGGTCATCCGGCTGATGGATTCATCTGCCTCCCCGCCAATCCAGTGGCCGATGGGTATCGGCGCTGATCCTGGCCGCCCGGGGACAGCGCCTCGGCCGGCAGGCAACCTCTCCTATCGGGTATACTTGGTCGAGATTCTCGCAAGGAGCGCCGCGAACGATGAGATTTGCGATTGTTGGAGCCGGAGCGGGCGGCTTGGCCGCTGCCTATGACCTGGCCCGGGCCGGACACAGCGTTTCGATCTTCGAGGCCGAAGCCGAGGTGGGCGGATTGGCCGGAGGCTTTCACGTGCCCGGCTGGGAGTGGAGCCTGGAGCGTTTCTATCACCACTGGTTCGCCTCCGACCGTGCCATCCTCAGCTTCATTCAGGAGTTGGGCTGGCAAGAAGACTTGATCTTTCGCCGGCCGGTCACCGCGGTCTACTACCAGGGCAAGTTCTTTCCAATGGACAGCATCCCGGCCTGGCTGACCTTCCCCGGTCTCTCCCTCCCCAATCGCATCCGCAACCTGGCGGTCGGCGGATTCCTGAGGCTCAGCCCGTTTTGGAGGCCGCTGGAGGCCTTCAGCGCGGAGAGCTGGATGCGCAAGTACTTCGGCGATGGGGTTTTTGAAAGGCTCTGGAAACCTCTTTTTGTTGGCAAGTTTGGAGAGGAGGCTTACCGCGAGGTCAACATGGCCTGGTTCTGGGCCCGGCTTCACAGCCGGACCCCGCGGCTGGGAACTTTCCGTGGCGGATTCCAGGAATTTCTCGATCGGCTGGCCAGGGAGGTGAAGACGCTGGGCGCGGCTCTCTACTTGCGCACGCCCGTCGCTCTCATCACGTCCGAGGTCAACGGCGAGGTTTCGCTCAGGCTGCCCGACCGGACCGAGCACTATGATGCCTGCCTGGTCACCAGCTCGCCGACTCTCCTCACCCGAATTGCCACCGGGCTCTCCCCCGACTACCTGGCCAAGCTTCTACCCCTGCGGAGCCTGGGCGCCGTAGTCTTAATCCTGGCTTTGCGTCACCAGCTCGCCGAGAGCGGAATCTACTGGCACAGCTTGGTGAAGGGGGAAGGCTTCCCCTTCCTGGCCCTGGTCGAGCATACCAACTACCTTCCCAAGGAGTACTTCGGCGGAAACCACATCCTCTACTGCGGCGATTATCTCGCGCCGGATCACGAGTACTTCCGACTCAGTCACGATCAGCTCCTGGAGCGGTTCCTTCCAGCGCTCCCTCGATTCAACCCCAACTTCCGTCCGGACTGGGTGACGGGGTCCTGGCTCTTCCGCGCTCCCTATGCCCAGCCGATCCCGGTCGTCAACCACTCCGAGAATCTGCCCGGCATCCGCACGCCCATGCGTGGCCTCTACTTCGCGAGCATGAGTCAGGTCTACCCCTGGGATCGAGGCACCAACTACGCCGTGGACATGGGAAGGAAAGCGGCCCGCATGATGGTGCACGATATGCGGCGCGTCTGAGGTCCGGGCCTCGACTGGGGAATCCAGGCCCCTTTTGGCAAGGGAGTGCCCTGGGTCGGGCTGCGTCCCGAAGTGGAATGCGGCCTTCCTATTCTAAAGAGGGGACCAACAGCCATCCAGTTGTCCGTGGGTTGTGATGGCTGCATGATTGACTTGTGCCCCTCTTCACGGCAGTTCGAGGACCGGAAGAGCACACGACCCTCCTCGAGGTTGAGTTCAGGACTGTGTGCAGGAGATGCGACATGACGGGACAGACACCCCCGCAACGCCCATACCGGGCTGAGGAGAAAGAGGAAGAGAAGCGTGGGGAGAAGCAGGAGGAGAAGCGGCCCGAGGAGAAGCACTGGGAGGAGAAATACCGGCGGGACCCGCTGAGCAGCATCATCTGGCCTGCAATTTTCATCTGGGCGGGTCTGGCTCTGCTTGCGGGAAACATAGGACTCTTGCCTCCCAACCTACTGATCCCAGGCTGGGGATTGGTGTTCACAGGGGCAGGCGCGATTCTCTTGGTCGAGGTTCTCATTCGGCTGGCAATGCCCACCTATCGGCGTCCGGTTGTGGGAACCGCAATCCTCGGCATCATTTTTCTGGGGATTGGGCTGGAGGGGGTCGTGCGCTGGGAACTGCTCTGGCCGCTGGCCCTGATCCTGATCGGGTTGGCCATCCTTCTGCGCAATGCCGGGCGCGGACAATAGGCCCTGCCCGTCTTCACAGCTGATTGAGGCCGAGGCGGCTGAGTTCCCCCCAGTAGTAGGAAAGGGGCGTCCACCAGCGGTCCCTTCCAATACAGCGGAAGTACGGCGCGGGGAAGGCCAGAATCAAGTCCCCAATCTTGTAGCGCAACAGCACGGGGGTTGAGACCACGAGGCTTCCCAGTTCGCCAGGGAGCATTTCGTGCAGCATCTTGATCCCCGTCCTGGTCAGCACTTCGAGGAGGAACAGGTCATAGTTGGGAACCCACGCCCGGTGCTCGTCCATTTGCTGTCCGAACATCCCCTCGGTGGCCCCGTAGATCTCGCGGATGCGGGCCGGTCCATACAGGGCCCTCAACGCAGGCTGGTAGTACGTGTTGATGCCGGGGACGCTGCCTAGCGTCAGGACCTGGATCTTCCACACCTGCTTCGGATAAACGCGGTGCGAGCGCCATAAGTAACGGGCAAAACGCACGGCCGTAGGCGCCACGCCGCCCACCAGGCTGACGTTGGCCTGCCGACATTTCTCGTAGGCCAGGTCAAACCTCGCCTCCCAGTCCCGCACCGTCTGCCCTCCACCCAGTGCGTCAATCTCGTCCTGGGCCGGCACGGAGCGCACCGGAGTGAGCGCGGAGACGTATTTGGTGTAGATCCCCGAACTGTAGCCGTATTCGACCTCTCGCTCGCCCATTCGGACCTTCCCCACCACGGAGGGAAAGTTCAAATTGAGGTTTACCCCCTGAAAGACGTCGAAGCGCCCGGTGGAAACCGCGTAGTTCATCACGGCCCTTCCGGCGCTCACTGGGCTCCGCAAGTCAGCTGGCGTCATCGGGATGAATTTCGACTCTCCCCGGGTCGTTCCGCGAGTGATGGCCCAGCCGACGGGCGGCTCGTTGAGCAGCAAATCCGTCCCCCCAGCCATCACACGCTGGAGCAGGGGCCGGTAATCGTCGTAGGTCATTACCGGAAAGGAGCGGCGGAACGATTCGACCGAGTCGACCTTCTCAATCCCGTGTTCACGGCCATACCTTGTGTCCCGGTGAATCTGCAAGAGGCTCTCCAGGACCGTTGTCTGTGCCTTGGGCGGGTCGCGGAGCGAATGGAGCCACGGCTCAAGCATTCCCTCGACCAGCGCCCTAGGGTCCCCGGACGACATCCTTCCCCTCCCTCGTCGAGCCTCTTAGCGGGCAGTGACGGAAGCAACCCAGCGCACCGCCCGCTTCCGATCCGGCAGCCGCCGCAGGCCGATCAGCGTTCAGGAACTGCGTGTGAGGCGGTGTGCCTCGCGGACCAAGCGGGAAGACAGAAGCGCCGGGCGGTGATCGTTCGCGTCGAGCTGGGCAGCGAGGTTCCCCAGGAGGGGTTCGGCCTGCCCCGCGGTTTCCGCGGCCTCAGCCAGCCGGCCTGCTTTCTCCGCGACCCTGGCCGCTTCGACCCGAGACCGGGCGTGGTAGAAGGGTCGGTCCGTTTCCCCCCAAATCCTGCTGGCCTCGCCCAGCTTCTCCAGGGCTCCCGACTCATTCCCTTCCTCCTCCAGAAGGATGGTTTGCGCCTCGGCCCGAGCCGCTTTCATTTCCGGGCTGTGATACTGCCGATCCCCGCGCTCAATCTGGGCCAGGAATTCGGGGACGAGGTGGCTGTACTCAGACCCGCCCGCGCGCTCCGCCCAATAGCACCCTTTCAGGGAGGACATCACGGTATGAGCCTCCACATAGGGCCTACGGCTGATGCGATCCAACATAAGCCTGGCCAGCTCGGCGGCCCTCTCGTTCCAGCCCAGCTCTCCAAAGGCACGTAGCAGTTCGCCAAGGAAGGGTATCGTTGTCTTAATCTCGTCCGACTCCAGAGCAATCTTCATGTCAGGTTCCAGGTAGGTCAGCGTTCCCCCTGACCTGCCCAGTTGGAGTTGTACGCCAGGTCTGCCGCCCGGCCGCCCGCGGGTCCTGACCCAGCAGATGGGTGACTTTCACCCCCCTTCGCTTTGCAACGCGCCTCCGGCAGCTCTCACGGATGGGAACCGACGCGCAATTGTCCTCCTGCGACCGATGAGTTGAATCAATCCGTCGCCCGGAGCCGGGGAAACACCACGACGAGGAGGAAGGCGGAGGCGAAGGCCAGAGCCGACCCGAACCAGAAAGGCGCCGGAGCGCCGAACCCGTGCCAGGTCCCCGCCCCCTGCCAGAGCAGGCCGGCGATCACCGAGGCAGGCAAAGCCATGACCCCGACAGCCGCATTGAAGACCCCGTAGGCCGTCCCGCGCACCTCGGGCCGAACCAAGTCGGGCACAAGTGCCCGCGAAGTTCCGTCAAACAATCCATAGTACAGGCCATATACCCCCAACAGCGCCCACACCTGCCACCCCTGCCGGCACAACGCGAAGCCGAGGTAGACCAGCGCATATACCAGCCATCCGGCCAGGATGAGGCGCGCAGGCCCTATCCGGTCGGCCGGCGCGCCGGAAGGGGCCGAGGCCACCGCATACACCAGGTTAAATGTCACCAGGGCGAGTAGGATCTGCAGGACGGTCAGCCCCACCTGCTGGGCTCGCAGTACAAGAAACGCATCGGAGGAGTTGCCCAGGGTAAAGAGCCCGACGAAAACGAGAAAACCAATGAAGCGCGGGCTGAAGCGGAATGATTCCGACCGCGCCGACTGTTTCAGGGGGTCAGGATGTGAGCCGGGTTGCTTCGATCCGCCCGATTCGATCCCGGGCGGCTCGCGCGCGATCAGAACGAAGCTCAGCACCCCCAGGAACGCCGGCAGGATGCTGAGGACCACCACCCACTGGAAGGTGGCCCGCGAGAGGACATGAGCGGAGGGCCCCTCGATGTAGACGACCGCCGCGGCGATGAGCACGCCCAGCATAGCGCCTGCCGTGTCGGCCGCACGGTGAACTCCAAAGGCAAGCCCTCGCCGGTCCGTGCGAGCGCTGTCTGCCACGAGCGCATCCCGGGGTGCGGTCCGCACCCCTTTTCCGAGCCGATCTGCAAAGCGCAAGACCAGCACCACCGGCCAAGTATCGGCGAAGAAAAACACCGGCTTGGCGATGGCGGAGAGGATGTAGCCGATCGCAGTCAATCCTTTGCGCCGTACCATTCGATCGGATATCCAGCCTGATAGGATTTGGCTCAAGCTGGCCGTGGTGTCAGCCACCCCGTTAATCAACCCGATGACCGCTGTGCCCGCACCCAGCACATTGGCAAGGAAGAGGGTGAGGAGGTTGAAGATCATCTCCGAGGAGATGTCGGTGAAGAAACTGGTCAGGCTCACGGCCCAGATGTTACGCGGAAGCCATGGGGTCTGTGATGGGGGGGGAGGGGAGGGGCTGACGGGCTGATTCTCTGCCACGGTTATCGCCACCCTGGACCGCCTGACTTCTGGACCCCCGAGGCTTCGGGCCCGGAGGTCTCATCTCGGGCCGTGCGCCAAACTCTACGAAGGGGAGGACCAGAGGAAGGTAAAGCGCCCTGCCGCACGACGCTCGCCCGCGCCCCGCGGACCCGGGGCCAGGTGGCCGGGCTGGGGCTTACCCAGTCGGCGTCGCGAGCGCGGGACTGGTCGGTACGCGGTCCATCCAGCGGTCAAAGGTGACGACCAGTCCCGGCTTGGACTGCTGCTGAGTCAACCACGTTTGCATTGCCTGTTGAACCAGCTGTTGATACTGCGTACTGCCCACGGCTTGCACTTGGCGAGAGACCACGTTGATCAACTCCCACCCCGAACTGGTCTGGAACGGCTGACTGATGGATCCAGGCTTCATGGAGAAGGCGACCCCCGCCAGGGTCGGATCCAGAAGAGCGCTCGGGTTCCAGCCCAGGTCTCCGGCGCTGTCTTTGGTCGAGGTGTCAAGGGAGTATTGGGAGGCAAGCTTGTCCCAGGCCTCGCCGTTGACCAGCCTGACCCGCAGGGCAGTAGCACTCGCTTCGTCCTGCAGGACAATATGGCGAACGTGGACTTGGTCCTGGACCTTGGCAATACCTGCGGTGACCACGTCCTGGACCTTCTGGTGATACAGGTCAGAGGCAATCACATAGCGGAAGTCCGCCTCGGACTGGCCGGTGGCGCCCTTCAAGGTCGCCAAGTACTGGTGCAGGTCCTGCTGGTAGGCCTGCGCGGTGTACGGGGTAGGGGTTGGCACGGGGACAGTCGCGGTCGGCGTGGGCACCGGCGTGAGTGCGGGAGTGGGTGAGGCGGCCGGAGTGGGAGAGGCGGTCGGCGTTGAGGTGGCGGGTTCCGGAGTTGCGGTGGGCCCGGTCGGGGTCGGCGTGCCGTTCGGATAGTAGCCAAACAGCGTTTGGATGCGCTCATTGATCTCGGCTTCGCTTACCGCGATCCCCCGTCGGGCCGCCTCCTGGCGGATGAGACGATCCTGGACGAGCGAATCCAGGACGGTTTGGCCCAGCGTCTGGGAGTCGGAAAGCTCCGAGGAGATGAGCTGCATCTGCTGCGCAAACACATTCTGCTGCGACCCGCTGCTCAGGTACGAAGCAAACGAGGCAAGCTGCTGGTACTGCTGGATCAGCTGGTATCGCTGGTAGCGAACCGCCACCTCGAAATCCCGAGAAGTGACGGCCTGACCCCCGACGGTGGCCACGGGCTGGCGCTCCTGGATGACGTATTGATTGAGGAAGCCCAGCCCGATGATGGCCACAACGACCAGCAGCACCAAGCCGGCGCCCAAGATCACCCAGCGGCGCTGAATGTCGTCACGGCGAAGATGCGCCCGCTGCTTGCGGGTGAGAGTGCGCTCTGTCCGCGGACGGTTCTCTGGCATGGACGCCTCCCGGAAGCCGTGCCGGGCCCCTGGTTACCCCCTGCCCGGGCTCCGGCCTGCGTTCATTCCTCTACGAAGGGAAGGAGCGCAAGGTGGCGAGCCCGCTTGATGGCCACCGCCAGCAATCGCTGGTGCTTAGCACACACACCGGTTTGTCGCCGGGGCCGGATCTTGCCCCGTTCCATGACGAAGCGGCGCAACAGATCAGACTGCTTATAGTCAACGTCTTTTACTTGATCGATGCAGAACTGGCAAACGCGCGGCCGGCGCAAATACGAGCCGCGAGGACCGCCCTCGACCCAAGCGGAACCCTCACCACCGCGTGAACCTTCTTGGGACTCTTCCACGACATCCTCCCCTCGGAGCTGCCAATCGCTCGGTGGACCCGCCGCGGGCGGGCTGCCGGGCCGACTCAGCCAGAGACTTTGGTCCGATCAGAAGGGCAACTCTTCTTCGGCCGCCGGACCTGCCGGAGCTTGCATCACCGGCTCGCGCCGCTCCCCCAACATGATCATTTCACCCGCGACGATCTCCAGCGCGGCGTGCTTCTTTCCCCCGCTGTCCTCCCAGCGCCGCGTTTGCAGCCGCCCCTCCACATAGACCTGCTGACCCTTGTTCAAGTACTGCCTGCAGATCTCGGCCAAGCTGCCCCAGGCGATCACCGTGAACCACTCGGTGTCCTCGCGCCGCTCGCCATCGCTTCCCACCCAGGTGCGACCGGTGGCCACACTAAAGGATGTCACCGGCTTCCCGGAAGGGGTATAGCGCATCTCCGGATCTCGTCCGACGTGACCGATCACCATGACTTTGTTCAGGCTACGAGACATGCTGAGCCTCCCTGTCGAGGAAGCGCACCAATGGCTGCCCGTTCCACTTGCAGGCCGGAGGGTCAATCCTCCTGACGGATAATGAGGAAGCGCAGGACCTGCTCGGTCAGTCGCAGGTTGTGCTCCAATTCGGACGTCGCCGCGGGCGGCATCTGCGCATTGAGGAACACGTAGAGGCCCTCGCGTTGCTTCATGATCGAGTAAGCCAGCTGACGCTTGCCCCACAGGTCGGTCTTGGTCAGCGAGCCGCCCGCCTGGGTGATCCAGCCCTTGACTCTTTCAAGGAATTCGTTCAGGACTTCCTCGTTGACCTCGGTCCGAATCACGAGGCCGAGCTCATAGTTGCGCATGGGGAATCCTCCTTCCCTCGGAATTGCCCCCCTTGGCCGACCCGGGACGGGTCGGGTGAGGAGCGGAAACACAGGACAGGGTCCTGTGGCAACGTGCGGATTGTATCACGAGGCGGGGGAATGGCCTGGCTCAAAGCGGCTTGACCTGGTAGAGCTCCCCGTCCAAGAAGCCGCGTTCCGCGTAGTAACCACGGGTCCCGATGGCTGAGATCACCGCCAGGCGGGCATAGCCCCTCCGGCGGGCAAGGGCTTCGGCGCGGGAAAGTAATTCGCTCCCCAGCCCAACATGCTGCGCGGCGCCGGGCGGACCCGGATCTCCGACCCCCAGACTCTGCCCATAGATGTGGATCTCACGGACCAACGCCGCCTCCCGCAAATCGGGCCAGCCCAGGCCTGCCCCCGGCGATTGGGGTAGCGAAAGCCGCACATAGCCCGCCAGCCGATCCTCCGAGGTGACAAAGGAAAGAAAGTGTTCCTCGGCTCCGCCCGCGCGGTAGACTAGTTCCTCCAGGCGAAGATCCTCGCGCCGCACCGGTTGGGCGCCGATTTCCCGGCAGCGAATGCACTGGCAGCGCAGACCTCGCGAGGCGAGCACGCGCTGCGCGTCCTCCCGCAGGTTGGATCGTCGATTCCCCGCCACCACGTGCTGGGCGGGGAAATCGCGCACCAGTCGGTTCACCCGGCAGTAGCGCGGGATGGTAGGCTTGATACTCACCAGAAGTTCGACCAGTTCCGCATACGTGTAGGGACGATACTCACCGCGCTCCCAGTAGGCGAACAAGCCGCTGTTCTGCAACAATGAGGTCGGATAAATCTTGAGTTCATCGGGGCGCAAGTCCGGGTCCTCCCAGAGGGCCGCGAAATCTGCCCGGTCGCTAAGCTCATCGGCTCCGAGCAGATTGGGCATCCAATGCGCGTGGATCTTGAAGCCCGCCGCTCGCAGAAGACGGAAAGCGCGCCTTGTGTCCGCCAGGGTGTGACCGCGCTGGTTCATCTCCAGGATGCGATCCTGAGTGCTTTGTACCCCGACCTGGACCTTGGTGACCCCGATCGAGCGCAACCAGCGCAGTTCGCTGGGGGTGATCCGGTCCGGGCGGGTCTCGACCACCAGACCCACATTGCGCCGGGCGGCACGGGCGTTCCGGTTTTGGGCCTGCTCGAGGGAGGAGGAAACACTCCCATTCAGGGCATCCAGACACCGCCGCACGAACCACGCTTGATAGTCCCGGCGATAGGCGCTCCAGGTGCCGCCCAGAATCAAGAGTTCGACCTTGCCAGTCGGATGCCCCACCGACTCCAGGCTTTCCAGCCGGGCCGTCGTCTGCTCGTACGGGTCAAAATGATGCTGCTCCGCGCGCATGGCGCCTGGCTCATCATGCAGGTAGCTCTTGGGCATGCGCACGTCGGTGGGGCAGAAGAGGCACTTTCCGGGGCAGGGGTAGGGCTTGGTCAAGACGGTGAGGGTCGCGACCCCCGAAAGGGTACGCACCGGCTTCATGCGCAGGGCCTGGAGAATCCGCGGGTCCTCGGGCATCTCCCCCCCCTCCACCATCTGGCGATAGACGTGAAGGAGGAAGTCCTTGGTGAGGTAGCCGTGGGGCCCGGGATGACGATGCAAGGCCGGCCGCAGGGCAAGGCCGCCCTGCATGTCCACCAAGAGAGCGTGCGCCGCGCTGCGGCGCTCCCCGTCGCCGTAGTCGCGCAGGGCGCGCCATTCGCTCAGACGCTCCTCAAGCGAAGGGTCGTAGGTATAATCCGAAGCTGTGGATTCGCGCATCGCTAGGCGTCTCGTCGACCTTAATCAAGAATTCTACCAAAGCTTCGCATCTTCTTTCGCGCAGACCCGCCGGTCCGTGAGGCCCGGAGTGGCCCGCCTTGTTCCCCGGATCCCGCCGGAGGCGCGCATCCTGGACCTGGGTTGCGGCTCCGCACCTGTGCTCGAGCTCCTGGCGGCCCAGCGGCATCAGGGCTCCTACCAAGGCCTGGATCTGAGCCAGCCGCTGCTCGACCTGGCCGCGCGGGACCTCCCCGCGCCGGCTCCATTTCCTGTCCAGTTCACGCGGGCCGATCTCTTCGAGCCGGGCTGGGCTCAGGGGCTGGCCGCTGGCTACGATCGCATTCTCTCCTTCGCTTTCCTGCACCATATCCCCTCATACCTGGCTCGCCTTGGCTTTCTGCGTCAGGTGCATGAATTGTTGAATCCCGCAGGAAGGTTCCTGTTCTCGACCTGGCACTTCACGCGCAGCCCCAGACTCCGGGCCCGCATCCTCCCCTGGGCCATCGCCGACCTATCCGAGCAGGAGGTCGAACCCGGAGACTACCTGCTCGACTGGAGAGGCGGCGGAACGGGAGTTCGATACGTCCATATCATCGACCAAGCCGAAAGAATCCGCTTGGCCCAAGAGTCTGGCTTCGAAGAATGTGAGACCTTCGTATCGGACGGGGAGGAGGCCAATCTGGCAGATTATTCGGTCTGGTCCGTCAGAGGGCCGGCCTAGGGACAGGTCAGGCGCCTCGCGAATACGTGCGCACCTCACACGAGAGGCCGGAGGCAGAAACGACCCACCCCTATGCCTTGCCAGAAGCGCCTGCGATGGCTCCCCGCGGATCCTCGGATTCTTGCGTGTTCGAGAGGGTCAGGAGGGCGGGACGGCCTGAGGGGATAGAGGTCCGGAAGCCTTGGAAATGATGCTGAGTCCCTCGACCATCTGCGTGTTGAAGAGGAGCACCGGGGCACGGCTCACCAGTTGGGGGAAGAACACTGGGATGAGCGTGGCGTTGTAGAGGGGAACGAAATGGCGGTGGCCCTCGAACATGAATTCGGCGAAACTGAATTTCCCTGGCGCCTCCATCACCCCGAACATCTCGAACCCCTCCATGCTGGCCCAGACCTTGTATGAAACCATCCGCCCCAAGCCGGCCCGGGTGATCGAGAGGGGGCCCAGGTCGGTGCGCTGCTCGAGAAGCACCGCGACCAGTTTGTGCTTGACGGCTTCCCACGCGTCGAAGCGAGCGACGGTCTCCCCCGGACGGTGCAGGCGGGAGAGCCAGGCCTCCAGGATCTCAATGGAAGAGCCGGTGGAGTCATTGATGGCTCCGATCAAGCCCGCGGAGGTCACGGCGATTTTTCCCTTGACGTGGTAGTGAGGGGTGATCAACTCGACCGGAACATGACCCAGAATCGGCTTGCCTTCCATCGTCCCCTCACGCCGCCCGGAATGCCACGTACAGAGAACCGCTGTCCATGTCCGTCTCAGTCCAGATTTGCCCGCCCGCCCCTCGAACTTGCCGCGCCGCGGCGCCCAGCGGTGAAATCGTGTGGCGATGCTGTGTTTCCACGTTGAGATCGGCCAGCTCGCTGGTGCTCAGCCGCGCTCCGGAATCAATCACGGATACCGCCACCCATTCTCCCGGAGGCAAGTCCCCCGCCTCATCGAGGGTAAAGGGGCCAGCCGCTTCCCCGCTGCGCAGGTGAAAAAGGGCGATCGAGACCGGATCGCGCCGGCTGCGCGCAATCGCCCACCCAAGCAGAGTCTGGAGTCCCGCCTGGGCAACCTGAGGATTCCCAACCACCGAGGGGTAGTCGCCCGCCAGCTGGGCCTGCACGTGGATTTTCTTGAGTTCGGCCACCTGCTCAGTGGCGCGCAAGGCAGATTGCAGGACAGAGGTAAGCGAGAACTCCTCGCCGGCTCGGGCCGGCGGAGGTGGCGAGGGCGCCGCGGGCATCAGCTTGAGGATGGGTTGAACGACCGACCGTAGCCGAAGCAGGTTCTCTCGGTAAGGCGAATTGGGCGCCAGCTTGAGCAGGGCATCGGTCTCGGTTGCCAGTTGGCCGAGGGCGCGTTGGAACTCTGGGCCGGCCACCTCCCCCACCACGGCGGAGGGGCGTTCCGGGGGTTGAGCCGGCTGAGCGGGCCGAACCGGGGGAAGGATGTGCTGGAGCGCCTGCCCCATGTAGAAAGCCAGCCCGCGCAACAGGATCAGATGATGTTCTCCAAACCCCTGGGCGGCACTCCGGTTATAGATCCCAATGACTCCCACCACCCGGCCTTCGGATATGATCGGCACGTTGATCAGGCTCTGGACCATGTAGGCGGTCTTGACCTTGAATCGGCCTTCGCTCGCCGAAGGCTGACGCACAACGGGTTGCCCACTGCGGATCACATGGGTGAGGAAGCTGTCGGAGACCGCCTGCCTCTGCAACACGACTCGATCCTCCGGAGCCTCGCGGCTCGCCCGCAGAAAGAGCTCTCCGGAACCGGGCTCCACCAGGTAAATACTGGTATCCTCGGCTTTGGCCAGGTACGCCGCGGCCTCGACGGCCTGGCGCAGAAAGGTGTCCAGATCTCGGCCTTGGGCCAGGACTCGGCCCGCCTCGAGGAGCACGCGGTACTCCTCGTTTTGGCGGCGCAGGAGCTCGACGCTGGACTGCAATTTGGGCAGGGCCTGGCGTGCGCCTTGGGTAACAAGCGCTTCCCGCTGTACCGCGAGGATGGATTCGATAAGAGCCTCAGGGCGATAGGGCTTGATGAGGAAATCGCGGACGCCCAACCGGAAGAGGTCGCGGGCCGCTTCGGGCGACAGGCGGGCGGCCAGCACGATGGCGGGAGCCGTGTCGCCGCGCTCGCGGCGGGACTTCAACCCGGCCAGCGAGAGCCCTTGCATTTGCGTGATGTCGACGACGATCACATCCGCGGCCGGGGAATCAGGCCGCGCGACCTCGGAAATCAGTCCCTGGGGCACAAGAACCTCGCGCATCAGCCACTCGCCGGACTCACCGGAATCTGCGATGACCAGCACGCGAGGTCGCGATTGCAATTGGCCGGTCTTGGGTTTCCAAACCAGGCTCATCGGCGGGGCCTTTGCCATCCTGTGGGCCAGAGGCAGTTTGCCGAATCGCGGGACGCCACAACCCTTCTTGCTATTGTACACTTGCCATAGTCGATGCGCTACCTGCGGATGTTATAATCGCCGTTGCCTAAGCCGGGCAACCCGGCTCCCGCCTCTGGGACGAGAAGGGCGGGCAGGATCGAGCGGGTGTTGGCCCGGCGGGAGGGATGGATGTACGACCGGGAGACGCTTGAACTGCTCCGCCAGGAGTTGGAGAGGTGGGAAGAGACGACCCTCCAGCATACCCTCAGCCGATCGCCCGAGCGACGGCCTGAGTTCCCTACCACCTCTTCCGACCCAATTAATCGGCTGTACACCCCGCTGGACGTTCCGAATTCGGATTACCTCCGGGATCTTGGCCTGCCGGGCGAGTACCCCTACACGCGCGGAATCCATCCCACCCTCCATCGCGGAAGGCTGTGGACCATGCGCATGTTTGCCGGATTCGGCACGGCGGAGGAGACCAATGCCCGTTTCCGGTACTTGCTGGAGGAGGGGGAGACCGGTCTTTCGATCGCCTTCGACCTTCCCACCCTGATGGGCTACGACACGGATGATCCCGAGGCTTTGGGCGAGTTCGGTGTGTGTGGGGTGGCCATCTCCTCACTGAAAGACATGGAAATCCTGCTGCGAGACATTCCTCTGGACCGAGTTTCCACGAGCATGACCATCAACTCGCCAGCGGCTGTCATTTGGGCGATGTACCTGGCGGCGGCCGAGAAACTGGGAATCGCTGCCCACCAGCTGCGCGGCACGATCCAAAACGACATCCTCAAGGAGTATATTGCTCAGAAGGAGTACATCTTTCCCCCCGAACCCTCGATGCGGCTCGTGGTCGATACCATGGAGTTCGGCTCCCAGCATGTTCCTCAATGGAACACGATCTCGATCTCGGGTTACCACATTCGCGAGGCGGGTTCGACCGCCGTCCAGGAACTGGCCTTTACCCTGGCCGATGGGATGGAATATGTTCGCTGGGGGATTCAGCGGGGGATGCCGGTCGACCAGTTTGCCCCTCGGCTCTCCTTTTTCTTTAACGCCCACAACGACTTTTTCGAGGAGATCGCCAAGTACCGGGCGGCGCGGCGCCTGTGGGCACGAGAGATGCGTGAGACCTTCCAGGCCAAGGACCCGCACTCGTGGCTCCTGCGATTCCACACCCAGACCGCCGGCTGCAGCTTGACCGCGCAACAACCCGAGATCAATGTAGTGCGGGTGGCGATTCAAGCCCTGTCCGCGGTGCTAGGCGGGACGCAAAGCCTGCACACAAACTCGATGGACGAGGCCCTGGCCCTCCCCTCTCAAAAGGCTGTGACCACCGCGCTGCGGACCCAGCAGATCCTGGCCTACGAGTCGGGAGTGGCCAACACCATCGACCCGCTGGGGGGATCCTACTTTGTTGAAGCCCTGACGGACCGCATGGAATCTCAGGCGCGCGACTACTTTCGGCGCATCGACGAATTGGGCGGAGTGCTGCCTGCTATCCAAAAGGGGTTCTTCCAGACAGAGATTGCGGACGCCGCCTACCGCTACCAGCACGAGATCGACGAGCAGAGGCGAGTCATCGTGGGGGTCAACGCATTTGAGGACGAAACTCCCATCTCGATCCCGCTGCTGCAAATGGACCCGGAAGGTCTCGGCCGGCAACTCGCCCGCCTGAAGCAGGTGCGCCAGGATCGGGATTCCGGGCGGGTGGGTCAGGCGCTTGATCGCCTGCGCATCGCCGCGCAAGGGACCGAGAACCTGATGCCGCACCTGCTTCAGGCCGTCCGAGGCTACGCGACCTTGGGAGAAATTGTCGCCCTCCTGAAAGGGGTCCTCGGAACGTACCAGGAGCCAAACTGGGTCTGACCTGGGGAGGGCTCCAGGTCCAGTCGCGGGCGAAGGGCCCGATCCGGCGGAGTCAAAGTGCAGGCACATTTTAGCGAAGATCTTGAGAAACGCTTCTTGCTTTCGCTCGCCCTCACCACCCTGATCCTGATCGCAGAGGTGATCGGGGGAGTGTGGTCGCGCAGCCTGGCGCTTCTCTCCGACTCGGCGCATGTCTTCATGGATCTGTTCGCAATCGGCCTGAGCTTTCTCGCCCTTCGCTTATCCGCCCTGCCGCCCGACGATCGTCACACCTATGGCTATCATCGCCTGGAGATCTTGGCCGCACTCGGAAACGGGTTGAGCCTCCTGGCGCTGTCGGCGGGAATCTTCTATGAGGCGTATCAGCGCTGGAGATCGCCGACGCAGGTCAGAAGCCTGGGAATGCTGTTGGTGGCGGCCCTGGGGCTGGCCCTCAACCTTGTCGTCGCCCGGCTGCTGGGCAAGCACAAGCATCGCGCAGAGGTTGGGCCCCATGCTCGTGAGGACTTGAACGTCCGGAGTGCCTTCCTGCACGTCCTGGGAGACATCCTGGCCTCGCTGGGCGTTATTGCGGCCGGGCTAGTTATCGTCCTGACGGGCTGGGAGACGGCCGACCCGCTCGCCGGCGCCCTAATCGGTGTGATCATCCTCATCAGCTCGGGACGGGTGCTCCGCAGCTCGTTGCACATACTGATCGAGGGAGTTCCCGAGGGACTTTCGTTGCAACGGGTTGCGGAAACCATGTCGGCGGTGCCGGGGATCTGCGGGGTTCACGACCTGCACGTTTGGAGCCTGTGTTCAGGTCATGTGGCGCTGAGTGCCCATGTGGTGTCCGCGGCCGAGGATCCTGGGCAGGATCACGTTCTCCGGGAGATGATGCAGCGACGGCTGATGGAGGAGTTCGGCATCGCCCACACCACCTTGCAGCTGGAGCACGACGATTGCGGCCAGGGCCAGATGAGCTTTTCTTCCGCGGCGGCCCCTCCCTCCCCCCGCCGCCTTCGAAGCAACGCCTGAGGCATGGGCCTCCCGAGCATCGGAAATGTGTGGGCGCTTCTCCCTCGCGGCTGACCTCGAGCGCATTGAGCATGCCTTGCACGTGCGCCAGCTGGGTTTGAGCCTGTCCCCTCGATTTAATATCGCGCCCACCCAGGAGGTGGCGGCCCTGACCAGTCTGGACCCCCCGCGGTTGGAAATGCTACGCTGGGGGCTCGTTCCCTCTTGGGCTCGCGATCCGGGGCTGGCCGTCCGGCTGATCAACGCCCGCGCGGAAACGGTGAGCAGCAAACCCGCTTTTCGCTCGGCCTTTGCCAAGCGGCGCTGCCTGATCCTTGCGGACGGCTTCTACGAGTGGGAACAGCTCGGGACCAAGGGCCGTCCTGGGCGAAAGCCCTACCACATCCGGCTTGCCTCCGGGGATCCCTTCGCCTTTGCCGGCCTGTGGGAATCGTGGCAGGACCCGCAGGGGGAGGAACTGCGCAGCTGCACGATCCTGACTTGTCAGGCCAACGAGTTGATCGGGCGGTTCCACCATCGAATGCCCGTGATCCTGGACCCGCAGGGCGCCCGGACCTGGATGGATCCAGATCGAACCCCGGAGGATCTGGTCCGGCTGCTTGTGCCCTTCGCCTCCGAAGCCATGACCGCCAAGGCGGTCCGACCCATCGTGAACGATCCTCGAAACGACCTCCCCGCCTGCCTCGATCCGATCGAGTAGTCCCAGGTGCACGCCGACTGAAAAACAGCCCTCCTACCCCCGGCATCTCTTCCGGGTCCACTTTGTCGCCCCCCACAGCCGGTCAGCCGATCGGGATGAGATTCCCAGGATAGCGATCGCTAGGAACCTTGCGGAAATGCGGAGCCTCGGCACCTCCACGAGGAGGGTAGGCTGGTCTCCCCGGTCTAGAGGAGACCGGTGGCCAAGCCGCCTCTGGCCGAGGACGCGGCGTGGGCGCGGATCAAGCCCCACCCATTGCAATCCCACGGGCATCCCGAAGGACAGCTTCCAGCGGGGGTGATCGCTGCACTCGGACCACCGAGGGGCCGCGGCCCGCCGGTCTGGCCGGCCGAGGATGGGGTGGCTCGAGGCACTGGATTCGTGGGGCCGAAAGCTCTCTGCTCCCTGCGAGGGCCCGGGTCCGGAGCCGACGCTCCTCGCTGGGCTGCAATTCTGCGCTCCTACCTTTGCCCCAGCCGCCGCTCTCCCCAGCGTGCCAAGAGCCACAGCCCAATCGCACAAAGGGCGGACCCGATCCCCAGCATCAGGAAGCAATCCTGCCAGAACTGGACGGGGAACAAACGAATCAGGGAGTCCGAAAAGGAAAAGAGCCAGCTGTTGCCCTGAAAGAACACGTGGTGAAAGTCCACGAAGAACTGATCCCAGGCCAACGCGACGAGCGAAAGAACCCCCGCCAAGAGGACGATGGTCAGGACTGCCCCCGATTGCACCGACCGCGCCATCTTCACCGCGTCCTTGCGCCACAGGTAGAGAACGCTCGCCAGCGCAACGATTATGGACCCCACCCAGACGATCAGGGCCCCGTGGACAACCCCCTTCACGTCGTACATGTGGCGCAACTCTCGGTCGTTGTACAGGGGCGAGCCGTCCGGCAGATGCTGGTTGGCCAGGAAGTCAATCCCCTGGCCGTTGAGGAGATACTGGCGCGAGAGGTCCGCCCAATGCAGCCTGTCCTCTACTGTGAAACCGTAGGGGTCCGGGGGAAACCCGGACCGGCGATACTCCCAGTTGATAAAGCCGGGGGTCAAGAGGAGGCGAACCCAGGTGAGAACCAGAAGCAGTGGAATCGATACCAAAATCAATGCTCGAAAGACCACGATCGCTTTCATTTCGACCTCTCCCAGGATGGGACCTCTCTTCGCGGACTCCCTGGCCGACCCCCCTGGGTTATTGGGGGGCAAGCTGCTGCAGCCCGCCGGTGAGCACGAAATGGATCACCATGGCGTTCGTCAGCTGCTCCACCGGCGCCCAGTCATCGGTGAACACCGGCCCAGGTTGAGGAGCGGGTTGGAGGTTGGAAACCGTGCGGTCGAGCACATCCAGAAGGAACCGCCCGCCCTCGGACTTTGGGTTCGTGGAGGAGAACGAGTCGCGATTCGCCACAAGGTCCTCGACCTGAGTTGGCTGGCGAGTCGCATACAGGATGCTGTTGAGGCTGTAGGGCACATCGACCACATACTCGCTCGGGAAAACGGTGCGCACGGTAGAGGCCATTCCCTCCAAGAGCCGGCGGTCGTCGGGCAGGCGCGCGATATTCATCACCAGCACGCCGTTGGGGTCCAGATGCTGGCGCGCGATTTCAAAGAATTGTTGGGTCGTCAGCTGCCAGGGGATGTACGGCGGCCGGTAGGCGTCCACGACGATCACGGAGTAGGTCCTACGGCTGTGTTCCAGCCCCCATCGTCCATCCTGGGCGATGGGGTTCAGATTCGGCTCGTTCATGTCAAAATACCGCCGCCCGACCTGAAGGATGGCGGGGTCGATCTCGAAACCGTCGATGGGGATCGGCCCGAAGGCGGCCGTGAACTGGCGTGCCGACGTGCCGGCAGCCAGGCCGACAATTGCCACCGAGTCGACCATGGCTGGAGAATAGGAAGGCGGGTTGAAGAAAGGGGCGGAGAGGAAATAGTCCCAGGTTCCAAACGTAGCCAGTTGGCCCGGATCATAGACCGAGTGCACCCCTTGGCCCTCGTTGAGCAGCAAGTAGCGGGTATTCCCGCGCTGGATCACCTGGATGTAGTTGTAGGCCGATTCCTCCTCAAGGATCTGGCCTTCCGAATTCTTGATCGTGCCTCGTACGCCGAACACGATGAGCAGGATGAGCAGGAGGGGCATCCAGGCGTGGCGCAGTGCCGCTCCGCGATTGCTGCGCCACATTCCGATTAGGCCGACCACCATCAGCAGCGCGGAAAACAGGAGGAAGGTCCGGGCCGTACCGATCGCCGGGATCAACCAGAGCACGGGAATAAATGTGCCGAAGATCGAGCCCAGGGTGGAGATCGCATATAGCTTTCCGGAAACGTCTCCAGCTGTCTTGATCTCGCGCATCGCGAGGCGAATGGCGAAGGGCGAGACACATCCCAGCAGGGTCACTGGAACGGAAAAGAGAATCAGCACGGCCGCGAAGGAGCCGAGAGCCACTGCCGCCTGGACGTTCTCCACCGCGTTGGCGGCGGCCTGCAACACGGGCCGGCTGATCACCGGAACCGTCCCAGCGGCCAGCGCGGCCCAGGCCAGGATACGGTAGAAGACCAAAGGGTCCGGCGAGCGGTCGGCCCAGCGCCCTCCCACGAAATAGCCGGCCGTCAGATACACGAGGATCAGGCCAATGATGTTGGCCCAAACCAGGTTGCTCGTGCCAAAAACGTTGCCGAGTAGCCGGGAGGCAGAAAGCTCAACGGCGAGAGTGGTCATTCCTGCGGTGAAGACGGAAAGCACGAGGTAGCGGGAAAGTTGCATTCGAGTGGGAGGCAGAGGCCGCACCAACTTGACGGCGGCGGCCTGCGAGAGTTTTTCAATCGCCAGCGCCCGCCGATTATACGCCTGATGCAGGCTCCGCTGATATAATCGCGCCTCCACCCCGACCCAGCAAGTGAATCTCCAGATGCCCGCCAACTCGACGCTGCGACGAAACCGCACTGCCTTCTTCCTTGACTACGTATTCTTCGGGGTCGGCTTGGCGTTTGTGGGTCCCAGCACCACCTTGCCGGCTTTCGTGGCTAAGCTTACCGGCGACCCTGTTCTCATTGGCATGGTGGGAGCCCTCTGGAGCGGGGGTTGGCTTCTACCCCAGATCCTGGCCGCGCACTACCTTTCCACTGTGAAGCACAAGATGCGTGTGGCCCGCTGGGGCTCTTGGGCGGGCCGACCGGTGTTCCTCCTGCTGGCCGGATTCCTAGTCCTGACCGGTGCGCACCAGGCAGGTCTCACCCTCGGCTTGGTATTTCTCTCCATCCTGATCTTCGCCGTCACCGATGCGATCGTGACCGTGGCCTGGTTTGATGTGCTGGCCAAAGCCATCCCGGCTCGATCCCGAGGCCGACTGATAGGCTGGGGACAGGTGGGCTCGGGGGTTCTTTCCGTCGGGGCAGGGTTGGCGGTCGCCTTTCTGCTTGGGCCTGGGGGGCCTCCTTTCCCGGTCAACTACGCCGTGGTCGTTCTTCTGGCCACGATCGCCTTCTTGCTGTCCCTGGGAACCTACTACTTCATCCACGAGCCGATTGAAGCCGTGACTGAGGAGCGCGCGGCCCTTTCGGAGTTCCTGCCCAAGATCGCTCGTTTCCTAGAGAGAGACCGGCCCTTCCTTCAGGTGAACCTGGCACGCCTTCTCATCGGCGTTTCGGCGATGTCCACCCCCTTTTATGTCGTTTACGCGACGCAACGCAGAGGCCTTCCCGACGCAGCCATTGGCGCTTTCACGACCGCCGCCACGGTCGGTGGGGCCGTGGCGGGCCTGGCCCTCGGCCCTGTGGCTGACCGCTTCGGGTCGCACCGAGTCGTCCAGGTGATGGCCGGCCTCCAGGTGCTTGTTCCGCTCTTGGCCATTGGCAGTGCCCTGATCCCGTTCTCTGAGGTCTTCCTGCTTGTCCTATTCACCCTGGTGTTCCTTCTGCAGGGAATGGCGGATGGCTCGCTGATGCTGGGGATTGCGAACTTTGTTCTGGAGATCGCGCCCGCCAGCGAGCGATCGGCTTACATTGGGTTGGCCAATACCCTGGCGGGAGTACTCATTTTTTATCCGCTGGCCGGAGGTTGGATAGCGGCCCACTCGGGTTACCCAACCGTCTTCGCGATTTCCGCGGGCTCGATCGCACTGGGAGGTCTGGTCGCCTCGAGACTGCCCAATCCCCGACGAGCGCACTTCGAGTTACCGATGCAATCCCCTGAAGTGTGAAACTCTTCTGGGCTGGGGGACCTCAAACCAGAGGGGGAACACCCGGGTGAAGTCCTGGCCCTTTATTTGCCGCCTCGCCACGGCACGCGAGACTTGAGACCTGGATCCGCCGCATTCCCTTTTCCCCTGGCGCCCATTCAAGGCCGAGCATCGCGGAAAACCAATCCGGGCTCCCCAACGGCGCACCGTGAGGAATGCAGGACAGATTGGCTCAGGAAGGCCTCGGCCGGATCCAGCCCTGCTTGCCCCCGCCCCTAGTGCAGGGCGGCGAGCCCTCTGAGCTGGCGAAGGCTCTCCGTCCAGCGGCTGATCAAGGATGGAGATGGTTCCTGCCCGTTGGGCCACGAAAAGGGGCGGAGTCCGATCCACTATCGGCAGCCCAGCTGGGCTGCCGAACGCCTGGAAACCGGCCTCAGAACGGTGCGGCTGTCATGCCGGGGAGAATGGAATCTTGCAGGGTCCCGGGCGGCGCTCCCTCCTTATAATATTGAATGGCAGGGAAAGACTTCGACGGTCTGGCAGAAAGCGGCCCAAATACGGCCCGCTTCGGCGAGGAGTCGGAACCCCGATGGCCCCTGGCGCGGCCGTTTGATCGGGAAACGCGTCCCTTGGTGCGACTGGGTTTTCCCGTCCAGCCGGTCGTGTCGGATGGTCGGTGACGGGCAGGGTGATTCGGGGGAACCCGCCGATGCGACTTCCTGCTGAGGAGACTTAGAATTAGATCCATGTTGGCCCATGCAAGACACCCTGCCAGGGGGACTCAGGAGGCAGTGATCCCAAGCTCCTCGCCCGGGCGATCGCCATGACCCTCCTCGTCGACCGTTTTGGCCGCCGGGTGGAATACCTGCGGATTTCGGTGACGGACCGCTGCAATCTCCGCTGCCTCTATTGCGTGCCGCCCGAGAAGGTGGTCTGGAGGCATTACGACGAGATTCTCAGCTTCGAGGAGATCGCCAGCGTGGTCGAGGCCGCGGCGCAACTGGGAGTCCGCCGAATCCGGCTGACGGGGGGAGAACCGCTGCTGCGCCGCGACCTTCCGGAGCTGGTCCGTGAGATCGCCACCATTCCAGGGATTGAAGAAGTCTCTCTGACGACGAACGCGACACGGCTCGAGGACCTGGCTGAGCCGCTTGCCCGGTCCGGCCTCAGCCGCGTGAACATCAGCCTGGATACACTCCAACCCGACCGCTACGCTCGCTTTACGCGCGGAGGGGCTATCGAGCCCGTCTGGCGGGGCATCGCGGCTGCGGAGCGCGCCGCGCTCCTCCCGATCAAGCTGAATGCCGTCGTGGTGAAGGGGCTCAATGATGATGAACTGCTAGATTTGGCGCGGCTCAGTCTCGAGCGACCGTGGCACGTCCGCTTTATCGAGCGGATGCCCGTCGGAGACCTGGGTGGGTGGGATCCGGAGCTCCCAGATCGGGGGCAGGGGTACCTCCCAGTCGAAGCCATGCTTGAAAGGCTGAGCGACCTGCGCTTGGAACCGACGAACGAGAAAAGCGGCCTGGGGCCTGCTCGTGTTTACCGTGTGGCAGGGGCCCTGGGGACGATCGGGCTCATTTCACCGATTAGCGAAAACTTCTGCTCGGCCTGCAATCGCCTCCGCCTGACCTGCGATGGACGCCTGCGGCCCTGCCTGCTCGCAGAACGGGAGGTGGACGTGCGAGAGCCGATTCGTCGAGGCGAGGCCCTCGGACCCTATCTTCAACTCGCCGCGAACCTCAAACCCCAGGTCCATGACCTGGCCGCCGGACGTCAACCCGGATCCCGTTGGATGTCCCAGATCGGGGGATAATCCGGGTCGCCGGGCGAGGGGAAACTCGCCACCCGGCTCATTCGATAGGCCCACCCGTCACGCATGCCTGAGATCCTCCTTCCCAGTGGGGAAAGCATCCATTACTTCGACGTCAACCCGTCCGCCGGGGAAGTGGTGCTTCTGCTCCACGGGCTCGGGGCCACCGCCGAGTCTTGGCTGCTACAGATTCCCGCCCTCATCCAGGCCGGTTATCGGGCTGTCGCACCGGATGCGCCTGGCTTTGGGGGATCCACTCGCCTGATGGGGAGGACGACTATCGCTCAGATGGCGTCCCCCATGGCCTCGCTCCTGTGCTCGCTCGGGATCGGTGCCGCCGACGTTGTCGGCCTCTCGATGGGTGGGACACTGGCTCTCCAGCTGGCACTGGACCACCCGGAGCGGGTGAAGCACTTAGTCCTAGTGAGCACCTTTGCCCACCTGCGAATAGGGGAGCCGGTCCTGCTCCCCTACTACGCGGTGCGGATTCTTCTCGTTCTGCTCTTCGGCCCGCGCGCCCAAGCTACGGGCGTTGCTCGGCGAGTGTTCCCCGACGACGACCAGGAACGTATGCGCCAAGCTTTCATAGAGCAGGTCGCGTTGGCCGACGTGCGGTCCTACCGCGGGGCGATGCGAGCATTGGCCACCTTTGACGTGCGCGGGCGGCTGGGCGAAATCCGCAACCCAACCCTGGTGGTGAGCGGAGATCGTGATTCGACCGTTCCACCCTCGGCCCAGCGCGAACTGCTGCTCGGAATTCGAGGGGCTCAACAGCTGATCGTCCGCGGTGCCGGCCACGCCGTGAATGTGGACCATGCCGAGGAGTTCAATCGAATCTTGCTGGGATTCCTGGGATCGTGAATGGGGCTGGAGATCGGGGACCATGCCGTAGTCCTGACCGATTGGCGCCGATCCACAGGAAAGACCTCGTCCCAGGCGAAGAGAGGATGGAAGATGTCAGAGATCCAGACTGCGGAGAGCAGACTGCCGCGGAAGGGCTTCAATTGGCGGCTGCTGGGAGTCCTGGTCGCAATGATATTTGTGGGGTATGTAGCCATCATCCCCTATTCGCTGACCCTTCAATCGCAAGCGCTGAAGACCACCCGTTTGCCCCTGCCCCTCTGGATCCTCATCCCGATCCAGGTTCTGGAGGGCGGCGTCCTTTACGCGCTTCTGGCTGGGGTGGGACTCTTTCTGGCCGGGAGAATAGGGCTGGGAGCCCCCATCCTAGACGGATGGCTGCGGGCCAAGAACGTCAAGAAAGCAGCCAGGCGGATTCTCCTTCCCTCGATTGTCCTGGGCGTGCTCGGCAGCCTTCTGATCCTGGTCATCGAGATCACCATTTTCTCGCCTCTGCTCGGCGCGGACCTCAAGCGCATTGTCATTCCCTTGCCCGCCAATCTGACCCCACCCGCCTGGCAGGGCCTCCTGGCCGCCTTCTACGGAGGTTTCGACGAGGAGATCCTGCTGAGGCTGTTCGCACTCTCCCTCCTCGCCTGGCTCGGGGCCCGAATGGGGAGACAACCCTCGGGTAGGCCCCAGACCTTCGTGCTCTGGATTGCGAATATCCTGGCGGCGATTCTCTTTGGCCTGGGGCATCTTCCCGCCACGGCCGCGGCCGGCCTGCCGATCGACGCTTTGGTCGTCACCCGCGCGGTTGTGCTCAACGGGCTCCTGGGAATCGGATTCGGATGGCTCTACTTCACTTACGGGCTGGAAAGCGCGATGCTGGCCCACTTCTCAGCCGACCTCATTCTCCATGTGGTCGCCCCGTTGCTCGCCGTCCTCTGACCCACGCCAAGGGCCTGATCGCTTTGGATACCCGCGACCCATGGCGAGGTGGGCCGAGAAAGGTCCGCAGGGGGAGTTTCCGCCGAGGGGGATCGGAATCCCGGTTCGGCCTTCTCCGAACCTCGGTCCGTGTTGCGCGAGATATCCGCCGAGGACATGGGAAAGGCGGCTGATAATCCGTCCGCTTTGGTCCGTTCGACCCTCAGCAGGGACCAAGCCTTGGGCCTGCAGTTCAAACGGGATGCGACGGCTCTTCTTGCCTCATGTCCGGACCTGGTGATATCGCCCCCTTCCTAAGGAAGGCCGCTGACTGGGCGCGAGATCGTCCCGACGTGGTCGCTGTGGCTCTGGTCGGATCCCACGCGCGAGGGACAGCCCGCCCGGACTCCGACATTGATCTGCTCCTGCTGGTCGGATCCCCTCAGTCGTATGTGGGGGATAGGCGCTGGTTGAGGGCCTTTGGGCAGCCAACGCGCGTGGAGCTGGAGCCGTGGGGGAAAGTCATCTCAATTCAGGCATGGTATGACGACGGGCGGGAAGTCGAATATGGGCTGGCGCCTGCGGATTGGGGATCTGATCCGGAGGATGAGGGGGATGCTTGCGTAATCCGTGGCTGCTTTCGCATTCTTTTTGACCGCCAGGGGAAACCAGGCCGTCGCATCGCAGGATTCCGCGAGAGAGGATCCTGATCGCGCAGCTCGGGCCTCGCGCGGGACTCTGCGCCCTGCCCCTGGGTCGTGGCGAGCAGCCCTGGTAGGCTCGGGAGGATGTTTGGTTCAGCAACCCGACCCAGTCCGTATCGCCCCGGCCTCTGCCCAGGGTCTACCCCCGAAGCCCAACGGAGGCTCACGGGGTTGACTACCCGGCGCGGCGGGGAGACCAAGGGCATATGGCGGTAGGCTTCTCTTGGAGGAGGGGATATGATCCCGCCGGAAATCATCGCCGGGTGCGGGAACCGCTGCGATCTCTGTCCTCTCTTCATCCGTAACTTCAAAGCCAGCAAGCACGATCAGATCCATCTCGGTTTGTTAAGGTACCACCACGACAGGATGGGAGCGCGCCCGGACTGTCGGCGAGGGTGTGATGAGTGCCTGAGCGGAGGATCCATTGCCCGAAAGGGCTGCCCGATCAGGAGATGCGCGGGCCGCGGGGACCTGTTCTCTTGCGCCGACTGCGCGAGGCTCTTCTATCAACTTCTGAGCGCGGACATCCAGATCATGGAAGGGGCTCTCCCACGATACGGCTGCACCATCTCGCCCGCAGACTACGATGGGTTTTTCAGGTTGTTTCAGGTCTGCGAGAAGCTCACCCAGATCCGCGCCGAAAAGCAAGCGCGCAGGAAGAGGGGGATCACGTGGGGCGCCAGGGCAGAGCCACTTCGGCCGCGGATCGAGGAGGCGCCGGACCCGGAAATGGGCGGAAGCTTGCCGCAAGGTGCCCTTCTTCGTTCCGCGTTTATCCTCGGGCAAGCCTCGCCGGGCCGGTCGCCCTTGAGGCGGACGGCCTCGGGGGCAGGATGGCTTGGGATGAGCCGGAACCCTGCCACCGCCTGTTCGAGGCCTGGAAATCCTTTCCGCTCCTCCTTCCGTCTGCATTCAGGCCGGACGAACCCTCCGGCCCACCCGCACCTTTGTCCTTTCGCTATCCACGCCAGAGCCCAGGCCAAAGCTCCTCGCGGATCGGCCTGGGACCGAGTCGGGTTCCGAGCTGGGCCCCACTTTTGAAATCCTGTGCATCAAAGAGAGGGCTGATATAGAATTAGTGCTGGCTGGACCGGTGCGGTCCAGGCAGGTCGCGGAAGATTCGGGCGCGCCCCGCCCAGCCGCAACCGGCGGGGGGATTCGTCCGGCGGTGTGTTACACTTGCCCCTTGCGCACGAACTGGGCCCCTCACCGCTCTGCTTACTCGGATTGGAGACAAAATGGAAACGAAGCTCTACGTCGGCAACCTTTCGTATTCCACCTCGGAGGACGACCTGCGTGGGCTGTTTGCCCAAGCCGGCTCGGTCAAGTCGGTGACCTTGATTACCGACCGAGACACAGGGCGGTCTAAGGGATTCGCCTTTGTCGAGATGGAGACCCAGGCTGAAGCGCAGAAGGCGATTGGCCTGTTCAATGGCTCTCAATTGCACGACCGTCCCTTGACCGTGAACCTGGCGCGCCCACGCGAGGAACGGGGACGAGGGGATGACCGGCGGCGCACCGGTCCCTCGCACCGAGGTGGCAACCGCCGATCGTGGTAGGCGGAGGAAGCCGACGCAATCGGACGGTTCCGCTCGGTCATTGAGCATCCGGCCTTAGTAGACAGAGCTGCCTATCCCCCCTGCCGGCGTCCTCAGGCAGCGCAAAGGGATTCGAGTAGGCTCCCTGGCCGGCATGCTGTGCGGTGTCGTGACCGCGCACATATTCTCCGAACCACTGGGATCAAGCCTGCCTCCCCAGAGGAAAAGCTTTCTTGTCAGGCCGGGGTTGTCCAGCGCAGCCCCAGTCCGGCAATCGCTCGTGCCACCGGCTCGCTTTTGGTAGGCATCCTGATCTGGAAAGGTCGCATGCCGAATCGATGGGCAGCCGCTGTGCCGATGGCTGGCTCTCCCGTCAGAACGGATAGTGTCGCCTTGGAGGCGTTGAGGCCCAGGGCATGGAGGGGCCTCTCGGCAGCTCGCCGCCCCAAAGAGTTGCCCGGTCAACCGTTCCGTTGCATCCGCATCGCGACCTGCCCCGCAACAACCCGCGCCCTGGAGTAAGGCGGTTCGGAACCTGGGCCTGATCTCGCTGCCTCCATGCGGAACCGTATGGCTTGGAGGCAGCCTCCCAGCTCGGCGGGAGGGCAGGGCCCGCTCTGGTCGCGGTGGACAGCTCCCCATTGACCAATTCGAGTCCCTTCCCCTCCCCTGCGCCCGGAACTTTGACGCCACCGGCCTAAGTCCGGCACTGGGATCGGCGCCGATCGAAAAGGCGGCCATGCCCGGTTCTGCTGGAGAAGCAACCGCCCTCCCCGCGTTGCATTCTCTGCCTGGTTTTTCCGCCCTGAAAGGGTTGGAATTCGAGTGCAAGATCTCGATAGATAATCAGCCGGGCACGAGCTAACTTGTATGGGCTGTCACCTCAAGAACCCGTAGAGGACGTATGCAGAACAGAGACTACTGGCAAGCGATCTTGGAACGCAACCGCGCCTTCGATGGCAAGGTCGTCTATGGTGTTCGTTCCACCGGGATCTACTGCCGCCCTTCCTGCCCCTCCAAGAAACCCAACTACGAGAATGTGGTCCTTTTCGCCCGGCCGGAACTGGCTGAGCAGGCCGGCTTTCGGCCCTGCCGGCGCTGCCAGCCCGACCGAAATATCGTTGGGAATCCCAAGGTCGAACTGGCACGAAGGGTGTGCCGGTACATCGAAGCTCACTTGGAAGATCGGGTGTCCCTGGAAGTCCTCAGCCGGCACTTTGCCGTAAGCCCGGCTCACCTTCAGCGCTCCTTCACGAGCACGGTGGGCCTATCCCCCCGAGAGTACGCCGAGAACTGCCGAATGAATCGGATCAAGGATGGCCTGAGAAAAGGAGCCAGTATTGCAGCCAGCCTGTACGATGCCGGCTATGCCTCCAGCAGTCAACTGTACGGCAAGGCTCCCGCGCAACTGGGAATGACTCCGAGTACATACAAGAAGGGCGGACGCGGAATACACATTGCCTATGCGACGAGCCGTTGTCGGCTGGGGTACGTGTTGGTCGCGGCAACCGAGCGGGGCATCTGTGCCGTCCAATTGGGCGACAGCGAAGCGCAGCTCGAGGAAGGCCTTCGGATGGATTTCGCGGGCGCGAAAATCGAGCGGGATGATGCCGCGTTATTGGGCTGGGTGGAGCGTATCCTCCATCATTTGGAAGGGCAAGAACCGCACCTTGACCTGCCTCTGGACGTGGACATTCGAGCCACAGCGTTTCAGCGGCGCGTCTGGCAAGCCTTGCAGGAGATCCCCTACGGAAGCACACGCAGCTATGCTCAGATTGCCAACGCGATTGGCCAGCCAAGGGCCGTGAGGGCGGTGGGCAGAGCCTGCGCTACCAATCCAACCGCCCTTCTCGTCCCATGCCACCGTGCGACCCAGAGCAACGGAGGTTTGGGGGGCTACCGCTGGGGGACGCACCGCAAGCGGGCCATCCTCGCGCAAGAAAAGGGGCGCGCCTCAGGATCTTCAGAGGAGCAAGAGAAGAGTTGACCTCGCGGTTGCGATGCCCTCGAGGATAGGGGCTTTTGGACCGGAAGCAGAGGCGGCCCGTTCCGTCGGCAGATTCTCCCAGAGACGCAGACTTCGAGTGGGGCCTCGCTCGAGCCTGCGCCCCTTCCGCGGGAACCGGCCCTCGTCCCGAAAGCCAAGACCGGGGTCCGCCCCCGCGCGCGCGATCTGATCGAATCAGACTTCACCCCTCGGCCAGGAGGGTGGCAGCCGACATGCTCTCCGCAGTTCCTGGGACCCAAGAGCCCGAGCTCCGTCGGGCCTCTTGGCCGCCGACCTTGAAGGAGGTGCGGTTCGAGCCGAACCTACTTAACCGCTTGACTCCAGGGTCGCGCCGTTGCTAGAATACCCCCGGGCCCGATGAGGGCCCTCAACCGAATATGGCGGGAGAACAGCGTATGGGCCTCAGCCAATAGGCTGAGGCAACGAGGTGGAGGTTCCTCGCCTGGCGGCGAGGCTAACCCCGGAGGATCGAGCCGGGGGAAAATCGATCCATCAGCGGATGCCTCCGGGGCCCACCACAGGCTCCCTTCCCCCTTCCGAGCGAGTTTGAGTACAAGACCATCCGGAAACGGATGGGACAAAAACTCAAACAGTGGCCAGGCCAGCGACGCCGCGCGTCGAGGGCCAGCTACCCGGAAGGGCGACTATGCCACCGCAGGATAGGCACGCCCGGCGTGCCATTTTGTTTTGGGACTTCAGGGTCTCCTCTCCTCGAAAGATCAATTCCCTGGTCCCCTCTTGCCACAACATGTCCACCTGCTCGGCGGCGAACGAACCGCCCCTCGCTTCTGTGGCAGACGCCTTCCGCCTTGGATCCCGCTCTGATCCGGACCCCTTGAGGCACCCATGAAATCGAGCAGCCGTTACCGCATCCTCACGCGTCGTGCGCCACTCCCGCCGGGTTCTCCGCCCACCCCCTTTGTCCTGCCCGAGGGCGATTCCTATGTCAAATACGGCCACCCGGTATTTGCGAATTCAAGTCAGCGCGGGGACCCGCACTGGACCGCCGAGGTGATCACCCAGACCTGGTATCAAGCCGAGACGGGCCGCATCCCCATCTCGGGCGGAGGATATGGTGGCCCCTTTGCCGGCGATGGCTTCGAGGGCATCTGGCTAGACATGAGCGAGATCGTGAGACCCACCCGAGACGGTATTCACGGCAGGGAGTACATATCCACCCAAGTGGACCTGGGGGCGGGAATGGCTGCCCTCGACTTCGACCAGCGCGGAAACCTTCAGGGCCGCCTGCCCAAGTGGCTCAGTCTCCCCATCCCCATCCTTTTTGACGCCATCGAGCTCTCTCTGCTCGGCCCCGGTGCGGTTCGCGCCATTGCGCTCGCGGCGGAGCAACTGGGCATCCTGGCGATCCTGGATCCGGCCATGTACACCCCGGAGCTGGCCACGTTTGGGCACGCCCTCGTCCCGCATCTTTCCCCGACTAGCTTCGATATCACGCCCGGGGGTTGGGAACCGAGAATGGTCGAGATCGAGGCAGAGTCCGATCTCCTCTTGCCCCTGGCCCAGAAGGTTCGCCAGCGCTGGCCGGACGCGGTAATCGCCCTTCGCCTGCCTCTAGGCCCCGGGGCCGCGCAGCAGCTCCCCGAATGGGTACAGGCAGGCTTTGGGGTCGTCCACCTGGTTGCCGACGAGCTGGCAAGAGCGACGGATGGGCAGCCTCTGGCCCAGGCGGTCCGCTCGATTCACACCCAGCTGGTTGAGGCGGCCATGCGCGACCAGGTCACCCTGATCCTCAGCGGTGGAATCGCGGCCGCCGAGCATGTCGCCAAAGCGATCGCTTGCGGGGCCGACCTGGTCGCCGTGGACTTCATCCTGCAAGTGGCCTGGGGATGCGCTCTATGGGCCGACCGGGGGGAATGTCCTGTGGAGGAACATGACCTCGACCCGAATTGGGGGGCCCAGCGCGTTGTGAACCTAATGAGCGCATGGCGGGACCAGCTTCTGGAGGCCCTGGGAGCGATGGGGATGCGCGAGGTCCGCCGCCTGCGGGGCGACATCGGCCGCACGATCTGGAACCGTGTTGAGGAGAAGGCTTTTCTCGAGCGGCTGGGGGGGAAAACCTCCAAGGGCCGCTATCGGCGCCTTCCTGAGCCGCAGGGTGCGGAGGGTGACTTGCGCTGGTCGGTGTCACTGCTGCAAGCTACCCAAGCCCAGGCGCGCACGGGCGAGTTGCCGAAAGGAGACCTGGAGTACCGGGTCGGACAGTCGGAGGGAGGTTTTGATCGCCTGGCCTTTTCCTTCGAACTCGATTCCGATCCGCAGGAGGTGCCCGCGGTCGATCCGGCAGGGTGCGACTTGAGTCTGCCGCTCAACCGCCGAGGCGACGAACGCCCTCGACTTTGCCTTCCTCTGCCATGGTACGGTTCCGGAATGTCGTACGGGAGTGTGAGCCTGCCGGTCATGCTGGCTCGGGCCCGGGCGGCCGAGCGTCTCGGTATCTTCACCTCGACCGGGGAGGGAGGCTACCCGGAAGATCTCGCCCGGTACGCTGACCACGTCATCACTCAGGTCGCCACAGGCCTGTTCGGTGTCCGCGAGGAAACGCTGCAGATGGCCCGTCTGATCGAAATCAAGTATGCCCAGGGGGCCAAGCCCGGCCTGGGAGGTCACCTGCTCGGGAACAAGAACACGGACACCGTGGCTGCCCTGCGCGAGGCGGTGCAAGGCACCTCGCTTTTCTCGCCCTTTCCATTTCACAGTGTGTATTCGGTCGAGGACCACCGTAAGCACATCGACTGGCTCAAGGAGGTCAACCCGCGGGCCTTGATCAGCGTTAAGGTCTCCACCCCGACCGACATCGACATGGTCGCGGTGGGCTCTTACTACGCCGGGGCGCATATCCTGCAGATGGACGGGGCCTACGGCGGAACCGGCGCCGCGCCGGAGATCGCCAAGAAGAACATTGCGATGCCGATTGAGTATGCGATCCCCAAGGTGCACCACTTCCTGGCGCAGGAAGGCATTCGCGATGAGATCACCGTGATGGCCTCGGGGGGATTGCGGACCGCTTGGGATGTGGCCAAGGCGATCGCTCTCGGGGCGGATGGGGCTATCCTGGGCACCGCGGAACTGGTGGCCCTTGGCTGCACCCGTATCGCGCAGTGCGAAAAAGGGCTCGGATGCCCATTCGGGATCACGACCACGGACCCTCAACTCGCCCTCAAGGTCGTTTTCGATGAGGCCTGGCCGCGAATTGTCAACCTGTACATTTCCTGGTCCTGGCAGTTGGCGGGGATTCTGCGCAGACTGGGAATGCATTCCATCCGAGAACTGCGCGGCCGCAGTGATCTCCTGGTCTACCTGGAGTAGTGACGATGGGTGTTCTGGCGGCATCGCAGATTCTGAATGCCCGAAAGGATCTGGTGGCCGGCCTCCCGCCCTTCCCGCGTTCTCCTGAGGCGGCGGAGGGAGGCTGCGGGGTTCTGGGGCTAGCGGTCAACGTACCCATCCCCGGGCGGCATGTCCTGGCTGCCTCCCAGCAAATGCACAATCGCGGTAACGGCAAGGGGGGAGGGATTGCCATGGCCGGCCTGGATCCCGCACAGCTGCGGGTCAGCGCGGAGACCCTTCGCACCCACTACCTGATCCAGATCGCCCTGCTCGACCCTGGGGCGCGGGGCGAGATTGAGCGGAATTTCATCGAGCCCGACTTCGAGGTCGCCCAGGCGTATGAGATCCAGCGCCTCCAAGACTATCGATCCCTCCCCGGCCTCGAAGTCCGGCCGCCCGATGTCTGGCGGTACTTCGCACGCCCAAAGCCCGAGTCTCTCGCGCGGTTCGCCGAACAGAAGGGCTTGACCGCCCTGCGCCCGCGCAGCGTCGAAGACGAGTTTGTCTACCAGAACTCCTTCCGTCTCAACGTTCAGTTCTATGCCAGCCTAGGCGAGAAACGCGCCTTTGTGCTCTGCCACGGCCGCAACCTGGTCGTCTTGAAGATCGTCGGTTATGCCGAGCAGGTTCTGGACTACTACGACCTGCACGACCAGACGGCCCGCGTGTGGATCTCTCACCAGCGCTATCCCACGAAGGGGCGAGTCTGGCATCCGGGCGGCGCCCATCCCTTTGTCGGTCTCAACGAAGCCCTGGTCCACAACGGTGATTTCGCGAACTATCACAGCGTGTGCGAGTACCTGCGCCAGCACAACATTGCCCAGCTCTTTCTCACCGACACCGAGGTGGGCGTCCAGCTCTTCGACCTCTGGGACCGGGTCCGCGGATACCCCCTGGAGGTCACGCTGGAAGCCATGGCCCCGACCACCGAGCACGACTTCCAGGTCCTTCCACCCGAAAAGCAAGAACTCTACCGTGCCGTCCAAGCTGCCCATATCCACGGTTCGCCCGACGGGCCATGGTTCTTCATCCTGGCCCGCTCCCTGGTGGATGAAGGCCGCTGCGAACTCATCGGCATCACGGACACCAGCATGCTTCGCCCGCAAGTGTTCGCCCTCTATGAAAACGATCTGGCCCAGGGGGGCGCCGTCCGCATCGGGCTGATTGCCTCGGAGCGGCAAGCGATCAATGCCTGTTTGCGCTCGCTGGCCGCCAACGATCCACGCTTTCAGCCGATCGCCGACCGCTACTGGGTGGCTCGAGGAGGCTCTTACACCGACGGAGGCGCCTTCCGCCTCTCGGTCACAGACGACGGCACCCTCACTTGCACGGACAAGTTCGGACGCGAGGTCCCTTCAGCCGAGGGGATCCTGCACATCGACCGTCGAACCCTCGATCCCGATCGGGCCTCCGACAGTTTTCGCAAGGATTGGGCGCGCGAGGCGATGCAGGTCTGCGGCAACGGGGGGGCTGACCGCCTTGGATCCTGGCTGGCCGCGGTTTTGCCCTCCGCCAGTTGGGATGACGTGAGCTGGGGACTCAGGCGCCTGGAATGCTTTGCCGGGGACGGCGACGACGAGTGGTGGCGGGCCCACGCAGTGCTCACCTTCCTGCGCGACCGCCCGCTGGACCTGGGCAGCAAGAGACGGAGCTCGTTGCTCGGAGAGGCCGACGGACGGATCCGGGGCATCTTCGATCTGCTCCCTCTCCCTCAAGAGCAACACCAGAAGCTGCAGCGCGGGGTGCGGCTCACCTGGGAGGCCCGCCACTCCCTGCGTCCGCCGGAAGGAGCGGAGACCTTTCTGGTGATCGACACCCTGGGGTTTGCGGCCCAGGGGGTGGAGAGCGCAGCGCGCTGGCTGGTGCTCGCCCGTCAGGCCGGCTGGCGACACCTGATCGCCTACAACTGGCGCGGCGGCCGCTTCGCTGCCTGCGGCCTGGGCCCGCGGTCCACAGGCGTACGGGTCGATCTCTACGGAGATGTCGGCGACTACGCGGGATCGGGGCTGGACGGAGCGGAGGTGCACCTGCATGGGGATGGACAGGACCAGGTGGGCCAGATCGTCAAATCGGGCACCCTGGTCATCCATGGGGATACGGGCCAGACCTTTCTGTATGGCGCGAAAGGGGGCACGATCTTCGTCCGCGGCTCTGCCGCCGGAAGACCTCTGATTAATGCCACGGGCCGGCCCCGGGCAGTCATCAACGGCACCTGCCTGGACTACTTGGCCGAGTCCTTCATGGCTGGCAACCCATTGCAAGGTGGAGGGTTTGTGATCCTCAACGGGGTGAATCTCGACGATCACGGTCACCTGCGAGAGCTGGAAAGCCCGTATCCCGGAGGAAACTTGTTCTCGCTGGCTTCCGGCGGGGCGATTTACTTGCGCGACCCTCATCACAAGGTGGAGGATGATCAGCTCAACGGCGGGGCCTTCGTCCCGTTGAGCGAGGCCGATTGGGAACTGATCGAGCCCTATCTCAGGGAGAACGAGGCTCATTTCGGCATCGCGCGGAATGACTTGCTTATTGTGGACGGCGTTCCTCGCCAACCGCAGGAGGTGTATCGCAAGGTCGAAGTCCGCGCCGAGGGTGTGCTGATGGAGGAAGAATGAACCCGCGAAGGGTGGATCGTCCCAGTCCCCGGCGCCTCTCAGGCAAAACCTGACAATCGCAGCCTGCTTCCACTCCGCCCAGGCTCTCGGCTGAGGGGAAATCGTTCCGGCCGAGATCTCTCTCCTTCCTCTTCCGTACTCGAAACCGCGGATGAATTCGTGCCGCCAGCGACCTCCAGCGAAATGACCCGCGGCAGTCGCTCGGAGATCGACAGCATCTTCCCGGCGGAGCCTCGCAGGCCTTCGTCGGCTGTTTGCGGGGAACCAAGAAAACCCGACCGGCTCGCTCGGGCCACCCTCGTCCAAAGGGTCGGCGACTCTCTTCCCCCCATGCTCCACGATGGAAACAAGGCGCGCTGGGCGACCTCCTTCCCTACGCCGAGCGTTCCGCGATCACCCTCACTCTCCATTTCCATGAGCGCCGGGGGGGGCCTTGATCTAGAATCCCTGTGGGCGCCGCCGCGGGAGCCTCGGCCCCTTACCCCGGCGTGGGTTTCGGGCGGAAAAGCCCTCGGGGGGCTCTGGATTTGTCTCCCGCAGGAAACGAATTCCTTGGAGAAGCAGGCATGTCCTTCCGCGGCAGAGGCTGACACTGGTTGGCACATCGCTGGGGAGGCTTCAGAATGGATCGCACTTCCCTGGGGATCCTGGCGGGCACGTTTTTGGCCTGGGGGGATCGGCAGCTTTGTGGAGAAGCTGGCCGCAGACCGACTGGGAGCGCAGAGCGTATTCTGGCACGCGCTGGCCTATGCAACGGGGGTTATCGTCTACAGCCTGGTCGTAGTCAAGTTCGGGAACTTGAGGCGCTCGACCGCCCCAGGCGCCAGTCTGGCACTCCTGGGAGGGGCCCTTAGCTCCTTTGGGATCGTCGGAACTTACGTTCTTCTGACCCGAACCGAGGCCACCCGGATCATTCCCTTGATCGCCCTCTACCCGGCCCTCACTTCTGTGCTGGCCATCCTCTTTCTTCGTGAAAGCAAGGATCCCGGGAAGCTCCTTGGAATTACTTTGTCCCCCCGTGTCGATCTACCTGCTTACGCGCTGACCCGCTCGCAAGGCAGATCCCTGCGAAAGTGAGAACCATGGTCTTCGAGGAAAGGCCGATCGAGCTTCGGCGTTGTCTATATTGCCGTGCAGAGGGACTGTCGACTCTCACCCCGCGCTGGGCGGATATTCTCCTCTTCGGCCGCACCCCATTCTGGAGCATCGTTACCGCATGATCGAGGACAGCCTCCGGGCCCGAAACCCGGGCCCTCCCATGACCGTTGGAACCCATGCTGGGGGCCGGGTCAAGGGTGAGACCCGCGAAGGCTAGGCACCTTGGGGGGCTGTTGCCCCGCCCACCCTTGCTCGAGAAGGATTCGAAGGTGGTCAAGCGATGCTCGAAAGGAGCGGCGCGTCCCAGGGTCCTGCCTCTGCTGCAGCCCGGGGATGGGGAGCCGAGTGGAATACCCTCCGGGCAGATCGCCCCGCTTCAACCTCGCCCGGCTCGTCCCTGGCCGAAAAAGGCTTGGTGTACACTGGGCCGGCTCGATGCACTCGCTGGAGCCCGGCCTCCAGCAGACCAACGCGCTCGCGATCTCCCCCTCTGGATGGAGATCGCGCACTCCCAAAGCGAAGGATGGATGGCTATGGTAGATTTCTCCACAGGGTTTGGAAGGCATGTCAGTGCCAGATTGCGTCGGGAACAGATCATCTGGCTGACGACTGTAGACCGTCGCCGCTCCCCCCAGCCCAGGCCGGTATGGTTTCAATGGAATGGCTCGACGATCCTGATCTTCAGCCAGCGGCAAGGAGCCAAGGTTGGCCACATCCGCCGGAATCCTTGTGTCGCCCTCAACCTGAACTCAGACCCACTGGGCGACGAGGTAACGGTCATCCTCGGCCAAGCCCGGGTACTCAAGAGATGGCCGGCCGGGACGAGGATCGCTGAGTATTTGAAGAAGTACCGCAGAGGATTGAGGAACCTCGGGATGACCCCCGAATCCTTCAGGAAGGACTACGGCGTTCCGATCGAGATCCGGCCAGCTGCCATCCGCGGCTTCTAGCCTGATCGAGTCGGAACACCGTCATCCAGGGCCAGCCAGAGCGGCGCAAGCCGACCCGGGACCCCGGAATGATTCAGACCGCCAGGCCAAAGGCGATCCGTGTCCAGAGGACCTGCTCGTGGATCCCCATGGATTTAGATCGAGGTTGGTTCGATGGGCAATCCCGGATGGGTGATCAACGCGATCGTGATTGCTGGAACGGCCTATCTCACCTTTGCCATGGCGCTGGCAGGATGGTTTGGTAGCCTGCGGAAGGGAGAAGCTGTCACCCTGGTTCCTTGGCAGGGCACGCTTTCCAGGAGTCTCTGGCTGAACTTGGCCCTCGTGGGGATATCCCTGGCCTTCTGTGCTGGCGTGATCTACCTCCTGTGGATCCCAATTGCGATTCATTTGTCAGACCGGACGGGTCGGGTCTTCGTGACCACGGGTCTGGTCCTGTTCGTGGGGGGTGCCCTGCTTGTGCTCTGGGCCCAGCGAGTGCTGGGCCGGATATGGGGGATCAGCACCAGCCGGGAAGTGAAGCTGCTTCCGGATCATCGGCTCATGATGACCGGCCCCTATTCGGTCGTTCGCCATCCCATGTACCTGGGCTGGTGGATCGCTGCGCTTGGACTCCTTCTCATATACCGAACCTGGATTCTCGCTGCTCTCCTGATTCTGTCGATTCTCGTGTTTGCTCGCAGGGCGCGCCTGGAGGAAAAGACTCTGGCCGCTCGTTTCGGAGAAGAGTGGCGGTCCTATGTGGCCCGCACATAATCCCTCTTGCCTTTCGTCTTCTAGGGGAACTTACAGGTCCCTCGCGGGCGGCCCTCACGAGGCGCGCCCGTCAAACAGGAGGGTCAGGTTGGGGCGCCCTCGCGACATTCGGCCCGTGGTCGAAGTCTGTCTCTGGGTCCCGGATTCCCCTCCGAGCCGGGCAGACCGCACCTGACCTGCCGGCCGCGGGGTTCCTCCCCTGAGCCACGTGGACTTCAAGCCTCAGACCCGACAGGACGAGTCTGTGAGAGACCCTACCGGTCGACCGGTTCCGAGGAGAAACAGCGGTGTTCACCGTATCGGATCGCTGGGCCCAGGCGTACCCTGGTGCTGCTATCGGAGTCCTCGCGATGCGAGGGGTTGTGAACCCGGAACGCCATGCGCAGCTTGAACTCCGCAAAAGGGAACTGGAAAACTTCCTCCGATCGCAGTATGCCTCCTGGGACCGCGAGTCCCTCAAGACCCTCCCCAGGATGCAACCCTACATCGCTTACTACAGGCGGTTCCAGAAGACGTATCATGTTCAATTGCAGCTCGAATCGATCGTGTACAAGGACAAATCCCTGCCTCGAGTCGCGGCCTTGGTCGAGGCGATGTTCATGGCCGAGCTGAAGAACCTGCTCCTCACGGCCGGACATGACTTGGATCGCGTGGAGGGAAAGACGGGAGTCGAGCTCGCCACGGGCCGGGAGTCCTATGTCACCTTGGGGGGCGAGAAGCGGATCTTGAAGCCGGGTGACATGTTCATCCACGATGGGAAGGGCGTCCTGTCCAGCATCCTGTACGGCCCGGATCAGCGCACACGCCTTACTTCCGGAACGACGCGGGTCCTGTTCACCGCGTATGCTCCGCCCGGGGTCGAGATCCAGGATCTGCGTCGCCATCTGGATGACCTGCAGGAGAACGTGAGCGTTCTGGCGCCTCGATCCGAGGTCGAGTTGATCGAGACTCACGTTGCGGCCTAGGGCCGAAGAAGACCATTACGGGGCCTGAGGCGAGCACCCCGGGATGCAGCGCCTGCCCCCAGGACCGCGATCCCCTGGCTCCCAAAGGATTGGAATCCGACCGCCCTCCGGGGAATCAGGGTGCCTGCCGGGCTCGAGCCGCGCGTATTTCGGCCACAGCGCCGGACGCCCTCCGATCCCTGAGAGCAGGAGGCAGGAAAGGGAAAACCGGCGGCCTTCGCCCGCGTGCGGGGCTGACCTCCGGCTCCAATCCGACGGCGTCTTGACCAGTCCAACCCGGGTGGCTATGGATAATGGATCGACACCGGGCAAGAGGGAATAGGGGAATGCCCCGCGAACGACGTCGACACAGCAGCACTCTGATCCTGGGCTTGACCCTCGTGGCTGTTACCTATGCCTGGCTGCTCCACTTCCTGCCGAGTCTGACGGGCAACCTGCGCCTCGACGGTCTGCTCGGAGTCGTGCTCGGCCTGTATATCTGTTCTCACCCGGCTGCCAACCTCCTCGACCTGGTTCTCTTCGCCCGGCAAGCCGCGCCCCATTTCCCTTCCAGATCGTCTTTGCTGGTCTGGCTTGCGTTGAACCTCATCCTCCTAGCCGCGGGCTGGATGGACATTTTCCTCGGTGCTACGCAGCTCGCCAGCCGTGCCACCTAGGATCGGAATAATCCCCTGAGGGCGGCCTGGTCGCAGGTTCCATGAGATTGTCCTAGGTCTTGGGTTGACTGTCGCTGAGGAGATGGGAATGGACCGGGCAGCATGGCCGCCCGCTATTGGCCTGAGCCGGCCCAGGGAGGGGAGGACCGGGGAGGGCAGAAGAGAAAAGAGTAGGAGGGGGAGGCTCGGCCGAGACGGCCGGTCAGTTACCGCCGGCGTTTGCCAAGGCGGGCAGAAAGACCTGGAAAGTGGTCCCCTGGCCTTCCACGCTATTGACTTCAATGGACCCGTCATAGGCCTGGACAATGGATTGGACAATGGCCAATCCCAAACCGGCACCCGAACTATTGAATGCCGTTTCGTCATACGACCGCGCGCGGGCCTTGTCGATTCGATAGAAGCGATCGAAGAGATGCGGAATGTGCTCCGGAGGGATTCCCGGCCCGTTGTCTGAGACCCTCACCCACCCGAAGCCACGGCCCTCGCGTTGGACCCTGCCCGTCTCCACTTCGACGCGGGCCTGATCGCCGCCCCTGTACTTGATCGCATTCTCCACAAGATTCGTCAGCATCTGGGAAAGATATCCGCTGTCGCCCCGAACCTGCGCCTCCCCGAGGTTCCCAGCCACCAGGGTCACCCCATTTTCCCTGGCCAAGGCGGTCAGCCGGTCAGTCACATCGGCCGCCAGCTCTGCCAGGTCGAGGTCCTCGTTGCGCAGGACGGGTTGTGGGGAGTCCATTCGCGCCAGGGTGAGCAGTTGACCCACCAAGCGGGTCATTCCTTCGTTTTCTCCTTGAATGACCTTCAACGACTTCTGCAGGTCGCCCGCGGCGCGCGGCCGGTCCAGCGCCCGGTTGCATTCGAGCTCGATGATCGAGAGCGGGGTCCTCAGTTCATGGCTTGCATCCGCCGCGAACTGTCGCTGACGCTCAAAGGCGGACTGAAGTCGATCCAACATATGATCAAAGGTGTCAGAGAGTTCCCCCAGTTCGTCGTCGCGTCCCAGCCGCAATCGGCGGCCCAGATCGCTCTCCCCGATCTCCTGCGCAGTTCGAGTGATCTGCTGAACAGGGCGCATGGCTCGATCTGCAAGCCAGAATCCTCCTCCAAAGGCCACCACCAGAATCCCGACGAAAATAAGAGATAGAACGAGCGCGAAACGCCCGAGCTGCCCGGAGGGGTCTACCGGGCTCCCCAAGATCAGGACCCCCGTCCACTGACCCTCGATAGTGAGAGGGGCCACCACAAACAGGTACTCATGACCCGGGCCTGCCGTCTTCCCGTTTCCGTTCGAGAGAGTGTAGGGAATCGGGGAGGAGGACTCGGAAGCGATCTCCCAGTCCTGCAGCACTCGGGTGAGATCGGCGACTTGATAGGTTCCAATTTTCTGCAAGAGAGCCCCATGGGGCCCCACCAGGCCAAAGACGTCCTGATTGCCCAACAGGGGCAAGGCGCTGTCCGGGGGACCAAACGATCCGGGCACTCCCAGTCCCTGCTCGATGGTGCGGCGCAAGAGGTCACGATAGTAGGCCTGCAGCTGGGTCGACATGGTCATGAGGCGGTTCTCGGCCTCGGAGCGCTGGACCTCGACCTGGCGGAAGTAGATGAACAGGCTGAATCCGGCCAGGATTACGCCCAGCACGGCCACGAACCAGAGCGTCAACCGAAAACGAAAACTCCGCACGAATCTCCACAGGCCCGCGGAGGAGGCAGCGCGAATGGGTTGCAAGTCGTCAGTCATCCGCGCACCCTCCCGTCCGGCTCGTCGATGCGGTAACCGGCTCCTCGCACCGTCGTGAGGAGCTTTCGGGGGAAGGGGTCGTCGATCTTGCGGCGCAGGCGGCGGACATAGACATCAATCACATTGCTGGTGGGGACGAAATCGTAGTTCCACAGGTGGGCCTCAATCATCTCGCGGGTCACCAGCCGGTTGGGATTCCGCATCAAGTACTCCAGCATCGCATATTCCCGGGTCGTCAATTCAACCCGGACCCCGCTTCGCTGCACCTGGTGCGTCGCAGGGTCGAGGCTCAGGTCACCGATCTCCAGACGACTGCTCTTCTCCACCTGATTGCGGCGCAGGAGGGCGCGCAGGCGGGCCCGCAGCTCCTTCATGGAGAAGGGCTTAACCAGGTAGTCATCCGCCCCGCTGTCCAGTCCTTGCACCCGATCTTCCACCGCATCTCGAGCGGTCAGCATGAGGATAAGTGCCCGCACCCCTTGACGGCGCAGGTCGCGGCATACCTGGAACCCATCCTTCTTGGGGAGCATGACATCCAGAATGATCAGGTCATAGGAGGTGGACAGGGCGTAGTTCTCCCCTTCTTCACCATCATAGGTGGAGTCAACCGCGTAGCCGTCTTCCTCCAGGCTGGAGCGGAGGGAATGATGGAGGCGGTGGTTGTCCTCAACCAGAAGGATGCGCATCAGCCTGCTCCTGCACCTATTATTAGACGATTTAGATTAAAGGAAAATGACAAAACAGAATGGGCCAGGGCACCGAGCTGGGATTCATCCGCTTGTCATCTTCCTGTCCTATATTCAGCGAAGGCTTTTCGGAGGTCTTGGAGAAGGATTATGGCACTAAACGTCGGGACCAACCGCACCAGGAAGCAGTTCCCAGCCCTTGCTGCCGCCATGGTCATGTCCTTGGCCGTCGGGCTGGTCATGGTTGCCCTGGGGGTCAACGCCCTGGCCAACTCAAACTCCGTGCCTCTGAAGTCTGCGTCCAACCCCAATCCAGGCGGGAGCGGGGACCAGGCAACAATCCAGCAGATGCAGAACCAGATTTCGCAGTACCAAGCCCGCGAGCAACAGTATCAGGGTGAGCTCGATCAGGCGGCACAGCAGCTGAACCAGGCGAAGGCCCAAATCCAGCAGTACCAGTCCTTGATCAACGCCCTTCAGGACGCTGGGGTTATCCAGATCACGCAGGATGGGAGGGTTTTCATCTCGGGCGGGTCGGGCAGTAACTCCAGCGTGGGCGGAGGGGGCTAGGCCTTGGCCGGGTTTTCAGCCTTTCCGGGAGATGGTTCATGTTCAGACTGACCAAGATATTCTTGCGCGTTTGGATCACGGCCACCTCATTGGCCGCCTTCGGGCTCGGATGGGCCGTTCTGGCGCACTCCCCCAAGCCCGCCCCTCTGTTGGGCTCGCAACCCGCCGCGGCGTCCTGGACGGCTTCTCAACTTCCACCGATCCCCTCTCTGCAGCAGTTGCAGATCGGCGGTCCATCGATCTCCTCCGGCATCTCCGGGAACCTCTCCATGGCCCCCTCGGCCAATTTCAGTCCGCCTCGCATTCGCACCATGGGCTCATGATGGAGTACGACGAGTTCTCAGCCATGAACACAACGGTCCAGGTCGCGGCGGAGGGATCTACGGAGCGCCTGAGGCCGGGATTTGAGATCGTTCGCCGGTACGTGGCCGAATCGGAGCGAAGATTCTCGCGCTTTCTTGAGGCGAGCGAGCTTAGCCAGCTCAACCGTTCGGCAGGTCAATGGTTCAAGGCCTCACCAGAATTGCTCGGTCTCGTCCAGGAGTCTTTAACCTGGTACGACCTTACGTTCGGGCTTTTTGATCCCTCCCTGCTAGGCGCCCTCAGGCAGGTCGGCTACGACCGTAGCATGACTGAACTGAGGGAGGGACCGGCCCTGGCGTCCGTCCCAGCCATGGAATGGATGCGCCCTCGCTTCGCCGACACCCTGGTTGACCTGGAGCGGCAGCAGATCCTCCTGCCCGAGGGGGTCCAATTGGACTTGGGGGGAATTGCCAAGGGCTGGGTTGCCGCGCGAGCGACGGAAATGTTGGGCAGATTCGCCGATAGTTGCGCCGTGAGCGCAGGTGGCGACATGGCCCTCAAAGGCCTGCCCGAGGGCCAGCGGTCATGGCAGGTATCCCTGGAGGATCCCCGCGACGCAAATCGCGTGGTAGCCGTGCTGGAGGTGAGGCCGGGATCGCTGGCCACTTCCTCCGTGACCAAGCGCCGCTGGCCTCAGGGCGACCTGCCTCGCCACCACATCCTCGACCCGCGCAGCGGCCTTCCAGCGGAATCAGAATGGCTGAGCGTCACAGTCTGGACCGAATCCCCAACCGGGGCCGAGGCTTTCGCCAAGGCACTATTGATCGCCGACCCCGAGGAGGCCGTCAGCCTGTCGACCCGCGTTGAGGGATTGCGATTCATTGCGGTCCGCGCGGACGGCAGCTTGTGGGGGCCACCCCTTAGCCGGGAGATGCTGCATGGCCCAGCCTGAAAGCACGAGGAACCAGCTGTCTCGAGAGCAGGTCGCCGTTCCCATCGAGTGGATCGCGGTGGGCCTGATCAGCATCGTCGCCGCCGCCTCCGCACTGGCCCTGGCTTTCCCGGGAAATGCGGCGCTGCGTGGCCTGATCAATTGGGCGTTTGCGCTCGACTCGGTTCAGGCCATGTGGTATCTTACCCGGGCGGCCGGGATCATGGCCTATCTTCTCCTTTGGCTCTCCACGGCTTGGGGATTGGCGGTCGCCAGCAAGATCCTGGACCGCTTGCTGCATGGCACCTTCTCCTTCGAATTCCATCAATTCATCTCCCTGTTTGCCCTGGGATTCATCGCTCTGCATGTTTCCGTGCTTCTTGTAGATCGCTATCTTCCCTTTACACTAGCTCAGGTTCTTGTGCCATTCCTTGCCCCCTACCGCCCGGTTTGGGTGGGAATGGGGGTGATCTCTCTCTACCTGATCATCCTGGTCACAGTTACGTTTTACCTGCGAGGCCGGATCAGCATGCGCGCCTTTCGAGCCATCCACCTCGCAAGTCTTGTCGCCTACTTAGGGGCGACGGCTCACGCGATCTTCGCGGGCACCGACTCCTCTCTGTTGGTCGCCCTCGCGATGTACGGCGTGACGTTCCTATCCGTGGTCTTCCTCACCAGCTACTGGCTCATCAACCGCCGGCTTGAGCAGGAACAAAACGCCGTTCGCAAGAAGGTGATCGTGCCCTATTCTCAGGCCGACCGAGATCGGCTGGCCGGATACAGCCGCAGGAGGAATCCCCGCCTCCGTTGAGACCCTTCTCGGAACTCCCCATGGTCCCGGAGGCATGGGCCTGGGAGTTCCCTCTGCCGGGAAGCTCGCCCTGGTGGATCGAGCCCAGGAATAGCCAGCTGGCCACCCGAACCCAAATCCTTGACCGGACCGTGCGCCAGAGATGGATCGCGTTCCCGGCGCTGCCCCCATGGAGTCCGCATGAGTGCACAGGCCCCCACCCTTGAGGTCAATTGAAGGGGTCGCCGTCTTTGGCTCTCCGGCGCTCACCGCTCTACCCAGCGAGGTCTCTCACCGACTTGGATCAGCCCCGAGCCGCTCGATCCTTCGGAGGGTCACCACCCCGCACCCCACCCGGAGGAGCCGATTGCACGCTCCCGATCCCCGCCAGACCGCTTTCCCTCCAACTCCACCCTGGTCTAGAATGGGAACGGGCGGGAGGGATTCGTCCCTGGCTCCGTCCCCGGACCGGCTCGAGTTCTTCCCTCCTGCATCCTGGACCGGGAGCGTCGGAACCCGGCGAAAGTGATCCGCAGCCAAGCCTGCAAAGGTCTTGGTCATCGCAGTTCCCTGCGGCCCGCGCCTGATGGACACGGAAGGAGGTCCCCCATGGCCACCCTGCGTGCCGCCCTCGGGCAAATTGCTGGGGCGCGCCGTCCATTCGTCATTCTCAACCTGGTCTACTTTGGGATTGTTTTTTCCGCGATGGCGTACTGCCTTTTCGACCGGTCCGTGCACGATTCCTTGGGAAAGCCGGTCCTGGCCGGGCTCGCCTCCGGGCCTCTGGCTGGAGTATTCGGGGCCTACAATGGGGGCCACTTCGTTTGGGCGTTCTTCCTTACCTTCCTGGTCAATCTCTTTGTGGGCAGTTTCGCCGCGATCACCCTGCCCTCTCTTCTCATCCCCTTCAGCGGTTTGCTTCTGGGAGCTTTCCGAGCGCTGCTATGGGGCGTGGTTTTCTCACCTCCCCTTTCGGATCTGACAGCGCCGCGCGTCCTGGCGGGTCTCCTGGTTCTGGGCGTGCTCCTGCTCGAGGGCGAGGCCTACGTCCTGGCGATGTTGGCCGCCTATCTTCAAGGAAGAGCGTGGCTCGCTCCGCGCTTCGTTGGGACCATTTCTCATTGGGAGGGGTATCGGCGCGGGGTTGGCATCGCGCTGCAAATCTACGCGTTGGTCATCTTGGTGCTGATCGCAGCCGCCCTGTACGAGACCCTGGTGGGGATCTTGTTGCTCTCTCGAATCCTCTGAGCGCGACCTGCCTCAGGAGCGGCCCGTCTGGCGAGCTGGGCATTTTGCCTGGGCGAAGGAACTCGCGATCCTGGGCCGCGTGGCCCTACCACTCGGGAAATCCTGGAAGCATTATGACCCCTGGCGGCCACCCTGGAGCGCCCGCCCCGCCCGGGTGCCTTGGAGGCCTGCAAATCCTCATCTCCCTGGAAGCCAGGCCTTGATCCGCACCTCTTGCTTTAGACCAAGAGGAGGCATAGTCGTAGTTCCCGACGGGGTGGCCCAAGCGCCAGACTTGCGCCGTGCTCCTCAAGAAGGACCAGGCACCCAATCCGGGAATACGCGCCCGCGAGACTTCCGACTTCGATCTAAAATAGAATCGAGGGCGAAAACGGGCCCGGACGCCGAAGCTCGCCTCAAGGAAGGGTATGCTTCTGATCCGAGATGCGCGCGAGGAAGATCTCCCAGCGATCGTCGCGATCTACAACGATTCCATCCCGGAACGCCGGGCTAGCGCCGACTCCAGGCCGATCAGTGTTGACTCGAGGCGGGAGTGGTTTGGACAACACTCACCCCAGCACTACGCTCTCTGGGTTTGCGAAAGCGGGATCGAAATCGTCGGCTGGCTTAGTTTTTCCCCGTTCTACGGTCGACCCGCCTACGCTTCGACGGCTGAAATCAGCCTGTATGTGGCCTCGCATCATCGGCGCCGGGGGATAGGGCAGGCCTTGCTCGCGAAGGCCATGGACCAGGCCCCTGCGCTTGGCCTGGGGACTCTGCTGGCCTTCGTTTTCGCCCACAATGCGCCGAGCCTTTCGCTCTTCCGCAAATTCCGATTCCAGCAGTGGGGCTACCTGCCCAAGATTGCCAAACTCGATGAGGTCGAACGGGATTTGGTTATCTTGGGCCGGGGGTCATCCTAGTCTTGGAGCGCGTGGCACTGCCGGCCGCCTAGCTCCCAGACCGCTTCGAACAGTGGCCAAGCGGTCGCCGCAGCGCCTGCCGAGTTGGCAGGAAACAGGGAGACCAATAGAGAACCGCACGCTGAGGGACTGGACCGCACTTCTTCTAGTCACCCGCTGGCCAGGGGACAAGTCTTCCGCAGGGAGCCTGAGAGAAAGTTTCAGGTTGAGGATGGGTTTCGGGGCCTTGCGGGCAGGGCTACAATCGGGCTACGGGTCAGGGCCTGCGAGGGTTTTCGTCCGCCGACCAGGGGGGTCGGTGGGTCTGCGGTAGCCCCGCAGGCTTGCCCCGCTATCCGAGTTTCATGGCCGTCTGGTTCCCCTCCTGTGGGCAGGCGGTGCTATCCCTCCAGGTGGGACCAGTTCGCGCTTCTTTCGGGCCCACCCGACCTGGAAGGGCAGATCTCTTGGGCCCGACCGGTCGCTCGTGATCACGCGCTGCGCAGCTCTCACGAGGTCTCCTCATGTCCGCCAAATCCACGTCTCCTCAGAGGCTCCTCTTGACCATCAAAGCAGATGTCGGCCGGACACCTGATGTAGCTGAGGTCGCCCTGTTTCTTTACGACTTCGTGTCCCTGTACGAGATTATCCGGCTCGGGATGGATCCAGTGTACAAATCGTACCGTTTTTCTCGCTTCTCCCTCTATCGGAAAGGACGCCCGCTCGTTCCTGCCGACCGCATGTTGGTCCGAACCATTCGCCTGCATTCCCCGCTGGAAGTGATTGCGACCATCGCGGCGGCCGGGGGCGCGGCGGCCGCGATTGCCACGGCCATCTGGTCTGTCTTTCAAGTGGTCGAGAAGCTCTACAGCCTGCGCTTGAATCGCCAAAAGCTGGAACTCGAAATCAGGAAGTTGAAGCGCGAGGCGGTCCAAACGCGACTTCCTCTGGGTTTCCCGGAGGAGATGCCCGACCTCCTGGCGGTCCTCAAAAAGAGGAACGCGACAGAGTACCTGGAAACGATCTCCCGCCGGCTCCACAACTCACAAGTCCAGATCACGGATATTGAGGTCGAGATCACCGAGAGGGCAACCGCTTCGAAAAGGGGCGGGTCCTCGCGCGGCGAAGATCAGGGCTCGCGGTGAGGAAGGATCGCCTGGCAGCCCTGCGACCACCGTCTTCAAGCCGCAGCAAGGCCTCTCGGGCACACGGCTCCTCGAGAAGAGAATTCTTCGCGGAGGGAAGGCCTTTGGACTTGGATAGCCCAGATAGCCATGCGAGCCCGTGGGGTCCTGCCCGGGTGGGTCAAGCGGGGGGTTCCGGAGAGTGTCCATCGCTCAAAGGAGCCGACGGGGCGCCTAGGTCGCCCGGTCACATTCCTCTTTGGGGGGAGGAATGCTCACCTTCCTGGCAATAGCCATTCTGATATCCCTATCAGGGGTGATGGCTCCCGGGCCCATCACCGCGGTCGCGATCGGAAAGGGGAGCGAGAACCCGCACGCCGGCGCTTTTTTGGCCCTCGGACACGGGATCGTGGAATTCCCCCTCATGGTCGTTGTCCTTTTCGGCCTTAGCCGCCTCCTGCAATTGCCGCACCTGCGGACATGCATCAGCATCGCCGGACCGCTTTTCCTTGTTGTGATGGCCGCCGGGATGCTGCGGCCGCAAAGAGGGGCCCCCAAGGTCTTGCGCACGTCGACGGGATCTCCCCTCCTCCTGGGGGCCCCTCTGGCATTGGGCAACCCTTACTTTTTTTGTCTGGTGGGGGACCGTTGGCGCCAGCCTGATCCTAAGTTCGGTTCGCTTTGGACCGTGGGGGTTCGTTGCCCTGGCCGCTTCGCACTGGACGTGTGATCTGCTCTGGGATTGCCTCCTGTCCGCAGCCTCCTTCCGGGGAGGTCGATTTTTCGGAAGGCGCTTCAAGAGATCAGTCTTCGTGGTCTGTGGGCTTGTGCTGGTCGCTTTCGCCGCCAGGCTCCTGGGCGAAGCCTTCCGCGCTTCCTAGATGGTCTCTCCGGGGAAGGCACTCCGACGCGCACCGGAGGCAAGGGGAACCGAGCGAGCCAGGGGACTGGGCGTGGTTCGAACGCGGGGCGGGTAGGTCGGGGTGACCGGTTCCCCAAACAATTCGCCCTCCCCATCCCTTGCCGGGCCGGGCTGAGCGAATTGCTTCCGCAGACACCCTTCTTTATTGAGAAGGCCAAATGTTGCCGGGGCACCTCAACCTCTCCGGCCGAGGCTCCCAGGGTTCCCCTCGACACCAATTCCCGTCTCATTGCGGGCCTTTCCAGGCATCCGTGCACGATGCCGGAGGGTGATTCTCAAATTGCGATCCTCCGCTCGGCCCCCAGAAAGGTTATAGAATCGTTGGCAGGTCCCAGCTGGGTCTCGGGCGAGAGGCCTTCAGACCAGGTCCATGCGAGAGTTGGCGGCACGTTGGGCTCGCGGGGCCTTGGCGCGGCGTGTCTGGTGGAACTCTCGCGCCGTCCCCATCCCTAGTCTGCCTGGAGGAATCGAAATGCTCAAAGACTTCAAGGCCTTCATTCTCCGCGGCAATGTGCTCGACCTGGCCGTGGCGGTGATCATCGGAGCGGCATTTGGCAAAATCATCACCTCCCTGGTCAACGACATCATCATGCCTCCGATTGGCTTGGTCCTCGGGCGAGTGGCCTTCAGCAACTTATTCCTCAACCTATCCGGCAAGTCCTATCTGTCACTGGCCGAAGCCCAGGCCGCGGGAGCCGCCACTGTGAACTACGGGGTCTTCATTAACAATGTGGTCGACTTCCTGATCGTCGCCATCGCGATTTACCTACTGGTCAAGGCGGCGCAGAGTCTGGAAAGGCTGAAGCCGAAGGAGCCCCCTGCAAGCACCACGAGGGAATGCCCCTATTGCCTTTCCAAGATTCCACAGAAGGCCAGCCGTTGCGCGTACTGCACGTCGCAGCTGTAGGGCTCGCAGGATTAATGGGCTCAGGCCAATCTGGGCGGCACGACGCGGACGGCGACCCATCGGTCGCCGCCCGCAAAGATGACCCTGCGCACGTCCGGGACGCTATCGGGCCTGTCGACGAACCCAGAGTTCGAGGACGAGCGTAGCGACCACCAGCCCGACCGCCACGATCGCCAGCTTGACCCACTCCGACCCCTGGACGAACTGCATCAGCTTCCACCCCGCCGCCCCATAGAGGACGTTGAGGCCGTTCCCGATCAGGAAGATGTGGCGTACTGTGCGTGCGGCAATTGACTGGTTGCCGACCTGCCGCGGCTTGTCCCAGTCCCGGCTGGCGCCGTATGTCTTGTAGGCCAGCCAGACTGCCACGAAACCCGCTAAGTTGAGTTGCAATGCGCCTGCATAGAGCGCGCGGTCCAGCATGCCCGTGAACAAGCTCAGGGAGGCCGCGCCCTGCTTGGCCGGGGCGCCGGCCTTCTGCCACAAGAGCTCGACCACGCGCTTGACGAAAAACGCACCAATCAGGACCGAATAGACCAAGCCCGCTCCCCAGGCGAGAATCCAACGCACATTCTCCGGTGTCATCGCGTCATTCCTCCTAAAAAAGACTTTGGACGGCGGGAGGAGAGTGCGCCTTCCCGTGACCCCTCCCCATGATAAGAACCCCGAACCTACCAAGTGGGTTTCGTCCGCCTCGTGCGCGTTAGACGACGGGGGAGCTCCGCGTTGGCCATCCGGCCGCTGCACATTTTCGTCCTCCCGCTGGGCGACCCAGCCGCTCGCCCAGTTCGGCTCGGATAGGGTTCCGCCCGGGTTATAATCTGCCCTTCGAGAAAAGACACCGTCCCGGTGTCTCTGGAGGGCCGAAGAAAGAGATGTCTTACCTTCCGACGCCGAAATCGCACAAGCCCAAGCCCGAGAAGCTGCCCCCGGCACCTCGCCCACCTCGAGCGCCTCGGGTCCCCCGCCCACCCAGTGCGCTGAGCACTCGGCTGGGTATCGCCGACCCGACCCTCGTTATCCTGATCGTCGGATATCTCATCGTGCTCGGAGTCACCATCTTTTTTGGTTATAGCTGGATGCGGAACATGCTGGCTACACCCGTTGCGAAGGCGGGGAGCGGTTTCGCCCTCACGAGTGTGGCCCAAGGAACCCCGCTGCCGCCTGGATCGACCCCCGTTCCAGCGGACTTAGCCGGTCCGACGCCCAAGCCATGGAACGGCCTGGACCGGGTGACGGTGCTTGTGATGGGGCTGGATGTGCGCACCAACGTGCCCTCGGAGAGTGGTCCGTCGCGCACGGACACGATGATGCTGATCAGCATGGATCCGATCGGTTTGACGGCGGGAGTGCTATCCATCCCGCGCGACCTGTGGGTGGATATTCCCGGATTCGGCTTTGACAAGATCAACACCGCCTACTTCGACGCGGAGTCGTATCGACTGCCTGGCGGCGGGCCAGCCCTGGCCATGCAGACCGTGCAGGAGCTCATCGGGATACCCATTGACTACTACGCCGTCATCGATTTCGATACCTTTACCTACTTCATCGACAATATCGGCGGAATCGACGTCAATGTGCCGGAGCGGAGCCTGGGGATCAGCACCATTTATAAAGGGGGAACCTACCAGTACCTGCTCCACCAGGGGATGAACCATCTGGATGGGCCACAAGCTCTCGCCTATGCCCGCGCCCGGAACACGCCGGGAGGCGATCTGGATCGGGCCCGACGGCAGCAGCAGGTGATCTTTGCTATCCGCGACAAGGTGCTCCAGCTGAACATGCTTCCCCACCTGATCCTCACGGCGCCCGATTTCTACAAATCCTTCGCCCAAGGCTTGAAAACCAACGTCACTCTGGACCAAGCGATTTCTCTGGCCTGGTCGGCCAAAGGCATCGCGCGCAACAACATCACGACAGGGATCATCAGCACAGCTCAACTCCAGAAGCTCACCCAGATCAATGGGCTGGACGTGCTCGTCCCCGACCTGGACAAGGTCAGAGCCCTGCGAGACCAAGTGTTCGTCTCGCAGGGAGAACCCGGACCGTCCCAATCCCCGGCCGACCCGACTCAGGCTGCTGCCCAGGAGGCGGCCAAGATCCAACTCCTCAACGGTTCGGGGATCTCGGCACAGGCCGCCGCGACCAAGGACTACCTGGTCAAACACGGATTCTCTGACGCCAATATCACGGTAGGGGATGCCCAGGGGTACTACGCCGGCAGCCGGGTGACCGACCTGACCGGGATGCCCTACACAGTGGCCTACCTGGTGAAGCTCCTGCAGGTCGATCCCAGCAACAACCTGAGCCAAATCAATCTTCAGAGCTCGACCGATGTCCAGGTGATCATCGGCGCAAACTGGAGGATTCCCTCCAGCTAGTCTGAGCCTCTCGCGGGGGATCGGGCCCATGGGCCCGGTTTCCCTCGCCGGCAGGGTTCGACCTTCTCCATCGCCATCGAAGTCGCGGCAGGGATCGGCAGGCTGGGTTCCGGGCCCGCGCTGGCACGGCCTCGGCCCTCGATGGCAGGCAAGACCCCACAGCGGCGCCTCCCCCTCCTATCATGATCTGACAAGACAAGAACTGGTGAGCTGACTCCTGAAAAGCCGCGCGGTGCGAGCGCCAGTCAAGCGCCCCGTCGGCCCCCGTCACCTCACTGGACCGGCCAGTTATCGACCGCGCCCGGATGAACTCTGAAACCCGAGGACAGATCCCCTGGGTTTCTCAGCTCAAGGGAGCGATGAAACTCATCGGTGCACGGGATCGGGATGCTCCAGCATTCACCCTCGGAAGGTTTGTGAACAGACAGTCCGCTGTCTGTGGTCAGGGTACTGAAGGGCGGTTCGCGGACGTTGTTGGGGGGCAGCAGCAGATACCGCGGCTGAGTAACGAAAGGGTGGCTGAACGGGGACACCCACAGCGCGATCAGCACGGCGATCACAACCAGCAGGGCGCGGTGCTGCTCCTCCAGGGCCAAGACCGATTCGGCCACCAGGACCGCCAACCCCACCATCAGAATCCAGAACGAGGCCTGAGCAAAGCGATAGGCCGGAGCCGTGAGGAACCAGAACGTCAGCCCGGCCAGGGGCAGCAGCAGAAACAACCACAGGGTCCTCCTTCGATTCGTTCGGCGCCGGAGATCGAGGGTTGCCAGCGCAACCAGCGCCAGGAGGGCCGAAACTTGCAGAGGCGCAGTGATTGAGTTGGGCAGCTTCTGGAGCCACGTCGGAAGCCAGTCGCCTCCCAAGGTGATTGTGTCGGGGAGGACATCGGGGTTGCGAGCGCGGGCCTGTATCCAATTCTGCTCGTGCTGCACCAAGGGGAGGGGCATCCTCCAGTCCACCGCCAGTGGACCGAAGGTGGTGGGGTAGCCTAGGTATCCGCTGACCATGATGGTCCGAGCTTCCCAAGGAAGGAGAACGGCGGCGGCCGCGAGAAGAGGGATCGCGAGCGATCCGAACCGGAAGATCTTGGCCTGGGGGCGGGATCGGACCCCCCAGACCACGACCGTGAGGAAAATGGCGGCGAGCCCGAATCCAACAAAGGACTGCTTGGCGGCCATGCCCGCGGCAGCCAGAAGCGAGATCCAGAATACCTGATAGTTGGTCTCGCTCTTCTCACCCGGCTCCGAGAGAAACCGGATGACCTGGCTGCAGAGCACCACCCCCAAGGGAAAGAGGCCGACATCCGGAGATAGGCTTGGAAACCTGTCATTGTTCATTAGGGCGAGCGAGGGCCCAAGGAAAAGGGCCAGAAATAGGTCGCCTGGGGTTGCCTTTCCCGGCCCGGGCAGGATTCGGCGGATCCCAACCAGGCAGAGCAGGATGAGCGCCATCAAGAGCAAGCCATTGGCGAGTTGGTAGGAATTGTTGTGGAAGGGCCCAAAGTCCAAGAGAGCCGCGTAGAGGAAGTAGGCGTTGTTGAACGCCAGCCGCGGCTCCAGGTTGCCCAGTCCAGGCACGATCGGGAAACTCCGCAGCCAGACCACGGTAGGGAGGTGGTAAGCCGGAGTATCACTCCCTTGAATCGGACGCATCGCCTCGGTCGAGACCAAAGCGGCGATGCCCCCGGCAGCGACCAGGAGGGGCCAGTTGCCCCTCATCCCTGCCCGTGCCAGTTCCACCATCTCCTTCCGGTAGAGCAGCCACCCTGCGATGCCCCCGGCCGTCACGATGAGGACCGCCGCTGGCCCAATGCGAAACCCCAGCTGGAATACCTGGAGAAACGCAATTTGCGCAGCCCAGCCGAGCCAGAAGACGTAAAGCAGATCCTCGGCCCGCCGCACAGGCAAGCCGAAGGCCTTCCGGCCCAGGAGGCCAACGCCCATGAAGAGCAGGATTAGCGCGACCCAGGAGGCGATAATCAGGACCATGGGACTGCCTCTCCATTCAATAGGTTCGAATGATGGCCCCAGCGATCCCTGCCATGAATCCCCGGCTCAACGGGCCGCCCCACGGGATCGCTACGGTCGCCGAGTCCGCAGACAGAGGTGCCGCATCCGACGCCATTCCTGCGGTCCCGGCTTGATTTGACGAGGCACCTGCAGACGCAAACGCGGGTCGTTCCAACCATTCTGGGATTGCGAATTGTACTCCAAGGAATCGACCGCGAGTCGACACGGGATCCGTGGGCCAGCCAACCGACGCGGGAGTCCTGGCAGGTCCTTCTCGACGTTCACGGATTGAAGGCGCAGCTCGGGGAGACTCGCTTCCGCTCACGACACCGGTCGCAATGATCTCGAACTCCTGGGCCAGTCGGCTCGGGCGTGGAACCTCCTGGGGGGAGGGGTTGGGGAGGTCGCTGTGCCACGCGCCCCTGCCAGGGAGGACCTGCGGATGATGGGAGCGGGGGGAGTCTGTGTTGCACCCCGGAGGGGAACCTGAGTTCCGCCAGGAAACAAAGCGCGGGGATGAACCGGGGGGAACACGCTTCGCTACAGAGAACAAGCAGGGCTCGAAGTTCATCTAGCCCCTAACCCCTGGGGCGCAGGTTCCATCTGGGAGGAGGAGGGAGACCACGGGAACCGTGTCTCCCGAGCTGCACAAGAGACCCATCTCGGAACCCTCCGTCCCGGGTCAGCCACGCTCGGCCAGGCAGGGCGCGGAGGTGAGCCGCCCACCTTCTCAGCGAGGTGGATGCCTGCTCAGATCTGAACGACGCAGCCCTTGGATGCAAGGGCGAGGAACTCACGGCCGAGGCCTTCGTGTCCAAGGCAGGGTTCCCCGCCTTCCAGCCGATACATTCAGCGGCCGGGGTCCCGGCCTGGACAGGCTTTCCTAAACTAGGTGCGGACACTCCTGCTCCGGTCGGATAAGATAGACTCGTTCCATACCTCTCGGCCGAAGGGTTGCGCACGGGAAGTTCTCGGCCAAATCGATGGCCGACTCGACGATCCGGTCGGTCGTGACGGGCGGGGAGCCCGATCTCAATCCGAAGAAATGGAGGTGGAGGAACCATGGCATCGATGTCCGGGAACTACGCGAGCCCGCCGAAGGACAAGGTTGAACTCATGGCCCGTGTGGGTCGCGAATGGAAGGAATTGATGGAGGCGATCTCCGGGCTGAGCGAAAGGAAGATGACCGTGGCGGGAAAGGGCCGTTGGTCGATCAAAGATAATCTCGCCCATCTGGCCGCTTGGGAGCGATTTCTGCAAATGCATATTCTTCGCAACCTGCCCGCCCACGAGGTCATGGGGATTGACGAGGCCGGCTTCCACGCCTTGGATGAGAACGGCATCAATGCCATCCTCTATCAACGGAACAAGGACCGTCCTGTGGACCAGGTCCTCGCAGAACTGCATGACACACACCGGCAGGTCGTGGAGGATCTGGGAAGGATGTCTTTTGAAGAGATGATGAGCCCCCGAGCCACCGATCCCCAGCATCGGCCCTTGATGGGCTGGATCACGGGAAACACCTACGAACACTACCGTGAACATCGCGAATCAATTGAGAGGATGGCCAGTGGATAATCCCGCACGGCAGGGCCATCGCCTGGACCCAGGACTGGCGATCCGGGTTTAAACCCAGCCTCTCCGGATGGCTCATTCAGAGAGTTAGGCCTCCTCGCAGAGGACTACAATCCTCCTGGCCCTGAGGTCTGGAGGCGGAGCCTTGTGGCCAGGCTTGGCGGGCCGGGTCGCCCGATGAATTCTTCCGGGCTGCAGAGAGACGCACATGTTTCGAGTCGTGGTGGGTCTGTTTCTTATCGGGCATGGCTTGGCTCATGTGGGGCTTGCGGCGGCACCGATCTCCAAGAATCCAGCCTCAAGGCCGAAGCTTTTTTTCGGAGTGGCCTCTCGCTACTGGTTGCTCCCCAAGCTCGGCCTCCCCCCTCTCGCGACCCGGATCGTTGGACTTGGACTGGCCTCGCTGGCAGCACTTGGGTTCGTCCTGGCCGGTCTGGCGGCGGCTGGCACGGCGGGGGTGACGGGATCATTCGCGCCCCTCACGCTGGCTGCCGCCTCGCTGTCTCTTGCCCTGTTCGTCCTGTTCTGGCACCCCCGGATCGTCCTGGGGGCCCTCATCGACGTGGCCCTGCTCGCAACGCTGCTCGGCGCACGACGCATCCTTGGGCCATATCTCTGACCTCAACTGGCGCCCCCCTCTGCGCTGCGCGTTCGGATCCGGCAGCTTGATCAAACCATCCTCGGCGGGTGGCAAAGGCCATGGATCTGTGGATGTCCCTGGGCCTGGCCTGGGTCACAGTCGCCCCCAGCTCGCGGGTTCGGCTCCATGGTGGGCCCTGCGAACACGCGGGACGATCTGCAGCGGGGAAGCACAATCCAGGGGGGTATCCTTCCCAGGCCCGCTCGGAGGAGGCCCAAAACCTGTGACCGAGGGTTGAGGAGGACGAGGATGGATGATGGGACTCGACTGGTTTCAATGACCTCGGCGGAGGTGGCCGACTACCTCGAACGAGAGGAGGTCACACTCTACGCGGCGGAAAACGTCCGCGCCGGATTCTGGACGGAAGAGGAGGCGGGGTCCAGAGCCCTACAGCAACAATCCCAGATTCTGCCGGACAGGGCGCGAACCCAGGGGCACCACTTCTATTGGATCGAGGCTGCCTTGTCTCAGGGAAGGCGATCGGCCGCGCGTGGCTCTTCATCGAGGGCACATCCCGAAGGCCCACGGGGTTTCTCTATGACTTGTTTATCGAAGAGACCCAGCGCGGGTAGGGCCACGGAATGCGCGCTATGGGTCTGCTGGAGAGGGAGGCCCTGAAGATGGGCGCAATCGCTGGCCCTTCACGTCTTTGCCCGCAACGCACCCGCTCTCTCCCTTTATCGTAAGCTGGGGTATGAAGTGCAAAGCCTCACCATGTCCAAGATCATCGCTCGAGACCTCCCCCAGTAATGCGGAGACCTCCCGAACCTCGACCCGCCCCGTCTGGAAGGATAAACCTGCGATAGAACCATGCCGGACCCTTCTCCATGTTCCGGCTTCAGGGGGAGGTCACGGGCACAAATCCGTACTTCCCCAGGATCGCCTGACCCTGTGGGCCGAGAACGAAACCAACGAAATCTGGGGCCAACCCCGGGGTTTGGCTGTCCTGGACCACTGCGATGGGATAGTTGGCAATGACGTTGAGGGCATCCGGAATGGCCAGGCTTACCAAGTTGGCGGCAGACGCCCCGAAGACATCGCTCGAGTAAACGATGCCTGCATCCGCCTCGCCCAGCGCGACTTTGGTCACGACCGTTTTGTCATCCGGCTCATAGGATACGACATTCGCGAGCACCCTGTCCTTGAATCCCGGAGGAAAGGCCGGATCGACGGCCGCTTTCTCTAGGAAGGTCAGGCTGTACTGGCCCACCGGGACCTCCTGGGCGGCGAGGATCAGCTTCAGCCCGGGCCGGGCCAGATCCGTCAGGTTCTTGAGGCCTGCCGGGTTGGAGGCAGGGGTGATCACCACCAGTCGATTCCGAGCAAAGGTCTTGACGCCGCCGGCCTGAATCCGACCGCTCATTACCACGGTATCCATATATTGGGGGCTGGCGCTGGCGAATACGTCGGCCGGGGCGCCATTGGCCAGTTGCTGAGCCAGCTGTTGGGAGCCTGCAAAGTCGAAGAGGACCTTGCTGTTCCAATGGGTGCTCTCGAAATCCTTCGCGATCTCAGTGAAGGGCCCGGTGAGCGAAGAGGCGGCCATCACCGTGATTGGGATCAAACCAGCCGAGCGGGGGCCTGTTGAGGGCGGCTCTGGCCGAGGGGTCGCTGCCGTCCCGTTGGGAGAAAGGGAACAGGCCGAGAGCAGCAGCATCAGGGCGAGGGAGCGGAATTTGGGCAGGGGGTTCATGGATGGCCTCTGGCAAGAACACCAGAACAGGATGCCGCCCGCGGATCATTGTCTGCGACGGAGGGTGTGGCCTTTGGAGGATTCTCAGCGGTCCAGGCGCGCATTTAGAACCCAGCGAACGAGCGCCAGAACGACGAACGAAAAGGCAACCAGAATGATGGAGAGGGTCAAGGCCACCCGCAGATCGATCTCGAAGCCGATGTAGATCGCGAGAGGCATCGTTTGGGTTCGACCCGGGAAATTTCCAGCAAAGATGATGGTAGCGCCAAATTCGCCCATGGCCCGGGCCCAGGTGAGAAGGCAGCCGCTCAGGACCGAAACCCAGGACAAAGGAACGACGACGTGTTGGAAAACCTGCCAGCGGTTGGCCCCGTCCAGCGCGGCGGCTCGGCGAAGCTCCAGATCTACCCCGGCAAATCCCAGGGCGGCTGACTTCACGTACAGTGGGGCAGCGACGAAAGTCTGCGCCATGATCACCGCCGCAGTCGTGAAGGGGAGGGTCACCCCCAGAGGGCTCATGGCTCTGCCCACCAATCCTTGTCGTCCAAAGGCCGTTAGCAGGGCCACACCCGCCACCGCCGGGGGCAGCACAATCGGCAGATCCACCAAGGTGTCGATCAGCCGGGCGAGCCTCGAGGCTCGGCGGTGGAGATAGTACGCAAGGGGAGTCCCCAGAGCGGCCGACAGAACCACCGTGGCCAGGGAGGTGGTCAGGCTCAGCTGGATGGCCTGGCGGACCTGGGCCTGCTCGAGGCCCGTAACCAGGTCTGCCGGAGTCAGGTGGAAGAACAGAGACGCGATCGGAATCAGGATGAACAGCAGGAGGGGAAGGGTCAGGAGTTCCCAGGACCCCTGGATCGCTCGCCGGAGGCGTGGTTTCTGCGTTAGTCGAGGAGGGCTGGGAGGTGAGACGGTTCGCACGACTGCAACCATTCAACGGCCGTAATGAGTTGGCGGATCCGCAGTTGTAGACCTAAACGGTTAAACGGCTCATGCCCAGGGATTTCCTCGAGGTGGCGTTCGAGTCTTGCCAGGTCCCGCCGCGAGGCCCCGATCTGCTCCTGCAACAATCGGGCAGCCAGGCCGGTCTCCAACTGGCTGGCAAAGAAAAGACGGGTTAGGAATTCGACCCGAATCGCCCGCGTGCTGCTGGCGGTCGGCCTGGACAGCCAGAGGTCGAAATGGGACTTGCCCTCCTCGCTAAGATGGAAGATGATGCGATCGTGTCGCTTGTCGTGAGTTTCAGGCGTGGGCGCAACCCATCCGCGTTTTTCGAGGCGCTTGAGAATGGCGTAGGATTGACTCTGGCTGATATGCCAAAGTTCGTGCAGGTCGGCCTGAAGATGCCTGTGAAGGTTATACCCATGCATCGGCCTGATGCGAAGGAAGCCCAGGACCACGAACTGGGGAGAAAGCTCGCTGGCAATAGCTGAAGTGTTCCCCATGGTAGATACTCACCGAGTGAGTATATCCGAGTTCCACGAGGCCGCAAATACCCAGCGACTGCCTCGGGCTGCTGCGCATGGCCAGCGGCTCGCGCAAGACTCGGGAGCTAAGGAGTTGCCCCAGTCTTCGGGACTCCTTGGGCCCTTCGCGAGTTGCGGGTCATGCGGGTGGCCGGAACTTGCGGGACAGGTAGAAGCGGGAGGTGAGGTCCATCCAGACCGCCCGAATCGGCCTGGTCGGTTCCCAGCCACGGTCCCGCCCCAGGGTCCGGAGACGAGAGGCCCTTAATGCGCAGGGGCGACCTTCCGGCCGGTGGGCCGAAGCTGGTGATGCTCAACAAGCCTTATCGCGTCATGTGCCAGTTCACCGATTCGATGGGGAGGCTGACTTTGGCCAGATACCTGTCCCTGCCAGGGGTCTACCCGGTGGGACGCCTTGATTACGAAAGTGAAGGCCTTGTGCTCCTGACCAATTCCGGCTGGCTGCAGCATCTCCTCAGCGACCCAAAGAGCACGAAACCTAAGACCTACTGGGTCCAAGTCGAGGGCCGGCCTAATCCTGAGAAGCTCTCTCTTCTCCGCCGGGGGGTCCATCTGCGGACCGGCACCGCCCGGGCGGTAGAGGCCGGGATCATTGCGGCCCCTCCGGTTTGGCCGAGGGATCCTCCGATCCGAGAGCGCCAATTCATCCCGGCCTCCTGGCTCAAGATCACCCTCTTGGATGGCCGAAAGCATGTGGTGCGGCACATGACCGCCGCTGTGGGGTGCCCCACGCTGCGCCTGATTCGATACTCCATCGGCCCTTGGACTCTGGATGGCTTGCGGCCGGGTGAGTGGAAAGAAGTCTCACTGCCCCGAGACTGGGAGTCCCGGCTTGACCGCCCTCCCGCTGCCCGCCCACGAGAGGCAACCTGACCCAATCGTTGGACGAAACCAACATGTTTCGGCGGGGATGGACAACTTCGACCCGGATCAGGGGGACGCTACCCTCTCAACCGAATTCGAGGTCGGGAGATCAGGCCCCTCAGCCCCATGAGGGCCGCTGGATTCGCGCCCGGCCGGGACGGGTGGCGATGGCTGATGGCGACCGCTTTGCAAGCTTCCGGCGCAAGAGACAATATCCTGGGCACGGCGCCCAGGGGGTCTGCCTGGGAGGCGTGGGCACGCTCCCCTTGCCCCCTTTCGCTTGGCATCTCTCCCGGTCGGATAAGCCGCAGGAAACTCGGTCCGCGCAGGGACCTGCTCTCAGGCAATGCTGGACCGAAGGGAATGCCGAGGCAGAGCGGCCCCCGTCTGCGAGCCAGCCCGCGCCATCCGCGCCCGACCCGAAGATTGCGGGCGGCCCCCATACGGTGACATAATCTGCGGACAGAAGGACGGGGGGGGCTCGTTACCCCGTCCAAGCTGGGATCCGCCTATTCCTTGAGCAAGCGTTGCGCGGGCGGTACGTAGAGCCCTCCACCACCCGCAAGGAAAGGGTCACATTGAAGATGATTTCAATTATCACAGAGGGGATCTCCGTCCAGGTCGCCCTCGACGACTCTTCAACAGCCCAGGCCATAGGCAGGGCGCTCCCCCTAGAGGGAATCGTCAATCGCTGGGGGGCCGAAATCTACTTTGAGATCCCTGTCAGGATCGCGAAAGCCGAGGAGGCACGCGAGCAAGTCGAGGTCGGAGAGGTTGGATACTGGCCCCCAGGTCATGCTTTCTGCATCTTCTTCGGCAAGACGCCAGCGAGCCTGGATGAAAGGCCGAGGGCCGCCAGCCCCGTCAACATCTTTGGAAAGGTGGTTGGGGATCCGACCGTGCTTCGCAGGGTCAAGGACGGCTCGAAGATCACGATCCAAGCCGCCCAATCCTGAGATCCCAACCTTCGCATCGGAGTAGGCACCGGTCCCGAAGGATCTGTCCAGAGGTCAGCTGGGTTGAAGCGTGGATGACCTCAGATGGCCAGCCTGGCTCGCGAGGCACACCGGGAGGCGAGCGATATCGGAGGAGGGACGATCTGCCCTGCAACCAAGAGATCCGTGTCCCGCCTGGCAACGGAGCCAAAGGTTCGCCCCCCTGATGGGTTCATCTCGGGGCTCAATCCGTGCCACCCGGGTCTCGGCAGCTAACCATTCCGGGAGTGGCACCGGAGGGCCTCCCATGGCCTGCCCTCTCGTGCATGGTGGGACCCCGTCCCAGGTCCTGGGGGGTGCTTGAAACACCTGCTTGCTGCAGCTATTCCTCCGCCATATACTGAGATCCGGCCGGGATCCCCAAGGCGCAGAACAGCGAAGACCTCGGTGAGGCCCCATGGCAGAAAAGGTGGTGAGGACCAATCGTGCTCCTGTGCTCACCCTGTGGGCCGTGGTGGTCGCCGAGCGACTTGGCTACGACCGAAAGGAAGCGCTCACTCTCGGCAAGTGCCTAGCGGGCTTGAACGCTCAGTCGAAGGGTCAGAGCCTGGGTATCTATCAACCTTCCCCGAAGAGGGGAAAGCCAGGCCAGCCCGCTGGCAGAAGGAAAATCCTATTCATGCCCTTGATGGGACGAGAGCTTCCCGTGGTCCGCGAGGCAGACCACATTCGCGCCACCCGGCAGGGCAAGCCGCTGGACCCGGAGAGCGTGGAGAGGTATCTGCGAACCAAGTTCGGGGAGAATCTCTCCGCGGTGGAAGAGGCCATGCACGCGCTGGCCAATTCGTTCCCAGCCAATGATCTTGCCCTAAGAGCCTTTGCACTCTATGGACAGTTTCGGCCGGAGGTGCCCCGGGGCAAGGGAGGCTGGGGCGTCTTGGGTGGGCTTGACCTGGCCAAGATTCGATCCCTTGGGCGCCTTTGAGGAAAACTCGACATGAAGAATGGGACGGTACACCTCGCCCTACGGCGACCCTCGCCAGCCCGGAAGCGCGCGATCACAGAGGCCTTTCTTGATCAGGTTGGGGAGCCGCCTGCACCCGCGGTGGAAATCGAAGCCGGGAGACACCGGGCCGAGTTCAAATTCGAAAGTGAGATCCGCTTCGGGCCGCCGTATTACCGAGCCCGGGTCGAGGGCCCCAACGGGTTGGCCGTGAGCAAGTTCCTGAAGGACCGCTTCTTCTTCCTGAGCGGCTCCCCCTACCATCCAGACATGGACTGGTTTGCCTTCGAGGAGATCCTGGAGGTCCCCGCCGGGCCGAGCGTCCTCCACTTCTTCGACCTCTCCACCGGAGAACTCATCTCCTCACTGAAGGAGGGGGGGTACGGTTTCTCCGCCTGGAGGCCACGATCTCCCGAGGCGATCCTTCATCGGCTCGTGGATATCCGACGCCTTTCGTGGTATGCCTTGGACCCGCGGAACCCAAACGCGCGCTATCTCACCACCGGGGGGACCAGCGTCTACTTGGGAAGCGATGGCACCTACCTGTTGGTGATGGACCCGCGGGCGTTCTTCGTGGCCCTGGTTGACGCCTCGTCTGGCAAGTTGCTCGATTGGAAGACAAACAAAGACTTTGCGGGTTTCACCTCGAACCCAGAGACGCTTCAGGCCGTCCGCTTCCGAGGCGAGGAGCACTGCCTGCAGGTCTTGCTCAACTGGAGAGGGACGGATCGCCGCAAGCGGACCGTGAACTGCGATGCGGTCCTTGAAATCGATGTGGAGGGACGCGCCCTCGAGTAGCGGCCTCTCGAGCGGAGCCGTGCCCAATCGGGCCACGAGGCGCCAGATGATCAGAAAGCAAGAAATCCTCCTTCTTCTCGCCCATTGCGATGGGAAGGAACTCGAATTCGCTCACCAGCTGTCAGAGCCAGAGCGCAGGAAGGCGGGCACCCCGGAGGCGTGGTCGGCCAAAGACCTCATCGCGCACATCTCGGCCTGGAAAGAGGACATGGCAACTTCGATTGAGGCTTTCCGGGAAGGGCGCGAGAAGGAACGCAGGGCCGACATTGACGAGATCAATGGCCGGATCTTCGCCCAGAATCGAGACCTGCCCTGGGGGCGGCTCCTCGACAAGCGCCAGGAGGCCTCTGGGCGCCTCTAGAGGGAGGTCAGCCTGCTTGAGGAAAACGAACTGCGGGAAGAGGAACAATTCGGCTGGCTCGAGAACCGACCGCTTTGGCGCCACATCCTTGGGAACGGATATAGTCATCCGATCCTTCATCTAGCACAGTTTTCGATCGGTGCGGGTCGGAGCCTGCAAGCAGTCGAGTGGATGGAAGCGGCCTCGGAGGAACTCGAGGGGGTGGACCCCGATCCCTCTTGGCGAGGAGTCGTTCGGTACAATCTGGCCTGCGCTTATGCCCTGGCGGGCAGGACCGAGCGCGCGCTGGAGGAATTGCGGCTCGCGTTCCGCCTCAACTCGAGCCTGATGGAATGGTCTCAGCAGGACACCGACCTCGCCCCCTTGCATAACCTCACCGAATTCACGGATTTGGTCGGCCGCTAGACTAGCTGTCTCGCCTCAGGGATCCCTCACCAGAATCGCGGCGACCGGCCTCTCCTGCCATTGCCAAGAAGGCCGTGGTCTGAGGGACAGCTCCGGTCCGATACTCTAGACCAAGTTACACAATCCCTGGCTCGCTGGTACGATCGCTCGGGGTTGGACCACTGCCGGAGCGTCGCCGGGGCTGCCTCACCCGAACAAGGCAGACCCCGTATGGAACGATGGCTGAAGAGCCCGGACCCGGACAGGATCCGGATCACGCGTGAGAACCTTTGCAAGCAGAGATGGCTCGGGGTTGATCCGGAACTGGGCACCCGGCTGGCGGCGAAGGTTGACTCGCTGAGACCGCCCGCCTGCAAGGGTCATCTCCTCCGACCTCCGGACCGAGAGGTCCCTTTCTCGCGGCGGGAGGGGGACCCGGCGGAACGGATCGCAGTCATCCTTCACTCGCCCCAGCCACCTCAGGAGAAGTCCCATGAAAACCTTCCGTAAGGAGCTCGCCTTCCACATTCCCAAGAGGCAGGCCTACGTTAACATCACCCCCCAAGTAGAAGAAGCCCTGTCCGAGAGCGGTGTCCAGGAGGGTCTCCTTCTTGCCAACTCGATGCATATCACCGCCTCGGTTTTCATCAATGATGACGAGCCTGGGCTTCACGGCGACTTTGAGGCTTGGCTCGAGACGCTGGCTCCTCATCAGCCGACTCGCCGATACCGGCACAATGATACCGGCGAGGACAATGCCGACGCGCATCTGAAGCGTCAGGTGATGGGTCGTGAAGTGGTCGTAGCCATCTCCCGCGGTCGCCTCGATTTTGGCCCCTGGGAACAGATCTTCTACGGGGAGTTTGACGGTGGCCGGCGGAAGCGGGTCCTGATCAAGATCATCGGCGAGTAAAACAGAGCGAAGCAGGATGCCTGAGGGCCGGCCAAGCAGGACAAAGGCTGAGATGCGGGACCGGCAAGATATCCGGCCGTTTCGCTTCGGGACACCCTCAACCTTCCAATGACTCGGTCGGAATCGCTGCAATCTGCAACTTCGTGAGCGGATCCGGGGCTGACCTGACCAACCGGTCAATTTCCCGTCCGGGGGCTTTGCCATTGGACGCAAGGAAGCTTCTGGCACAAATCCTTTCCGAGTACTCCCTTCCCATCTTGGGGGTGCATGGGGTAGCTCATTGGGCGCGAGTGCTTGAGAACGGGCGAAGGCTCGCTTTGCTCAGCGGAGCAGATCCCGAGGTGATCGAGTTGTTCGCACTGCTTCATGACTCTCGGCGTCGCAATGAAGCCGTCGATCCCGGGCACGGCCGGCGGGGGGCTGAGTTTGCCGAAAGGCTGCGCGGATCGCTCATAGAGCTTGACGATGTGAGATTCCAGCTTCTGACCGAGGCCTGTGCTCGGCATACGGAGGGGTTGACCGAGGCGGACGTTACCCTGCAGACGTGCTGGGACGCGGACCGCCTGGACCTCTACCGAGTTGCAATCCGACCCCTGCCCGCCCGGCTGTGCACCCCCTGGGCTCGCGACCCCGAAACCATGAAATGGGCGATCGCAAGAAGTCTCTCGGGAAGAATCCCCTCACTGGTGGAAGAGGAATGGGGACTGAGGTTTGACCCAGGCTGGGAGGACTAAGGGATGGCAAGAAAAGCCTCCGCCAGAGGCGAAAAGCGCGGAATTGGCGACCAAGCTGTGGTCGCGCGCACCGGCAAAACCTGGCGCCAGCGGTTCGGCCTCCTCGACCGAGCCGGCGCCCGGAACAAAAGTCATCAAGGGATCGTTGCCCTGATCGCCGCGCGATACGCAGTTTCTCCATGGTGGCAACAGATGATCACGGTCACCTACGAACAGGGGCGAGGCTTGCGGGAAAGGCACGAGACCGCTCACGGCCACCAGCTCAGCGTGAGTCGAACCCTGGCCCTGTCCGCCTCGCGGCTGTTCGAGGCATGGATCACGCCCAGAGCGCGCCGGCTGTGGATGCCCGATGCGAAACTGGTCCTGGGGAAGACCGTGCGACGGAAGACTATCCACGCCAAATGGGTCTCCCGGGGTGTGAGCGAACTCGAGGTTCGCCTCACGACCCGGGCTCGGGGCAGAACTCAAATTACCGTCCAGCATTCCAGGCTGACCACGCTTTCCAGCGCGGCCCGAATGAAAGAGTATTGGGCTGGCTCGTTGGCGGCGCTGGTGAGGGCCCTAGAGACGGGGGCTCTCTAGCCGTCCGGAGATCCCCGGCGGCGGAACCCTGGCCGGGCGCCGAACTGGTCCAGGCCGAGGAAGGCGTTGCGAAAAGAGAGGGAGGAAAGAATGGTCCTGTGGATAATCAGGGTGGCCATAGGAGCGGCGCTCATTCTCTTCGGGAGGCGCCTCTATTGGCTTTTCGTCGCCGGCACGGGATTCGCGGTTGCCCTTATCCTCACTGCTCGGTACTTTGGCGCTCTACCTCCGGTTGAGATGGTCCTCATCGCTCTGGCGGCCGGCTTGATCGGGGCCTTGCTTGCGGTGCTGATTCAGAGGGTCGCGATCGCGGTAGCCGGATTCCTCGCCGGCGGATACATTTTCCTTGGCCTGGTCGGGATGGCGGGTATCAGTCTGGTCCAATACGACTGGCTCGTATTCCTGGTCGGAGGGGTTCTGGGGATGTTGCTTGTCCTGTCGTTGTTTGAATGGGCCCTGATCATCCTTTCCTCATTGATCGGAGCCATCCTCATTGCGCAAACGATCGGGATCTCGTCTCTGCTGGCCTTCTTGCTGGTCCTGGTCGGCACGTTGGTTGGCATCTTCGTCCAAGCCGGGTCTCTAAGCGAGGAGGCCCACCGGGAGAGGGATGAGGAAGAATAGGAAGGGAGAGGCAACCATGCGCATCAGCGCCAGAAATGTGCTCAAGGGAAAGATCACCGGAATTCAGAGAGGAGCGGTGAACTCAGAGATTACCCTGGAGTTGCCGAATGGAGTGCAGATTGTCTCCATCATCACCCAGCACTCGGTGGACAATCTGGGGTTGAAAGAAGGTTCGCAGGCATACGCGGTGATCAAAGCCTCCAGTGTCATGATCGCCGTGGACATGTAAGGGCTTGACCGAGCAGGTCCGCTCCGCCACGATTTCAAAGCGGCTCGCACGGCAGGGAGACAATCCCACCGACGCAGACCCGGTCGGCGCGCCGGCAAGTTCCTTCCCGCCACGCGCCGTGACCGCGAGCCCAACCTGTCTCGGTCGAGTACGGGGAGCTGCGGCCGGCATTCCGGGCACCGCTTCCAGCGGTGCGGCCTCCTTGCCGGTCTGACGGGCCGAGCCCCGAGGCCACAGCTCGGCGACGAAGTCCGGGAGTGCCCAGCGGTCAGGGCGCGAGTTCTCCGTATGGAGGACGGCCGCCACCCCTGGACCACGCAGGTCGGCCCCCCTCCTCGGGCCCCTCCCCGCCGGACCAACCTGACCAAGCTGCGGTGTCCCGGACAGAACGCTTCTGCCAGCAGGTCTCACGGTCTTAGGCGAAGCGCGCGGCCGAGGAGTGCCTCCGGCCGCGCGCCCTTCCCCCCGGGAGGCGAGCGATCGCCTCCGGCTTCTGCTCCCCGATCACTCGACCGTCACGCTCTTGGCGAGGTTACGCGGTTGATCCACATCGCAGCCGCGCAGTACCGCAATGTGGTAGGCCAGGAGCTGGAGCGGGATCACCGTGAGGACGGGACTCAGCATCCAGAAGACGGGCGGCACCCAGAGAACGTGGTCCGCCTTGGAGCGTAACAGTTCGTCCCCGTCGGTGCCCACCGCAACCACCGTTCCGCCCCGAGCCTTCACCTGTTCGATCTGGCTGAGCATCTTCTCATACCAGGGATCCTTGGGCGCGAGGGCCACGACAGGCATATCGCGATCCACCAGGGCGATGGGACCGTGCTTCATCTCTCCAGCGGGATAGCCTTCCGCATGGATATATGAAATCTCCTTGAGCTTGAGAGCCCCCTCGTAGGCAATGGGCATGTTAATCCCACGTCCCAGGTAAAGGCAGTGCGACATGTCCCGAAGGGCCCGGGCCACTTCTTGGACCTGCTCCTCCCGTTCGAGGCACTGGCTAACCAAGCCAGGAAGCTTGCGCAACTCTGCCACGCGCTCTCGCCGCTCCCGGCCAGACAAGGTCCCGCGCACCTGACCCAGGAGAATTGCCAGCATGTAGAGATCGACCAGGGGAGCGGTAAACGCCTTGGTCGAAGCCACCCCGATCTCCGGGCCGCTCTGCATGCTCAGGGATCCATCCGCCATACGCATGGCCTGGGAGCCCACCACGTTAACAATGCTCCACAGGGTGCATCCTTTGCGCTTGGCTTCTTCCATAGCGGCCAGGGTATCGGCCGTTTCTCCGGATTGGCTGATGGCGATCACCAGGGTGTCTGCGCCCAGCACGCGGTCCCCATAGCGAAACTCGGAGGCGATCTCGGCCTCAGCCGGAATTCGGGCCAGACGCTCCAGGAGCAGGCGCCCGACCAAGCCCGCGTGATAGGCCGTGCCACAGGCGATCAGGACAACTTTGCGCAAGCGCTGTGCCACTTCGCTGTTTAAATGAAGGTCAGGAAGGCAGATTTCGGCCTCCCCGAATTCCACCCGCCCGGCGATCGTGTCCCCAATCGACCGCACCTGTTCGTGAATCTCCTTCTGCATGAAGTGCTTGTAATTCCCCTTTTCCGCGGCGACCGGGTCCCAGGAGACTGGCTGAAGGGGAAGATCGACCGGATGACCCTGGAGATCCGATACGGTGAAGCCCTCGCTCGTGACCACGACCATTTGCCCCGGGTCGAGAAAACCTATCAGCCGCGTGTGCTCCAAGAGGGCCGGCATGTCGGAGGCGATGAACATCTCTCCCTCGCCTTTCCCTACGACCACCCCCCCGGCGTTCCCCACTCGGGCCGCGACAATCTTGTCGGGTTCCCGCAGGGACATCACCACGATGCCATGAGCTCCGCGCAGATTGTTGATGGCCCGCCGGGTGGCCTCCGTCAGAGGATAACCGGCATGCAGGTAACGATCGACCAGGTGGGCGATCACCTCCGTGTCGGTGTCGGACTTGAATTCCACCCCCTCCGCCTGCAATTCTTCCTTAAGCGCGAGAAAGTTCTCCACGATTCCATTGTGCACCACGACCACTTCGCCCGAGGCGCTGGTGTGCGGATGGGCATTGCGCTCGCTGGGTTCGCCGTGCGTCGCCCAGCGCGTGTGCCCGATGCCGAGATGGCCCTGGACGGGGGCCGCCTGCACTTTGCTCAGCAAGTTTGAGAGCTTACCCACCTCGCGCCGGATCTCAAACCGGCCATTCGCGATCACCGCAATGCCGGCCGAATCGTAACCACGATACTCCAGGCGCTTCAACCCATCCAGAAGGATGGGTGCGGCTTCCCGCGGCCCGATGTAGGCCACGATTCCACACATGGACGGATCCTCCTCGACCGACTTGCGGTTCTGCCGCTCTCTGGCCTCTCCGGCCAGGCGGCCATCCCACCTACGGCGCCCTGCGAGGCCTCGCCCGGGTTCGTCGGCGGAGACGGTCGATCACTTAACGGCGGCTTGACCACTTCGACAGCCCTTGTCGGCGGGGTTGGCCTCGCCGCGTTACGCCGTCGATCGGGGCGGACAGGGGTCCGCGCTTGGGGAAGGGATCGGGGGGTGGCTCACCCGGAGGGCATCCGCTGATCTCTCGATTTTCTCCCCGGCCAGATTCCGGGGATTAGCCTTGCCTTGCGGCAAGGAACCCTCATCCTCGTCAACCCGAGCAGAACCGTACTCCTCGGGTCCGTGCGCTTATCCTTCCCAAGAACCTTCTGGTGAGCTCACCTCCATTTCTAGAGGAAAATCGAGTCTCCCTTTTCCTCCTTGCGAGACCGCGATTATACCATCGGCCGTGCCCCTTCCCGCACGGTTGGAGCCACCGGCATTTCGTTCTCCTGCCGGAACTTTGTCTCCCGCCCTTCCAGCAGAGCCGGCCAATCGACCTGCTGCGCATAGCTCCGCCCGTAGCGCACGAGCTCGGCAATGTGGCCCACGTCATCCATGGGAACATCCTGCCTCAACCCGGGGTCCAGTTGCCGCAAGTTGGGGTTGAGACGGTAGAAAGTGGTTTCGGGAAAGTGGCGCCGGACCAGCTCGCTCTGCTGTTCGGCCGGTGAGCGCAGCAGCTCCTCCAGAACCCATTCAAGCCACGCTCCGATCCAGGTCGGCTGGGCACGGTAGGGAAATTGACCTGTTCCCAGTGAGATCACCGTGGTATCGGAGGGAGGGTACTGGTCGGTGTAGAAAAAGGCCTCGACGCAGGCTTGATAGACCGGATTACCGACGACGCCCACTCCGCCGTCGACCAGAGTCCCGACCGGCTCGCAACCCAGGGGCAGAGAGGCGGGGTCTTCTGCAATCGTCCAGGGGCCAAAGTAGGTCGGCGCCGCCGCCGAGGCGGTGACACAGTCCACGAGCTTCAGCCGGCCGGTGCGGCAGGAATTGGTGGAACGATCACGCACAAAGTACCAAGGCTTGCCATCCGAGACTCGTTTTGCGGTGATGAGCAGATCGACCGGAGATTGGTTAAGGGTCCAATCCCGCGCCGGCCCCAGCTCCTGCGCGAGCAAGTCATGAAGCTTCCGGGTTGAATACATGGAGCCGGAAAAGATCCGGGACAGGACATTCCAGGGCCGCTGGGGGAAGACCTGTCTCGCCTGGCTAATGTAAAGATCAAGGATCGTATCGGCCGGGATCCCGGCGGCGACACCCGCGGCGATAATCGCCCCGGTGGAGGTTCCCGCCACGAACGAAAAAATGTCTCGGGTTCTCTTTCCCGTGACCTGCTCCAGCTTGGCCAGCAGGGAGACGGGAATGATCCCGCGGATCCCACCGCCATCGATGGAAAGAACATACCTGCGACTCATGGCGCCTCCCTTTCGCTTCGCGCCCCCCTCCGACGCATTCGGCCGAGGCCTCAGACTCCTTCGCCACCTGCAGGACGAACTCGACCAGGGCGCCCTCCGAGCATAGACCCTCCTCCTGCTCGGGTCAAGCAAAAGGAGGAGGGGGCAACCCTTCCTCCGGCCGTTCGATCGCAGTGAGAACGGGCGGGACGACCGGCCTAGCTCACGCTCCTGCGGAAGCTGCGGGCCGCAAGGACCAGGGTCAGCACGGAGAGCAACCCCAGGATGAGCACCGTTCGGGTCACCAGGCTGGTTGCATCCGTGTCTGGGACCGTGGCCGCACCAAGGGTTCCTGGCCCGCGATCGTCTTATGAGGGATTCAAGTCGGCCACTGGATTGCGCCGCCTCAAGGGATCACGCCATGCCGGGGTTCCACGGATGCCGATCCCGAATCGAGCTCGTCCGCGAGCGCGGGATGTACCACCGCCATGTTGTTAAGCGCCGACCAACTCAGAAGGAAGTCTGCCAGCGAGCGCCGGTAGCTTCTTCCCTCGTCGAGGATCGCGACGGAGGTCGGGTCGTACCCAATGAGCAGAACAGTGTGCTCGTAGGGTGTAACCACGGAGGTTGTGCCGTCGGAAGCGGTATAAGGCTCGGGCGTCCCACTGCGGACATGCCCGGCCACCCACAGGATCACGGGGCGCCCTGCAGCGATCTCCGCGCGCAAGTCATCAAAGCGGAGGCCCACTTCCGCTTGCGCCGGAACCCCATAGGCACGCAAAAGTGCCGCGACGGGCCCCGCGTAGACGCCATAGGCCTGTGGCGGAACTTGTCCCCACAATCCGTTCGGATTCCCTACAAAGCCCCTCTGGGGATCGTCCGACCGAGGAATCATGTAGAAGAACTCAAGTTCGTCAATGCTCTTTCCCCAGAAGGCGGCCCAGTCCACGGCCGACCGAGCTTCGCAGTCAAGCCCCAGGGTCTGAGGATAGCTACTCACCCCCGAGACGTAGGCCCGCCAAGGGAGAGGCTGGAAGGCGAGGGGGGTGACGGTCACAGGCGGGATCGGCGGCCGGCCGGGCGGAGGTGTTGAGCCAGGGGGCGCCTGGACCGGGTCCAATGTGCGCCTCTGCGTCGGCCCGACGGCGATCCTTGCTTCGAGCACTGGCGCCTGCCTGTCCGCCGAAATGGAATCGGACACCTGCGCTCGCGCAGAGGATGCCCCGGCAGAAACACAGGCGACCACGACGAGTACCTCCAACAAACCAAGGAGGGTCAAAATCCAGAAACGACCGCCGCGCACGAGTCAAGACCTCCCCAGTGCCATGGAGCCTGATTGTACCGTTACCCAGAGCGAGGCGAGATGCCTCGATCCGACCCCCTCTTGGCGCCTGGAGGCGGGACCGCCGCCTGATTTGTCCTAGCTCACGAAGCACTAACCATCGGCGCGTGGGGTCAGAGCTGGGAGGGCGGAAGCGGGCAGGCCACGAACTCTGAAAAATGCCTTCCCCATCCCCGCTCAGCACTTATCGCTGCGGTATACTCAGGCGGGCCAAGCCCTCACGTAGGAGGCTTCGTGCGACTTGGTGGGGTCGTTCTCCTCACGACGATTGTGTTGGCGACCGGCGCGATCAGCGCTTGTGGTTCTGCCCCAGATTCCCTCGACCAACTGAACTACGGCCTCACTCTCGTACCCACCAACATCGACCCCCAGGTCGGCGCCTCGTCGGAGCTGGGAATTCCTCTCAGTTCCGTATATGACACGCTGGTCTTTCGTGACGCTCACGGCCAGTTCCTTCCCGGTCTTGCCTCGCGCTGGGAAGTGTCCGCGGACGGTCTCGCCTACACCTTCTTCCTGCGCCAGGATGTCCGCTTCCAGGACGGGACCCCGTTCAATTCCGAGGCCGTGCGCATCAATCTGGAGCGCGTCCTGGACCCCGCCACCCAGTCGCAGAAGGCGGCGTTCATGCTGGGACCTCTGCAATCCGTAGAGGTCATCGACCCGTATACGGTGCGCCTGCACATGAAGCAGCCCTTTACACCGCTGCTCGACTCTCTCTCCCAGGTGTATCTGGGAATGGCATCGCCGACAGCGCTCGCCAAATGGGGCAATGTGGATTACCAGTTCCATCAAGTCGGGACAGGGCCCTTCCGGTTCGTGGAATACGTGGCCGGGGACCACCTCACTTTGGAACGAAACCCGGACTATGCCTGGGGGCCTTCCACCTATCAGCACCGGACCGCCCAAGTCCAGCAGATCGTATTTCGCTTCTATGAAGACCCCGCCAGCCGGGTCCCAGCCCTCCTCTCCGGGGAGGCGGATGTCATGGGTGAGGTACCCCCCCAGGATGCCGCCGCTCTTTCCAAGAAGCCGGGCTACTCATTGCTGCCCACATTGATTCCCGGACAGCCTCTCCAGTTCTTCCTTAACGTGACGGCTCCGCCAACGGACGACCTGCAGGTGCGCAAAGCGCTCCTGGAGGCGACGGACCGAGGTGCGATTGCGAACTCGCTGTTTGGCGGCTACTCGCCCCCGGCCCAAGGCCCGCTCGACCTCTCGACCTGGGGAGCTTTCCCGACCATCCCGCTGAGTCTCTATCACCTGGATGGCTCTGCACAACTCCTGGATCAGGCCGGGTGGCGCCTGCCACCCGGCGGAGGGCTGCGTGAGAAGAACGCTGTCCCGCTAGAATTGGAAATCGTCGCACCCCCTTGGGGTTTCAGTCCGCAAGCCGCCGAAGCGCTCCAGGCCCAGTGGCAACCGCTCGGGATCGGGGTTCACGTGACCCAGGTTGCCTCCTTTACGGAACTCAGCGCCGCGCAAGCCGGGGGGAAATACAACCTCATTGCCGACAATTTCTCGGACACCGACCCGGACATCCTGCGGTCCTTCTACAGCAGCGGCGCGCTCGACAATCTGTCCAAGGTCCAAGACGCCGAACTGGATCGCCTGTTGGAGCAGGCGGCCAGCACCCTGTCCGCCAGCGCACGTGAGGCGTTGTATGCCCAGGCCGAACAACGGATTGCTGACTTGGCCCTTGTGATCCCCGTCCGAGACTACGTCAACTTGAACATGACGCGCTCCCCCGTGAAGGACCTCCACTTTAACTATGCCGGCTGGTTCCCCATCCTTATTGATGCCTCCAAGTAACGTGCGACCCTCGGCCTCCGGCTTGGTCCGTGTCCACCGTCCGGAGGCCTCCTTCTCGCCCTCCTTGCAATGACGATTGCTCGCTTGCTGCGTCGCCTGGGGGGGAGTCTGGTCACGATCTGGCTCGTAACCAGCCTGGTCTTCTTTGCCCTTCGACTAAGCCACCTCGATCCGATCGCCGCCCTCCTCTCCCAGGGACTGGCCACCCCGGCGCAAGCCTCCGCCTTGCGGGCCTCTCTCCGGCTCGATCGGCCGCTCCTGCAACAATATTCCGACTTTCTGATCGGCATCCTCCACGGCGACATGGGTCGTTCTCTCTTCAGCGGTCAGCCCGTCGTACTCATCATCCTCAGCGGCCTGCAGTTCACTGCTCCGCTTGCCGCGACTGCCTGGGTGCTCGCCATCCTTCTGGGCTTGATCCTGGGAAGCCTCGCCTCGCGAGCACGCGCCTCCGACGTGAGCCCTCTCATGCGGCTGACCGCCCGTGTCCTCAACGCGCTCCTGGCTCTGGGAACCGCGACACCGGTCACTTGGTCAGGGCTCCTCATCCTCTGGGCCGCGGTCCCGGTCCTGGCAAACGCGACCTCCGGCCTGGAGAGAGATGTGCTCGGCCTAATGCTGCCGGCCGTGACACTTGCCATCGCCTCGGGCAGCAGCCTGGGCCGCGTCACCCAAGCGGGACTCTTAGCCGCCCGGGCCGAGCCCTTCTATCTCGCGGCTCGTGCTCGCGGTCTCCCCTCGGGCTGGAGGCTCGAGTGGCAAGCGCTGCGCACTACCCTGGCCCCCGTGATTTCACTTTCTGGAGTGGAGGCCGCCTTTTTGCTGGGGGGAACGATGGTTACCGAAACCCTCTTTTCCCGTCCGGGGCTGGGGCGGGTGCTGGTGGAGGCTATCTTGCGGGGAGACTATCCGCTGGTCCAGGCCATCGTTGCCCTCGCGGCTGCCGGCTATGCCCTTTTCAACCTGCTTGCGGACCTGATCGCCAGCTGGCTGGACCCGCGCTTGCGCGAGGAGTCCGAATGAATTCGAGCAAGCAAAGATCCCTTGCAGGAGCCGAGGGGTGGTCCTTCCCGGAGGCCAATCCCTTCCCCTGGCTCTCAGGGGCTTACCTGGCGCTGATTGGGGTCGGTGGAATCTTGGCCGCTCTCGTCGGAAGCCGCGTCGCGCTGGGACCCTCCCTGGCAGCACCTTCTGTCCATCACCTTCTGGGGACAGACATCCTGGGAAGGGATACCAGCATCCGAATGCTGGCGGGTGGAATTCGGACTTTGGGAATGGCGGGCGGAGCCTCCCTCATCGCTTCCGCTCTGGGCGCCGCCTGGGGGATTGCCGCGGGGCATTCCGCGGGCTGGGTCGATTGGGCTCTGGTCCATGCGAACGATGTGTTACTCGCTGTACCCGGTCTGGTGTTGGCCGTGATGGTCATCGCCATCCTCGGTCAGAGCGAGTGGGCCGTTGTTCTGGCTGTCGGGGTCGGCGGGATTGGAAGCTACGCCAGACTCGCCAGAGCTACGGTGGCCCAAAGCCGCCAGAGGGCGTTTGTGGTGGCCGCCCGGGCCCTGGGCGCAAACGAAATCGCCTTGGTTCGCGATCATGTCGTGCCGAATAGCATGGAGGCCCTGGTGACTTATGCCGTTTTGCACTTTGGTTGGGCTCTTGTGAACTCCACTTCACTGACTTTCCTCGGCCTGGGGGGCTCTCCGTCTGTTCCCGACTGGGGGCAGATGCTCAACGAGAGCCGGCTGGTGTTCTTGCACGCTCCCTGGCTTGTGGTTGCCCCAGGGATGGCGCTTGCCCTGACGGTGCTAGCCGTCCATCAGCTTGGCGAATGGTGGTCCAGGCGCTAGCCAGGGGAGCCCCTCGCGCTTCCGGCCGGGAGGTTCCGCTCGGGGTGGCCCTGCTTCACCCACGTGAGACACCCGCGCCTAGCAATGACTGCGCCCTTGATCCTCATCCTCCACGGCCTCCGGAGCCACTACGGTAGAATCACAAGCAGACGGTCCGGATCTCCCCGCGAGGGATAAGAAATCGATCGTGATCCGGCCGGCCTGGGCATGGATGCCGGCCCATCGCCAAAGCGGAGGGGTAGATCGACTCCGGCGGCAGTGGTCGTCCGCAGACTTCCAATCCCTTGTTGCGGTGATCGGGCCCGGATCGATCCTCTCGGGCTTATCCAACGGCGATGCCTATTCTGCTGATCGTCATTTTCGCCCTTGCCTTCCTATTCGGGGGGCTGAACGGTTATGTGGATAGCTCGAGCATGGTCGCAACCGTCATCGCCTCGCGGGCCCTTCCCCCACGTCTGGCGCTGGGGTTGAGCGCCCTGGCCGGGTTCCTAGGACCCTTTCTCTTCGGGACCGCCGTGGCGGCCACCATTGGGGCCAACTTGCTGGTCCACAATGCGATCACCTTCCCGGCCCTGATTTCCGGGGTGGGTGCCGCGCTCCTTTGGAACCTGCTCTCTTCGAGACTCGGGATTCCTTCCAGTTCTACTCACGCCCTCATTGGAGGACTTCTCGGGGCCGGCCTTCTCTCGGGGGGCCTGGCTGCGGTGAGAGCTCAGGGGCTGGTCCTCGCCTTGGCCGCCCTGTTTGCTTCCCCGCCCCTCGGCCTCCTTGCCGGTTACCTGGTCATGCGCGCGACCGTGAGGCTCTCCTGGAATGCCTCGCCACGGGCGAATGGCCTTTTCCGCTGGGGACAGGTACTGACCGTGTTTGCCCTTGCTCTGGTCCACGGGGGCAATGATGGCCAGAAGTCGATGGGGGTGATGACTATGGGGCTGTTGATCTCGGGTGGGATCACCAACTTTCATGTGCCTCTGTGGGTGGTGGCCCTCAGCGCGCTAGCGATGGGGACCGGGTCATTCTTCGGGGCGTGGAGATTGATCCGCACGGTGGGAGGGGGGATCATGCGCATCCGGCCGATTCATGGGTTCACCGCGCTGCTGGGCGCAGCGATTGTCGTGCTCACGGCAAGCCTGGCCGGAGGGCCTGTGAGCAGCACCCAGGTGCTCAGCACCGCCATCATGGGAGTCGGGAGTGCGGAACGCCTGGGCAAGGTTCACTGGGAGGTCGGGCGGGACATGCTCATGTCTTGGGCCCTCACAATCCCAGCAACCGCCACGGTCAGCGCGATCCTATCCCTCACCCTGAGGCGATTTCTCTAACCTGTTCCCCCTCTTTTTTCGAACCAGCCGGTTGTCTCCAGGAGCCCGAGAGGGATCGAGCGGGGCATGCCTCTGCCACTGGCCTGGAAACAGGTCTCGCCGAAGGTTAAGTCAACCGGGCACCCTCGCCCGTCGAGACCATGAGCCGCTCCAATCGACCGACAATGCCTTGGAGATGGTGAACTTGGCCTTCACTGCGATACGGGGAAGAACCCCTAGGCTGCGCAGGAGCGCGGAGTCACATCCTACCCGTGCTCATCGGCCAACAGCAGGCGCTCATTCTGTGCCCGCCAGGAACTTGGCCACCAGTCGGCTTGCCTCCTCAAATGCGGGCGGCCCGGCCTGAATCCAATGGATTTCGGGGTCATCCAGCCGGAACCAGTTTGCCTGGTGGCGAATGAGGCGCCGTGTCGCCTGACGGATCATCACGACACACTCCTCCAAGGTCATTCCCCCGCGGAGATGCCTGACGATTTGACCATATCCCAAAGCTGAGAAGGCCGGTAGCTCGGGAGAGAAACCGCGATCCATCAGGTCGCGCACCTCCTGCACCCACCCCTGTTCAAGCATTTCATCAATCCGACGGTCGGCGCGGGCGTAGAGCTCCTTGCGAGGCATCGTCAAGCCGACCTGCAAGCTCCGGAAGGGCACGGCGGCTCGCGTCCGCAGGACGGAAAATGGCTCACCCGTTCGCAACACGACCTCCAGCGCACGGATGATGCGACGTACATTTCGGGGGTCAATCGATGCAGCCGCCTGGGGATCCCGGCGTGCGAGCTCCTCGTGCAAAGCCCGCCCGCCATCGCTCCGCCCCCACCGCTCCAATTCGCGGCGGAGCTGGAGGTCTGGGGCCGCTCGCGGGATTTCCCAGCCCTCGAGGATGGCGTGCACGTACTGACCGGTTCCGCCTGCAAGGATCGGCAGGTGATGGCGGGAGAGAACCTCCTCGATCTCGCCCAGCGCCTGCGCCCGATACAATGCCAGGCTCCAGGGCCGATCGATGTCGGTCACATCGATCAGATGGTGGGGAACTTTCATCCTCTTTTCGCGCGAGGGCTTGGCGGTGCCAATATCCATGCCGCGGTAGACCAGGCGCGAATCCGCGGAGAGGACCTCTCCCGCGAAGGCCTCGCACAGTCGCACGGCCAACTCGCTCTTGCCGACGGCGGTTGGTCCGACGACGGCCACAAGGGGCGGGAGGGGAACGCCGTCCAGGGCGGCCCTACTGTTCTCTCGAACCGTCATTGACGCTGTCCCTCTTTCCTCCTAAGCCGGCTCCCTGGGGTCTCTCGCGCGCCGGAAGGTGACCAAACAATTCCTCCGCCCGCGTTTTCCCCTTTCGTCCTCCGAGCCTGCGCTCGGCCAGGAGGGTCAGATCGATTCGCATCGCGCGGCGACGTGCGCCAAGGCAAGGTCCCCGGTCTTGCTCCTCCACGCACCCTCATCCCTTGGAGATTCATATTCTCAGGGGGCCGGACCCATGGGTTGAATGATCTCCTGTCCCCCAATTCCCATTCCGTTTGTTCCCTTCCGGTCCGGGAAGCAGGTCGGGTCAGTGCCGCAGCCGTAGTCGAGCGCGAATTCTCGGCCGGGAGGTTCCCTGCTGGCGGCGACCCGCGAGGCACAGATTCTCATATTGTTTCAGAAGATGCGACACCGTCATATCGATACCATAGCGGCCTGCGGTTTCGATGGCGCCTGAACGAAGACGTTGGCGCAGGTCCGGGTCCCCTGCCATGCGGGTTAACATTGCGGTGAACGCCGCCAGATCGTTGTCCGCCAGCAGACCGTTTCTCTCGTGCACGATCATATCCTCGACCCCGGGCGAAGCGATGCCCACGGCGGGCAAACCAGCCGCCATGCTCTCAGTAATCGTAAGCGGATGCACCTCTGAGACCGAGGCCGTGACGAAGAAATCGGCTGCTCGAAGGTAGGAGGGCAGATCCTCGTAGCGGATCTGACCAAGGAAATGGATCCGACCCTCCAGTCCGGCCTGGCGGGCCTGATCCTCGAGGTTGTCGCGCTCCGGTCCTTCGCCCAGAAGGACCAAATGAGCCCAGGGACAGGCCGCTGCTGTTCCGCGGAAGGCCCTTAGAAGGAAAGCCAGGTTCTTTTCCGGCCCCAGCCGCCCGACGTAGACCGCCAACACCTCATTCCCGGAAAGGCCCAGTCGATCCCTGAGGCGAACGGCGGTTGCCTCTCGGAAGGGCTCGAGCTCGATCCCATTGGGGATGACCTCGATCGGCGATTTGACCCCCAGATCGCGGAGTACCTTGCGCAGTCCTGTCGAGGGGGCGATCACCAGCGAGCACTCGCGACAGAAACTAGACAAATAAGCCTGCAGGAAGGCCGTGGTCAGGATCTCGGGGATCGCCGGCACATAGTATTGGGCGTAGAGATCGTAGCGGGTGTGGTTGGTGAAGACGAGCGGAATGCCCAGCGGCCCGGCATAGCGCAGCGCTAGCTGACCACTCACAAAGGGATGGTGCACGTGCAAGAGGTCCATCGAGCGTATGAGACGCCGGACACCCGGGGTATGTCTCAATCCAAAGGAGAAGCCGGTATTCGACACGGGCAGGCCCGGAGAGCGCCAGACATTGGGTTCCTCGTCTTCATAGCCTTCATTGCCGAAGGTGAAAACGAAGACTTCGTGGCCTGCGCGCTCCAGGCTGCGCTTGATCAACGAGATGTGGGTCGTCACCCCGCTCACATGCGGCTTGTAGAGATCCGCCATCATTCCAATGCGCATGCTGCTCTTCCCCCGGACGTATCGTAGGCCATCGAGACATCGCCGTCAAGGAATGAACACCCGGGGACCAGGCAAGGGCTTCCGGGCCTTCTGCCAAGGCCTGGGAAGCCCATGCCATGCTCCCAGCCGTAGGCCATGGACCCCGAGGTCTGGAGCCCTGCTCGAGACATGGATCGTGGCGACCATCCGCGGATGCCGCGCTGCGCCCCGAGCGGAGAAGGGAACTGGAAAAGGGTCTGCATCCTCAGAAGAGGGTCGGCTTGGGCAGGTGTCCTCCCCGGGGTGCCAACTGCGGCAGTCGGCCGCGAGGGGAAGAGGGCCCCGGAGGGCGCAAAGCTGCCAGAGCGAGGGAGAACATTCTGCCGGGAGGGATGCCCGCCGAACAATCCTGCCCCCCCTTCCTCGGCCGAGCGATCCCAGTGACCTCGGTGAGAGCCATGCAAGTGCATCCGTTCCGAGGGCCTGACGGTTGTTGAGGTTCGATCCTGCACCTTGGAGTGGGACGCCAAACAGGCCAATGCCGGAATCCCCAACCCACCCCTCTTGGCCTTCCCCTTCGCCCATCCTTCCAGCCAACCGTTTTGGGTCGGATTTGCCTGCTTGGCTGCGATTTGGGCCTGGGTTGCGTAGCCCGAGGCAAAAAGTTGACAATGCGCCGGTCACTGCTATAATCGTCAAAATAGGTGGGTCCAGGCTTCGCCCCGGGAATGACAGACGCCGTGCCGCCGGGAGCGATCCTGTCTTGCGGTTCTGCGATGGCCCATTCGCGGTCTGCGTGTCGCCCTTCCGAATCCAGTGGGGATTTCGAACAACCGAACAACCTGCATCGGCCCAGTCGGGTTTGAAATAGCGGATCGTGCCGGCGGGGTGTGAGGCGCAGGGCGCATTCGAGGACCCCGTACCGAGCGAGGTTCCATTCGTCCTATGCAAGTCGTGCATGGCTCGACCCATTCTAATGAAGGGAGGTGGTGAAGGGCAAACGACTGCCCAATAGGCAGTGCGCCTGCCCAAGGCAGTGAGTGAATCAATGTCGAATTACCCTACAAGCAGGATATCGTCCGTGGACTAGAGGGAAAGAAGGAGGAGTTGGAATGAAGGCTCGAATTGCACTGTCCGCACTATTTGTCCTTTCCATCTTGGTGGCAGGCTGCGCGCCGGCAGCCACCCCAACCGTGGCGCCTACCGAGGCCATGGCAGCGCCTACCGAGGCTGTGGCGGCGCCCACTACCGCGCCCACAGCCGTGAGCGGGCCACCTGCGGTATGCGCGACGGATACCTTTGGTTGCGCCGTGATCAATCCGGGACAGACAATCAAGATCGGGATGGGCGCGCCCATGACCGGTGACAACGCGTCCTTCGGCACGGATATCTCCCAGGCTGCCAAGATCGCGGTGACAGATGCCGGGACGTTCCAGGGCTTCCAGTTTGAACTTGTGGCGCAGGACGATGGCGGCACCGCCGAGGGCGGCGCTGCGGTCGCCAACAAGCTGGTCTCCGATCCGACCGTGGTTGCGATCGCGGGACACATCTTCTCCGGCGCCACCCAGGCAGCCATCCCCATCTACGAGAAGGCCGGCATCCCCATGATGTCGCCATCCGCCACCAATCCTGCCTTGACACAATCCGGCTCGAAGGTATTCAACCGCCTGGTCTTCACAGACGCTGCGCAGGGCAAGTTTGCCGCGGAATACCTTTACAATAAGCTCAACATAAGGCAGCTGGCCGTGATGCATGACGGTGCGACCTACGGCCAGGGTCTTGCGACCGTGGTGAAGACCCACTTTACCGAGCTCGGTGGAACCGTGGTAGCCTTCACCGCCATCACCCCCGGCGAGGCGGACTACAGTGCACCACTGGCGGCCATTGCCGCCAAGAAGCCCCAGGCGTTATTCTATGGCGGCTACGTTGCCGAGGGCGTGGTCATCGCGAACCAAATGAAGCAGGCCGGGCTGTCGGGCGTGATCCTGTTCAGCGATGATGGCCTCTACGGAGCGGACTTCATCGGTCGTGCCAAGGCCAATGCCGAGGGCGCCTATGCCACGGCTCTCATCCCGCCAAGTTCGGATGCCAAGACCAAGTTCGATGCGGCCTATCTGGCGGCCTACGGACAACCGGCAGGCAAACTTTCGCCCTACTCCTGGACGGCATACGATTCAGCCGCTGTTCTCATCCACGTGATCGAGCAGGTGGCGGTCAAGGGCTCCGACGGCAACCTGTATGTCCCCCGCGGAGCGCTGGTGGATGCCGTGCGGCATATCAGTGGTTACCAAGGGCTCTCCGGAGTAGTCACGTGCGATCCGACCGGCGAATGCTCGGGCTCGGGTCCAACCTTTTACGTGGTGAAGAACGGCCAGTGGGTAGTGGCCGGCTCCTAATCCGGTATTCCCAGGGCGCACGTGGTTTTCTGTTAGGCGGGGCAGGAAGAGGAACGCCTGCCCCGCCTTCTTGAGGGCTTTTCTCGAGAACAGGCACGCGCACCAGCCACTGAGAGTCGGCCGTATGCAGCAAGTTATCCCTCAGCGAGCAAGAATCTCCCTAACCCCCTATCAGGTGGCCCAGATCGTCATCGGGGTCGCCTTTTCCATCTACCTCATCTATCGTTTCTACGTGGTCCTCATCGCCGAACGCACCTACGGTGTGGATACTTGGTTACGATTGGCTATTTCAGGCGTCGTTCTCGGGGGCGTGTATGGCCTCATTGCCATCGGGTATACGTTGGTCTACGGCATCCTGTTCATGATCAACTTTGCCCACGGCGACATCATGATGGTCGGATCCTTTGGCGGCTATTTCGTGTTCGAGGCGCTTGGAGCGATCCCTGCCCAGGGGGGCAGCTTCCTGGATGTGTATCCCATCCCCTCCGTCCTGCTGGCCTTCGCGGGCGGCATGGGGATCTCGGCGGTCGGCGGCTACTTTCTGGAGAAGATAGCCTATCGCCCCCTGCGCGGCGCCCCGCGCCTGGTGCCGCTCATCAGTGCAATTGGCGCGTCCATCTTTCTGGAGAACGCGGCTCAACTCCTGTTCGGCAGCCAACGGCGCGACTACACGAATCCTGCAGTCCTTACGCGAGGCTCAGGCTGGAATCTCCCCGTCGGAGGATCGACGGTTGTTGTGACTTACACGGGGGTGTTCACCTTTGTCCTTTCCGTTCTCATCCTGGTCGCTCTCTATCTTTTGGTCCAACGCACGCGCCTGGGCCGGGCCATGCGCGCGGTCGCCGAGAACAAACCGGTCGCAGCGCTCATGGGCATCGACGTGGACAGCGTCATCAGCCGCACCTTCATCATCAGCGGCGCTCTGGCGGGAGCGGCGGGGGTGATGTGGGGCATCCATCTAGGATTGGTGTACTACAACGTGGGCTTCGTCCCCGGCATCAAAGCTTTCACGGCGGCTGTTCTCGGAGGGATCGGCAGCGTTCCCGGCGCGATGCTGGGCGGGTTGTTCCTGGGCGTCGTAGAGTCAATGGGTCCACCTCTCTTGGGCTGGAGCTTCCAGCTCAAGGATGTCATCGCCTTCGCCATCCTGGTGCTGGTGCTGGTCTTCCGACCCACGGGCATCTTGGGAGAAGTGCTGACTGAGGCAAAAGTATGATGCCCGAGCGCCTGCGAATGGCTTTGATCACGGGGGCAACCTTCGCCGTGCTCCTGGTTTTTCTGGTTCTGATTGGGTTCCAAGTGACGGCGGCGGAACTGATCGGGGGCCTGCTGGGAAACGGCAGGACGACGGCGATCTCAGGCCTCTCCGGGCTCGGCTTGAATATGTTAGGTTTCTTCGCCCTGATCGGCCTGTGGGCTGGCATGAGCGCGGCTCGAAGAAGGACCCCTGACCTCTGGAGTCACGCCCTCGAGGATGCGGCGCTGGCGGGTGGGCTTGCGGGTGCCGTCTTGGGCTTGCTGGCCTATCTGGTCGCCCGGCTTAGCGCCGCAGGGGTCCATATGAGTGCCTATCTGGCACAGCTGGTTCCCTCCACGATCGCTCTCTTTACGCTGGGCCTGCCCGCGATCCGCATCGCCGTGCTCTACTTCGCCCTGATTGCGCTGTCGGCCCTCTTGGGCGCCGTGTTGGCCCGAGGCGTGGTACGTTCGTCTTGGCGACGAACGCTGAATGATCGCCTGGGGCGCCCCCTTGGGCGTTCCGTTGAAATGGGAAACCGAGCGATCCGCAAAGTTACGGCGAATCGAGTCTCCCGCTATGGACTGTATGGCGTGCTGGTCCTGCTGGCCCTGCTGCTGCCGCAAAGGATCGGCCCGTTCTGGAACTACACCCTAGGCACGGTAGGGATTTACGTGCTCCTCGGCCTTGGCCTGAATGTCGTAGTAGGCCTAGCGGGGCTTTTGGACCTTGGCTATGTGGCCTTTTTTGCAATCGGGGCCTACACTGTGGCGCTCCTCACCGCTCCTCAACCCCATCATCTGCTGTGGAGTTTCTGGGTCGCCTTGCCGATTGGAATTGGTGTGGCCGCCTTGGCAGGGGTCCTGCTGGGTATTCCTGTCCTGCGCCTGCGCGGGGACTATTTGGCCATCGTCACCCTAGGCTTTGGCGAGATCCTTGGCACCCTGACCCGCAGTGATGCTCTGGTCACCTTCACCGGAGGGCCCATGGGCGTCAAGGAGGTCGCCGGCCCAACCCTTTTCGGTCGAGCCTTTTCAAGCGGCGCGGACTATCTCTACTTGATGGCGATCGGCGCGGTCGTCATTATCTTCATTACGATGCGCCTCCAGAATTCGCGGGTGGGGCGGGCCTGGGTCGCCATGCGAGAAGATGAAACGGTGGCCCGGGCGATGGGGATCAACACCCTGGTCCAGAAGCTACTCGCCTTTGGGATCGGTGCCGCATTTGCGGGCCTGGGCGGGGTGTTTTTCGCTTCCCGAAACCAGTTTACCGGCCCGGATGACTTTACCTTAATGGTTTCGATCAATGTGCTCTGCCTGGTGATTGTGGGAGGAATGGGGAACATGCCGGGCGTTATTGCCGGTGCGCTCGTGCTCAAGGGGTTGCCCGAGGTACTACGCCAACTTGAAGACTACCGACTGGTTGCCTTTGGGGCGCTGCTGGTCGTGATGATGGTCGTACGGCCGGAAGGGATCCTTCCCTCTCGCCGCCGGAGGTTGGAGGTGCATGCCGGCGAGAGCCTTCCCGAACCCGAAAAAGCAGGCTCGCAGAGCCCTGAAAGAGCGACCGGCGATGACGTCCGCGCTTGAAACCCACCAGCTTACCAAGACCTTCGGAGGCCTAGCGGCGGTCGGCCGCCTGGACCTGGTCGTCCCCGAACACCGAATCGCCAGTGTCATCGGTCCAAACGGAGCAGGCAAGACCACGGTCTTCAACTGCGTCACGGGCTTCTACCCGGTTGATTCGGGGGACATCCTTTTCTACGGCCGCTCAATCCTTGGGCTCGCCCCAGATCAGATTACCTATCTGGGCATCGCCCGCACGTTTCAGAACATCCGCCTTTTCGCGAACATGACGGCGATCGAAAACATCCTCGTCGGGGAGCACCCGCGCCTCCGATCCATGTGGTTCGAGGCGGTATTCCGGACTCCACGCATGCGCCAAGAAGAACGGGGCGCCGTCGCGGAAGCCAATCGGCTCCTGCTCTTCGTCGGCCTGGGGGGGATGGGCGACGAATTAGCGCGCAACCTGCCCTACGGGGCCCAACGCCGACTGGAGCTGGCCCGCGCGCTGGCGAGCCAGCCGAGGCTGCTGCTCCTGGACGAGCCCACCGCGGGAATGAATCCGAATGAGACCAGAGAAATGATGCGCTTTATTCAGCGGCTGCGGGACGAATTGGGGATTACGATCCTTCTGATCGAACACGACATGCGGGTGGTCATGGGCATCAGCGAGCAGGTCACGGTCCTCGACTACGGCTTGAAGATCGCCGAAGGGACGACTCTGGAGATCCAGCACAACCCTCGGGTCATTGAGGCCTACCTCGGGCGTGGGGCCTCCTCGGGCTTGGGGGAGGCCAACCGGGTCGCCGCCTAGAAACCGCACCAGGATATCCGCTCATGCCTTTGCTGGAAGTCTCGGACCTGCACTCCTACTACGGAAACATCCACGCGCTCAAGGGAGTTTCCCTGACCGTCGAAAAGGGAGAGATCGTCAGCCTGATCGGCGGCAACGGAGCCGGAAAGACAACCACCCTGCGGACCATCTGTGGGCTGCTCAAGCCGCGCCAAGGTCTGGTGCGCCTGGAGGGCGAGGATCTGGCCAGCTATCGAGCTCACCAGGTCGTGCAGAAAGGGGTGGCCATGGTTCCCGAGGGTCGCGGCATTTTCTCGCGTCTCACCGTAGCGGAGAACTTGGACCTGGGAGCCTACAGTCGCGACCGCCGGGCCGGGGTCCGCCAGGACTTGGATCGGGTTTTCTCTCTGTTTCCCCGCCTGCAGGAACGGAATCGTCAAGTGGCTGGAACTCTCTCAGGCGGCGAGCAGCAAATGCTCGCCATCGGTCGGGCTCTGATGGCGCACCCACGCCTGCTGCTCATGGATGAACCTTCCATGGGCCTCGCTCCCATCCTGGTGGAAAGCATTTTCGAGACCGTCCGCGGCATCAACCGCGAGGGCACGACGATCCTCTTGGTTGAGCAGAACGCGCTTATGGCGCTTTCCATCGCAACCCGGGGCTATGTGCTGCAGACAGGCACGATCGTGCTGCAGGACACGGCAGAGAACCTGCGGGCTAATGAAATGGTGCGCAAGGCTTACCTCGGGGAAAGCTGAGTCCCCCTCCCCCGCGACGGATCCTCATGGCGATCGAGATCATCACCATCGGCACCGAGCTCCTGCTCGGAGAGATCCTCGACACGAATGCCCGGGCCATCGCCCTGGCCCTGCGGGAATCAGGCCTCGATCTGCACTGGATCTCGACGGTGGGCGACAATCCGAGCCGCATCGCGCTGGCATTTCGGCAGGCCACCTCGCGAGCAGAAGGCGTAATCACGACCGGCGGCCTAGGCCCCACAGTGGACGACCCCACCCGGGAGGCGGCCGCCGAGGCGTTTGGCCTGCCGCTGGAGTTTCGCCCGGAACTCTGGGAGGCGATCTTCGCGCGCATGTCACGCTGGGGGCGGACCCCCACGGAGAACAACCGCCGCCAAGCTTTCTTGCCCAAGGGTGCCCTCCCCATTGAGAACCCGGTCGGGACGGCACCCGGCTTCATCGTGGAGACGGCAAGTTCTGCCGTCCTCTCACTTCCGGGGGTTCCGCGCGAAATGGAGCACATGCTCAAGGCCACCGTGATCCCCTACCTCCGAGAAAAGCTGGGGGCACGCAGCCTGATCCGGTCCACGGTCCTGCACCTGGTAGGGTTGGGCGAATCTCAAATCGACGAGCGCGTGGCCGACCTGGAGCGACTTTCCAACCCAACCGTGGGTCTGGCTGCGCACAGCGGAATCATCGACGTCAGAATCACGGCCAAGGGCGACCATCCGGCGCAATTGCAGGCCTCCCTGGCCCAGATGGCCTCTGAAGTACGTAAACGCCTTCCCGAGGCGGTATTCGGAGAAGACGAGGAAACACTCGAGGAAGTCGTCTTAAGCCGCGTGGCCTTGCGGGCACTGACATTGGCCACGGTGGAATGGGGAACGGGCGGAAAACTGTCGGGACGACTTGGGGCAACCTCAGCTCATGGGAGCTACGCCGGGGGACTGACGTTAGGGGGCTCGGCCGCCGGTCTGGCCGAGGTGAGACGCACTGCGGAGGCTTGGGGACGCGAGCGACAGAGCCCCTGGACCTTGGGCCTTTGCGTGCGGCGCGGTTCTCCAGATTCCGAAGCTCTGATCGTGATTGCGAACCCGGAGGGGGTTCAGGAGACCTCGCGCATCTTCAGTGGACCGCCCGCGAGCGCAGAACGATGGGGAGTCAATATGGCCCTCTACCTCGTGTGGAAACAGATCCTCTCGGACGGAATTGCTTCCCAAAAATCCGGCTGATATAATCTCGAGGCATCCGGGCGGGTGTGGCCAAGTGGTAAGGCACTTGCTTCCCAAGCAAGGATTCGCGGGTTCGAATCCCGTCACCCGCTCTTTCCCCTTGTTTTTGCCTGATTTTCGCGCATGGCGCCGTCGCAAGGAGCGAAAAACATGCGCGAAACACACTTTATTCCGGAATTGCAAGAAGCCCCTATTGGCACCCGGACCCCTGCCGATTTGCATACTGCCCTCGAGGACTTCTACCTCTCGCGCCAAGCACAGCGGCGCTCCCCCGCCACCCTGGAGCACTACCACTACACCGCCGGGGAGTTCGTTTCCTGGCTGGAATCCCGCGGAATCCGCCTTCCCTCAGAACTCCGCCCTTCAGACCCAAGGGCCTGGCTGGCCGCGGTGTCTGAAAGAGGCGTGAAGGACACGACCCTTCATGCCAAGGCGCGAGGCGCCAAGGCGCTGCTCAGATTCTGGTATTCGGAAGGGTACTTGCTTTCCCCGATCGACCTGAAGTTGCCGCATCTCGACCAGAAGCAGCTCCCCTCCCTCACCATCGATGAGCTGCGCAGGGTGATCAAGGCCTGCCTGACCGCCCGCGATCGGGCCCTTGTCCTCCTCCTCGCAGATAGCGGGATTCGCCGGGCAGAAGTGCTTGCTTTGAATTGGGGAGACGTCGATTTCTCGACCGGGGCGGTGATTGTCCGGCGGGGAAAGGGGGGCAAGGCGAGGGTGGCGGCCGTTGGCGCGACCACCAGGCGTGCCCTGCTCTCATACCGACGCACCCTTTCCTACATTCAAAGTGATGCACCCGTGTTCGTGACCCCACTCGGCAAAAAGTTGTCCCCCAACGGGATACGATCCATCTTCCCGCGACTGTCAAGGCGCTCAGGGCTCCTGGTGACCCCGCATATCCTGCGGCGCACCTTCGCGCGACTTTCCCTACGACAGGGCATGGACCTGATCACTCTCCAGAGGCTGATGGGCCACTCGGACCCGAGCATGACGTCCAGGTATATCCGGCTTGTGACGGAGGACTTGGTTGCGGAACATGCGGATCACGGGCTTGATGCTTGGCTCCGCTCCTGATCCGAGGATCGCGCTTCGTTTGGGTGCCAATCCGTCGGCGCGTGCGTCCATGTTATCAGTCGGACGACGGCATCGGGGGCGATTCGTCGAGACGCACCTGGTCGGCCCTGGCGCTTTCTAGCGCGTGTCAGGTTGGCAGAGAAGCCAGAGGTGTGGTGGCCGTGGCCAGAGGATCTGCCGGGTGACACGGAAGATCACCCTCTGCAGAATTCGAGGCCCGGAAAGTGCTTGAAGAACCGCGAAACACGAGAGCATTGCCGCTGTCCAGTCGCAGCCTTCGAAATTCAATCAATCTCGGTGCATTAACAGATGCGCCCATCAAGAGGTACCCTTCATACTTACGGATCAACCTCGTTGGGCTCGAGGTTATTGAACAACGGATGGCACCCTCAAACGGCTGGAAACTCTGTTTGAGGCCCCCTCCCCCGCGTTGAAGCCCATAACCCGGAAGTCGCTGGTTCCCAGGCCCGGGTCGCCAGGACGGGCGAGTCCAGCTCCCGCTACTGGAAAGCAGAATCGATGCCATTCGAGCCTCGATTCTTTGTTGTCCCTAGGCAATTTCAATCACCACTTGCCAGCCTGATTCAAGCAGAATCTCTGCCTTGGGAATCCGGGTTGCCTCGTTGGGCATGTATCCTGGGGATCGCTGGTTCCTCTCCTATTCCGTCGGGCTCAGCTTTGATCGACGAACCACGGTCCGTCGGGTTCGTCACCCTCCGAGTCCGCATCTAGGCGGAACCTAACGTCGCCGGGTTTTCCGATCTCTAGCCGTTGCTCGATTGCAGTCCCCGGTTTCTTGCGTATACTGAAGGACACCGTCTCGCGAGACGGTTGGCCGCATGGCACGATCCCCCGATGGCCCGAAATCGGATAGGGGCTTATGGGGTTCAAGGCCTATGGCCGCCTACGCGGCGGACTCCGTTTCATCCGGTAGTTAGGCTGCGTCGTGTACCCGATCCCGACTTCACTCTGCCACTTGCCAGGCACCACACTCATGAGCGCAGACCCAAGGGGCCCAACATGAAGTTCATAATGAGCGGTCACCAATTCGAAATCTCCACCCTCTCACCAGACATCGACCAAGCATTCATCGACCTCCACGAAGCGTTCTTCGGTCAGCACCCATACAACTGGGAAACCTTCTCCCGCCTCTCTCTCGAGTTCTTCGATCGTGTCCCAGACGACTCCGCGGCTCACAACAAGTACTTTGAGAATTTCACAATCATCTGGCGCAATCAACTAGAAGCTGGACGAGCATCGCAGGCCGAGTCGATTTGGGAAATGGCCACTCAGCCTGCGCTACAATGGGAGCTTCTCCACCCCGGCAGATTCATCCACAAGGGCACTCCCTTCTACTTCTGGGGTATGACGGCGATATCCAGGGGCGACATCGATAGGGGTTACCTTCTCATGCATCAGGCCCTTGCCGAGGACATTCGAACAACGAAGCAGGCTGTCCCCAATACCCCCTCCCTCGCCTTCGTATCTCTCAACTACTCCAAGGTCGATCAAACCTCCCGCAACTGGCTCGTCCTCCAGGCGCAATTCCTCGACTCACTCCTCCCCCCATACCGAGCAGCTCATGGCAAGTCCCTCACCCTCGACGACCTCGCCAAGCGCTTCCTCACTACCCCTCCGTCAACTGAAGCCCTATTCCTCTTTGCATACACTCTTGCAAGGATCCTCCGCCTCGCGGATTCCCCTAGTTTCTCTCTGGCAAGTGACTTCGCGGGCCAGCTTGAGCTCAATCTACTGTTCGACGCAGTCCTTGTTCTTGACGCAGCGCTGTTATACAAGAATCCTGCCTGTCACCAGTTCATTGACCACGCCGCGTTCCTGTCTACCGCAGCCAACGCCTCGCTCACCAAAGACGGACTCAAGGAAGTCAATGGTATGTTCAACGCAGACTTCGATACCACGCTAGCCTCGGCGCTAGACGGCACCCTGACCTTGTCAAAAGGCCCCGTCCTTTCCCCTCTGGATCTGGCCATTGTCGTCTCCTATGGCCTGCGCAATCGAGCTGCCCACAATATCTCTTCATCTCCCACCCTATGGAAGCAGTTCAACGCCGTCAGACAGTCCGTCTTCGACTCGCTCTTCTTGTGTGTCGAAACACTCTACTGAAGGCCACCGCCGCAGCCTAACCACCCTCTCGTGCCGACGCGGCTTACGCCGCAGGGGGAACGCACACTTGCCAGCGGTGTCAGAGATCATAGAATAGAAGCTGTGCCCGCCACGTCGCGTGGTACAGTTCGAGGCCATGAGGCAGCCCGAGGTCGGTGTAAGGGGAAGCGCGATGGATATGTACAATCGGCATCACCGCATCACTCGGTTGGAGGAGTTGCCGCTCCTCCTGACCCAAGATGAGAGTTCCTCCCTGGAGTTTAAGAGCGAGTGGTACAAGCTCAAGGGCATAGCTGAGGGCACCAGGCGCGAGAAGGATGAACTGGTCAAGGACATTCTTGCGTTGGCCAATGGCAACGCTGAGTCTGCTGGCGAGACAGCGTTCATGGTCGTTGGCGCAGAAGATCAACGCGAGCCCGACGGCACTCGCAAGACCAACGACGTGGGCGACTCATTGCCCACGGCGGAACAAATCATCAATATCGTCAGTGCTGCCTCAAGTCCGCCCCTTGCCTCTCTTGAGATCCTTCCATTCTCTCAGGGAGACAAGAGATTGTTCGCTGTCGCGATCCCGCCAAGTCCCCACGTATTCGAAACGACGCGTGAGCTTGTCACGCCCAAGCAGCGGTATTCGAAATACGTCGTTTTCATCCGCCGAGGCAATTCAGTGGATGTGGCTTCCGAGCGAGAGAGGCAAGCCATCAGAAGAGTCAAGCAAGTCCTGTTGGCCGAGGCGAGGAATCCACCCTCGATCCTTTTCGGTGCTTCAGTCGGTGCCACCATTGGCGGAGTGCTCCTGGCCAGAGTTGGTTCTAAGCTCACTGGCAACAAAGAAGGGACAATCGCCGGCGTTCTCGTCGGCCCGATCGTTGGCGGCCTATTCGGCGCCTTAATCGGTAGCACCTATCAAGCGATCACCGACACCCAAAGCGAATGGCGCCGCGTGCGCCCGGCCAGTCGCCGGCTGGCAATCGCCGCAAGTGCGCCCATCGCTGTCATTATCTGGTATCTATCAGGCAGGCTGGGGGATGCACTTTCTGCGAAGTTGCAGCCGCCACCCACTGAACCAACTTCTGAACCAACCCGGGATATAGGCAGCAAAAGAGTCCCAAGAAATAGGTAACACCTGTTCTCGGAACGTGGGTGACACTTCACTCGGGGAGGGAGGCCGCCCATGCCCCGGAAATGTGTGACCGTGAGTGAACAGAGAGATCGCTTCCTCGTGGATTTCCAGCTCACCTCTCACTCCCTCGCCACGCTGGCAAGAAGTTTCTCCATCTCCCCAGAGATAGCCCACAAGAAGGCTGATCGCTTCCTCCCGAAGCGCGGGGACACGCCGAAAGGTGCATCGCCGACAGTGGTAGTCTTCAGCTGGAGAAGAGGAATATGCCGTCACCGATTCAATAACCCTTGACGTCTGAGGCCAACACCGGTAGACTCCCGTTCAAATCGCCTCGTGGAATCCGACGGGCGTACTTGAACCTCGATCCAAAGGGTGGGTTGTCGAGACAACGGAACCGCTGTAAGGCCCCGGTCGCTCGAGACAGTCTCATACCCATGTATTGCACTGTCAAGAGGCAAGAAGGGAATTAGAGGAAAGGGATCAGAGGAATAGCTCTCCCTACCCCCGACCGGTGGTCGGGGTTTTTCGATGTTCGAGCCGAGTCGCCTGTCTAGCGTGATACACGATCAGTCGACTGACATCAGCTCGGGCCGAAGTGCCAAGATCTCCTCCGGTGAGGCCAGTGGGCACAGGCAGGGTCGTAGATGGTCTCGCCCTCTTTGGGATCGAGTATGTCCACCATCAACCGGACGATGCTGCGCGGGGTGTAGAACTCTCCGGCCTTCTTGCGTCTGGTAACGTCCGCGAATCGCCCAATCAAATACTCGTACGCGTCGCCAAGGATGTCCGACCCCACAACGGAGTTGCCGAGCGAGACTGACGAAAGCCCCTCGATGAGGTCCTTGAGGGTCTCATCCGAGAGAACTTCACGGTTACCCCAATCGGCGGCCCCAAAGACGCGGTAGAGGGTGTCCGGATTGGACCGTTCGATCTCCCGCATGGCGCGCGCGAGTGCCGCTCCCACGTTGGCGGGTGTCTCCCGAACATCCCGCCAGTGGCAGCCTTGGGGGACCTCAAACCGATGGACTTCTGGGTAGTCAACGGGGTCCGTCTCCCCATAGACCTCCTGTGCTTCGGACAGCTCCTCGTCCCAGACATCGCAGATCCGCTTGAAGAACAGCAGTGGGAGGATGTATGCCTTCCAGTCGGTGCGATCCACCGCGCTACCACGCAGGATCTCGGCGCAATTCCACAGATGGGACTTCAACTCTTGGAGCGTCAGAGACATAGCCCTCCCCTAGGCTCCTTCAGACATCCAGCTCGCGAGTCCCTCGGCGACTTGCTCAAACGCCGCCAAGTACCCCTCCCCGGTGGATTGACGCGGCTCAGGGGAGAGGACTCTGTTCAAGCGAAGCGCGTCTTCATGCTTCTCGGCGAGGTCCCTGAGACGGGAGCTCAGAAGGTATTTGGTGGAAGCCTCCAGTTGCCCATCCTCGGAAAGCACCACCAGATCCGCGACGAAAGCATAAGCTTGGAACCAGTATCTCCACGGGAGCACGTCCTCTTCAAGCCCGAGGACTGTCCGCCAGGTGCTGCGATCTGCGCGGTATTCCAGAGGCTTGTTCGCCGTCGACTCCACAAAACGGGCTTCGGCCATCTTGTCCGCCGTCCGCCTGATGGCGTACACGGAGTAGCCCGTCGCTTCCGCTATGACCCTCGAACTTGCCCACGCCCCTCGCTGGGACAGTAGGAAAGCTACGATGTCGGCCTGTAGGCCAACCCCGATGCCAAGCCGAAGGCGGACAACCAGTGCGGCCGGGTCCCAGCCCTTGGCACCTGGGCTGCTCAATTCCTGGGTCCGTGGGCGAGGCCCGGATTCGGCGCCCGCTAGTTTCTGCCAACGGTGGTCACCGCCCTCCATGAGAGCAATGCGCGCGAATTCTGCAAGGCGGTCGCTCGTCCGCCCAGGGTACTTGGAAGCAAGGTTCTTCATCCTTTGTACGCTCAGAAGCTTCGAACCTGTTACCGCCCAGGACGCCAGCACGTCCCAAAGCCTACGCTCGTGATCCCTCAGCGTCAGGGAAGCAAGCACGAGGGCCTCCGGATCAACCATAGAGCGTGCACGCTTAGGGGTTGTAATCAGCGACCCAAGGGACCGCCATTGGACCCAGGCCGATTCGATCGCGCTCTCTGTGACCGTCCTAACGAGGTTCTTCTTGATCCCGATGGACATAGTCAAGTACCTTTTCGAGCACTTGAGCGAACTCCGCGGATGTGTCTTGCGATTTCGCCCAGGCAGCTGCGGCAATGAGCTCCTTCTTGCTTGGCCGAAGGCCCAGAAGGTCTTGATAGTGAACGCTTTGTGGTCCTTCGCTATCGACCGCGGCATACAACTTGAGAAAGATCAGATCCTTCCGGTCGGCGATGCCAAGCGCCAAGCCTCCGAATCGCAGCCACCGAATGCGCTTCTCAAAGCCTGGGGGGAGCCCCGTGTCCCACTGGGCTCCGACTTCCGAGTTCATCCAATTTTCCGGCAAGTTGAAGTCTCGTGCCACCCTCAAGACCGCGCGAAGAAGAGATTCCGGGAGCGGATTGGGCGGGGCAATTCCCGACGGTACCCCTTTGCGCCAGGAACGGGCGGCGGCGATGATGTCGACGTCCTCGGTCAGCCGCGTGACAAGTCCTCCCAAGATCATCGCGGCGCCCCCGACAACGACGATCCCTACCGTCTCACCCTCCGCAGCCAGCAGCTCGCCAACAGCCCTGATCGCATTGAGCACGGCGGGGTCGTTCTTGTGAGGCTGGCGATCCCCAAGCTGTTTCATGCTAGAACCATTATAGTCACTTTAAGTGACCATAGTAGAGGGTCTCCTCGCCAAGAATGCCATCCATTCGTGGGGAGTCTTGGAAGGGACATGCAAGATTCTCTCCTGTTGGATCTTAAGCCTTTCAAGGGATCAATCCGCATGTCTTCCTTTGCCAAGCAGAATATCCGACTCATCCGGTCCGCAATGTCCTCTCTGTAGCAGGTCTTCCTCCATCTCACCCAACCCTCTCGCCATTCCGTTGCTTTCACCAAGTTCTAGATGCCATGCACAGCAGAGCCAGACTCATTGCCGAGAATGCCCTCCTCCGCCAGCAACTGATCCTCCTCCATCGGCTCGTCCAGAAACGACGCTTCAGCCAGACGGCTCGCCTCTGGCCCGTCCTCCCCGCCATCCGGGTCCGCCATTGCGAGGAAACGCTCCTCATCCTCAAAGCCGACACCCTCCTACGCTGACACCGCCAAGGCTTCCGGCTATTCTGGAAGTTCAAATCCTACTGCCGAGGCGGTCGCCTCAAAGTACCCTGCGAAACCACCGCCTTGATCTAGCAGATTGCCACGGACAATAGCCTGCGGGGCGTTGAGCGCCTCCGCGGCGAACTCATGAAACGCAGCCTCGCGGTCGGCAGGCTGCGGCGAGGGAAGGTGACGAACGCCGACTCGAGGCACTGAATGGAGGGCAGGTGAGACCCCTTGTGCCCTCTGGCCATGTGCCCACCCCGTGTGCCCACCCCATGTGCCCACCTGTTTTGGTCACCGGCCTTCTACTTGCAGGTGGGCACATGGCCCCCACCCCATGATCCCCCCTTGATTCATAGGGGGCACATGGGTCTTTTGCCATTTCCAGTTTTTGGGCCATGTGCCCACTTGACTGCGCCACCTCATCCTCTATAATCCTCCTCAGTAAGACCAAACGTTAGCAGTGACCTGAGCAACACAAACGTTAGCTGGCGCACGAATCCTTGTGCCGGCTTTTCTTTTTCCAGGGGGATATCGACATGATCAACACTGTCATCCTTGAGGGAGTCGTGGTTCGCGCATGGACATTCGCCGGCGATCGCCTCTACCGCATCGTCTCGTATCGTGATCCGGGCCTCCCGCCGAAGCCCAGAAACGCCGAGCAAGACGCCGCCGACTTCATGACCGTTCGCGTCCCAAAAGGCTCCCTGGGCGGACCCGTTTCGCTCGAGGTTGAGGATCTGGTCCGGGTTCACGGTTTCGTCCAGAGCCGGGATTATGAGGAGACCTTGGCAGAGTTCGCTTCTCGAGCGAAGGGTCCTGAGCTAAAACTCCCGGATGACTTTGACCGGCGAGCTCTTCGCCGGACCCGCGTGGCCACCGAGATTGTCGCTCAGCAGATCGTGCTTCTGGAGAAAGTGCGAGCAAACCGCATCTAGCAGGTTCGGGCCGGGTCATTCTTCCCCCACGGAGGGATGGTCCCGACCTTTGATCTTTTCCAAACCTCCTCCAACCGCGATCGCGGCAGCAAGCCCGCCCTGGACATGCGGGCCAGGGGGCTGGTGGCGACGGCTGTCCCTTCGCCCGGGGGCGACCTCGGAACCCGCACCCCCGGAACCCGCTTCTGGGGTTCGTACTAAGAGCGCCGAAGAACAGGACGCGGCGGGAGGTGCATAACACGCTGAACTACCACATGATTAAGCCTCGCACGGTCGGCGGCGCCTATCCAGACCGTGCGAGCCGCCCACACGCCTCGCACCATTCCCACGGATCTCTCCCCAGTTTTGCCTCATCCGAGATCCCCGATCCTACGTTGATGTTCCCCACGTTGGCTTGCCCAATTCCCACACGTCTGAAGGATCCTGTCCCGCTGGCTCCGGCCGTCCACCTTGCTGGACTCTGCCTCGCTGGCTATGCTGGCCTACACTTGTCGGCATCAGCGCTCTTTGCCTCGGACGTATGCACCCCATCCTTCTTCGCCCGCTCGGGCTTCATATTTAAGAGAAGAGGACGAACACGAGGGTGCCAAGCCCGGCAGCAGGTTTTTCCGGCCCATCTTCTGGCCCACGTGTCAGATCCAATCCACGCCAGGCCCGGGGAATTGGTTAGCTGGCGATCGCGAAGACTAATTCCGCAGATTGAGATGGCTGAAGGTCGAGGGAGCGGCGCGCGCCTTGGCCTACGGCTCCTCCCTGGCAGAGAAAAGAACTTCGGGGCTCAGATAGCTTTGTTTGACGACCGAAGTGCGGCAGTGCCCCAGCTGGCGGGCAACCGCGCGAACAGAAGCCTTCTCCCCCATCCCTGCGCCCATCATTTCGCAGAATTCTTGCGTCGCAAAGGTCTTGCGCAACCCGTGTGTTCCTAGAGGCTCAATGCCGAAGGCCTCGCAGGCCTTGCGCACCCAGACACGAGCCCTCGAGGCAAGGGATCGCCGAGAGGTGAAGACATGCCCATCGGGGTGCCGACTTCCCAACTCCATCAGGGCAACCAGGACAGGCCGATTCTCCCGCGCGATAGAAATCTCCCTCGGCCGACCTCCCTTAGTGTGGTTTACTGCCCCTTTGAGCGTGATCGTCATCGCATCAAGGTCCATGTCGCAAATCCTAAGGAATGCGGCCTCGGAGACCCGCAGTCCTGCCACTCTCATCAGCTCCAGGAGCATACCCACCTGGGGATCTCTCTCCTTGACATGGGCCACGATCCGGTCGGCATCCTCGTCCTCATACGGGACCGGGCGAGGGTCGGAGTGGAACCCTCTCATTCCTCCCTTTTCAGCGACTGGCAGCAGCTGGGGGGCGTCCGCGGCAAAGGCGCTTGTTCGCCGACAGGCTGCGTCCAACTTCCGCAGAGTGGCTGTTACTCGGCCGATGCGGCCACCACTGACATCCCGTCGCACGAGCTCGTCAAGATAGGCCTGGGCGACCTCCGGGGTGACTTGTCTAAGCAAGTGGATCTCCGGATAGGCACCGTGAATCCACCGCGCAAAGCCAAAAGCGTCCGCGACCATCGACCGCATGGTGCTGATCCCCCTGATGTACTCGGTCCGGCGATGCTTACGGTCTTCGCGGGAGCTGTGACCTGGCCGGAATACCCCTTGAAGGGCTTTCATCATCTGATATGCGAGACTTCCTTCTTTTCCCATCAGACCTCCTATTGGCGGGCGGGCCTGTGGAAGACTGCTCTTCCCACCGTTTCCTGTTTTTCAACTTCCTCTACATTGACGCCAGGTCCCGTTTAGGAAACCGCTTGGTTTCACCTGCACTCGGCATGGGAAGCCTCCTTTCCGGCTTGGCCGCTTGATCTGGGGCCCACGTGAAACAGAGAACGGCCGAAATCCGTTCCACGCGTTCCCTGGCGAACTGCGTGAGGTTCCGCCAGAGACTCGGGTCGCCTTACTTTCCCTGCATAGTTTCTCCTTTCTGCTCTCTTGGCGACGCAGAAATCCGATCCGCGTCTGCAGCCGACAATTTGCCAGCGCACGTTTAGTGAGCGCACATCACGTCTAACGTTTTTCAGCCACCTAACGTTTCCCGGCCCGCTCTGGAGCAAGGCCTGGTATGAAACCGACCAATCGAAATCCCCAAAAAGGAGGGAACAGCTTTGCATTTGGATGCAGCAAACTACTGCCTCGACATTAACCTTTTGAACCCTCGCAATCTCCGACCCCTGCCGTCGTTGCCACCAAGTTCCGTTCCTGGCGGACGTAGTGCTCAACGATCGCGGTCAGGATGCTTGCGAACTTCTCCGGCGGGAGATCCTTGACCAACGTGGCGAGATCTCCAGGCATCTCCTCATGTGCCTCAGCCGAGCCGCTAAGGGCCGTAATCCGGGACTGAACTTCCTCCTTGCTCAAGACCGCATAGATCGCGTCTGTGATCCGAATATCGTTGTGAATCAGGTTCATGCTCACCGCCTTGTAGTCCGCCATCGTGCGGGCATGCTGAAGACCATAGACCGCGTGCCCATGGCGAAATCTGTGGGGCGATTTGACCGGCAGGCCAATTGCCGCCTGGACTCTGCCAAGTCTCTTTGCCAGGGTGATGTGCCGGTTCGTCCCTGGCAAGGTCGGCTGGAGTCTCTTCTTCCAGCCCCGCCCACCATTAGTTTGTCTCCCCTCCTCGTCCGCCACTAAGAGATGGGTTCAGGTACAGGCATACAGTGCCACAGTTTGACATGCCCCGGTTCCGAAATGGCCTCGAAATCATTCCGGCACACCCGCCACCCGTCCTGGGGTGCTCCCGAGCCACCGCACTGGGTGGTTCGCCAATCCGAATTGCCGCACCACCGCAATACGAGCCGAGTCGACCTCACCCGGCCGACAGCCCAAGTTTCTTCCTTCCTGAGCACGGTCGATCATGGTTTGGAGGATCAATGAGATGAGCGAACTGCATCCCAGAGAGTTGTACAAGATGCTAAGGGGGCTTGTTCAGCTAGATGAGGGGAAAAATGAATTGCCTCTGGAGTCCCTTTCATTCCGGGGTTTCGCCCACTGGCGCCTTCGCGCCGATCTACCTGAAGTTGAGCGCGATATCATCGGCGCCTTGGGCCCGCTGTGGCGCGCGACCCGGATGCCAAGATGGCTCGACAGGAGCTTCAAGCGGGAATGGGATGTCTTCCTTGTTCCAGAAGTGGGGCTCTTCTATCCACACAGGCACGGGCTGTCGCCACCCGCCAACCTCGCTCAGATTTGCATGCTCCTTTCCGACCGCGAGTATCTGGCTGCTGTCATCGCCGATGGGGACCCCGACACGGCCGCAACATATCTCCGGCCGAGATTCAACTCCTTCTGGCTCTCGATAGTCCCGCAGACTGAGGCCCTTCCATACTCGACCGTATGGGATCGAATGGTACGGGCGATGATGCTCCTGGCGACTCTCATTAACCAGGCAAGCTCGGTCAATTCCGACTTGGTCGGTCACGGCTTTTCCGCAACACACACCATCAGGCCGAATGTCCCTGCGCCGGACCACCTCCGGACAGCCAAGACGTGAACTGACGTCCGGTCTCCGGAGCACTTCCTTACCTCGAGCCAGGGACGGCCCGGTGTCCCCTCTCCCGCGGTCTGTGGAAGAACCAACGCCGCATAGGCCTTGGCTCTCCCATACACCCTCGGACCGCATGCAGTCCTGATCCTCTCGGCGCCTATTCCACCCTCAACCACACCGATCGCCTACTGTACGCCCCCATCTGATAGCGTCGACGTACTGGAAGTTCCGTGGGTTTTGTTCGCACCGCCTTCGATGTCCATGACCTGGCTCCAACGTCTCTCTGGCTTGGAACAGGCTGGACTCTCAAATGCGACCTTGGCTCGGCCGGTGAGAAAAGCCATCGACTTCCTCAGGTTATCTCGAGAACGCCACCTTAGCTGATCCATGTCATAGCGCAAATCCGCAAGGCATGCACATGTACGTCGGCCGTGGTTCAACTGCGCCCAGACCGGTGCCGCAACGGGTCAACTTGTCTTCGCTCAATCAGCAAAGGGACATCTCGGCTCCGCCGAATTGGCGTTCGGCCTGCGGGTTCACATAGGCTGTGGACTTGGGACTCTAACCTGGGACCGCTTGCCAACGGTCACTTCCATCGCGGACCTGGCCATATTCGAAAAGACGGCCACCACCGCCCTAATTGAACCAGGTGGCCAAACACCTGCGGCTTCGATACTTCCCGTTCTACCCCAACCGCTTTCCGACTCTCGGTCTTACCAAGCCCGCTCGGGACTTCCAGTGCGGGAGGAGGGCATTTCACGATGTTTGGCAATTCCGCAGTGCGCAACTTGGCGTTGGAGGAAGCCCTTGAGGATTTCTTCCTCTCTCGTCGCGCGAAAGGATGTTCTCCGGCAACGCTCGAATACTACAAGTATTCGGCGGGCATGTTTGTGGCCTACCTTAAGAGGCAGTCCGTGGACCGACCTGGTGATGTCATTTCCATGCACGTCAGACAGTTTCTTGTAGATGTGGCGGCCAGGGGCGTTGCAGACACCACCGTTCACGCCGTGGCTCGAGGCACCAGGGCATTGCTCAGGTTCTGGCAAGAAGAGGGCTATCGGACCTCACCGATTGTTGTCCCGATGCCGCACGTGGATAGGAAGCGTCTCCCGTTTCTTGCCCCGGAGCAAGTACGCAACGCCTTGGGGCAGTGCTCCTCTCGTCGCGACCGCGCCCTTCTACTATTCCTCGTAGACACGGGGGTGAGGCGTGCTGAAGCGCTGGCTATCAACTGGGGAGAGATAGATTTCGACAGGGGGGCTGTGGCTGTGGCCAGGGGAAAAGGCGGTAAGGCCCGGACCGTCGTCATCGGAGACAGGACTACCCGGGCGCTCCTGGCCTACAGACGATCTCTGCCGAGAAGTCCAAGCAATGAGGATCCCCTCTGGCAGTCCAGGTCGGGCAGGAGGCTCGCGCTGGCAGGACTCAGAGCGCTGATGACCCGCTTGAGCCGCCGTGCGGGCATTCGCATCACTCCGCATATGCTCAGGCGGACCTTCGCCCTCATGGCCTTGCGCCAGGGAATGGACTTGATATCACTGCAACGCCTTATGGGGCACGCCGACCTCAACATGACATCCCGATATGTTGCAATGCTCGACGAGGATTTGGTTGCGGCACACAATAGGCACGGCCTGGATACTTGGCTTTAGGCCGTCCAGTCCCGTCGCATTGGACCTGCGGCCTACCATGATGACATTCTCCTGATCAATTCACCATCGTGATTCCCCACGCGTGTTGGAACCGCAGGCTGGCAAGCAGCCTCAAATGGGAAGGAAGACTCTCTGAGGCTGGCTCCCGTAAACGAACACCATAGTCCGCCGAACTCTGGTTCTTGAACATCCTGGCCTTCAAGAAGACTCCGCAGGTCAATGGATCAGCGGCGTTTGGTCTGATGTCATCTGAGTCCTTGGGGCCGGTAGCCCGACGGTCTACATCTCATCGGATCCCGGCCCCCTCAATGTTGCGCTCGGGCTTCACCACAGCAGCCATGTCTCGCGCCCCCTTGCCGCAGGCCCTTGGTCTACCGAATCTGACCCTACAAGGACCCGGTCCCGCCTTGTAAACCAACTCGTGTGCCCTTGATTCGGATTGACCTCAATACCCTTCATGCAAGTTGATTGCTCTCAAGATCCTCTCTGGGTCACATGGAAGCTCGTCCACTCTTACCCCCACCGCATTGTAGATCGCGTTTGTGATCGCAGGGACGGTAGGAATTGACACGATCTCCCCGAAACCCTTTGCGCCGAAGGGGCCTCCCCGTGTTGGATGCTCCACTATGAAGGAAGTGATTTCTGGAGTCAGCATGATGGATGGCATGCGATAGCGGGCCAGTCGATCGGTGATTACGCGACCTTCCTCCACGATATAGACTTCAGTCAGCGCGTGACCGATCCCCATCATGATCCCACCCTCAACTTGGCCCTGGACTCCAAGAGGGTTCAATGCCGTGCCTACATCATTCGCCGCCAAGACACGGAGCACGCGGACAGTTCCAGTGTGAGTGTCGACTTCAACTTCAGCCGCTTGGGCGGCGAAGGAATAAGCAAAATGCATGTCGCCTCCCTCGCCTAGAGGCTGGGTGGGCGGGGCAACGTAGTTGAAGCTGGCACGTGGACTGCGTCCATTCGCAATTATGTCGCGAGCCACTTCGGCCAAGGGAACTGTTGTTGATCCAACCTCAGCCGCTCCATCCAGAAGCTTGACCCTCTCTGGGGGGAGGTCGTGCCGCTCTGCAAGCTCTGTAATCAGGAGTTGCCGGAGCGCCAGCGAAGCCTCACGCACCGCGTTACCAGCAACATAGGTTTGGCGCGAGGCGGTAGTAGGACCGCCATCAGGAGTGCGATCGGTGTCTGACAGGTACACCCTTACCCGTTCTGGCGACTGGTCTAACACTTCCGCCGCCACCAACTGGAGCACGGTTGGCAGGCCTTGCCCGAGCTCCGCCGAAGCACCGCGCACCTCGAATGATCCGTCCGCATAAAGCTCAACCTCCGCCCCTGCCTGATCGGCCGCCCCCCCTCCGAGGCCGGCATTCTTGTACGCTGTTGCAAAGCCCCAAGCCCTCTTAAGGTGTGGCTTCTCCTCGACCTCCCTCGCTTTGAAGGGGTCCCCTCCCGCAAGACGGCGGAGTTCTGTTTCGACTTTCGTTATGCACTCCAGGAGACCAACGCTCTCCTTAAGCACTTGACCCGTGCTAGTCTGGCTGCCCACCTGCAATGCATTGCGTCTTCGCAAATAGATCGGATCGAGGCCAAGCTCGTGGGACAGCATGTCCATTGCGCTTTCAATCGCAAACGCAGCCTGCAGGACCCCGAAGCCCCGGAAGGCGCCAGCCGGAGGGTTGTTTGTATACATTGCATAACAATCGGACCGGACCGCTGGAACTTCATACGGTCCTGAAGAGTGCGTGGTCGCTCGGGTCAGGACATGTTCCCCAAGTGAGGCGTAGGCTCCAGTGTCGCCGTATAGCTCGGTCTTGACAGCGGTCAGGGTACCGTCGCGCCGGGCTCCCAGCTTCACACGGATGCGGGTCGCATGACGCTTCGGATGAACAAGAAGGCTTTCCCGTCGGTCAAACAGGAGTTTCACTGGGCGCCCTGTCGCCCGAGCAAGAAGTGCAGCATGAATCTGCCCAGCGATGTCTTCCTTACCCCCGAACCCTCCACCCACGACCGTCCCTATCACTCTCACCCGGTCCTCGCTCCAGCCAAGTGCACGCGCGACCTGCTGCCGGTCGGCATAGGGAATCTGGGACCCAACATAGATCTCAATGCGCCCGTCCGAAGTCAGACGGGCGACTGAACACTCCGGCTCCATGAAAACATGATCGTATGTTGGGGTGCGGAAGGTATGCTCGATCACTACTTCGGCGCTTTCGAAGCCAGTGTCAAGATTGCCCTTGTGAACCGCGATGTGTTTGAGTAGATTTCCGCCTGGGTGAATGACTGGCGAGTCCTCGCTTCGAGCTTGGATCGGGTCGCTGACTACCGGCAGCAATTCGAATTCGACGCCGATCTGCCGAATGGCCTCGCGGGCGATTTCGCGCGTCTCGGCGGCAACAATCGCAACCGCGTCCCCAACATAGCGAATTCGCTCCCCCTCCCCAACCATCACCGGCCAATCCGAAATGACCAAGCCATGATTTCGTTCACCTGGAATGTCGGCGGCTGTGAGCACTGCACGCACTCCAGGGAGTTCAAGTGCCTTCTCCGTGCGAATCGACCGGACAATCGCAGACGGCACTTCCGCGCGCCTGACAAGCGCATAGAGCATGCCCTCAAAGGAAAGATCATCTGCAAAGACCGCTTTTCCTGTCACTTTGGGCAGAGCGTCCGAGCGGGGGATCACGCGCCCAACGACCCGGTGCGAGACTGAGGACGAAGGCAGATCGGGAGCCTCCACTGGTTTCCCTGTCCGGATCGCCCGCGCCGCCGCTCGAACTGCACGAACAATGCTCGGGTAAGCCCCACAGCGGCAAAGCGTTCCCTTTAGGGCTTCTCGGATCTCGTCTACAGTAGGATCCGGGTTGCGCGATAACAGCGCCTGAGCAGCCATGACCTGTCCAGGCGTGCAGAAGCCACACTGAACGGCTCCGTGAAGGACAAACGCCTCTTGGAGAGGATGCAGGGCTATTTGTTCTTCAGAGGCGTTCTCAAATGAGGGGCCGAGATCTGCGAGCCTCTCGATTGTCGTGATTTCCCTGCCCGCAGCCCGGGCGGCTGGGTAACTGCACGAGAGTATCGGCTCTCCGTCAACCAGAACCGTGCACGCCCCACATTCCGCCTCATTGCATCCGATCTTCGTGCCAGTAAGTTTTAGTCGGTAGCGAAGTAGGTCAGACAGCATCTCACCGGCTATCTCAGGGAGGAGGAATTCTCGACGATTGACCGATAACCGAAGGTAGAGCGTGTTCCTCATGCCCGTTCCCCCAACTGTATCTCTGTGCTCTCCCAGGCCTTCATTAGGACCTGCGCAACGAGGATCTCCGCAAGTGACTGCCGGTACTCGGCAGATGCGCGATACGGGCTTGATCGAAACCGAACTGAGCATCTCAAGGCCTCTTTCAACCCAATAAGTGTCGCAGGCGATATAGCTCGACCAAGGAGCATTTCCTCAACCTCTTGAGCACGCTTCGGGATTGGACCGCTGGGCCCGACCACAACCTTCACCTTCGCGAGTTTTCCGGCTTGGCGCTCAAGCCAAACTCCGCAATTGAGGACCGCAAGAGCAACACCCTGAGGCCGAGTAATCCGACCAAAGGCGGATCCCTGACCCTCCTCTCTGACATGCAGATAGAATCCCACTAAGAGGTCATGACCAGCATCGAGCGCGGAGCGTCCAGGTCCGAGGTAGAGATCCATAAGGCCTAAGCGGCGCCGCTCCCCTCGCGAAGCGATCTCAGCTTGTGCGTCGAAAGCGGCTAGGGCAATCGCTCCATCTGCAGCGGGCAGCGCATGGCAGACGTTGCCTCCAAGTGTCGCAACAGAACGCACTTGGGGCCCCCCAATCTGCAGGCATGCCTGCACCAATGCCTCTGCGTGGTACCGAACGAGCTTCGATGCGACGACCCGTGAAAGCGGGACTGCCGCCCCTACGAAAAGCTCCTGCCCACGCTGTTCCATCACTGAGAGTTCGCCGATTCTTGTAATGTCTACGAGGCCATGAACGGGAGCTCGACGTCCCTGCTGGAGATCTAGCAAGAGGTCTGTCCCGCCTGCGATCGGTAGAGTTTCGCTGGGAGCAGAACTCAGGATTTCCAGAGCTTCCTCAACATCGTGTGCGACGTACCACCTGTCCCAAGCAGTCATAATAGATACCCACTATCAATCAAAGAGCGGCATAGTCTGGCTCTGAGTGACAGATGTGGATTCCCGACAAGAATAAGAAGGCATTTCGGTGGCAGCGGTCTCGGGCGGTAGACACATGTGCCAAGAGGATCATGGATGCGTTCGAAAGTTCATGGTCTCGTCAGCGACTAGTAGCGGGCGGGATTGGCTTCTAAGTGCAATCGCCAGTAGCTACGGCTTAGCTTCCTCCCGATGTATCCTCACGACCGGGTCGTATGGCTCTATTGTTGGCCCCACCAGGAATGACGGCAATCGCAAGTAAGAGGAGGTTCGCATAGGGATTGCGCCACTAGCCACGTCACAGTCCGAAGACACAAAGATGGCTCGCCGACGCAAGAGCAGCCCCTTCTCCACAATCCTTTGCATTTTTGCTAAGGCTGCCGCAGCCTACTTCCGCAACACCATGCTCAGGGCGTCCACTTGGCCCTCTTACCGCCCATAACCCACACAACTCGCTCAAGGGCGGACCCAGGTGTCTCAAGCGCGCTGGCAGCTCGAAGAGCCCACTAAGAAGATTGAGTTCGCCGCGAAACGGCACCCCCGCAGCATCGGGTTGCCGTCGTATGCAGGGGAGAAACGACACGTGTCTATTCCGCGAGGGAGCCACCTAATCCGGCAGATCCGCGAACGCGGCCTTGTTTGCCCCGAGACAACGGGTCATGGCTCTCTGGCACTGCACAAGAATCGAAAGTACTTCGAATGGCTGCTCGATCTCCATGAAAGTGGGTACTCCGGCATGCTCAACCTGCAGGCGGAATTCCTCAATCGGCACCCGATCACCGGTAAAGCCAATGAGAAGAGGCTTATCTGGATGATTTTTAGCAGTGTCAACTAAGGAGTTGGCCAGAGGAAGACAACTATCCCCAACCAGCATTACTATCGCGACAACCGCATCAATGTTGGGATCTTTGAGTAAAGTTTCGACCCCTTCCTGATACCCAAACTCAACACCGTGCACGCTGGTGATCGCCCATATGTCAATCGGATTCCGCAACCGGATGTATGGGGCGCTCATCCCTCGAAGTCTCTGCAAAGTCGCGGGTTCCAAGTCTGGGACCTCAAGGCCAAGTCGAGCACAGAGGTCGGCAAGTGTGACCAACATGGCCCCAGATGGAGCGAGAAACCCCAGCCGATCCCCCTTGGGCAAGGACAGCATTGACAATGCCTTCCCTACCAAGGTCAACTGTGTATACCTTGAGATTCGAGCGATTCCAGCCTGATGCAGCAGTCCGCTGACTAGGCGATCCTCGGCGGCCATTGCGGCTGTATGGGCATCGGCTGCTGACTTACCAGCCTCGGTCGCTCCACTCTTGAGCAAGACCACAGGCTTTCGCCTTGTCGCCTGCTTGGCCACTTCCAAAAACCGTCTCGGATTGGTAATGCTCTCGAGGTACATGACAATGGAAGCTGTTTCGGTATCACCTGCCAAGTACTCAAGGGCATCGCTTTCATCAACGTCAACCTTATTTCCTAGGCCAATCACGCGTGCAACACCGAAGTTCTCGGATGTGAGGATATGCCTCATGGTGTGGGTGGCGAAGTTACCGGTCTGCGCAATATACGATACTGTTCCGCGCCGTATCCTCCCTAGTGGAAAGAAGCTGGAAGTCAATCCACAGGGTGTCGAAATGTGCCCAGAAGTATTTGGACCAAGCACTCGGATTCCGGTCTTCCTTATTACTTGCGCCAATTCTTCCTGGATGCGCGTCCCATGTTCGTCGACCTCTGCAAATCCACCAGCTGAAAGCACCACGTGTTGGATTCCCTTGGCAGCACAATCCTCTAGCGCCTGGACGGATGCGTCGGCTGGTAGGACTACGACAGCCAAGTCCACTCCATCGGGTAATCTGCCGATTGAGGAATACACTGGCATTCCCAAAATGGTGCCCCCCTTTGGGTTTACCAAATAGATTCTGCCCGAATAATCGTTGGCGAGGATGTTACGGATTACTTCGTGCCCAGGCTTTCCTGGCGTCGAGGAAGCACCCACGATTGCTACGCTGCCGGGATCGAAGAAACGTGCTATTGTAGGTTTCACGACGTTATCAGCAGGTAGACCATGCGCACCTAGAACGCGCATCTTGTTCACGCATTGGCTTCGGTGGCATAGCGTGCTCTTGGATGAAGATCTTGGCCACCGCGGGCCCCTAGGAGCACAAGCGCATCCACAGCAACTGGAGTCCCATCTCCGCAGATTATAAGCGGATTGATATCAATTGCAGAGATCTCCCGATGCACAACACCGATTCGACCAAGTTCCACAAGGATAGTTGCGAGAGCCCTCATGTCTACCCGTGGCTCCCCCCTATAGCTTCCTGTGATTGCGCGTGCCCGTATTTCTCCTATCATCTCGTAAGCGTCTTCGAACTCGAAGGGTGCAATCCGGAAACTCACATCATCAAGCAGTTCAGTCAGGACCCCACCTAGTCCATACATGACGCAAGGCCCAAACTGTTCGTCTCGAATCATCCCGCATGCAAGTTCGCGTTTTCCGATAATCATTTCCTGCACAAGCAACGCTTTGCAACCAGGCAGAGTGAGTAAGCGTTCACCCTCTTCCCTGGTTCTTGCCTCGCTCGTGATATTCAGCGCCACACCTCCTATTTCCGTCTTGTGGAACAGGGCTGGCCCGCACGCTTTTAGAGCGATCGGAAATCCAATCCTGGTTGCTAGCTCACAGGCCGACACCGGATCCGCCGCGAGCGCCTCACGGCAGACCGGGATTCCATAACCTGCTAGGAAATCTTTGGATTCATGCTCATCAAGAGCGCCCTGTCCCATCTCTAGAGCTCGCCCGATCAGGTCCATTTCAACTGTTCCTTTGTCCGCAAGGGGCGCTGATGGCAGCACCCCACGCAAATTCAAATCTCAGATCCGATCAACAGTCAATGGGCAGGGGATCCCGTCCAAGAAGATTGAATCGCCATTACGCATGTTTTCGACTTCCAAAAACCTCGTACCTGAAAATGGCAAAGATCAAACCAGAGTGCGAGCCAGAGCATCAGATTAATCGAGGCAAGCGCCAGCAAGTCCGCGATCTTCCGCAGCCAAATCGTCATTATTCAATGATCGGGAGGCGCCTCGCGACTGACCCATCTTTTAGAGACAACCCGATTACACCGCCCGCCCCTAGCGAAATGCCCGAAGGATCGGATGTTCTCTTCGTTCACTCCGCTTGTATGACCGTTCTCTGGCAGAATAGGCCTAGGTCTCTTCCCCAACCCAGACGCAGTCATCCTGCGTGTACGGAGGGATACAGATAACAAGGAACCTCAAAGGGTCTTGACTGGAGCTATTGGCGATCCAGTAAGTTTCTAAAGCACTCACCCGAAGCAAATCCCCCTCGCGTACCCTACCCTTGGCGCCTTCTCCTTCTCCCTTTAGTATGTAAATCAGCTCCATTCCCTTCTTATAGTAATAGGCGGGTAGGCGTTTCCCAGGAGACAGTGACGTCACAGAGACGCTGAACTCTTCGGTATCGCAGACCAGGGTCATGTCGCCCCACGGCACCGCTACCTTCACCAATTCTTTTTCTTCCCTTATGTAGGTGATCCCTTTCACCATCCCCTCCTTCTCGGTATCCCCCAAGCGAATGAGGATTTGTCGGCTCAATACTCATAAAACCCTTTCTTCGTCTTTCGCCCAAGATGTCCGGAATCGACCATTTTTCCCAGAAGCGGTGCAGGTCTGTACTTGTCCCCCATTTCCCTCCGTAATGTCTCCATCACATTGAATAGCACGTCCACTCCCATGAGGTCGATCAGTTCAAAAGGACCCATCGGGTGGTTGCACCCCAGCTTCATGGCGTTGTCTATGTCCTCAGGTCGATTCCCATCCATCATGCAGTAGACCGCCTCATTGAGCATGACGTCCAGCAGGCGGCTGACAATGAAGCCCGCGTAGTCGATCGTTTCAACCGGTGTCTTCCCCATGGATTCTGCGAGTTTCTTGATCGTGGCGACAGTCTCAGGGGACGTCATGCGGCCCTTTACCACCTCAACCAAGCGCATAACAGGGGCAGGATTGAAGAAATGCATCCCTACGACTTTGGCCGGCCTGCGTGTCGCCGACGCAATGGCCGATATCGATAAGGATGACGTATTGGTCGCTAGAACAGTCTCATCCGGGCAAAGGCGATCTAGTTCTAGGAAGACTCTCCTCTTCAGTGCTAGGTCCTCTGGAACTGCTTCAATAACGATATCAGCTCCCGCAGCGGTGGAAAGTTCCGTATCCTGGTGCAACAAGGCAAAGATTCTTTCTTTTTCCCCTGCCTGTATCTTGCCTTTCTCAACCATCCTACTCAGCTGCCTCACGATGGCTGCCGTGCCCTTTTCCACAAGTTCAGTGTTGATATCAATTATTGCGGTCGGATACCCTGCTTGGACAGCAACCTGCGCGATTCCGCTGCCCATTGCACCTGCTCCGACCACACATATCTTCTTGATTTCCATGCCTTCCTCCCTACTTTGGTCTTGAGCACGGTTCGAATTGATGGTGCCCCAATCTGCTCTCCATGGGCCTTACGTCATCTGCCCTTGAAGACCGGCTTCCGCTTCTCCAAGAAGGCTGTGGTGCCTTCAAGCCTATCCTCGGTCTTGCATTCCACCGCAAAGTATGCGGCCTCCACGGCACAGCCGTACTCGAGCCCCACTTCCGAACTGAGATTGATGCTTTCCTTTGCCAACCGGAGAGCTACTGGTGCCTTCGCAGCAAGTGTTTCCCCCAGCTCTTCAGCACGTGACAGCAATTGGTCAGAGGGAACGACCTCGTCTACAAGCCCGATCCGTAGAGCCTCGTGGGCATCAATGTGAGCCCCTGTAAAGATCAGAAGCTTGGCCCTCGCCTTACCTATCAATCGAGGCAAGCGCTGCGTACCCGCCCAACCCGGACTGATCCCTAGGTCTATTTCGGGCTGGCCGAATTTCGCATGCTCGGAGGCAATACGAACATCCCCAGCCAGAGCCAGCTCGCACCCCCCACCCAGACAGTATCCATTTATGGCCATGATCACGGGCTTGGGAAAGTGCTCAATCTTGGCAAAAACCGCCTGTCCAAATCGTGCCCAGCGCAGGGCATCTTCGCCCGACGCCAGCTTCTGAAGCTCCTCTATGTCTGCTCCAGCGACGAACGCCTTATCTCCGGCACCTGTAACAATCACCGTTCGAACATCATCATCTGCCAGCCGATCAAAAGCAGCCTCTAGGTCGTTCATTACGCTCCAGTTGAGGGCATTCATTACATGCGGACGGTTTATCGTGATACGAGATGTTCTTCCGACTGTCTTGATCAGCAAGTCTTGGCCGCTCATTGCGGAACCTCTCCGTCCCTATTCCTGTTATTCTCGCTCTATGACAACCGTCATGCCCTGGCCATTTCCCACGCACATTGTCACCAATCCGTAGCGCGCTTTTCGCCTCTCCAACTCGCCCAAGAGTTTGATGAGCATGATCAGCCCCGTTGCGCCCACAGGATGACCCAAAGCAATTGCACCACCATTGACGTTCACTTTCTCCGGGTTCAGCTCCAAGTCTTGGATAACCGCAATCGTAGATGACGCGAAGGCCTCATTGACCTCAATCAAGGCCACGTCCTGCAGGGAAATGCCGGCCTTGGCCAGGGCCTTCCTCGTGGCCGGCCCCGGGCCAATTCCGAAAAGGCCTGGTTCGACACCTGCGGCTGCCCATGATCTCAGAAAGGCTCGAGGCTCTAATCCCATCTCCCTAGCTGTTGACTCCATTGTCATAACAACTGCAGCAGCACCATCATTGATCCCGGATGAGTTCCCTGCGGTTACTGACCCCCCGCTCTTGAACGCCGGAGCCAGCTTTGCCAGCTTCTCACGGGAAGTATCACGCCGAGGGTGCTCGTCCACTTCGAAGATGAGAGACGGAGCCTTTCTCTGAGGTATTTCCACCGGGACAATGTCATCCTTGAACCTCCCTGCATCGATCGCCGCAATTGCCTTCATTTGGCTCCCATAGGCGAACTCGTCCTGCGCGGCACGCGAGATGTTGTACTTTTGTGCTACGTTCTCCGCCATAGGCCCTGCATCGCCCAGAATATAGTCAGCGAGGAAATCAGTCGCTTGGGCATTGCCCAGACGAAATCCCCATCGGGACCCCTCGAGAAGGTACGGGGTGCGGCTCATGTTCTCCATTCCAACGGCCAGGCCAATTCTGACATCTCCAAGGAGGAGATCCTGCCCCAGGCAGCTCATGGCTCTTAGGCCGGAAGAACAGTTCATGTTAATGGAATAATCGTCGCTTGCAACCGGAATGCCAGCCCCCAACAGCACCGGCCTAGCGGGGTTACCCCTTGGCGTGACTTGAATATTCTGCCCGGCAACAACCCGCTGGATGTCTTGAGACGTGATTCTGGAACGGCGGATTGCCTCTTTCGCCGCCACGATTCCAAGATCTATGGCAGAAACACCCTTCAAAGATCCGCCAAACGTACCTATTGCTGTGCGGGCCGCAGATATGATGGCAACTCTATCGTGGTCCATCGCCCTTCTCTCCTGCCGCGGGACTGAGGCTAATTAGGCCAACCTCCTGCCCGCGAACCTAACATGAGGGTGTCCGCTTGACGCGAAACAGCGAAGCTCTAGCAAGCTCGCTTGCACGTTTGCTTTAGCATCTTCGTGGCATTTGGCCTCTCCTTCTTCATCTCAATCTCGGTTTCTTCGCTCGCTTGCAATCATCGACCACAGCTCACATGGTCTCATCTAATCACTTGTTGACAGACCGTGGTCCGATTGGGCGACCTGCTAAGACTCCCTACCCGGAACCCACCTCCGACCTGCTTTCCGGCTGCCGGAGAAGCAAGTCCATGCATTTCGGCAAGCCAAGAATATTCGCAGACGGAAAGTGGTAACAAGTCCAGCAACCCCCCGACTCGCGACTTCTCCGAGTTGTCTACGACAGCGTGATCCCCGACGCGGCACCATGGGATGGCCACCACAATCGGTTCCCAATGGAACCCGCTTCTTGCGTTGCGGGCCGCCGGATCGGTCTGTGGTCGGTCATGGCGGCCCACCCCGTGCACCTGCTCCCAAGCCAATGCCATCCCATATTCCCAGCAAGGCAGGATCAAGTCAGGCACCTCAAATCCACCCGACATTGACAGCCCTAGGCTATCCTCTGAGGCCGAGCCTCCAGTGCTGCCAATCCAGACTACAGTCTGCATTCCGCAAATTGAAGAACCCAGAGGATGAACCTGACAGCACGTCTCTTGAAAAGGGTCACACAGAGGGAGAAGCTTCCTGTCGCGATGCATAGCCCCCATTTACTGAGATGAGCGAATGGCGATCCACTTAGTTGGGCAGGGGGAGGCACGTCTTCTCATTCTTTAACCCTCGGCAAGTACTCCGTGGCCCACTCCACCTCGAGTTCACGCAGCCGGGACTCAGTCGGTACCCCACCGTCTGATGTCCAACCCATGAGTTGATAGTACCCTCGCTTTGCGGCCTCAAATCCATCTCTTGAAGGAGCGACCCCCGCCAATGGCCCGGACGTGAATGGAATGAAAAAGCGATCTGGGATGGTGTCATCCTGAGCCCGAAAACCCTCTCGAAGGTTGAATATCCGGGCGAGTGTCGCTGCCCTTTCGCCCACACGAAGCAGCTCCCAAGGATCGGATCGGAAGCCCAAGACCGCGCTGACCAGCGAAGCCACCTGATCTGGACTGTAGGGCATGAAGTGGCAAAGCACTGCACAATCTAGGAAGTGTTGCCAATTCGAGCGATAGTAAAGGATCCTCACCTTCTGCTCGGTCAAGTCGGCGACATGCGTAGGCTTCAGATCCTCGAAAACCTGCAGCTGCAACAGAGATGGGGACTGGGGGTCTGTGTAACCTTCGTCGTGGAGGTTCGCCATATGATCGGGCCCGTTGGACGACACTGCAAATCCGACCGCCTGCCCCTGTTTGAACCGCGGTTCATGCATGGGCAGTTCCTCGCCCTTGACATGCATTGCAAACCTCTCCGAGCCGGGAATTGACTTCGCGGCCCGAGCGACGCCTTCTCCAAGGAGATTGCCAAGCCCCTTTCGTTCGACGATCGCCTGCAACATCTCCAGCATCCCCTGCCCATTTCCAAACCGCAATTCGACACCGTCTGTATCACCTCGTGAGATCAACCCATTCTCGAAGCACTCCATTGCAAACGAAATGACCACACCTGCCGAAATAGCGTCAAGCGCGTTCGAATTGCAGATCTCGTTTGCCTTGAGTATCGCTTCAAGATCACTGACGCCACAGTTGGATCCAAATGCGCCAATGTTCTCATACTCAGGTCCTCCATATAGACGATCCACATTCTGCTTTGCTGAGCGTAGTTCTACGACACGCTTGCATCGGACTACGCAACCAAAGCATGTATCTCGATCGACGAGCACAGTGTCCCGCAGTTGCTCTCCAGAGATGGCAGATGCCTCCGGGAAAGTCGGCTCACTGAAATTCTTGGTTGGTAAGTTTCCAAGGTAGGCGTTACCCAAGATCGAGCCGGGAGTCCCAAGCTCCCGCATCCCCTTCCACAGCTCATCATTCTCGGCCATCCAACGTGCCAGGCTCTTCACGGCCTTGGGGTCAGCCATTTCTGGCCCATGCCCACTCGACCGGACAGCAATCGCTTTGAGGTTCTTCGAGCCCATCACCGCCCCCAATCCTCCGCGCCCAGCAAAGTGGATCAGATCATTCGTGATGTTGGCGTACCTAATCAGCCGTTCTCCAGCGGGTCCTATCAACGCCGCACGAATTCTCGGATCTCCCAGGTCCTCTTGGATCAGATGGAGCGTCTCCCCCGTGGTCTTACCCCACATGGCGCCTGCGTCTCTGATCTCAGCTTTGCCGTCTCTGATCCACAGGTAGACTGGCTTCTCGGCTCTCCCCTTGATTACTACCGCGTCAAAGCCAGCGCGCTTGAGCTCGGCTCCCCAGAACCCTCCTACCTCTGAACTCCCGAATCCCAGGGTGAGCGGGGATTTGGCAGCTACGCCGTTCCGCCCTTGCCCAGAAACCGGGACACCGGTCAAGGGACCGCAAGCGAAAATCAATAGGTTATCCGGTGACAGTGGATCGAGACCGGGTTTTAGTTCCTTCAATAAGATGCTCACGGCAAGACACTTCCCACCATAATAGGTTCGGTAGAACGAGCCCGACAAGTTCTCACCCCAAAGACGACCTGCCGACAAATCGACACGAAGTATCTTGCCGTTGACACCGTAGTCCATGGTTGCTCCTATCTTCTCCCCCCTGCCATTCCGAATTGGTAATTCGATTTGCATCCACCTGACTTCGGTACGGCCGATCCAAACGAGTGGAAAAGATCTTCAGTCACACCATTTCGCCAGAGAAAGAGAATATTCTGGACGCCCTTCCGGCGCTACATGTTTCTAAATAGGAGCCCTCGTATCTATTGCGCGTCCTAAATTGGTCCCTTCTTAAGTATTGAGCGCTCCGACTTTCGGATTCATCCAAGACCGCAAACCTTCCGATGTGAGGTACGGAGTCCGCCGCCATGTGAGATCTGCCCGCTTCGCACTTCCTTGCACATCAGAGTCGGATTCTCGCCTCTCGTCACATGACCGAACTCCGGGGCAGTCTCATCTCTCTGGAGGATCTGGGGCTGTTCCCGACCTCGCGCAGTTGTCACCATGGGTAAGATCTAGCCTAGTCATCAAAAGAACCTTGCGCCTCGGGTCGACTAGGCGGTATCATCCGCGCCTTGCTGAGACTGAATCGGCTTCATCGTCGAAGAACCAACAATGCGTCGACAGCTCTCACTCCCTTGCCGTCTTCAAGTACCATCAAAGGATTGATGTCGAGCTCATCAATTAGATCCCCCGTATCGCAAGCAAATTCGGAAACGCGCACCAGCACGTCTATGAGGCCGTTCACATCCCGTTTCGGTCCACCCCTGGCTCCATTAAGAACGGGGTAACCCTTCAACTCTCGGAGCATTGCCTCCGCCTGGCGTCTCCCGATCGGAGGGATGCCTCGCGCCACGTCCCTGACAACCTCGACGAAAACCCCCCCTATGCCGCATAGAATGACGGGACCGAACTGAGGATCACGGGAAATACCTACAATGGCCTCGATTCCCCCTGGCACCATCTCTTGAACGAGGACGCCTTCGACCATAGCTCCATGCTTGGCCTGTCTCACGTTTTCCAGAATCTGCCTATAGGCGCATAAAGCTGCGTCATGGCTTGCGACCCCGAGCACAACCCCTCCCACATCAGTTCGGTGTGAAACGTCCGCGGATATCACCTTTAGCGCCACCGGCAAGCCGATTTCCCTAACGCTGTATAGGACCTCTTGTTCAGATCTGGCGACTCGTCCTCTCGCGACTGGGATTCCATACTGCGACAAGATGTCCTCTGCTCCGTCCTCAGAAAGTATGGGTCCAGACGCCGAAATCAGCCGACTTCTTATTTGCGCGACATCCACGTTCACGGCCACTCGTCGGACTTGGTCTTGGCCCTTGTCGATTTGGAACCTACTGAACTGCACGGTGTTCGCCACGGCTTGCAGACCGGGTCGCAGGCCCTGCAGCAGAGGAACTCCGTCTGCTTCAAGGATTCGTTTGCCTGTCTCATCAACTTGACCAGAAGCGGGTGAAAGGCAAACAAACGGCGTCGATGATCGCCGTGCGACCTGACCCACAGCTTTAGCAATATCTCGAAAGAGCTCATTCTCTTCCTTGCCGGCGGCATAGGACTGCTTGCGGGCGTCCTGTGAGACGAGCACGACGTCGAGACCGGGATCTTGGGCGAGAGTCTGCAGACACCGAGCGTAGGATGCCATGCTCTGATCCTCCAGCATTCGGGCCCCTGCGCTGTCTAGTGGATTGCAGACAGTTACGTAGGATGGCAAGAGTCCTACCAGGCGACCCTTCGTCTCTTCCGAGAAATCGGGGAGTTTCAATCCAATGATCTCGCCTAGGTCAGCGATGACACCAGTTTCTCCACCTGAAATCGACATGACCCCGATTCTTCCTTCGCCCAACGATCGATGCGACGCCAACAGGAATACGGTCTCCGTCAACTCGTCAAAGTCGTAGACCCTGATCACGCCTTTCTGGCGGAAAATCGCATCGTACACGGGATCGGAGCCCACGAGAGCACCCGTATGCGCCACTGCTGCTCTCGCACCTATTCGAGATCTCCCGACCTTCAGAACGACGATGGGCTTACCCTTGGCCGCAGCTTTGTTCGCCAGATTCAGAAACTTCGGGCCATCCCTGAAGCCCTCAACGTACGCGACAATGATCTCAGTAGCGGGGTCATCCACCATGAAGTCCATGTAGTCAGCTATGTCTACATTCACCGAATTGCCGCAGGATACAAGGAAGCTCAGCCCCACCTCTCTCTCGATCATCGAGTTTGCATAAGTAATCGCATATGAACCGCTCTGCATCACCGCGCCGACAATGCCAGGCTTGATCCGATGGGGATTTGGTCCACCCCACATTGCCACTCCTCTTCGTACATTGATCAGGCCGAGACAATTCGGGCCACAAACGCATATCCTTGCCCTATTGACCAGGTTCCTCAGCTTGTCCTCAAGTTCCTTTCCCTCTGGACTACCCCCTTCAGCGAATCCGCTGGCTAGTACCACGGCGGCTCTTACGCCAACATTCTCTGCTTCCTCGAGAATTTCGAGCGTCCGCTCTTTCGCGGTCGTCAAGACGACACAATCGATGGGCTGTGCGACAGCCGACAAGTTTGGATAACATCTTAGACCCATAACTTGCTGATACCTTGGGTTAATCGGCAAGATGGGTCCCTGAAAACCGCAGGTCTGAAGATTCGTCAACAACAGGTGTCCATACCATGATTTCTCTGATGCACCAACTATGGCGATGGATCTGGGACTCATGAGCGAATCTAGGCGACCCATATGTTCACGTCCTATCTGAATTGCGGGGAAAAGTCGCGCCGTTCTCCGCGCCCCCAAGTCTTAGGGCCATGTCGCTACCCGGACCTACACCACTTCTCCCAGGACTGCTAATCCCAGACAAACAAGATCTTCCCGGTCTTCCGAGTGTCAAACAACTTGAGAGCTTCGGGTGCCCGTTCGATTGGGAAACGGTGCGACACCAACGCCTCAAAGCGCAGATGATGCTGCTCAACAAATCGAAACAGTTGCCAAGCATCTGCTGGGCCAAAAATCAGCGATCCGCGGAGCTGAACCTCCTTGTAAAGGATTGTTGACGGACTAATAGTCACAACACCCTCGTTCACGCCAACCCATGCAACCCGGCCTTTCTTCCTCGCACATTCCAGGCTATGCTTCTGAGCGTCAGGGTTGCCAGAGTATTCAAGGACTACGTCAGCCCCTCGGCCCCCGGTCAATCCAAGCACAGCATCTACCGGGTTCTCTGCGGATGCGTCAACAATGTGGTCAGTGTTCAGAGACCGAGCAATGTCAAGACGCTCGGCTACAACATCAATGCCGATGACCCTCGCGCCCATAGCTTTCGCCATCAGGATGCCTGCCAAACCCACCGGTCCTAGACCGAAGATGGCAACGGTGTCAACACCGGAAACATCCAGATCACGACTTGCCTTAAAGGCAGTCCCACCTGCGCACACCAGCACAGCAGCGCTTGAGAAGCTCATCCAGTCAGGGAGACCTATGCAACTGTGCTCTCCTGTGATGACGAAATCTGCCATACTTCCATGGGAGCGGAGGCCGAGGCTGTGGGCGTTGAGGCAATAGGTGTCGTCTCCACGGAGGCAATACTCACACCGCCCACACCCGCCACTCATGTGGACCATCACCCGATCCCCAACCCTGACCCCTTCGACACCCTCCCCCAACATATCCACAATGCCACATGCCTCATGGCCACGGATAAGCCCAGCTCTTTCGCCTTGCTCTCCTGCAGGGTAACAATAGCTATGCATGTCGCTTCCGCATATGGACGCTGCTTTCATCCCAACTCGCACTTGTTTGAGCCCTGGTTCGGGATCCGGAAACTCTTTGACTACCGCCTGACGATCTCCCAGGAACAGGACCCCTCTCATCTCTTGGCTCCTTCCATGAGCATTGGGCGACCCCTACAAGGATTACCCCATGCAAAGCTCGTCGGCACGCAGACCCAAGCGGAGAACTCACACCTCGCGACCCGGCACGTTGTGGATCGCCTGAAAAGGCCGATCTCACATCACAAGTTCATTGGCAACCCGCAGTTGCGCCGCCACTTGCGCATCTCCGGTCATATTCGTCATAGGGATCTTTCGGAGTCTGGTTTCCTGCTTGCCCGCTCGAGTGGAGAGTTCTCCTTTTCAGCGTGTCCCTCACGGAGCAATTTCGTTTCTGGCCCGCCCTGTCCGGTACCTCGTGCTTTGGGACTCATGCGCGCTGAACTTGCTCTCCCAGTTCCGTAGCTGTTCCGGCGACCAGTGTCTCGGCTTCTTTTTTCCGAGACATCTCACGGTCTGGAAGCCCAGCGGCCGCTTTGCCTGATCTAGCCATTGGAGAGGTCTCCGTCTCTCACCCGAAGCGCTGCTTTGAGTCCTTTGGACTGCTGGACCTCCAAGAATTTTGAATGTGCCATCGTCCCCGCTTCGATGGCATGAACAAGCCCCAACACCTCCAAGTTGTACCCTATTGCACTCCGCAAGCCCATGATCTCGTAGGTCTTGTTTATGGCTCGTTTGTTCAACCGAACTGCCGCTGGCGGCAGTTTTCCTATGCGTTCTGCCAGCTTCCGCGTCTCAGACAGCACTTGATCTGCCTCTACCGCCTTGTTCACCAGACCCATCCGCTCTGCCTCGAGCCCGCTCACCGTGTCCCCCGTCAACAGTAGTTCCTTGCTTTTCTGCAGACCCACAATCCACGGCATCATTAAGAATGCAGAGGTCGTAACTTGACGGACCTCGGGCTCCCCAATAGTCGCGTCTTTAGCAGCGATGATGAGGTCACAGGCCAAGGCCACCTGGAGGGCTTGACCTAGGCAATAGCCATGGAGAGCTGCCAAAACGGCCTTATCGCAATCCCAGATCTTGAAGCCGAAGTCCAACGTGTCCTTCAGAACCCGACGCCAGTCCTCCGGGTCCACAAGTCGTTCAGCAGCGCCCTCTTTCATGTCATGCCCAGCCGAAAACGCGCGTCCGGCACCCGCAAAGAGTATTGCGCGGACCCCTCCGTCTCCGGCAGCAACGTCGAATGCACGATTCCACTCTGCAAACATTTGCCGGTTGATGGCATTGAGAACTTGAGGGCGGTTCAGAGTGATTATCGCGACTCCGTTCTCAACCTCGTAGTTCATCGTCTCATACATTGTCATCGTTGTCTCCTATTCAAAATCATCTGTCGCCAGATTGTGCCCCCCGTATCCACTCTAGGCTTTGACCGCCTCTTTTGTAGGATGGAGCCTTCTCTCATCCTTCCCGCCTTTCCAGCTTTTGCCCTGCCCTCTTGCTTTGCGCTCGGAAACTGAATCGCGGCCCGAATTCAAAACTGGATGGCTGATTGGGGCACCCGGCCTCTCCAACCCGCAAGGAGGTCTCGATCTCGTCATCGACCAAACAACTGCCAGAGCGCAGGTGGCCTCCATCCAAACAATTGAAGCCCCAGGATCGACACAAGAACTGTGCCCCAGAAGCTGGCAAACACAATACCTCTTGCAGGTATCTCAACTATGTCCGTGCTCGTTCGTTGCGGATAAGCCCGGAAGCACTTACTGTCCATTGCCCACGCCGTGATCCGCCCGCGCTGCAGGGTTGTCGCCAACAAGGGGATCGAATACCTTTTGAAATTCTCGAAAAGGCCTCGAATGCCCGGTCGCTCCCCTACGCCTCGGACCATCTGTGCCTCCCGGATATTCTGCAGAGTTGCTTCCACAAGTGGCAGATATCGGAGACCGAGGAAGAGCATATATGCAATCACATAGTTGATCCGTAGCTTCTGGTAAAGTACGAGAGCAAAATCCCGAGGGGCTGTAGTGTTCACAAAAATGAGTGACGCTAGTATCACTATGTATATGCGCAACGCCGTGGTGATCCCAGTGTCAAGTGCCTCCCATGTTAATTTGACTGGGCCAAGGTGCCCGAACACATGTTGGCCCGGAACAAAAACCAGCTGTATCACAAAGTAGGCCGCAGATATGATTAAGAAGTATCTTGTGTTCCTCCAGAACTCGGCAATGGGAATACGAGCCAACACAAAGGAGACGAACAGCACGCTCAAAAGCAGCAGGGCTTGGAGGCTAACAGTCTGCGTGGTAACCGCCAAGATGCTGACGGCAATGACCCAGACAAGCTTGGATACTGGATCCAAGCTGTGCATAAAGGTTCTGCGTCGGACGTAGGAGTAACGCAAGTTTACTGACATCATAGCAATGACTTGTCAATCCGCGTACTGGGGGAAAGCCCCATCCAGAGACAATTCACGCGATTGCACAAAGGCCTCCCGACGCCTCATGAATGACTCTGCAGAGGCCTGACCTAGTTCAATGATTCGGTCCTCGTCGACCGTGAGCAGCAGCCGTTCCTTCATGACAACGACACCTTTCACCAAAACGGTCTCAACATCATCACTGTGAACTGCGTAGACAAGGTGTGAAATTAAATTGGAATACTGATCACTGAACAGAGGCGTGTGGCGTAATCAGAAGTGACTGTCAAACTCTCGATCCCGTGACTGTGCAAATACCTCTCGACGGTCTGCCATGTCCAGCGCTACCCGGTTGGCCCTTTCGATGACCTCGCCCTGGTCGGCTGTGAGAAGTTGGCCTCCCTCCACAAGCACACGACCGTCAACGACCACCGTATCCACACTGTCTCCCTGGGCTGAGTACACGAGTTGGGAAACGATATTGCAATTTGGCCCTCTCACAATCGGCGTCCAATATGGATGGCGCAGGTCAAAGATCACCAAGTCGGCCTTCTTGCCCACCTCTAGGGACCCGATGTCTTTGTCCAAGCCGAGTGCTCTTGCACCACCCATTGTGGCCAGCTCCAGGACCTTCTCCGCAGGCATGACTGTTGGGTCAAGCTTGTTTAACTTATGCATTAGGGCCGTGAACTTGAGCGTTTCAACCATGTTCACCGCGTTGTTCTCGGCGCCCCCGTCTGTGCCCAGGCAGACGTTCACTCCTGAAGAAAGCAATTCCGGAACCGGTGCAGTTCCCAGGGCAACTTTCATTCCACTCTGTGGACAGTGAGCAACACTAGTGCCCGTCTCAACTAGATGATTCACCTCACTCTCTGTCAGAACAACGCAGTGAGCGGCAACAACGTCACTCCCAAGAATCCCCCACTGATAAAAGAGCTCAAGTGGCGGAGCGCCGTAATGTTCGCGCGCATACCGGCATTCGTTCACTTCGCAGTTGGCGTGAAGGTGAATACCCACCCCATAGTGATCGGCCGCCCGGCGTGCCTTGAGGTAATGATCACGCGTAGAGTACGTGATCATCTCAATTCCGAACCACACCTTCACCCTGCCATCGGCGCTGTTGTGGCGATCCTTAACGAGCCGCTCATTCCCTTCAAAGGTCTCGAAGTACTCATAGCCGCCCACATTAGCAGCGTAGGGCGAAACCACGACCCGGAAACCCAGTTCCGCTGCCGCATCTGCGCAACGGTCCATGAAGCGGGCCATATCTAGGCCGCAGGTCGTGCCGGAACGTAGGGCCTCAAAGTAGGTCAGCCTCGCCATGGCGTAGGCATCGTCCGCTGTTGCCGCTTGGTGCATCGGATTGATGAAGGTGTTGAGCCAAAGGGGTCCAAGCGCATCGTCGGCCATACCACGGATGGAACTGTTGAGAGAGTGCATGTGCGTGTTGACAAAACCAGGGACCACGGCTTTCCCGCTTCCGTTGATCACGCGATCCGAGTCTGGCCATCGGGCCGTAACCTCCTCGGTTGGTCCGACGTCAATGATGCGGTCGCCCCGCCAGACAACCGCGCCGTTGTCAAAGATTTGTCCTTCACGATCGACAGTGACCACAATCGCGTCGCGAACCAACATTGTCTGCGTCACGCGGCCCTCCCTTCAATCGCGTTCGGGCAGGGAGGCCAGGCTGACTCCTGGCCTCCCTCCCGCGCCTACTAGGCTTGCGAGATACCCAACCCTGTCGTTGCGCCTGTTCTTGCGACCCCCTCCCCGATTAGCTTCCCAAGAAAGCCCGCAAGCACAATTCCCGTCAGCCATCCGAACACATAGGCCGGCAGACTGAAGAGGGGTGTCTTGGCAAGCGAGAAAACGAAGAAGGTAAGCGGGTAGTTGAAGGGGCCTGCGAGAAATGCAGCCAGCGCGACCACGCCCCAGTTCCACTGCTTGTAGCGAAAGATCAGGAAACCCACTTCGATACCCAGGGCCTGTAGCACCGTCCAGCCGACAGCGATAAACCCAAATGGAGTTCCAGCCACCACTTCAACCAAGCCCTGGATGACTCCGCAGATCAGGGCGGCACCAGGCTTGCGTACAAGGTACGCTGCCAGCATGGGGCCGAGGTAGAAGATCCCAAAGATGATGTTGGCCAGGTAGGACCCCCCCATTGCGAATAGCGCGGCCCAGAGGGTGCTAAAGATTCCGTTCAGTGCACCAGTCACGACACCAAGTATCACAATGGCGACCAACTCCCAGGTGGTGTATCGTTGCGATTTCATCTAAGACCTCCCTCAGTCGTCGCTCCCCGAGGTATCTACGATACTCACGGGAGCTCTCTAAGAACCCGGAACCTCAGTCGTCGACACTAGGTTGAGTTTCGTTGCATAGTTCCTCCCTCCCCCTTTGTGCCTCGGATTCCCATCCATACCCGCTCGGGCGTCATCGGTAAAGCCCGTAGTCGCACACCAATGGCATCGTCTAGGGCATTGGCAATGGCAGCCGCCGTGGGTAAGACCGGGAGTTCTCCCATTCCTTTTGCATCGTACGGACCGCTGGGATCAGAACCCTCGACAGTGAACGCCTCGATCCTAGGTGTGTCAGCGGCTGTTAGCACTTTATAGTCAGCCAGGTTGGAATTGGCCACTCGGCCATCTTGTACAATCAACTCCTCGGCCAAAGCTAGGCTTATCCCCATCACCATTCCCCCCTCGATCTGAGCCTGGACCAAGAGGGGATTCACGACGCGACCCGCGTCATGCGCCGATACGGCTCGACTCACTCGAACCTGACCTGTCGCATCATCCACAATGACTTCGACAATCTGCGTGGCGAATCCATACGTGGGCATCGGCGAGAGAGGAAAGTTCTCCATGTTCGCCTCGTTGCGTGTTCGACCCACCTCCGCAAGGTACGACCCTCGTCCGACAATTGGGCCACCGATCCGGACGTGGGCAAGCGAGGCAATTTCAGATACTGACAGAGCTACACCAGGTCGCGCGCGATGAGAAACAAGGCCTCCTGCAATGACCAAATCATCAGGATTGGCCCCCAATCGTTCTGCCGCCAAGGCTATCAGTTGCCGTCTCGCATCTGACCCGGCCAGACGCACTGCGTTGCCTGCATCATGCAAAACACGTGAGGCAACGCTCCCAAGATCATAAGGTGTTGACTCGGTGTCCGATGCAACTAAGGTAACTGTGCGGACATCCACGCCCAAGCTCTCAGCTGCTATGGCGACAAGGCCTGTGCTCGTTCCCGTGCCGATATCGGATACACCAGTCAAGACTGTAGCTGTACCATCTTCGTTGAGTTTGACCACCGCCGACGATGCGCCGGCACTGATGCCTTTGTACGCACAGGCAATTCCAAACCCGTGATTCGCTCGGCGTTGGCGTTCGCGGTGGTGCCAATCGGTCACCTCAGCTGCCTTTTGCAGTGTTTCCTTGAACGCGACGCTAAGCATGGGCTGGCCCGTAACTTCACAATCACCGGGCTCAACTGCATTTCGTAACCTTAGCTCAAGTGGGTCTATTCCCAGCCGCCTAGCAACCAAATCAAGCTGTGACTCAGAGGCAAATGTCGATTGGCTGCACCCATAGCCCCTGAAACACCCTGAAGGCACTTTGTTTGTATACACACATAAGCCCTCAACATCAATGTTGGGTATGCGGTATGGCCCGGCAATCGTGAGGGCTCCAAAGCAGGTTTCCCCTGCCGCGTGCTTGGCATAAGCCCCGGCGTCATAGACCAACCTCGCTTGCCGGGCCGTGATGTATCCATCACGGGTGACCCCTGTGCGCAAGAACACCTTGGTTGCTGGTCGAGGAGTACCTGCCACCAGCTCCTCCTCCAGGGTCAATGCCATCTTCACTGGACGATTTGTCAGGCGCGCCAGAAGGACGCAAATGGGTTCTAAGAGGACTTCCTCTTTCCCCCCGAAGCCGCCGCCCACCGGCGGACTAATGATCCTGATCTGACCAAGTGGCAGATCAAAGATCTCGCCCAAAACGGAGCGAACAACGAACGGCTGCTGGGCACTAGTCCACACAGTCACCTTGCCAGAAAAATCGACTTCGGCGACAGCAACATGAGGCTCCAGGTACATCTGATGGATCATCGGGATGTCGAATGTGTCCTCGAAAATATAGTCGGCTTTCGAAAATCCCTGTCGGACTTCTCCCCGATGCAGCCGCGTGTGCAGACAGACATTCCCATAACGTCGAATGCAAGGGTCAGTCACTCGATAACCCTCGACAGCATCATGAACCAGCACTGTTGATTGCGCGAGAGCCTTCTCTGGGTCAAGAACACTGGGCAGTTCTTCATACTCGATCGCGATCGACTGAACTGCTTTCGCCGCCGTCTCTTCGTCGAGCGCAGCCACGGCCACAATTGGCTCACCATAGTATCGGACACAATCTCTGGCCAACGGCGGTTCATCCTTCAAGAAGGGCCCGTACAGCGTGGCGGGAAAATCCTTTCCGGAAATTACGGCCCGCACCCCTGCAAGCGCTCGAGCCTTCGACACATCAATCTTCACAATTCGGGCCCGAGGACACTGCGCACGGACAACCTTCGCATAAAGCATGTTGGGAAGACTTAGGTCAAATGCATATCGGGTTTTACCATTCGCCTTACTATCTGCGTCTATCCTGGGAATGCTCCGCCCTATCGCTGTATACTCACTCATCTTCGCCTGCCAGTGCGGCCGCTGCTGAAATGACCGCATCCACGATGCGAAGGTATCCGGTGCAACGGCAGAGGTTACCCGCCAGCGCTTGGCGCACATCTGCCTCAGTTGGCGATTTCCTCTCGTGCAGCAGACTCCACGCAGATAGAAGCATCCCAGGGGTGCAATATCCACATTGGATCGCGCCAGAAGTAGCAAATGAACGTTGGAGGAGAGGACCCCCTTCCAGGCCATTCAGGCCCTCTATTGTCGTGACCTCGTGGCAATCGGCCTCAACGGCCAGAATTAGGCATGAAGCCACGGGTACGCGATCTAAAAGGATGGTGCAGGCGCCACAATCGCCCGTGTCGCAGCACTTCTTCGTCCCGGTAAGGGCGAGATCAAGACGTATTGCATCTAGCAGCGTTTTCTGGGGCCGCACTCTTATCTGTGCGGCTTCTCCATTAACGATCAGGGAGACTGTCACTTCCCCGTCCATGCCTCTCCCTTAGGGAACAATGCTCCAGTGAGTGCACGCTCCACTAGGACCTCAGTCAGGTGCTTGCGGTATTCAGCCGAGCCTCGACTGTCCGAGATGGGTTGCGTGGCCTCCACCGCACGCAGACTCGCCTGGTGAACGATTTCCTCGGTTGGCCGCTGACCCCGGAGCATCTCCTCGGCAGCCAGGGCTCGCACGGGCGTTGGTGCAACAGCGCCCAAGCCTATTCGGGCCTCAACCACACACCCATGCGTGTCGATCCTAAGTGCCACACCAACGCCCACAACCGCAAGGTCTAGGGCACCCCGAATGGAGTGACGTAGGTAAATGCTTGATGTACCTACCCATTCTCGCGGGATGCAGATCTCAACTAAAAGCTCATCGTGGCTCAGTGCCGTAACTCCCGGTCCCAAGAACAAAACGTCGAGCGGCATTGTGCGCGATTTCTCGTGCCCAGCGACCGAGACCGAAGCATCTAGGGCCAACAGAGCGGGTGCTGTTTCGGCAGAAGGCGAAGCGTGACAAATGTTCCCCCCCAGAGTAGCCCGGTTCCGTATCAGCAACGATCCCAAGGCTGCGGCAGCCTGAGCCAGAGCCGGACATGCCCGGGCCACGACCGGAGAGGTCTCTAGCTGCCGCATGGTCGTCAGGGCCCCAATCCGAAGTCTCCCGTCCGCCTCGAGACCCATGCCGGCCAATCCCGGAATCCCCTTCACATCTACCAAGCACTTTGGCCGTCTCAGTCCAGCCTTCATCTGGACAATCAGGTCGGTCCCCCCGCCATAGATCGAAGCTTGATCACCATGAAGCTGGAGGCACCGCAAAGCCTCATCAATCGTATGGGCCTTCACGTACTCGAAACCTTCCATGCCCATTCGTTTAAGCCTTTGACTGCCATCGCATTTTTCCCCTCTCCCCAAGGACAATCTGCGGCGAGGGGCCTGCAGCGGCGACGAATTCACTCAGCGTGAGTGGTAATTGTGTCCCTGTCCATGTCCTTTTCAGAGATTGAGCGAGCTCGACAACTGGCGGAGCTTGCAACTGCGCGACCTTGAGTGTTTCTGGCTGTCCGAAAAACTCTCGGGGGCTACCTTGGAACACAATCGTGCCATCACGCATTGCAACGACGGTTCTTGCCCATTCCGCCACTACTTGCATATCGTGCGTAATTATGATGATCGTCCTGCCATCAGAGTGAAGTCGCTCCAAGAACCCGAGTAGGGCCGTGGTCTGTGCGAAGTCCAGCCCCATTGTTGGCTCATCGAGTATTAGAAGAGCCTGGTCGACCACTACCATCGTGGCGACGCTCAAGCGGCGTTTTTGACCCATGCTAAGCGTGAACGGATGGCGATCTGCAAGACCCTCTAGGCCAAAGAGATTCAGAGCTTCTTCCACCTTTTGGCGGACAACTTGCTCCGGTAGCCGTCGGACCCTCAAACTGTAGGCTATCTCATCGTAGACTTTCTCGGTGACAAATTGGTGCTCTGGGTATTGAAAAACATAGCCAACCTCTGCCGTAATATCGTAGATCGACATTAGGGAGATGTCCCGCCCACTCAACAATATGCTTCCCTGCTGGGGGCGAATAAGCCCCACGAAATGCTTTGTCAGCGTCGTCTTGCCCGAACCGTTGGGTCCCACTATGGCAACGAAATCTCCTTGTCGGATCTCGAGGTCGATCCCACGAAGCGCTTCTTGCCCCTCGCTGTAGCTGTGCCGCAGCCCTGTCACCCGCAAATGCGGCTCCCCACGCGAAATCACAGGGGATGACTTGAAGTCGCCGCACGTCAACTCAACCCCCTGGTGGACCATCCATCCGCGCGCCTCCTCCAAGGTCAGGGGGAGAGGATCAAGGCTCAGTCCTCGAGCACTTGCGACCGCAAGCGCGATACGCGTCACCTGTGGCACCCAGACACCTAGGCGGGTGCTCAAGCTAGGATCTCGGAAGACATCTCTGGGGAGGCCCTGAGCGACGATCTTGCCGTCATTCATTACAACTACCAAGTCCACCCACTGGCAAAGGTAGTCAACACGATGCTCAATGGCAACAATGGACATTTGTCGTTCTTCTGCCAGTCCCTGAAGCACGCCCAGGAATTCACTTGCTCCGACTGGGTCGAGGTTCGACGTCGGCTCATCAAGCACGAGTATTTGTGGCTCCATTGCCAGGACAGATGCTAAGGCGACTCTTTGCTTCTGCCCTCCCGAGAGAGCAAAAGTGTAGGAATCGCGGTAACTTTCCATCCCGACGAGTCGCAAGTATCTCTCTAGTCGGCGCAGGATATCCTCTCGAGGAACATTGAGGCCCTCTGGCCCAAAGACGATCTCGTCTCGGACAACAAGAGTGCTTAATTGCGCCTCAGGGTCTTGGAACACAAGGCCCACATGCGTAGCCAGTTCGGATACAAGGTGATCATCTGTGTCGAGGTCGTTGATGAAGACGTGGCCCTGTTTATTACCGCCAGCCACTTGCGGTATTAGCCCATTCAAGCAAAGGCTCAGTGTGCTCTTGCCACATCCGCTAGGACCTAGGACAAGAACAAACTGGTGGTCGGCAACCGCCAGGTTTATCTCCTGAAGGGATGCATGCTCCATGTTGTCATACGTGTACGTTAGGTCGTTTATTCTGATGCTCATTGTGAAGCCTATTGCATCCTCCAACGGGCTAATGATCAGTTCTTACGGCTTATCAAACACGCCGCTCTCTGAGGATGTCTCATTCAGACTTCCAATTCTCTGGCGCGGGGGTGCGCAAGTGTCACGGATTACGAGTTGCGTCTGCAGAATGATCGTCTTGCATCTAGGGGGGGTGTCGTTCCCTATGAGGCTTAGTAGGAGTTGACCGCACGCGTAGCCCAGTTCCCGCAGGGGCTGTCTCACCGTCGACAGCTTAATTGGGCTGAGGGAGGCCGATTCGATATCATCGAAGCCAATCAGAGAGACATCATCGGGGACTTGAAGTCCATGCCTTGCCAAACAATTCCATGCACCAAAGGCCATTCGGTCGTTTGCAGCCAACACAGCTGAGAACCCATAGCCGCGGTCAAGAAGCTGCTGAACAGCTATTTCCCCCCCCTGAGGACTGTAGTCGCCTTCGACGATGAGTTCTGGAGAGTAGCACAGGTTATTCTTGCTGAGGCCGTACTTGTAGCCCTCCATTCTTTCCGCTGTTATGGATGATCGCGGGTCACCGCTTATGTAAGCAATCGACTTGTGTCCCAGTTCACACAGCTGGTCGACGGCCTCGGCAACACCCTTGCGGTTGTCGACACCAACATAGGGTTCCACAGCGTCGATCCGCCTGCCCGCCAGTACGAATGGGTAGCCCTCCTCCAGCAGCTGATGGACGATTGGACTCCCATCCAGTACTGATGCGATAACCAACCCCTCCACACGACGCTGTCGCAACAAATCGATGCACTTCGTCTCAGTATCGGAATCACCGTGTGTGCTGCAAAAGACCACGAAAAAACCCTTCTCGGCTGCAGCCGCTTCGACACCGCTTGCAAGTTCCGGCATAGCCGGGTTCGTAAAATCCGTAGCAATCAGGCCGATGACATCGGTTCTCAGCGTCTTCAGGCTACGAGCAATCGCATTTGTCCTGTAACCAAGTCGCCGCATGGTCTTAAACACGCGGCCCTCAAGCTTCTGACTTACTGGAGCAGATCTATTGACCACGCGCGATACAGTCGCAGTCGAAACTCGCGCTGCGCGGGCCACGTCATGAAGAGTAGGGGGACTCTGAATTCGCATGCGACGAAATAGAGGAATCTCTAAATCGGGGAGCCGGTCTCGAGGACGAGTTCCGAGAGGCCGACATCGGCTAGGCTCAACATTGGCCGACCCTGGACCCGCGATTTCGCGAGCACAGGGTACCGCGCGAGAGCACTACTTCAAAATCGCCCAATTCCCGACTCTGTCCTCACCATGTTCAGACAGAGGCCCCGAAAGATGTGGGTACCGAGGGAGGAAAGACCGAGCGAAAATGTAATCGTTTGCGTATACGTTTACAGGCATTCTACATCCGCATCTCAACTTGTCAATGGGTTTCAGGCGATATTGCCCTTAGAGCGAAGCGGATATAGATGATCTCAATAGTGAAAATGCCCAGACGAAAATGGATATGCCCCCGCCTGAAGAAGTGCGATAGTGCGTCTAGTTTAGTAAGAGAGGCTGCTTGCCGCGACGTTGTGCGGCCAATCGGGGACCTAGCGATAACCCCGGGTGTCACTTGCTACCTCTCTTATGTCCGCGAAGAAAATGACCTTCCTGCGTTCGCCAATCTGAAATCGAGCAATCGACCAATCGAAGAACAATCGACCCTTTCACCCAGCCCAGGAACCCAGTTTGTCCGGCAAATGACACAGTCCGAGATCTGGCAAATGGGCTTCCCTAGGAAAACCGAAAAGCGTTCCGCCAAGAACAGGCTTTCGAACGGGGAAGTCAGCTTCCAATTGACGCCCTTCCACCAGACTTCTGGAAGCTCACTTGAATCCGCAGAATGTGTCGTGAGTTCACCCCGTCGACCGGCAGCTTGCCCGTCTCCACGAGTCGGATCCGGCGCCCTTCTCCCTGTTCGCTCACCTGTGCTTCACCGCCAATTGGAAGAAAGAATCTCACAATCACCCCATCCACAGCTACCCGATCTCTTGACATCGGAACTTGAGAGGGGTGCCCTTTCGACGAATTCGCGGTCGTCCTTCAACAGGCACGTTTCAACTCGAGGTGAGTAGGCCACAGGAGAACGCGAAAAGACGCCCCGAGGCTGGCACCTGTGAAGGAGACTTACCACCCGAAAAGATGTGCTTCTCTCCTGTCTAGGTGACACGAGCAAACACCGCTGACCGAGCAAACTGCGGTGCTTGCTTCCTTGTGTTATGAGATCGTCCGGCGCGGGGCCCGACAAATTCCAGCAATCTGGCTCCTGCCTCCAGGGGGCACGCCAACGCACGACCCTGCTACCGAAACAATTCCCGAAGAGTGAGCCGCAGGTCCACCCTCACGCCAAGGTGATGGAGCGGTGGCACGTGATGCCATAATCTACATATCCCACTCTGCTCCTTCGGGGTCAGACGGCGAGGCCGCACTCTTGCGAGTGCCGCCTCTGCTTTGCACGAGACATGATGCCCGCAACTGGCACCCACGGAAGAGGCTTCAAGACCTATTGAGGATTGCATAATATAGATACACTAATCCAGGAGCCGCGCTTGTTTCCAAAAGGCCGCCACCAACGTTGGCCTGCGGCGCATGCGACGCAGAGCCGCCCGCGCGTGATAGCTGAGGGCGA
>JBEKSY010000002.1:0-162654 GCA_049516595.1 Anaerolineales bacterium
TTGTGCCCCGCAAGGGGTATCTCGCACGCGGTGGACCTGACCGTGCGTACCCGGAAGCCGCCGAGCGGAGGGTAGCGGGAGGGGAGGAAGCCGCGGAGGCCAAACGCAAAGGAGAAGCCATGGCACTTGTATCTCTCAAGTCGTTGCTCGAAGCCGGGGTGCACTTCGGCCATCGAACAGAGAAGTGGCACCCCAAAATGAGGCCCTATATCTTTACCGAACGCAATGGGGTCCACATCATCGACTTGCAACAGACCGTCGCCGCCCTAACGGAGGTTCATTCGTTGGTGAGCGGCCTGGTGGCCCAAGGGGGGACGATCTTGTTCGTGGGGACGAAGCGCCAGGCGCAGGATACCGTGGAAGAGGAAGCCACGCGGGCCAACATGCCGTATGTGATCGATCGGTGGCTGGGCGGGACCCTGACGAACTGGCGGACCATCAAGGAGCGGATTGACGAGCTGGATCGGCTGGAGAAGATGGGAGCATCTGGGGAGTTTGAGCGCCTGACCAAGAAGGAGGAGCTCATGTTCCGCCGGCGCATGGCGCGCCTCGCCCAGCGTTTGGGCGGGTTGCGCAAGATGGTCTCCCTCCCTTCGGCCCTTTTCGTGATCGACGTTAATCGCGAAGAGACCGCGGTCCACGAGGCGAATATCCTGCGTATCCCTGTGATTGCGCTAGTGGACACCAATTGTGATCCCTCTGGCATAGACTACATCATCCCCTCCAACGACGACGCGATCCGAGCCATCCGCCTGCTGACGGCGAAGACCGCGGATGCGGTGCTGGAAGGGGTTGGGCTGCGGAAAGACAAGGAGCAGGTCGAGGAGGCCCCTCAGGTCGAAAGTGATGAAGCGCTGCTGGGCGAGGCGACGCTGGCGAAGATGCGCGACGAACAAGGGACGAGCGGTTCTGAAGAGGAGAAGGCTGGAGGAGTATGAGTCGGGCGATGGAGATTCCCACGGCTCAAGTCAAGCAGTTGCGCGAGTTGACCGGCGCGGGCATTCTGGATTGTCGCACGGCGCTGGAGGAGACGGGAGGCGATGTGGACAAGGCCGTTCAGCACCTTCGCGAGAAGGGCTTGGCGGCAGCGGAGAAGCGCTTGGGACGGGAGACGCGGGAAGGTTTCATCGATCTTTACAGCCATGGAAATGGCCGCGTGGGGGTCATGGTGGAAGTGAATTGTGAGACCGACTTTGTCGCCCGGACCGAGGAGTTTCGCCGCTTTGTCCACGAAGTCGCCCTGCAGGTTGCGGCGGCTTGCCCTCTGTATCTGGACGTGAGTCAAACCCCGTCTGAGGTTGTGGAGGTGGAACGAACTGAGGCGCGCAACCAAGCTCGCCGAGAAGGAAAGCCTGAGAAGGTTTGGGATCGCATTGTCGAAGGGCGTCTGGACAAGTTCTACCAGGAGGTGTGCCTCCTCCGTCAGCCCTATATTCGTGACGACCAGATGACCGTCGCGGATGTTCTCCGGCAGGTGATCGCCTCCACCGGGGAGAATGTGGTCATCCGGCGCTTTCAGCGCTGGGAGGTGGGCCAAGAGGCTGGGTGAGTCAGGGCGGGTCAACGAGAAGGTTGGCCCGCTTTTCTTGAAGGGGGGAGGAGGGGCGCATGGCTCTGCAATACGAACGCATCCTTCTCAAACTGGGAGGGGAAGCTCTGGCTGGAGCGGAGGGCAGCGGCATCGATCCGATGAGGGCGGAGGACCTGGCCGTTCGCATTCATGCGGTGCAGGAGTGCGGCGTACAAGTAGCGGTGGTCATCGGGGCGGGGAACCTGTGGCGCGGGGACCGCGGCCTGGCGCGCAGCATGGAGCGTGCGACCGCAGACTATATGGGCATGATTGCGACCGTCATGAACGCGCTGGCCCTGATGGACGCCCTGGAGCGGATGGGGGTCATCACGCGGGTGCAGTCTGCCATCGAGATGCGTGCGGTGGCCGAGCCCTACATTCGCCGGCGGGCCATCCGCCATCTGGAAAAAGGCCGGGTGGTCATCTTTGGAGGGGGGACCGGCAATCCCTTCTTTTCCACCGACACCGCAGCGGCTCTACGCGCGATGGAGATCAGTGCCCATGTGCTGATCAAGGCCACTAAAGTGGATGGGGTGTACGACGAGGACCCGCAGAAGAACCCCGCTGCCCATAAGCTCGAGAAGCTGAGCTATATCGAAGCCCTCAATCGTCGCCTGGGAGTGATGGACAGCACGGCCATTTCCCTCTGCATGGACAACAATCTCCCCATTCTGGTCCTCAATCTCTGGGAACCGGGAAGCCTCGAAAACGCGGTTGAGGGGAAGCGGATCGGGACCTTCATCGGCCCCGATTGATTCCTGGCCCCCAGCCGGGTCCCCTGTCCGTAGCTCTGCGCCCGCTCCCGCTTCCAAAGGGGGGCATTTTTCGAATTGCTCCTTTTGGATTATCCTTGGCTTGAGATGGAGCTCGTTCCAGCGCGAGGATTCGATAACCCAGGAGCGATTCCCAATGGTCAAGGATGCATTGGCCGAGGCTGAGACTCGAATGAAAGGCGCGGTAAAGTCTCTGGAGGAGGAACTGGCCACCCTCAGGACGGGTCGCGCCAGTCCGGCGCTGGTCGAGCGCTTGGAGGTCGATTACTACGGTGCGGCCACGCCTCTCATGCAGCTGGCGACCATCTCGGCGCCTGAAGCTCGATTGCTCACCATCAAGCCATTTGACCCCGGATCGCTCAAAGGCATCGAGCGCGCGATCCAGGGTTCCGAATTGGGCCTGACCCCCTCCAATGACGGCAAGATCATCCGGTTGACCATTCCGGCGCTCACCGAGGAACGACGGCACGAGTTGGTGAAGATTGTGAACCATCGAACAGAGGAATCGCGGGTTGCCGTTCGCAACATCCGTCGGGATGTTCACAATGACCTGCGCGAGTTCGAAAAAGAGAAGCTCATGTCGGAAGATGAATTGAAGCGGGGCGAGGAAGACCTTCAGAAGCTTACCGATCGCTACATCGGGAACCTGGATGAGATGAACCGGCGCAAAGAGGCTGAGATCATGGAGGTCTAGTCGCCGCAGGGAGATGGGGCGAGAGGTCCGTGCGGACAGGAGCCGTGACAATCAAGCGATCGGATCCAGCAGAGGAAGGGACCAAGGCCGTTCCATCCGGGCTGCCGGAGAAGATCCCGCAGCACGTGGCGATCATCATGGACGGGAATGGCCGCTGGGCCAGCCAGCGCAACTTGCCCCGATTGGCGGGGCATCGGGCGGGTACCGAGAACCTGCGGCGAGTGATCACTGCCTGCGTCGAGTTCGGCATTCACTACCTCACGCTGTATGCCTTCTCTACCGAGAACTGGAGCCGGCCCGAAGACGAGGTCCAGGGCCTGCTCTCGATTCTGGAGGATGTTCTCGACCGCGAGCTTGCGGAACTAAACCGGGAAGGTGTTCAACTTCGGCACATCGGTCGGCTGGACGGGATCAGCCCCCACCTGCAGGGAAAGATACAGCAGGCCATCGAACGGACGAAGGGCAATCAGCGTTTGGTGCTCAACGTCGCTTTCAACTACGGTGGGCGAGACGAAATTGTCCAGGCCGTGCGCCGGATGATCGCGGCTGGGGTCCGGGCCGATCAGGTGACCGAACAGTTGTTCAGCCAGTATTTGTTCACTGCGGGCACCCCCGACCCGGATCTGATCATTCGCACTTCGGGCGAGCTGCGCATGAGCAACTTCCTCATCTGGCAATGCGCCTACGCCGAGTGGTACATTACCCCCGTCTATTGGCCCGACTTCGACAAAGAGGAGCTGCGCCTGGCCCTCTGGGAATACAGCCAGAGGGATCGGCGCTTTGGCCGAACGCCCACCGCTTGGGGCGCGTCCTAGAGGGTTCATGCTCCGGGATCGCATCGTCGTGGCGCTTCTGTTATTGCCCGTTGCGCTCTGGCTGATCGCAAGCGGGGGTCTTCCCTTTTGGGCTTTGGTGTCGATCTTCCTCGTCCTGGGGGGGATCGAGTACGGGCAGCTTTTTGAACATATGGGCCTGAGACCGAGCTCTTGGCTGGTGGCCGCAGGCATTCTGGCCGTCATTGCGATGCGCGCCTGGGCTGGCTTTGACCATGCCGGTATTCTCCTGCTGCTGATCACCCAGGGGGCACTGCTCTGGTACCTGATCCAGTACGAGCGCGGGGCCTCCCGCTCGGGGAGCGAGTTTGCGGTAACCCTGGGGGGAATCCTCTATGTCGGCTGGCTGGGGGCTTACCTGGTTTCCCTCAGAGCCCTGCCCGACGGAACCTGGTGGTTCCTCATCGTCATGCCCGCGATTTGGATTGGCGATTCCTTGGCCTTCAGCATCGGGCGCCGGTTTGGTCGGCACCGCATGACGCCTCGTCTGAGCCCAAGGAAGACCTGGGAGGGCTACCTCGGGTCGGTCCTGGGGGGTGCTCTGAGCGGGGGCGGGTTGGCTCTCGCCTGGCAGATTGCCGCCCAGCCAGCCAGTGGATTGCGCGCGCTCAGCGGCCTTCTGATCGGAGGGCTGGTGGGTGCTCTGGCCCCGCTGGGCGACTTGGCCATCAGCATGATCAAGCGCGAGGCCGGAGTCAAGGATTCGGGAAACCTCCTCCCAGGACATGGTGGCGCGCTGGACCGGATTGATTCCTGGATTGTCGCCGCCTCCGTCGGCTACTACCTCGTCGTGAGCATCGCTCCATTCTTCCGCTGATCCCGACAGTGCCTCTGAAATCGGCTGAGCCGGACCCCCCGCGATGGCGGATCGACGAGAGACAGATACGCTTGCCCCAAAAAAGGGAGCGGTTTGGCTCCGGCGGAGGGGGGGATACAAACCCGGTGCGCGGTAGGCAGTCGCTAGCCGGGCCTCCTCAGAGGCAGGGCACGCGCAGAGGTCGGTTCGGATGGCGCAGGGGGGTCAGAGCCAAACAGCCGGGGCTGAGCGGATGAGCCCCGGAGCGCCAAGCCGCCACGAGGGATTCGGGACTGAGTGGATCAACCCGAGAAGAACAACAGGTGAAACGCTGGAGGGTGCGACGCAGGGCATCGCGCCGCCTAGACCCAAGGAGATCCCCTCTCCCTCCCCTTGGTGGCCCGGGAGGGCCGGGAGGGCCCAGCGGATGCCAGAAACGCAAAGAGATCGCCCCTGTCTCGGCTCGAGAGGATCAAGCCGAGGCTAGCCCTCGGGATATTCGCGCCCGCCTGCGGCTCTAGGGAGTGGGACAGCCCATGCCGAACCAAGCGCAATACAGGTTGTTGGTGTCGACGTAATAGACAACCGCCACGAGGACCACGCAAAGCACGAGTACCAAACAGCCGCAGCCGATCAGGAGATTGCGCGTGGTGTGGTTTTTCTTCGTGGGAGCGATGCCTGCGGCGGGCGTTGCCGATGGGGGTTGGGGTACCGCCTCCACAGGCATCTTGGCTACCGAGGCCGCCACCGTGGCCCCTACCCCCTCGCCCTCAAAGGAGAAAACCACGTTTTCGCCAAGGGTGACCTCGTCACCCGGGGTAAGCATGCGCTGCCCGGTGATGCGCTGCTTGTTGACGAAGGTCCCGTTGGTTGAGCCCAGGTCTTCCAGCATGTAGGTGCCCTGCTTGCTGGTCAGACGGGCGTGTGAGCGCGAGATCTCTGGGTCGGGGATGACGATATCCGCCGAGGCCTCGCGACCGATCGTGAGGCTATCCTTCGTGAGCTCGTAGACCTTTCCTGGGGTGGGCCCGCTGCGCATGACAAGACGTTGACGTTCGCTGGACATTTCGTCCTCCGGGTTTTGAGCTTGCAGCGAGTGTACATGGACTTGAAGGCGGAGTCAACTGATGTCGCCAAAGTGATGTCACCAAAGGGGGAGTGGTCGCCAAGCCGACTGGTTGGGCCTGGCCCGTGCCGGAATTCGCTTCGTCTTGACAGAGGGCTCGGATTGCCGATAATGAGGCCATAAGCAAAGGCCTTGACGGAGGAAAGTAAACCGCCGGGGGTTGCCAGGGAGGCCGAGGTCGAGACTGGGAGCCCGGCCCAACCGCAGGCAGTTGAAGTTCCCTCCCGAGCCGTTCAGGTGGACCGCGTCGTCTTCCAGCGCGTAGTCTGAGCCGGTACTCGGCCGTTACCCGAGAAGGCCCTCTCCCGGAGGAGACGGCAGGTGATCCGGGCGGGGGATGCGGAGCGAGTTGGGCCCGTTGCAGCGGCTGGGGTCCGACTAACCAGGGTGGTACCGCGGGTTTTGATCCCGTCCCTGATTGGACGGGATTTTGTTTGCTGTGGAGGCTCGATGATTGAGCAACTCGACCGAATGGAGCAGGAGGCGATCGCGGCCTTGAGCTACGTGCGGGTAAGAGATGACCTGACGGTTTGGCGCGGAGCCTATCTGGGTCGCAGTTCGAAGCTCATGATCTTCATCGGCGATCTGGGCAAGCTCTCGAGTTCGGACCGACCGGCCTTGGGACGACGAGCCAACGAGGTCAAGCGGCGGTTGGAGGAGGCCTATCAGTCCAAGCTGGAGGAGCTCCACCGCCAGGTGCTGGAGCGGACGCTCCACGAGGAGAGACTGGACGTCACCTTGCCCGGGCGCCCCACGCCGCGCGGTCGACTCCACCCCTCCACCCAAATCGTACGTCGAATCGCTTCGGTCTGGGCCGATATGGGCTTCCAGGTCTACCGCAGCCGCGAGGTCGAGACGGACGAGTACAACTTCGGACTGCTCAACATGCCCCCCGATCATCCAGCACGCGATCAATGGGACACTTTCTATACCACGGTTCCTAACATCATCCTGAGAACTCACACCTCTCCTGGGCAGATGCACGTCATGCGCGAGTGCGCGCCCGAGCCGATCCGTGTGATCCTGCCGGGAATGTGCTACCGCTACGAGCAGATTACCGCCCGTTCCGAGATCCAGTTCAATCAGGTCGAGGGGCTTGCGGTCGGACGCCAGATCACCTTCGCCAACCTCAAAGGGACCCTCTCGGATTTCGCACGCCGCATGTTCGGCCCTTCTGTCCGATCCCGCTTCCGGGCAGACTACTTCCCGTTCACCGAGCCCAGCGCCGAGATGGATGTGGAGTGCTTTGTCTGCGGAGGTCAGGGATGCGCCGTCTGTAAGCACAGCGGTTGGCTGGAGATTCTAGGAGCCGGAATGGTGCACCCGAGTGTTTTGCGTAACGGGGGTTACGACCCGAGGCATTTCTCGGGCTTTGCCTTCGGCCTGGGCCCGGAGCGGATCGCGATGTTGCGCTACGGCATCGGAGACATCCGTTCCTTCTGGGCGAACGACCTGCGCTTCCTGGAGCAGTTCTGAAACCTGGCGGACCGAGCCGCAGCGAATTGGAGTGATTGGAGTCTTCCTCATGGATGTTCCTCTTTCGTGGCTGAAGGAGTATGTGCGCATCGACCTTTCCCCAGCGGAGATTGCACGGCGCTTGACCTTTGCCGGGCTGGAGGTCGAGGCCGTCGACACTCTCGGGGTGAAGCGGGATCAGTCCGCCTCTGCAGCCGAGGGAAGCTTGATGCCTCCTCCCTCCGGGTCCCGATACGGGGACCTCGTTTGGGATCGCGAGAAGATTGTGGTGGGCGAGGTGTTGGAGGTGGTGCCTCATCCCAATGCGGACCGATTGGTCCTTTGTCGTCTTGGAGATGGGCAGGCCATCCACACTGTGCTGACCGGAGCCCCCAACCTTTTTCCTTATAAAGGGCGGGGACCCCTCCCCAGGCCCCTGAAGGTCGCCTACGCCCGCGAAGGAGCCGAGCTGTATGACGGCCACCAGCCGGGGCGGGTCGTGACCGTCTTGCGCCGCATGAAGATTCGCGGGGTCGACTCATACTCGATGATCTGTTCGGAGAAGGAACTGGGAATCTCGGACGAGCATGAGGGGGTCTTGATGCTGCCCGAGGAGGCCCCCACGGGCATGCCTTTGGCGGACTACCTGGGGGACGTGATCTTCTCGATCAAGATCAATCCCAACATGGCGCGCAATGCGTCCATCCTTGGAATTGCGCGCGAACTCGGGGCGCTCACTGGCCGCAAGGCAAGAATGCCTCCTTTGGCATACCGAGCTCAGGGGCCGAGCCTGAAGGCTGAACTGCAAATCCGGATTCAAAGGCCTGACTTGAACCCGCGCTTCACCGCTGCCCTGATCCGCGGGGTGGAGATTGGGCCCAGCCCGATCTGGATGCAATGGCGGTTGCAGCGGGCAGGGATGCGACCGATCAACAACGTCGTAGACATCACGAACTACGTCATGCTTGAGATGGGTCAGCCGCTGCATGCCTTCGATTGGGATATGCTCATTCGGCGCGCGGAAGGCGGGCCGGTGACAATCCTAACGCGTCTGCCTAAACCGGATGAAAGGCTGGTGACGCTGGATGGGGAAACCCGGGCCCTGGATGATTTCAGCCTCCTGGTCTGTGATGAGCGCGGGCCCCTCTCGATTGCGGGAGTCATGGGAGGCGCAGAGTCCGAGGTCTCCAATGGAACCGTGAACGTCCTGCTGGAGGGGGCTTCGTGGGACTACCTGAGCATTCGCCGTACAGTGCGGGCCCAGAAACTCCCCTCCGAGGCGGCCTTTCGGTTTTCGCGGGGAGTGCATCCGGCGATGACCCTGCGCGCCGTGGCCAGGGCGGCCGAGCTGATGCGCCGGCTCGCCGGGGGAACTATTGCGAGGGACATCGCAGACGTCTATCCTCGGAAAGCCCCTGTGGTCCAGGTCGACTTGCCCCTGGGCGAGGTCGAGCGCATCCTGGGAGTTTCGATCCCTGCCGTTGCAGTCACGCGCATTCTCAAAAGCTTGGAGTTTGAGGTGGAGCCGGTCCGGCCGCGGGCCCGTCGAGGACGCAAAGGCCCGAGTCGCCCTCCTCGATCCGGGTCAAGCCTTCCGGCCCTGCGCGTAACGGTCCCCGATCACCGCCTCGATATCGGCAGGGAGGTCGTGGGTCAGGCGGATCTCATTGAGGAGATTGCGCGCATCTACGGCTACGAGCGACTGCCCGAGGCCCAGATGGCCGACTCCCTACCTGCCCAGCGCGGCAACCTAAGGCTGGAACAGGAGGAGAGAGCCCGGGATGTCTTGGTCGCCCTGGGGCTCCAGGAAGTGGTGACCTACCGACTCACCACGAGGGAGCGCGAGGCCCTCTTTGCGCGCGAACCGGCACCGGCGGAGGAATACATCACGCTGGCCAACCCAATCGCCCCCGACCGGACCGTGCTGCGTCGCTCGTTGCTTGCGAGTCTGCTGGAAGTTGCCGCCCGCAATTCGATCCAGCGGGACTCCCTTCAAGCTTTCGAAGTCGGCCCCGTCTTCCATCCACGGAAGGAGGATCTTCCGGAGGAAGCCGTGCGCCTGGCAATCCTCATGTATGGACCGAGGGAGCCTTTGTTCTGGGAATCCGGGGACCGAGGGCCGGTTGATTTCTATGATTTGAAAGGGGTGGTGGAGGCCTGGGCCGAGGCCTTGCATTTGCCGGAGCTGAGATTCGAGAGCGAAAGTCTCCCCGGCTTCCATCCGGGCAAATGTGCGGGCATACTCATCTCCCAGGAAAAGGTTGGTGTTCTGGGCGAGCTACACCCCGAAGTCATCGAGCATTTGGGCCTTCCCTTCCAGAAGGTACCGGCGGCCGAGATCGACTTCGATGCCCTGCGGGCCTTTCTGCCTGAGCGGTATTCTCTGCGACCCGTCTCCGCCTTCCCCCCTGTCCTGGAGGACTTGGCCGTGATCGTGCCAGAGGACACACCGGCCGAGCGCCTAATCCAGGTCATCCGCCGGGCGGCGGGGGATTTGCTGCAAGAGGTGCGGATCTTCGACGTGTATCGCGGGGGACAGGTGGGGGAGGGGATGAAGAGCTTGGCCTTCTCCCTGGTCTACCGGGCGCCAGACCGCACGCTCACCGATGCGGAGGCGGCCCGGGTGCGCGAAGAGATCATCCAGGCACTCGCCAAAGAGCTCGGTGCCAGGCTTCGCGGGCCGACGCCGGAGCGAGCCTCCCCGGGGAGTTGAAACAGCGACGGCCCGCGGGAACGGGCCGTCGGTGCAGGCAAGCAAGGCGTGCCGTGTGCTATTTGACGACTGGAATCACATTGGCCGCTTGCAACCCCTTGGGGCCGTTCTCGATCGAGAACTCCACCTGCTGGCCTTCCTCCAGCTTCTTGTAGCCCTCCATCTGGATGGCCGAGAAGTGGACGAAGACATCCTCGCCACCTTCGCGGGCGATGAAGCCATAGCCCTTGGTGGCATTGAACCACTTGACTGTCCCGATGATCCTTTCAGTCATTGCCCTTTCCTCCTACTGCAGGGAGAGAAGATGTTCGCTTGTAGGGCGCAGCCAGCGGTGGAGTAAACAAGAAAAGCCGCCTGAGCCTTGCTCCAGGTCGGCCGGTCTTACGTCCGTCCTAACTTCCGCGTCCCACAAAATGGATCGTAGCACAGTCGACCCGTCAAGTCAATAGCGTCACGCAGCCGGCGGCTGTACCTTCCTCTGTTGCCTCCCGCAGCGCTGCCTTCGGTTTGGCCTACGACCCCTTCCCCTCACTTAGACCATGTTCGCGCAGAAACAGCCGGCCTGAGGCCTCTCGGTACACTTGGCCGTTTAGCCATTCCAAGCGAACGTATTCAAAATCTTGAAACAGCACGCCGCCTGGGTCCTCCTGGACTTCCGAAATGGGAAAACCCACGCGCTGGACCCCTTGCTGTTGGAGGTAAGTGCGGAATTGGTAGCAGACATTGTGTCCGCTCGCCTGAAGGTAGCTGCAGGCTGGGTCCACCTTGGGCGGCGAAGGCGGTGTCTGTCTTCCAAGCAAGGTATTGATCTCAACCAGGAAGGCATGGTCACCGCCGGGTGCCTGAGCCAGAGCGCCATAATCAAAAACCTGGATCAGCCATCCCAGATCATTATCCGTGAAGGGTTGAGAAAGAGGCGTCCCCAGCCAAGCCGTTGCGCCCGCCTGCAGGTAAGCTGAAAGAAAAGGTTCCTCGACCGAGAAACCATTAGGGAAGGCGAGCGGACGGAGAGTGGTCGGGGATGACCCCGAACCCCGCAGAGTTGGGCTCCCGGTGGGCGAGGCGGACATCCGGCCCTTGGAAGGAGACGGTTCCCCTTGCGTTTCGGCCTCTCGCGGCGTGGGTTCGGTGGAGGCCACGGCCAGCCCCGACTCGGGCTGAAGTAGCGAGGCATCATAGCCGCGCGCGGCAAAGAAGGATTGGCCCAAAGGTGCCAGCCGGACAGCCTGGTCAATCCAATCCAGACTCGCGTACTCGAAGTCCTGATGGAGGACACCGACCGCGTCGAGACCCATTTCCGCCACGGGCGGACCGAGATGAGCGGCCGCCTCACCCTGGTAGAATCCCAGGAAGCCAGAACAGACATTGTGCCCTGTAGCACCGATGTACTTGCAGCCAGGATCGGCGGAAGGCGATACCGGAGCCGTCTGCCGGCCCAGCAGGCTGTTCACCCATAGCGGAAAGGCCGTCTCGGTACCGGGATCCTCAGCCAAGACCCCAAATTCAAAGACTTGCAGTTTCCATCCCAGGTCGGGATCCAGGAAGGCCCGGCTAATCGGATGGCCAAGCCAAGTTGTGCCTCCCAATCGGGCGTAGGCCTGGGAAAAGGACGTGTCGACCTGCGGTTGCGAGGGAACCGAAGAGGAGTTGGCGGCAGGGCCCCCATTTCCGAGCGCACCAGACTGGAGGTTGCCGGTTTCGGGTGACCCACAGCCACTGGCAATTAAGCTGGGGATCGCTAGGACTGCGAGGGCAGTGATTCGGCTTTGCCTGAGGAATTGCCACCGCAGCATGGGACAGGCCTTCGGAGCGCTGGGGGGAAGTAGCGCGAAGGCAGTATAACTCCCCGGGAGCGAGGGAGAGTAAGGATCCTGCCGAGGCCAAGCTCTCGTGCCCTACGGTTGGCCTCGACGCAGGCGCAAGTAGGAATCGTATCTTTCGGGGTGAATTCTCCCCTGGAGGACAGCCTCTTTCACCAAGCAGCCCGGCTCAGTGTCGTGAGTGCAATTGTTGAAAGCACAGCCTCCGAGGAAGGGCCGCATCTCGGGGAAGTATTCCTCGAGATCCTCTGGCCCAACATCCCACAGCGCCATTGCCTTTAGGCCGGGGGTATCCGCCACATAGCCACCGAAGTCGAGAGCAAAGATCTCCGGCACGACCGTGGTGTGACGTCCCTTCGAGGTCGCTCGACTGATCCGGCTAACCCTGAGGCCGAGGCCTGGGCAGAGTCGGTTGAGGAGGCTCGATTTCCCCGCCCCGGAGGGGCCGGAGAGGACGGTCAGTTTGTCGCACAGGGCCTCTCGAACTTGCTCCACCCCCTCACCGCTTTGCGCCGAGGTATAGAGTACGGGGTAGCCGGCGGCTCGGTACCGTTCGAAGAGGGTCTCTGCCTCCGGCCGCCCAACGAGATCGATCTTGTTGGCGCAAACCAGAGCCGGGAGGTGAAATCGTTCTGCGGCGATCAGGAACCGGTCGAGCATGCGCAGATGAGGGGAGGGCTCCGCGCAAGCGAAAACGAACAGGGTTTGATCCGGATTGGCGACGAGGACCTGTTCGGGGCCCGGTTTTCGAGCCTCCTGCCGGGGGCTTCGGCGCGAGAGGACGCTCTGCCGCGGGGAAACCTCCTCAATCCGCGCCGTCCCATCGGAGGCGCGTCGGATGCGGACTCGGTCACCGACGGCAGCGACATCGGTTGCCAACCGTTTTTGCTTGAGACGTCCCCGCAGGTGGCAGATGAATCGGCCCTCTTCGGATTCCACAGTGAAGAATCCCGACTGGGCCTTGACGATTCGCCCTTCGACCAAGGGGACGGAGGCGGGGTTCATCCGACGAGTTGGAGTGTCAGGCGGGACCCCCAGGGGGACCCTTGCGCGTCTCATTTCGGCTTGGGGGTTCGGGTCGCTTCCGGCGCTGGGGTGGGGCTCTCCTCCGGGGTGGGTGTGGCGGTCAATCCAATTTCCGACTCCCAGGGGTATCGCGACTCAGGCTTTCCATAGAAATAAATTTCGAGCACGCGCCGGAAGATCGGTGCAGCCACCAGGGATCCTTCCCCCGCATTCTCAGCGATAACGGCAATGGCGATGTCAGGCAGGTCAGGTCGGTTCAAATAGGTATAGCCTGCGAACCAGGCGTGAGGATCTCCTCCCGAGTTCTCGGCCGTGCCGGTCTTGCCAGCCAGTTCGTTCTCCCAGCCATAGAAATCGAATCGCGCCGTGCCCTTCGGATCTGAAACAACGCCTCTCAGCCCGGCCTGCACCGCGGCCAAGGTATCGGCACTGACGGGGAGCTGCCCGTTCGCCTGTTTGGAAAAGGTGAACAGCGGATTCCCGATCGGGGGCTGAATCGACTGGATAATCTGTGGGCGGTAGAGGGTCCCGCCGTTCCCAACGGCGGCCATGAAATCCGCCACCTGCAGTGGGGTGACCTGGGTGTACCCCTGACCGATGGCGGAATTGACCGCATCTCCGGCTGTCCAAGACTCTCCCGTGGTCTGCGTCTTCCAGGCGGGGTCCGGGATCAAGCCGGTCGCCTCAGCAACCGCGCCGATCCCGGTTGCTTTGCCAAGGCCAAACCCACGCGCCATGTTGGGGACAATCCACGGGTCACGGTTGAAGAGGGCCAGGCCAATATGCCAAAAGAAGGAGTCGGACGACTGGATCATGCCTTGAATGAGATTGACGGTTCCGATCGGAGGAGCCTTCCAGGTCACGGTCCAGCCCTCCAGGGTATACCCCGGCAACTCGGTGAAGTACCCGTTGTCAGTATAAGAGGAGTTGGGGGTGAAGGCGCCCGATTCCAGAGCGGCCGACATGGTGATCACCTTGAACACCGATCCGAGGGGGTAGAGGCCCTGGGTGGCCCGGTTAAGGAGTGGATTTCGCGGGTCGTTCAGCAGTGTGGAAAGGAGGAACTGGCTGTTGTAATTCGTGGGGTCGAATAGGTTGCTGTCGAAGCCTGGGCTGGACACCATCGCCAAAACCTCGCCCGTGTCTCGATTGAGGACCACCACCGCCCCGGAGAAAGAGCCCATCCCGTACCTTTGGATTTGGGTTTGCAAGCTTCGGTCGAGCGTTGTGTAGACGGCATCGGCTGGCTGCGGGTCGCTATGGGCCAGGGTGGCCAGGACTTGGCCGGAGGGCGAGACAACGTACAGGGTCCCTCCCCGCTTGCCTGCCAGATAGGACTCCCCCCATTTCTCCAGGCCCATGACGCCGACCTTGGCGTCCTGGGGGTAGCCCTGGGCGAGATAGGCCTGAAGGTTTTCCTTGGGGATATCGTCTACATACCCGACCACATGCGAGGCGATCCCGCCGCCATAGTAATAGCGGGTTTGGGAGGTGCGGATCACCAAGCCCCCCAGGCCGCTGAGGTAGCTATAGCGGCTCTTAACTTCATCCATGGACACGTCGCCCAGCGGAACATACCAGTCCGGTTGCGCGGTGGCGTATTTGGAGCGAATCACCTCGGGGTTCATGCCGAGGGTTTGGCTCAGTTGGGACAGCAGGGTCTCCTCGTCTGTGATCTGTCCGGGGATGACGCCCAGCGACACGGCCTGGGTCTCGTAAGCCAGGGCCATCCCGTTGCGGTCATAGATATTGGCCCGGGCCGGGGCTTGCTGATCCATCACAAGCTCGTTGCCGCCCTTCAGCTCGGGCAGGATAGTCGAGTCGTCCCAAGCCACACGCCAATTTCCGTCTTCGTACTTCAGGAGCATGGAAGTCGGTCGGGCAATATCGCCGACAACAGCCGAGTGCAATGTGATCTTGTAGCTAACCTCGGCCGAATCGGGGTTCTTCTGCGAGGAGAGGATTTGATAGTCCACGCCGGAGAGGGCCGCCGTGTCCTCAATGTCCTGGTAGCGCTTGGTGAAGTCATCCTGGCTCAGCGCGGCTCGGCTCAGCCGGGTGAGCAGGGCATACATCTTGGGGAAGTTGCCCTGTTTCCACGCCTCGAGGAATCCACGAGCTGCCGCCTCGGGGTCCGGAGCTACCTCGGTGTGAATCACAGGGGGAGGCAAGGTAGGCCGCGCGATTAGATTTGGCAATCCGGGAACCCCGCAGCCCGCCAGGGCCCCTGCGGTGATCATAGCGATCGCGAGTAAGAGTTTCTTGAGGGATGTGCTTTGGATTCGGTCCATAGGATTTGGCGGAAAATGGCCCGCTCGGCTCAAGTCTTTTTCGATCCTTTCGTTGGTCGCGCAGCGCTCCTCTGTGCCTCCCGAACGGAGCACTGGCGCCCCAGCTGGGCGCGACAGATGACCGGGAGATCCGCGGGCGCGCTCAGCCCAGCCGCCAGAATCAGGTTCTGGACATGACAGAGCGGCAACCCCATCACATTGGCGTAACAGCCCTGTATCTCGGCTACGGGATGGAACTCCGTGTGCTGGATACCGTACGCTCCTGCTTTGTCCATCGGGTCGCCGGTTTCTAGGTACCTCTCCAGTTCCCCGTCCGAGTACTCCCGCATTCGCACCGAAGTGAGGGCGAGCTCCGTCCAGCAATTGCCGCTTGAGGTTTCCAAGAGAGTCAGTCCGGTTAGCACCCGATGCTTGCGACCCCGGAGCTGGCGGAGGAACTCCCGCGCCTGAGCTCGAGTCTTCGGTTTCCCCAAGACACGTTGCCCATCGGCAACGACCGTGTCCGCGGAGAGGATCCACTCTCGACCCCTCTCACGAGCGTGGGCGACCGCACGTGCCTTTTCGAGGCTTAGGCGCTGCACCAGCTCCTCGGGTGACTCTCCGAGCCTCGGTATCTCGTCGATGGGGACGGAGGCGGTGAGAAAAGGCCATCCAGCCAGCTGAAGGAGCTCCCGCCGACGAGGAGAAGCGGAGGCGAGGACGAGTGGAACGTTCAGGGAGATTGGAGAGTGGCCAGACAACCGATCTCTTGCCCCCTCTACTGGAATGTCCGCTCGGGCCCCCAGAGGCAATCGCCCCATCCTGCGGAATTCTTTCGGGCTAACCTGCCGGTCAGCAGGCCCATCCCCGCGGAAAAGGACGCCGTGGCGACTCCAATAAGCAGCAATTGTAACAAACTAAAGAGGGAACGTCGCCAGTTCTCTTTGATGATAGCGCGAGCAAGGGGAATTCGAGAATGATTCGGCCCACCCCGGCCTCTAGGAACCACGCCGGTGATTGAAGGGAGGTGAGGCCGCGCCCGGCGGCCTGATCCTGGCCTGCGGATGTCCTCGCCGGATGGGTGTTCTCCGGGGCCGTAGCTCCGACGCATCCTGGTTTGCTCGTCGCGGGGTTGTCGCGTGCCAGTGACCCGGCTAGAATTGAGGGGAGGATGGAATGCCATCTCGAGGGCTTAGTTTCTGGATCTGGAGCGGTGCTGGGACGAAGGTGCGGCGGTAGGGTTGGGACAGGCCATTCGAAACCGTCTCGGGCGCCGTCGAGCGTCCAGACTGCCCAGGGCATGGCCTCTTCTCCAGACCGGCTGCAGTCGGAAATCATCTGAGGACCCGCGCATGCTTGAGATTGAAGTCTTCACCCTATTCCCCGGCATGTTCGAAAGCGTCTTGCAGGAGACTATTCTAGGGCGGGCCCAATCCAAAGAGTTGGTGTCGATTCGTGTTCGCAACATCCGTGACCATGCCACCGACCGGCATCAGGTAACCGACGATGCCCCCTATGGCGGCGGAGGCGGAATGGTCATGAAACCTGAACCCATCTTCGCAGCTGTCGAATCCGCCCTGGGCAGTCCCCCGCGCCTGCCGATCCTACTGCTCTCTCCTCAGGGTAAGGTTTTCGACCAGGCCCGAGCGTGGGAGCTTTCGAGAGAAAGCGGGTTTGCTCTCCTGAGCGGCCGGTACGAAGGGGTCGATGAGCGTGTTCGTGACCATTTAGCGGCCGAGGCTCTCTCGATCGGAGACTACGTCTTGAGTGGAGGGGAGCTGGCCGCGATGGTCGTGATCGAGGCGGTCGTCCGACTGATTCCAGGAGCCCTGGGAGACGAGGATGGCGCCGTCGACGACAGTCTCTCCAGTGGCTTGCTTGAATACCCCCACTATACCCGCCCGGCTCTGTTCCGTGGTTGGCACGTCCCCGAGGTGCTTCTCTCGGGAAATCATGCGGCGATCCGCCAATGGCGCCGCGAGCAATCTTTGTGGCGAACCTTTGTTCAGCGGCCCGATCTGCTTGCCCGGGCTCCGCTCAGTGTTTCGGATCGGGAGGCCCTGGACCGACTACGGAAGGAGCACGCGGCCCAAGAGGGAGACCCGGGCAAAGGCTGACGCCAGGCGCCCCTCCAGCACGGGTTGCGGGTCGTGAAAGCCATCGTCTGACAAGGGAGAAGGAGGCACTCGCAACGGGGAGGTTCTTGGGCGGGGGTCGGGAATGGGACCCTTGACCTTGGGTTTGGGGATAACAATCTTGCCACGGGGGGGCTCCCATGTTACATTCGCCTGACCTCGGAGAGTCGGCTCGATCGGTCTTGCTCCGATAAGACGGAGGGAGATGAAAGCAAGGAAGGCTGTTGGAAGCCAGAAACCGGTGGGACTCTTGCCCAAGGTCTTGCGCGGCTTCGGACTCCATTTGGCCTGCTTGTTCTGCCTGCTCCTGGCCTCCTGCGGTTTGGTGGCCCGGGCCCCGTTGATCCCGGGCACGCCCTCTCCGAGCGCATCGCGAACCCCCACGCCGATCCCTCGGCCTCCTCGGCTTCTGACGATCTGCATTGCCCAGGAACCCCAATCTCTCTATATCTACGGCGGCACGAATCTGGCCTCCAATACGGTCTTGGAGGCGATCTATGACGGGCCGATCGACTCCAACTCCTTCTCGTATCAACCAGTCATTTTGCAGAAGTTGCCCAGCCTGGTCGATGGGGACGCGGTGCTCTCCCCGGTGACGGTGAAAGCAGGAGACTTGGTCGTCGATGACGCGGGTCTGGCCGAGGCCTTGGCTCAAGGAGCAAAGGTGCGACCCGCGGGCTGCCACAGTTCCGGCTGTGCCGTATCGTATTCCGGTGGCGAGATCCAGATGGATCAGATGAAGGCGACGTTTCACCTCAAACCAGGAATTGAATGGTCGGATGGGGTCGCGCTCAGCTCGGAGGACTCGGTCTTCTCCTTCGAAGTCGCCAAGAGTTCGGAGGCCCACCTTACCCCGTTCCAACAAGACCGAATCGAAGGCACACAGAGCTATCAGAAGGTCGATGACCTAACCGTTCAATGGATTGGTTTGCCCGGCTACCTTGACCCCGAGTACTCCTTGGGGTTCTGGACCCCGCTGCCCGCGCACCAGCTGGAAAAGGTGGCCCCGGGAGACTTGCTCACGTCCGAGGCTACCACGCATGAGCCCATGGGTTGGGGGCCCTATGAGATCAAGGATTGGCAAGCGGGCCGCTACATTCTTCTCCAAAAGAACCCGCACTACTGGCGTGCGGCCGAGGGGCTTCCGCATTTTGATGAGCTGGAGTTTCGTTTCGTGGGGGCTGATGCCGACAGCGGGATTGCCGCGCTCTTGGCCGGCGAATGCTATGTGGTCGATCAGACCGTCCCGCTGGACGATCGTCTGGATTTGCTAAAGCAGCTCAAGAACCGCGGACTGCTCGCCCTTGCCGATTCGACGGGAACGGACTGGGTGCACGCCGATTTTGACATTGCCCCGGCTGCCCCCTACAGCTATCAGCATCCGGCATGGTTCTCAGACGTTCGCATGCGCCAGGCGGTGGCGCTGTGTATGGACCGGCAGGCGGTCGTCGACCAGGTATTGGCCGGGGAGAGCCTCGTCCCCGGTAGTTACGTCTCCCCCCTGAGCCCGGTCTACAACCCCCAGGTCCCGGCCTACCTCTATGACCCGCAGCAAGGCATGAAGCTCTTGGACGCGATGGGGTGGCGTCTGCCGCAAGCAGGGCCACAGACGGTTCGAGTAGCGGTGGGGGTCGCCGCCGTTCCCCCCGGGACCCCGCTGCGCATCAACTATTGGGCGATCGACAGCCTCCAGAGCCGAGCGGTAGTGGAAATCCTCGCGGCGAGTCTGGCCCGCTGCGGAATCCAAACCGACGTGCAGTTTTTCGGCAGCTCCCTGCTGCAGGGCGGCTCCGACAGCCCGGTATTTGGGCGGCAATTCGACATGGCGCAGTTTGGGTGGATCAGCGGGCCCGATCCGGCTTGTGAGATCTATCTCTCGAGCCAGATCCCCGGCCCCGCTAACGGTTGGCAGGGCCAAAACGATACCGGATTCAGCAACGCCGATTTCGATCAGGCCTGTTTCCTCTCCCAGAGCAGTCTTCACGAAAGCGAAAGCTATGCCCAGAATGCCAAGAGTGCCCAGGCGATATTTGCCGAAAACCTGCCCTCCGTGCCCCTTTACCTGAAGGTCAAGGTAGCAATCACCCGCCCTGGGCTGACCGGGCTGACCATGAACCCGACGGCAGCCGACGACATGTGGAACATTGAGGAGTTTGACATTCCGGGTCAGCGCTAATCACTCGAAAACGGCTGAATACCTTGTGATATACTGAGCCCCCAGGGCAGCGCGGACGGAGAGGCCCAAGCGCAAGAGTGAGTATCCTTGGCGACGATCTCAATCCGCGCGAGTGCCGATGTTCCCGACGATAACAATTCTCGGGAATGAGTAGAGCCACCCCAGTCCCTTTCAAGGCAGTAGATCGCGACAACTCGGGTTTGAGGTTGGGGTCGGGCATGAAAATCAGGGGCCCTCGTCAATCATTGGCTTGTCCCGAGATGGCCCTACCTCCGGCCAGCCCTGTTGATTCCGGTCTTAAGAAGATTTTGGTCACTCGAGGATGCTGATGGCAGATCTTCTTGACGTGCAAGGGTTGGAGACCCAATTCAAGACCCGGGATGGCGTGGTTCACGCGGTGAATGGAGTCGATTTCAGTCTCAAGGAGGGGGAGACCCTCGGGATCGTTGGAGAAAGCGGTTGCGGCAAAAGCGTGACAATGCTTTCGCTGATGCGCCTGATCCCCACCCCGCCAGGCACGATTGCCGCAGGGCGGGCGATTTTCCAGGGCCACGACCTGTTGAAGCTCCCCATGGAGGAGATGCAACACATCCGTGGGGCGAGAATCAGCATGGTCTTCCAGGATCCGATGACCTCCTTTAACCCTGTGCTCACCATCGGCAGGCAATTGACGGAGCCTTTGGAATTACACATGGGGATGTCAGGGAGTCAGGCCCGGGGACGTGCCATCGAGTTGATGCAGATGGTGGGGATTCCTCAGGCGGAAGAACGGCTGAATGACTACCCTCACCAGTTCTCCGGTGGAATGCGCCAACGCGTGATGATTGCCATGGCGCTGGCGTGCACGCCTCAGATTCTCATCGCAGACGAGCCCACCACGGCTCTGGATGTCACCATCCAGGCGCAGATCATCGAGCTGGTCAAGCACCTGCGAGACGAGATCGGCATGGCGGTGATCTGGATTACCCACGATTTGGGAATCATCGCAGGCCTGGCGGAACGCGTGATGGTGATGTACGCAGGATATATTATCGAAGCGGCTCCCGTCAAGGAGCTATACAAGAACCCGCTCCATCCTTACACCATTGGTTTGATGGGAAGCCTGCCGCGTCTCGACAGCAAGGATCGGCATCGGCTGACCTCCATCGACGGACTTCCTCCGGTTATGTACGAAAAAGCCAAGGGTTGCCCCTTCGCTCCCCGCTGTGCCTACGTTTTTGAACGGTGCTGGAAGGAAAATCCCCCTCTCATGCGAGCCGGCCCTGAGCACACGGTGGCGTGCTGGTGGGATGTCAAGGAGGGCAGGGCGCACGAATGACGCAGGACAATGTTCTGTTGCGTGTCGAGAACTTGGTCAAGCATTTTCCTATAAACCGCGGGATCATCTTCCAGCGCCAGGTGGGGGCAGTCCACGCTGTCGACGGGGTTTCGTTCTTCATCCGCAAAGGGGAGACGTTCGGTCTGGTGGGGGAATCGGGCTGCGGCAAAACCACGACGGGGCGCACCATCCTGCAGCTGTATCGTCCTTCCTCGGGGCATGTGTATTTTGGGGAGACCGATCTGACGCGGATTCGGGGAGAGGAATTGCGGAGAATGCGTCGCCACATGCAGATGATCTTTCAGGACCCGTACGCGAGCCTCAATCCCCGCATGACGGTGGCCGAGATCATTGGCGAGCCTTTAACGGTTCATCACATCGCCCAGGGGTCGGAAGTCACCGAGCGGGTGCAGCACCTCCTTTCCATTGTCGGACTGAGCGCGGCCTTCGCCGACCGATATCCTCACGAGTTCTCCGGCGGCCAGAGGCAACGCGTGGGGGTGGCCCGCGCCCTGGCCTTGCAGCCCGAGCTGATCGTGTGCGATGAGCCGATTTCAGCCTTGGACGTATCCATCCAGGCTCAGGTGGTCAACCTGTTGGAGGATCTCCAGCAGCAGTTTGGACTGACCTACCTCTTCATCGCTCACGATCTGTCCATGGTGCGCCACATCAGCAGTCGCGTGGCGGTGATGTACCTGGGGGTGATTGTGGAGCTGGCCACGCGGGATGACCTGTATGGCCATCCCCTGCACCCGTACACGCAGGCTCTGCTCTCGGCTGTTCCGGTGGCCGACCCCGTAGTCGAGGAAAGGCGCCATCGGATCATTCTCGAAGGGGATGTGCCCAGCCCAGTTGACCCTCCCTCGGGGTGCCGATTCCGCACGCGTTGCCCGATTGCTCGGGAGATCTGCGCGGAGAAGGTCCCCGACTGGCGGGAGGTTTCTCCTGAGCATTGGGTGGCGTGTCACTTGGTATGATCAATAGGGGCAGCGCTTATGAGGAAGGAGGTGATGCAATTCGAGGTCTCGCATGCGGCTTCCTTAGTACCATTCGTGATCTTCGCCTAGTGGACGACCCTGAGAAGGAGAGGAAGTTATGCGCACCAGAGCGCTAATTGCGTTCTCGCTTTTGGTTATTGCAAGCATGGTGCTGGCCGCTTGCGCCCCCGCGGCTACGGCAACGCCCGCGCCGACCGCACCACCGGTGGGCGTGACCGAATCCGCGACGATGGCCCCCACGGCTGCGGCCACGTCGGCCCCGTCCGTGAAGAACCCCGACACGATCGTCGATGTGACCATCGGGGATCCGCAATCTCTGGATCCGGCCTGGGCCTACGACACCGCCAGCGACGGGGTGATCCAGAACGTGTACGAGACCCTGGTCTTCTTCAAGAGAGAGCGCGTGGACCAGTTCGTGCCGATGCTGGCGACGAGCTGGGATATCTCTTCGGATGGAAAGACCTACACCTTCCATATTCGCCCGGGAGTCAAGTTCCACGACGGTTCGCCGATGACCCCGCAGGACGTGGCTTACAGCTTCTGGCGGGGAATGGTGCAGGATCGCTCCGGCGGCCCGCAGTGGATCATGCTCGAACCATTCTTCGGCTTGAGCGTCCAGAGCTACGCGGGAGACGTGGTGGGATCTGGGCCGGGCAAGGGCCAGTTTGGCGGCGATTGGGTCAAGGCGACTCAGGCGGTCGAACAGGCCGTGACGTACGACAACAGTGCCATGACCGTCACCATGCATCTCATGCAACCCTATGGGCCGTTTCTGAACCTCCTGGCGGGCGCCTGGGGTTCCGTCATCAGCATGCCGTGGGCGATCAAGCAAGGGGACTGGGACGGCAAGCCTGAGGACGCGCAGAAGTACCACGATCCGGCGGCTGAGGCGGATCCTCTGTTCAAGGTCATGAACGGAACCGGCCCCTACATGTTCACTCGCTGGGCGCCGGGGACAGAGGTCGACATGGACGCCAACCCGAACTACTGGGCCACGAGCCCGCTTTGGGACGGGGGTCCTTCGGGCGTGGCCAAGATCGCGCACGCAGTGATCAAGAATGTGAGTGAGTTTGGCACCCGTTTCGCGATGTTGCAGACCGGGGATGCCGACATTGCCTATGTCGACCGGCAGTACATCTCCCAGGTAGATCCGCTGGCTAAGGAAACCTGCGACGTCACGGGCAAGTGCACGCCTGCCAACGCGAGCGGGACGTTAAGAGTCTGGAAGGGCCTGCCCACGCTTGACGAGGACGACATCTTCTTCAACCAGAATGTCAACATAACGGGCGGGAACAACTACTTGGGCACGGGGAAACTGGATGGGAACGGGATTCCGGCGAACTTCTTCTCGGACCTGAACATCCGCAAGGCCTTTGCCGAGTGCTTCGACTATAACACCTACATCACCCAGATCTTCAAGGGTGAGGCCGAGCAGGCTCTGGGGCCGGTGATCGATGGGGAACTGGGCTTCGATTCAACCCAGGCCAAAGCCGCCTTTGATCTGACCCAATGCACGAATGATTTCAAGGCCTCCACAATCAAGTCGGCTGACGGTAAGTCCGTGTGGGACACGGGCTTCTACGTCCAGTACATCTACAACATCGGGAATGACCAGCGCAAGAGTGCGGGGGACCTGCTGGCGGCCAACCTCAAGCAGGTCAATCCAAAATTCAAGATGGCGGTGCTGGGCGAGCCGTTCGCGGTGGAACTCGCGGACCAGGCGTCCAGCCGCTTGCCGCTCTTCATGCTCGGCTGGCTGGAGGACTACCACGATCCCCAGGACTGGGTCGTACCGTACCTGGCGAGCGGTGGGACGTACAGCGGCTTCCAGTCATTCCCCAAGGACCTGCAGACCCAGCTCGACCAGCTGATCAATCAGGGCGTCACTGAGGCTGATCCGGCGGCCCGAGCGAAGGTCTACGGGCAGCTGCAGAACCTGGCCTACCAGAACTACCTGGACATCTACGTGGACCAGCCGCAAGGACGGCACTACGAACAGGAGTGGGTGCAGGGGTGGTACTACAACCCGGCCTACTCGGACCAGTACTTCTACGCGCTCTCCAAGGGCTAGTGGGTTGAGCCGAGATAAGTGTCGGGCAGGCTAGAAACCTGCCCGACACCCCTCGTGGAAGGCAGAAGGGCATGCTCCGATATATCGTGCGGCGCTTGTTGGTTCTGCCGGTCGTTCTGCTTGGGCTGAGCGTGCTGATCTTCGGGATGCTCATGGCGCTGACCCCGGGCGAACGAGCGGTGCTGTATGTCACCAGCCCGCCCAAGACCGCCATCGCTCTGCAAGAGATCATCAAGAAGTACGGGCTGGACCAGCCGATCTATGTGCAGTACTTCCATTGGATCGTGCGCGTGTTTCACGGCAACCTGGGCTGGTCCAAGGTGGCAGCGATGCCGGTCTTCGATGCCATCCGCACTTACTTCCCGGCCACCCTCGAGCTGGCGCTGTGGAGTTTTATTCCGATCATCGTGATCGGAGTTTGGTTGGGCATTCAATCGGCGATTCACCACGATCAGTTGCTGGACCAGCTCACCCGCGTTTTCAGCATTGTGGGTTACTCGTTTCCGACCTTCGTTTTTGGTCTTCTGGTCCTGATGCTGTTCTATGCCAAGCTGCAGTGGTTCCCGCCGGGGCGACTCTCGGACTGGGCCACGACCATCGTCTATTCCTCGTCGTTCCATGCCTATACCGGGATGAATACAGTGGACGCTCTGCTCAATGGGCGTCCAGACATCTTCGCGGATGCGCTGCGCCACCTGTTTCTGCCCGCCCTAACCCTGGCGTACGTCGACTGGGCCCTGATCCTGCGGGTGACTCGCTCCTCGATGCTGGATGTGATTCGCCAGGACTATGTGACGGTGGCCCGGGCCAAGGGGATGTCGGAGAACTTGGTGATCAACCGACACGCGCGGCCGAACGCGATGATCCCGGTAGCGACAATCGGGGGCCTGCTCTTGGCGGGATTGCTTAACGGGGTAGTGATTACCGAGACGGTGTTTAACTATCACGGCATGGGCTGGTGGGCGGCCAGTTCGGCGCTGAATTTTGACGCGGTGAGCGTGTTGGGGGTGACCATGCTGGCCGGGCTGTTGTACATCGCGGCCAATCTGGTGGTGGATGTGGCCTACGCGTATCTGGATCCAAGGATTCGCCTGGCCTAGGGTAGAAAAGCCGGTCTGGATCGGAGGGGAGCCATGGCGGTAGCGGAGAGGGCGTTTGGGCAAGCCGCAGCGCTGGGCCAGCTTCGCCCCAAGTCGCGGGTACCGGACTGGGTGCGGATCATGGTCAGCAATCCGACTTCGGTGGCGGGGATCCTGCTCGTTGTGGGCTTTGCGCTGATTGCGATCTTCGCGCCGCTGATCGCGCCGCCCCGGGATCCTTCTCAGCCGTACGCGATCCCGCGGAATGGGTTCCTGGCCGAGCCCCAACCGCCGAGCCTGACTTATCCTTTTGGGACAACCCAAGGGCAGTATGACCTCTTCTACGGGGTGGTGTGGGGAGCGCGGACCGCGTTCCGCATCGGCCTGATTGTCACCGCTCTTACGGTTGTGTTCGGGGGGCTCGTCGGCGCGATATCGGCCTTTCTCGGGGGTTGGGCGGATGAGGTGATCCAGCGGGTGGTGGAGATCGTGCTGGCCTTTCCCTTTCTGCTGGCGGCCTTGACCCTGGCGACGGTGCTCGCCGCGTCGGTCCACAACGGGTTGATCACCGGGATGATCGCGCTGATCGCGTTTGCCTGGCCGGGCTACTCCCGCATTATCCGCGGGGATGTCCTGACGGTGAAGGAGCGCGACTTCGTGCTTGCGGCCCGAACGGTAGGGGTGCCGGGCTGGAGGATTCTCGCTCGGCACATTCTCCCCAATGCGATGTATTCGCTCCTGGTGGTTGGGACGCTGGACATTGGCACCAACGTGCTCACCTTCGCCGCACTGAGCTTTCTTGGGCTCGGGGCGCCGGAGGGATATGCCGACTGGGGGCAGCTCCTGAGCCTGGCACGCAACTGGATCCCGACTCTTGCCGAGTATTGGTACATCGTGGTCTACCCCGGGATGGCTTTGCTGCTTTTCGTCCTGGGGTTCAACCTGATCGGAGACGCCTTCCGCGATGCGCTGGATCCGAAGATGAGGGGGATGCGAGGGGGGTAGGGAAATGGGCTCTGCCTTTCTCGTTGCCAAGGCGGTCCGCGCTCCCATCTGACTTTCTCCTCATCGAGTTCCCCGGGGTCGACCAGCGAACTCCAAAGTCCGTTGCCTGGCCGCCTTGGTTTGCGGCTGGGTTCTCCCCACCTTGACTCCCAAGTCACACAGGCGATTTAGACTCTTCTTCTTGACGGTGCCAGAGGCGCATGCTATAGTGCCTCGCCTCCCCAGATAGATTCCCGGTCGAGGGTCGATTGGACACTCAATCCCCGAACCTGCTTGAGGTCCGCAATCTCAAGACCTACTACTTCACCCAAGACGGCGTCGTCAAAGCCGTGGACGGGGTGGATTTGACGGTCCGCAAGGGGGAGGTCCTGGGCCTGGTCGGGGAATCGGGATGCGGCAAGAGTGTCACCTCCTTGTCCATTTTGGGCTTGATCGGCAATCCGGGACGGATCATGGAAGGGGTCATCCATTTCGATGGCCGGGACCTGCGCAAACTGGCGGAGTCCGAAATGGTCCACGTGCGTGGGAACCGGATCTCGATGATCTTCCAGCAGCCGCAGTCGGCTCTCAACCCGGTCTATCGGGTCGGAGACCAGATCTCGGAGGTGCTGGAGATCCATCAGGGCCTGAACAGGAAGGAGGGGGCGGAGCGGGCCGTTGAGCTCCTGCAAATGGTAGGGATTCCGGATCCCGAGGGGGGAGCCAAGTCCTATGCGCATGAGCTCTCCGGCGGCATGGCCCAGCGGGTGATGATCGCCATGGCGCTGGCCTGTTTGCCTGAACTGCTCATCGCGGATGAACCGACGACGGCCCTGGATGTGACCATCCAGGCTCAGATTTTGGAGCTGATGCTGGATCTGCGCCGCCAGACCGGATCGGCGATGATTCTGATTACCCATGACCTGGGGGTGATCGCCGAAACGGCGGAACGGGTGGCGGTCATGTATGCCGGTCGCATCGTCGAGGAGACCAGGGTAGAAGACCTGTTCTCGCACCCCTATCACCCCTACACCCAGGGATTGATTGGATCCATTCCGGTTCTGGGAAAGGTCAAAGACCGGTTGGAGGTCATCCCGGGATCGGTGCCGAACCTCATCAATCTGCCGGCCGGCTGCCGCTTTGCCCCACGATGCCGCGCACGCCTCGAGCACCATCTCTCCGTATGCGCGGAACTGGAGCCCGATCTTCGGCCCGTCGAACCCGGTCACACGGTACGTTGCTGGCTCTACCACGACAGCCCCAAGCACAGGCCTCCGCTCGCCCAAGCGCTGCCGCACGCACGGGACCCGAGGAGGAGCCCCATGGCTGAAGCGGGAACGGTCCGGCCGGAGGGCGCCGACCTCGTGCGCGTGGAGCGCCTGGTCATGCATTTTCCCGTCCGGGCGGGAGTGTTCCAGCACATCCGCGGTTGGGTCAAGGCTGTCGATGATGTCTCCTTCACGGTGCGCCGCGGCGAGACCCTGGCCCTGGTCGGCGAGTCGGGTTGCGGCAAGACCACCGTGGGCCGAAGCATTCTGCGCTTGATCCCCGCAACCTCGGGCAAAGTCTACTTTGGAGGAAAGGAAGTTTTCCGCCTCCCTCCCAGCGAACTGAAGGCCCTCCGCCGCGACATGCAGATCATTTTCCAGGATCCCTACTCTTCTCTGGACCCACGCATGTTGGTCGGAGACAGCATTGCTGAGGGACTGCAGATTCACGGCATCGGCAGCAAGAAAGAACGCTACCAGACGATGCTCGAGATGCTGCGCAAGGTGGGCCTGGAGGATTATCATGCCCGTCGATACCCTCACGAGTTCTCTGGGGGCCAGAGACAGCGAATTGGGATCGCTCGGGCGTTGGCCCTGCGCCCCAAGTTCATTGTGTGCGACGAACCCGTCTCGGCGCTCGATGTCTCCATCCAATCCCAGGTGCTCAATATCCTCAAGGACCTCCAGAAGGAATTTGGTCTCACCTATCTCTTCATTGCCCACAACCTTTCGGTGGTGGAGCACATATCGGACCACGTGGTGGTAATGTACCTGGGCAAGATTGTCGAGATCGCAGAGCGGGAGGATCTCTACCGCAACCCCCTGCATCCCTACACCCAGGCCTTGATGTCGGCCATCCCAGTTCCCAATCCGAAGCTCAAGCGAGATCGCATTCTCCTTTCTGGGGATGTTCCCAGCCCTCTGAATCCCCCTTCCGGCTGCCACTTTCATACGAGGTGCCCGGTGGCCATGGCGATTTGCTGGCAGGAGGAACCTGCGGTGCGGGAGGTCGCGCCTCGCCACTGGGCGAGCTGTTGGCGTGTGCAATAAGCCAGAACCCTTCTTCCAATCGCTCCTCTTGCCCCCAGAGCGCACCTGACCGATGACGGACATCCAACCTTCCCGGCCCAGGCTTCATCCTCTCCTACGAGTATTCCTGTATCTTCTCACGACGGTTGTCTTGGGGCAGGTCGTCGTGGGCCTGTTGCTTGGAGTGGGGCTCGCGGCGATCACCTTCCTCCTGAAACCCCTACGGTCCGAACTGCTTGCCGGCTGGATGCAGATGCTGCAGGCCAACCAGATCCCCACCGGCCTGCTCTTTCTCTCGGTGGTGGTCGACTTGGCTTGGGTCGTCGCCGTGACCTGGATCTTCCTGCGGGGGATGAATCGTAATGGCTGGGCCTCCATCGGGCTCGGTCCTGGAGATCTCCTGGCGAGTACCCTTTTGGGCCTCGCCTTCGGAGGGGCGACGTTCTTCCTGGTCGGTCTGGTCTTCTGGATTGAGGGGTGGGCCCAATTCACCTGGGACCGGCCGCTGGCTGGCTTGGCGACCATGGTGGCCGTGGTCCTGCCTGCGGCCCTCGCGGAGGAGATCGCCTTTCGAGGCTACATCCTGGACACGCTTCGGCGCTGGAAGGGCTGGCCGCTGGGAATTGGGCTTGCCTCCGTGCTTTTTTCTCTCGCCCACGGCCTCAACCCCGGTCTCAATTGGCTGGCCCTGCTCAACATCGCCCTGGCGGGGCTGGCTTTTTCGCTGGCTGTGCGCTGGAAGGGCACTCTCTGGCTACCCCTTGGCTTTCATTTTGCCTGGAACTATGCCCAGGGGCCCGTGCTGGGCCTGCCGGTTAGTGGCCTCACGGCGTTTGGGGTGGGTTCAATCTCCCGGCTGGTCGGTCCGGTCCTGTGGACCGGGGGTAGCTTTGGCCCGGAAGGAGGATTATTGGTGACCGTCGTGGTCGGCGTGGCTTGCGCGATCTTGTGGGTTCTCAGTCGGATGAGGGCGGAGAGAGAGCCGGTGGAGTAACCCCTGGCCCGATGCGATCCGCTGCGCGCCGAGGGAGTTGGAGGGCATGTTACAATCCTGTGGGTCGCCGACCGCGATGATCTGCACAGACCAAGGGGCGGCCACGTGCGGATGCCGACGTGGACGGGAAGGTTAGTCGATCGCCCTCCGCACGAGTGGGTCTATCCCAGAAGGCCTCCTCAGGAAAAAGCCGGCCAAGCAATTCATGGAAGGTTCCCCCTTGTTGGGGCGTGGTGCAAAGGCAGCACACCGGACTTTGAATCCGTGGATCTAGGTTCGAATCCTGGCGCCCCAGCCTCGCCTTTTCTCATCCCGCCTCCCGCTCGAGTCTTGTTCTCCTGGAGCATAGCGGTCCATCCCAGCACCCCGGGGAAGAGGGCGCGCTCCTCACTCGCTGAAACGCGATCCGCAGGGCAGCCCTCCCCAAGCGTCTTTGAAGGTGACATGATGACTACTCGAGGCATCGTACTCGCCGCAGGGCTTGGCACCCGCATGAAGTCGGAGATCCCCAAGGTCCTTCATCTCCTGGGAGGACGAGCGCTCATCCACTATGCCCTGGAAGCGGTATCGGAAGCCACGGGTTCTCCGCCCGCGTTGGTCATTGGGCCTGGGGCCGACCGAATTCGCGAGGAGGTGGGTCCCGCGGCGCAATTCGTCGTTCAGGAGGAGAGCCTGGGCACCGCCCACGCCGTTGGACAGGTGAAGGGTCTCCTTGCGGGTCAGGCCGACTACATTCTGATCGCCTACGGAGACATGCCGCTTCTGACCGCCCCGACGCTCCGGGGTCTGGTCGAGGCCGCCTCCCGGCACCCTGGGCCGCTGGCCTTCTTGGTGGGTCAAGGGGGGGAGGCCAGAGGATTTGGCCATGTTCTGCGCGACCGGCTGGGTCGCGTGCGGAAGGTGATCGAAGAGGCCCAGGCCACGCCGGAGGAACTCGCGACTGAGGAGATCAACCTGGGAGTGTACTGTGTCCGCGAGGCATGGCTGTGGGAGGCTCTGGCCCGGGTCCGACCCTCCCCCCAGGGGGAATACTACTTGACCGACTTGATCGAAATGGCGAGTGAGTCGGGGGCAGGCGCCCAGGCCATCCCCGTCCGGGATCCGGATGAGTGGATCGGGATTAACACCCGCGTTCACCTGGCTCAGGCGGAGGCCGCCTTGAGACGCCGCACGAATCACCGCTGGATGGAATCCGGTGTAACGCTGGTCGATCCCGCGACAACCTACATTGGTCCCGAGGTCGAGATCGGCGCGGATACGGTGATCCTCCCCAACACGCATTTGGAAGGGGAGACCAAGGTCGGGCGGGATTGCTGGATTGGGCCGAACACCTTGGTGCACGGAAGCCAGATCGGCAACGGCTGCCGGATCGAGGCCTCGGTTCTGGAGCAAGCAACCCTCGAGGAACAGGTCCACGTGGGGCCCTTTGCTCATTTGCGTCCGGGGGCCCATCTGGCGCCGGGCGTCCACATGGGCAACTTCGGCGAGGTCAAGAACTCTTATCTGGGTCCTGGGACAAAGATGGGGCACTTCAGCTACGTTGGGGATGCGCAAGTGGGAGCGGAGGTGAACTTGGGGGCGGGAACCGTCACCTGCAACTTTGACGGCCGACGGAAGAACCCGACCGAGATCGGCGAGGGAGCCTTCATTGGCAGCGACACGATGTTGGTAGCACCGATCCGGGTGGGCAAGGGGGCTCGCACCGGGGCCGGCTCGGTGGTGACGCGGGATGTGCCGGATCACACCTTGGCCGTGGGTGCGCCGGCTCGCAATCTCCGCCGCCTGGAGCCGCGGGATGAATGAAGCGGGCCTTGGGCCGAACCCTTGGGTCTGGGTACCTCCCCTCGTTCTCTTCCTCCTGAACTGTACCGTCGCGTCGGGTCGCGCCGCCCTCGTCAATGCACACCGCCCTCAGCTTGCTCTCTGGCGGAAGGCCGGTCAAGCCGGGGCTTCGCTGGCAGAGCGAGTGGCCGGGGAATCCCGTCGTCTCATTACGGCCTCGCGAACGGCGCAGATGGTCCTGCGAGTAGCCCTGGTGATTGCCTTCGTCCGTCTGGCCGACGCCGTGTGGATCCCCGTGCGCTCGATGTGGTTGGGCACCCTCGCGGCGGAGATCGCTGGTCTGCTTCTAATCGCGTTCCTGATGACGTCGGGTGAAACCTTGGCGGAAACCCTGGCCATACGCTCCGCGGACCGGGCCAGCCTTTTTTTCGCCCCGCTGATGGCGGGGCTGGAAGTTTTGTTTTCGCCCTTCACGTGGATCGTGTTAAGGTTGGGGGGAGGTCGGAGCGGGCCGAAAGGGGGAGCCGCGGTCGTGACCGAGGAGGAGATCAAGACCCTGATTGAAGCCGGGAGGGAGGGGGGAACGATTGAACCGACGGAGAAAGCGATGCTTCTCTCGATCTTCCAACTTGGGCACACCTTGGTGCGAGAAGTGATGACCCCGCGCATGGACCTCCAGGCCGTCGAGATCCGTGCGACCGTTCCGGAATGCGTGGATCTGTTGCTCCCTCACGGTCATTCCCGTCTGCCCGTTTTTGACCAAAGCATCGACAACGTGGTTGGGTTGGTCCACGCTAAGGATCTGCTGCGCGCCATGCACGAGGGCGGGCGAGTCAGCTTGCAAGAGCTCCTGCGACCGATCTACTTCGTGCCCGAAGCCAAGCCCGCGGGGGAGCTCCTGGCCGAGCTTCAATCTCAACATATTCATATGGCCATTGTCGTCGACGAGTACGGAGGTACGGCGGGATTAGTGACCATCGAAGACTTGCTGGAAGAGATCGTGGGAGAAATCCGCGATGAATACGATGCGGGCGAGGAGGCCCCGGTCGTCAGACTGGCCAGCCAGGAATACCTGCTCGACGCCCGAATGAACCTCGCGGACGTCAATGAGGTTCTGGGAACCCATCTCTCCGATGAATTCGGGGACACGCTGGGGGGATTGCTCTACGCCCAGCTGGGCAAAGTGCCTGAGCGAGGGGAATCGGTCTGGGCCGAAGGATATCGCTTGGTCGTAGAACAAATCTCGGGTCGTCGCATTCGAAAGGTCCGCGCCGTCCGCATCTCGGAAAACCTCGAACCACCCACCAAGGAGGTGGAGCGTGAGCCCTGAGGAACGCAGCGAACTCGTTCGGTCCGCACGTTTATCCCGGGAGAACGCATATGCCCCCTACTCGCGTTACGCCGTGGGAGCCGCGCTGCTTTCAGAGTCGGGGACCCTCTACCGGGGAGCGAATGTGGAGAACGCCGCCTATCCGACGGGTTTGTGTGCGGAGCGGGTCGCACTATTCTCCGCCGTGGCCTCGGGGGAGCGGAGGTTTCGGGGGATCGCCGTCGTGACCCAGGATGGGGGGTTCCCTTGCGGAGCCTGCCGGCAGGCGCTTGCGGAATTCGGACCCAGCCTGGAAATTCTGGTGGCGGATGAGTCCGAGCAAGTCCGCTGGGCCGGGACCCTGTCCGAACTGCTGCCCCACGTCTTCAACGCGGAGAGCCTGCGAAGCTCCCAGCGGGATATCCCCCACGGCCTGGAGAAATAGGGCCTCTCCGAGGCGTGGAGAGCCTCTGGAAAGCGTGCGACAGGATGAGCCGGGCGGGTCGAGAGCGGGTCTATCGAACGGAAGCGATCATTCTTCGGCGTCGAAACTGGGGAGAAGCCGACCGAATCCTCACGCTCTTCTCTCCCCTGCGGGGCAAGTTCCGCGCCAAAGCGGTTGGCGTTCGCAAGCCCCGCTCGCGCAAGGCCGGCCACCTGGAGCCCTTCACGCGGACCATGCTGCTGCTGGCCAAAGGTCGCGAACTGGACATCATTACGCAGGCAGAGACCGTGGAGGCCTTTCGTGCGTTGCGGGAGGACTTGATCCGCCTGGCGGCGGCTACTTATGCCGCCGAGCTTCTCGATCGGTTCTCGCCGGAGGAAGTCGAAAACCTAATGGCCTATGAGCTCTTGGGCTCCACCTTGGGGGCCCTCTGCCGGGCCCCTGCGGTGGATCCGATTTTGCGCTCCTACGACTTGCATCTTCTGGAGGCTTTGGGCTATCGTCCCCAACTGGGTTCCTGCACGGTTGGCCAGGAGGACATCCTCCCCCAGGACCAATTCTTCAGCCCCTCCCGGGGAGGGGTGGTATGCCCAACCTGCGCCTGCTCGGCTCCGGACTCTCAGCCGCTGTCTTTGGGAGCCTTGAGAGTCATGCGCCATCTTCAGCGGGAGAATCTTGGCGCGGTTGAGAACCTCAAGGTGAGCCCGAAGGTAGCCGCAGAGGTCGAGTTCACCCTCCAGGGCTACATCCTGCATCTGCTGGAACGGCCCCTGAAGTCTCCGCCCTTCCTGCACGAGGTCGCAGGGGCGGGCCCTCTTCGCTGACCCCGGGTTTCGCCTCGGTCAGGCTGCGGTTCGCTCTCCGTTGTTATAATCGTTGCTCCATCATCTCAGCACAGGGATCCTCAAGCGCCAGCCGACGAAGACAGGCCCTCATGACCCCACCCACCTTTCAGCGGGTTATTCTCGACTTGCAGGAATTCTGGGAACGCCAGGGATGCCTGATCTGGCAGCCCTACTACACCCAGGTCGGAGCAGGCACCATGAACCCGGCGACCTTCCTGCGAGTGCTTGGCCCCGAGCCCTGGCGCGTCGCCTATGTGGAACCCTCGGTCCGTCCGGCGGATGGTCGCTACGGCGAGAACCCAAACCGCCTGGGCCAGTACTACCAGTTCCAGGTGATCTTGAAGCCGGACCCGGGCAACCCGCAGGAGGTCTTTCTCGATTCGCTGGAGGCCCTGGGGATTCCACTCCGGGATCACGACATTCGTTTTGTCGAGGACAACTGGGAGCAGCCCGCCCTGGGAGCCTGGGGACTGGGCTGGGAAGTCTGGCTGGACGGACAGGAAATCACCCAGTTCACCTACCTTCAGCAAGCCGGAGGCATTCCACTGGAAGTGCCCTCCGTAGAGATTACGTACGGCCTCGAGCGCATCCTCATGACGCTCCAGAAGGTTGCCCACTTCAAGGACATCCGCTGGGTTGCTGAGGTCACCTACGGGGACGTGCTCTTACAGAGCGAGCAGGAGCACAGTCGCTACAACTTCGAGACGGCGGACGTCGAGCGCCTGCGAGCCGCTTATGGGCTGTTCGCGGAGGAAGCTCGCGCGGCCCTGGCGGCCGGTCTGGTGCTGCCGGCCCACGACTACGTGCTCAAGTGCTCCCACGCCTTCAATGTCATGGATGCGCGCGGTTCGGTCGGGGTCACCGAGCGGGCCCACTTCTTTGGACAAATGAGGCAGCTCGCCTCCCAGGTAGCGCGGGCCTACCTGGATCAGCGCCAGGCCCTGGGTTTTCCGCTGGCCAGCAAGTTTCCGAGACCGAACCCAGAGCCCTTGCCCAGAGCGCGACTGGCGATCGGGCCGCCCGGGGAAGCTGCCAGCCTGGGCCCGGCCCCCTTCCTGCTCGAAATCGGAACTGAGGAGCTGCCTTCCGCCGACCTGGACCGGGCCCTGGAGCAGATTGGCCCGGCCTTCCGTCGCCGCGTATTGGATGCCCATCGCCTTCCCTACCGCGGCTTGGAGATTCTCGGTACCCCCAGACGCTTGGTCATCCATGTCGACGAGATGGCTGCTCGCACGGAGGCCACCCGAGAGTTGGTTAAGGGCCCAGCGGAGACGGCGGCCTTCGACCCGGAGGGAAAGCCCACCCCGGCGCTCTTGGGCTGGGCTCGCAAGAATGGCGTTGGAGAGGCAGCCCTCGGTCCGGGTCTGATCCATGAGATTGGAGGGCGGCGCTATGTTGCCCTGGAGGTTGCCGTGGAGGGGGAGGGCACAGTCGATTTGCTGGCCGCCCTTCTGCCTGTCGTCCTGGGCGAGATCCGTTTTGACAAAACAGTGCGTTGGAACGCGACGGGCGTTCCTTTCTCGCGGCCAATTCGCTGGTTGGTCGCGCTGTTTGGCGGCCGGGTGGTCGAGTTCGAGTTCGCGGGCGTGAAAAGCGACCGCGTCACGCGAGGCCTGAGGCTTTCGGCCGCGGAAGAAATCGTGGTCGAGACGCCGCAGTCCTATTTTGAGAGGATGAAGGCGGAGGGCATCGAGCTTTCCGTCCCCATGCGGCGGGCCGAGATCTGGAGTCAAGTTGGAACGCTTGCCCGTGAGGCCGGTGGAACGATCCGCGAGGACCCAGGATTGCTGGCGGAAGTTGCCAATCTGGTGGAATCTCCCCGCGCCCTGCGCGGTTCGTTTGACCCCGTCTACCTTGACCTGCCCCACGAAGTTCTGATCTCGGTGATGAAGAGACATCAGAGATACTTCCCCATGGAGAAGAAGGGAAAGCTCCTGCCCTACTTCGTGACGGTGCGGAACGGGGACGGCCGAGGGGTGGAGTTGGTGCGAGAGGGTAACGAGCATGTGCTGCGGGCGCGATTCGCGGACGCGGAGTACTTCATCCGCGAAGATCGTAAGCATCCCTTGGAGCAGTTCCTTCCCCGTCTGGGCACCCTGACCTTCCAGACCCGCCTGGGATCGATGCTCGAGAAATCGCGCCGGGTCGAAACGTTGGTAGAGGGGCTGATCCCTCTGGTCGGCCTGGCGCCCGCGCAGGCGGAGGCGGCGCGAAGGGCAGCGCATCTGTGCAAAGCCGACCTGGTCACGCAAATGGTGGTCGAGATGACTTCCCTGCAAGGGGTGATGGGCCGGTATTATGCGCTGGACTCTGGCGAGAGTGCCGAAACCGCCCTGGCCATCTATGAACACTATTTGCCCCGAGGCGCCGAGGATGAACTGCCTCAATCGGGAGCGGGCGTGGCCGTGGGCTTGGCGGATCGGCTCGATTCGCTGGTCGGCCTTTTTGCGGTGGGCCTGGTCCCCTCGGGGACCAGCGACCCATTTGCACTGCGTCGGGCTGCGATCGGGATCGTGCAGACCCTAACCATGCGTGCAATTTCTTTCGATTTGCGCCGGGGAATTGATCTGGCCGTGGCCCTTCAGCCGGTCCCGGTGACGACGGAAGTGCCCGTTGAGGTGTTTGAATTCCTGCTGGGAAGACTGAAGGCCGTTCTGAGTGATTCGGGTCTGCGCCACGACGTGGTGGAGGCCGTTGTCGCGGAATGCGGGCACGATCCCCACCAAGCGCGCGAGATGGCTCTCGAGCTCACTGGCTGGATGCAGAGATCCGATTGGCCGCAGATTCTCGCGGCCTACGCGCGCTGCGTTCGCATCAGCCGGGATTTCCGTGAGAGTTTCTCGGTCGAACCGCAACGGTTTGCAAGCCCGGCCGAAGCAGAATTATGGGAGGCAGTTCAGGGCCTGGAGTCTCTGGCCCGGGATTTGGTGGCGCGCCACACATGGACCTTGAATGGCTGGCTGGAGGCTTTCGTCCCGATGGTCCCGAGGATCTCAAAGTTCTTTGAGGATGTGCTGGTCATGGCCGAAGAGGAGCCCTTGCGCAAGAATCGTTTGGGACTCCTGCAGCACATTGCTCATCTTCCAAAAGGACTGGTCGACCTTTCGAGACTTGAGGGCTTTTGAGAAGCCCGCCGTTGCGACCCGGACGGCTGTGCTATACTGAAAAATCAACTCGTCTTCAGAGAGCAGGCAATGGCCGGCCGGCGTGATGTCTACGATCAAGCCCTGCGCCAGGGTAACAGTGCGGCTTGGGATCAAAAATGGGAGCACGCCCTGGCTGCCTATCGCCGAGCCTTAGAGGAATTCCCCGGCGATGCGGTTGCCCTGGAGCACCTGGCTCTGGCCCATGTGCAACTTGGGCAACTGGATCAGGCACTGGAAATGTACCGGCAGTGCGCCAGTGCGGATCCCACCAATCCCATCCCCCAGGAGAAGATCTCAGAAATCCTCGAGCGGCGAGGTCAGACCGCGGATGCCGTTCGCGGCTACCTCGCCTCCGCTGACTTGTATCTGGGGCGCCACGAGGCCGACAAGGCAATTGATGACTGGGTAGCCGCCTCTCGCTTGGCACCGGATAATCTCCTGGCCCGGTCGCGTCTGGCCCTGGGGACCGAACGCACCGGGCGGGTGCGTCAAGCGGTAACCGAGTACTTGGCACTGGCGGCGATCCTGCAAAAGAGCGGGCAAAATGAAAAGGCCGCGCAGGCCATCGAACAAGGCCTGCGTCTGGCGCCTGGCAACACCGAGCTCCTGCGAGCGAAGGCCGCCCTCCAGGCGAGCGAGGTCTTGGCCATTCCTCCGCCGATTCGCCCTCGGGCGACGGCCCCGCTCATCGCCCCCCAGCCTTCGGCCCTGTCCTCTCGGGCCGTCCTACCCGAAGCCAAAGAAACCGAGGCCCCGGCCACCAATCCCTTTGAACTGGCCCAGCACACGGCCATCACCTTGCTGGCCGAGCTCTTGTTCGAGGCTGGCCAGCTGACGCCGGCTCAGCCTCGGGCCGGGTTGGGAGACTACGACACGGATAGCAACCCCTCCGCCTCGCGCGACGAGGTGCTGCCTTACTTGGCCCAGGCTATCGACGCTTTTAGCCGGGGGATGGCAAAGGAGGCCCAGACGGCACTGGAGCGAGCCATCCGAGTGGGGTGCGATCATCCGGCGGCGCATTTTGCATTGGGTGCGATGCTGCTGGGGGCGAAGGATGCCCGCGGCGCAGTTCCCTCGCTTCAGCGTGCGGTGGATCACCCCGCTCTGTCCACCGGGGCGCACTTCGGACTGGGCCGGGCCTACCGTCAGCTGGAGCAGCCGTATCAATCGGCTCTCCATTTCCTGTCCGCGCTGCAACTGGCCGACCTGACGACCGTTCCGGAGGAGATGCGTGAAACCTTGCAGCGCCAATATGAAACGTTTCTGGAGGTGGACGAGCCGAGCCAGCCTGCCTCGCAGTGGCTGGAGAGTGCTCAACGGGTGGAGTCCTTACTGAGCGGCACGGAGTGGGAGAGCCGACTGCGCCTGGCCCGCGCCCAGCTCGATGCGGAATCGGAAGGCCATGGCCTTTTACCCCTCGCCTCGATGCTCGCCATGGGCCGTCCGCAGGCGTTGATCGAGGCGATGGCCTACGTGGATGCGGCCCTGCGTCGCGACCTGCTGAAGACAGCCATGGAGCAGGCGCTGCTGGCTCTCGACCAGGGACCAACTTACCTGCCTCTGCATGTGAGGATCGCCGAAATCCAACTCCGGGAGGGGCGGCAGGAGGCCTCCATCAGTAAGCTCAGGGTGGTGGCACGCACCTACCGCATCCGCGGCGACAAGGCTCAAGCGGCGCGTGTGCTGGAACGAATTCTGCAGCTCAGTCCCATGGATACGGGGTCCCGCACGGAACTGATCGAACTCGCCCTCGCCCAAGATGATGTTCGCACGGCGCTGTCCCAGTATCTCGACCTGGGCGAGATCTACTCACAGCTGGCGGAACAGGATAAAGCGCGCAAGGCTTATGAGACCGCCTTGACGTTGATCCGCCCAGGAGGCCCCGATGCCTCTTGGGAGATTCAATTGCTCTATCGGCTTGGGGATCACTACCTGCAGCGGCTGGATTGGCGCTCCGCGCTCCAGGCCTACACCCGTTTGATGGAACTGGACTCCTCCGACGAACGAGCGGCCTCTCAAGTGATCGGCCTCTTGCTGAAACTGCGCAAACCGACGGAGGCCCAGGCGGTGCTTGACCACCTGGCGCAGGAATGGTCCCGGCAGGGACGCCAGGAGCAATTGCTATACTGGTTTGAGGAACTGGTGCGCCTCAACCCTCAAGATCCCACGGTGCGCAAGAAGCTGGCCGAGGGCTACCAGCAGAGAGGTCGGATCCCCGAAGCCATTGCCCAGCTCGACGCTCTGGGGGAGATCCTCATCGACTCCGGCAAGACCCCAGAGGCCATCCAGGTGGTTCGGGCCATCCTCGCGCTGAATGCGCCTGGCGCGGATGGCTATCGACGTCTCCTACAGCAACTCCAGTCCGGATCGACGGGCACGACGCGCGGCTGAGGAGGCGGGCGGAGCGACAGCCTGGCCCGCTCAAGAGTTCGAACTAGGCTCAACGACGATGTCGGATTTCTTCGAAAACCTGGCCCTTCTCTTTCAACGTCTCGACTGGCTCGGCCTGTTGGACATCGGGCTCGTCACATTGGTATTCTTCTCGATCCTGACCGCGTTCCGGGGGACTCGGGCGGGGGTGATGCTGCGAGGTGTGGTCATCCTCATCGCGGCGGTGGCTCTTCTCACCGGATTTGCTCGATTGCCCGCCTTCTCCTGGCTGCTACGCACGGCTCTTCCGGCGCTACTCATTGCCCTGCCGGTCGTTTTCGCTCCTGAAATCCGTCGAGCCCTCGAACGGCTCGGGCGTGCTGGTTTTCCCCGGCGGACCTCTACCTCCGAGAAGGTGCCTGCCTACTTGAATCCCGTGGTCACGGCGGCACAGAGACTGGCGGAGCGCCGCCATGGCGCGCTCATCGTGATCGAAGGGGATGTACCTCTGGGGGATTTCGCCGAAACCGGAGTCCGGATGGAATCGCTGGTCAGCCCTGAGTTGCTGCTCCAGATCTTCTACCCGGGCACACCTCTGCATGACGGGGCCGTGATCCTGCGCGGGGAGCGAGTCGTTGCGGCCGGCTGTGTCGTCCCGCTCTCATCCAGCGGCAGCCTTTCGCCATCTCCGGAGCGTACCATGGGCCTGCGCCACCGCGCCGCCCTAGGAGTGAGCGAGGTGAGCGATGGCGTGGCGGTCGTCGTGTCCGAAGAGACAGGGATCATCTCCGTCGCCCACAATGGGCGCATGATTCGGCGTTTGGATGTCCCTCGCTTGCAAAGCATCCTCCAGGCATTTGCCCGCTCGCCCGGCGTTCCCTCGGCTGTAGATTGGCTTCGCACGCATTTGGGCCTTTCCCAAGCCGTCCCCAGGCGGCCTCGCGACGCAGACGCGGGAACCTCGGACTCCAAGAAGGAAGGAGCCCCAGGATGAGACAGGCCTGGCACGGGCTGGTAAGTAATTTGCCTCCGTTCGCCCTGGCCCTGGTTCTGGCGCTCACGGTGTGGGTCACCGCGGTAACCAGCCAGGATCCCAATGAAACCCGCACTTTGAGCAGCCCGATCCCGATTCAAATCGTTGGGATGGCGCCCAATCTCATCGCCGATGAGCCTCTTCCCAGACCGGTGACAGTTACCTTGCGGGCGCCCCAGTCGGTGTGGACGCGCCTGACGTCGGTGAATGTTCAGGTTGTGGCCGACCTGTCCCGTCTCGGCCCAGGCCCGCATCAGATCTCCCTCCAACTGAAGACCGAGGTCCATCCTGTTCTGGTGGAGAAGATAGACCCCAGCCAGATTGAGGTGACGCTCGAACCTCCCGCCAGCAAGAGAATGGGGGTGCAAATCCGACTGAGCGGAACCCCCGCGGCTGGATACTCCCTTGGGACGCCTGCCTCCTCGCCCGATTTTGTTGCGGTGGACGGAGGACAGTCGCAAGTGGAGGGAGTGGCCTCCGTGGTGGGCTCGGTGGACGTCGAGGGAATGCGAGCTGACCTGGATCGCCAGGTGGCCCTTCAGGCCTTGGATGCCGCTGGGCAAGTGGTTTCCGGTGTGACCCTCGATCCCGGCGCCCTGCAGGTCTCCATTTCGGTGCAGCAGCAAGGCGGCTACCGGGATGTGGTCGTCAAGGCCGTTATCCAGGGACAAGTCCAGAGCGGCTATCGCCTGACGGGTATTTCCGTCTATCCTCCCACGGCGACGCTTTTCTCGGCCGACCCAACCCGTGTCAACAGCCTGCCCGGCTATGTCGCAACAGCGCCCCTCGACATTTCCGGAGCCCGGTCCGACGTGTCCGGATCGCTGGCTCTGATACTTCCCACGGGAGTCAATGTGGTGGGCTCCCCGCTGATCTTCGTCCAGGTGAGCGTCTCGGCCATCCAGGATAGCGAGACGATCACGCGCGAGGTGCGCTATCAGGGCCAAGGCCCGGGGCTGGCGGCCAGCCTCTCCCCATCTACCATCGATGTCGTCATCTCGGGGGCCGTCCCTCTGTTGAAAGCCCTGCGCCCCAGTGATGTGGACGTGTACCTGGACCTCTCCGGGCTGAAGGCCGGAACCTATCAGCTCCAGCCGACCTGCCGTGTTCTTCTGGAGGGCTTGCAGATTGAGGCTCTGCTGCCTTCTCAAATCGGGGTCGTCATCGCTCCGGGTCCGGTCGCGACGCCCTGAGCTTTCCCCCTCTCAAGTCAGTGGTCATGTCTAAACCGGTCGTAGCGCTGGTGGGCGCGCCGAATGTGGGCAAGTCCACGCTCTTTAACCGGCTGGTTGGAGAGCGTCTGGCCGTGGTCGATGAGACCCCTGGGACCACCCGGGACCGCCTGATAGCCGAATGCGATTGGACCGGGACGCGTTTTGACGTCGTGGACACCGGAGGCATCGACCCAACCGCGGGGATCACGGGCAGGCTGCCTGGGCCGTCCGGCCCGCTCTCCATCGGCTCAAGCGAGTACATTGTCCAAATTCGCTTCCAGGCCGTAATGGCCATTCGCGACGCCGATGCGGTCCTTTTCCTCACCGATGGCCTGGCGGGACCGACCGCGGCCGACGAGGAAATCGCGGAGTTGCTTCGGCGCAACCAGCGATCCGAGGCCGGCCGGAAGGTGCCGCCCGTGCTTCTCGTGGTCAACAAGTGTGAGAACGAGGATGGGCAGCGGGGGCTCTACGCCTTCTACCGCCTGGGATTGGGCGACCCCTGCCCGGTCTCGGCTCTGCACGGGACCGGGATTGGGGAACTATTAGATGCGCTGGTGAAGCTTCTGCCCGAGGTGGAGGCGGAGGATCAACAGGAGTCGCGGGTCAGAATCGCGATCCTGGGCAAGCCGAATGTCGGCAAAAGCAGCTTGTTGAACCGGATCTTGGGCGAGGAACGCGCGATCGTCAGCCCGATGCCTGGAACCACTCGCGACGCGGTGGATACTCAGCTGGAGGTATCCGGGATGGGCGTGACCCTGATCGACACAGCCGGGATCCGACGCCGGGGCAAGATTGAGCCGGGGGTCGAGTACTACAGTGTCCTGCGTGCGCTGAAGGCGATTGAGCGGGCCGATGTGGCATTGCTCGTGCTGGACGCCACGCAGGGCGTAACGGCCCAGGATGCCCACATCGCTGGCTTTATCTTGGACGCGCACAAGAGCGTCGTGGTCCTGGTCAACAAATGGGATCTTATGAGAAAGGAACCTGGTACGGTGGAGCAGTACACGGCCGAGGTCCGCAGCGCCTTGAAATTCCTGGACTACGTCCCCGTGCTCTTCATTTCGGCCCTCACGGGCCAGCGGGTGGATGGGGTTCTCCCTCTCGCCTTGCGGGTGCAGGAGGAGCGCCTGGTCCGGATTCCCACCGCGGAACTCAACCGCCTGCTGCGCGCGGCGACCCAGAGACACGCCCCTCCAACGCGGGCGGGCCGAAAGCTGAAGATCTACTATGCGGCTCAAGTGCGAACGGATCCTCCCACTTTCCTCATTCACGTCAACGATCCCGAACTGGTGCACTTCACCTATCGAAGATTCCTCGAGAACGAGATCCGCCGGACCTATGGTTTCCTGGGCACCCCGCTGCAAGTCTCCTTTCGGAGACGGCGCTAGGGCGAGATCTTGCCCGGGCTCCACTCCCGTCTTATAATCGTGCGACGCTCCAGACCCAACTGACCTTGGGGAGAGATGGTTGGATACAACCCAAGTCGACTCCCACACTCCGGAACCGCTCGTCCATCGCAACCATACTCGAACGATCCTGTGGGAGCTCCTTCAGACCGTCGCCCTGACCTTGCTGGTGTTTCTGGTAGTCAATCTGACCACGGCCCGAGTGCGTGTCAGTGGACCGAGCATGAGGCCGACGCTGGAGGGTGGCGAGTACATCATCGTCAGCAAGCTGACCTACCGGCTGGGAAGGCCGCAGCGAGGAGATATTGTGGTTTTTCACTCTCCCGACCCGTCGACCAACGAGGACCTCATCAAGCGGATCGTGGGACTGCCCGGGGAAAAGGTGGAATTTGTCGACGGCCGCGTGTGGCTGAATGGCGCGGCCCTGGACGAGCCTTATGCGGTTGGGCTGACCGGTTCGGACCAGACGTGGCAGATCGGTGCCAACCAAGTGTTCGTGCTGGGAGACAACCGAGCCTTTTCTCGGGACTCGCACAATTTTGGGCCGGTTCCCATGAGGGACCTGGTCGGAAAGGCTTGGCTCATTTACTGGCCTCCCTCCGAGTGGGGAGCGGCGGATCACCGCGCCGGACGGGAGGCCACGACGGGGAAGGCCTCGAGGCAGCCGCTCGGGGCAGGGATCCTGTTCCTCGGGAGGGGGTGGGAGCCAGGTGCGCAGGCAGCCTGGCCGGATTGGTAAGCACGGATCGCGGGGTTTCGCGCTGAGGCAAGCCTGCCCAGCGCGGAGGGGTATCATCAGGATGTTTGAGCCTGGGATGGACATACCGGTATGCCAATGACCGAGGGAAACACAATGGACGACCAATCTCAAGCAGCGGAAGCCTGTCCCGAGTGCCAGGTGGGCACTCTCCAGCCCCAAGTGGTTCCATACTTTGCCTATCTGGATGGCCGATTGATCACGGTTCCGGATTTTCCAGCCTGGGTTTGCGACGTCTGCCATCACTGCGAATATGATGAAGCCGCGCTGGACGACCTGCGGTCCGTGCTTGGCCCCAAAGCGACACTACCTGAAGACAGCAACCGGAGACGGCGCCTGACTCCGGACGAATCCCCCTCCTGGCTGATTCATCTCCACCGAAGGCGGCGCGCCTAGCCCTTCCCATTTGACCTTCCTTAAGTGCACACGGATTGAGCCGAGGCGTTCCTCAGCCTGGGGCACTCCCCTGGGGTTCGGTCTCTGGTTTGCCGGAGGCCGTCAGAACTTGTCTGGGCTACAGCCCTTTCATCGGGTATCATCTCCACGGGAAAGGCGGCTGGGTGAGCGATGTTGCGGTTCTGGCCATGGGTCCGGCGGGCCAAACCCGGGGTGATCCGATCCTGAGCCGTGGGGCCGGGGCGTCCCTTCGCGGGACCCGAGGCAGGGAGGCATCATGCCTTCATTGCCAGGCTTCCTTTCTCGCCGGGAACGAGGATCGAGCGCTCGTCGATCTGCATGGGAACGATTCCGGGACACCCTCCCGCCGCCCTGGATGCCGCTCGCATTCCTGGCGCAAGGCTGCCTTGGGATGGCCGGTCGCACTTCTGGCCCCTCGCGGAGGGATTTCGCGCCTCGGATTGCAAGGTGCCGGTTTGGGTCGCCGGGGCGCTGGCGTGGCATGGACTGCCCCGTTTCCTGGTTCGGGCGGAACCTCAATTCCACCTGGCCCGGGCATGCGCCTTGATCCCATGGTCTCCAGGGGCCACAGAAATCCAAGCCATCGCCCCTCCAGCGCGCTGGGCCGGCCATGCGGCCGACGTGGAGAACCGCCCGCAACCAGCCCTGGATGCTTGCCGGCCTTGGATCTCAGGGGAGCCCAACTTTTCTTTCTTCCTCGGTAACCATGGGCCGTTCGCTGGCGGGGGAAATCCTAGAGGTGGTGATTGAGGCGCTGGCCTACGGAGGCGATGCGATCGCGCGGGCTCCGGACGGCCGCAGAATCTTCGTGCCCTTTGCCTTCTTGGGCGAGAAGGTGAGGGTCAAGATCGTGGAGGAACATTCGGGTTTCCTACGCGGGCAGCTGCTGGCGGTCTTGGACCCTTCTTCCTTTCGGGTCGAACCGCGTTGTCAGCATTTTGGGGTCTGTGGGGGCTGCCATTATCAACATCTCTCCTACGGCGCTCAGATCGACGCCAAACGCTCGATCCTGATCGACCAGTTGAAGCACCTTGGGGGACTCCGGGATCCTCTCGTGAGGGAACCTCTCGCGTCCCTTGAGCCTTGGAACTATCGCAACTACGCCCAGTTTGCCCTCAACCCGGACGGCCGATTGGGCTACTTCGTGCGCGGGTCCAAGCAGGTTTTCCCGATTGAAGAGTGCCACTTGCCGATCCCGCCTGTGGACACTCTCTGGAGGAGTCTTGTCCTCGAGCCCCCCCTGCCGTTGAATCAAATCGGCCTGCGGGTCGGGTCGGAGGGCGATGTCCTGCTGATTCTGGAGAGCATAACCGGCGAGATTCCGGAACTGTTGGTCGAGGCTCCGCTTTCTATCTCGGCCCTCACTCCGGCAGGATCTCAGGCGCTGGTGGGAGAATCCGCAACCCGATTCGAGGTATTGGGCCGCCATTTCCGTGTTTCGCCCGCCAGCTTCTTTCAGGTCAACACGAAAATGATCCCGGCCTTGGTCCAGGAGGTGCGGAAGGCGGCCCGGCTTGAGCCGCAGCACGTAGCTCTGGATTTGTATTGTGGGGTCGGGCTGTTCAGCGCCTTCCTGGCGAGTGGTTGCCGCCGGCTCATTGCGGTTGAGTCCAACCCGGAGGCAGTCTCCGACTTCCAAGTCAATCTCGCGGACTTCGACAATGTCGAGCTGTACCAGGCGGAGGCCGGGGAGGTGCTTTCGGGCTTGGCCGTCCGTCCGGACTTCGTGATCGCGGACCCTCCCCGCGCTGGGCTGGATAGCGATGCCTTGCGGGGATTATTGCGGGTCAGGCCACCCCGTCTCGTCTATCTCTCCTGTGACCCGGCTACCCTAGCGAGAGATGCCCGCCTCTTGAGCGAAGGAGGCTACCGCTTGGAAAGCGTCCTGCCCATCGATCTCTTTCCGCAGACCTACCATATTGAGAGCTTGGCTCTCTGGCGGCTGGAGGGATCATCGGATCGGGTGGGCCTGGTTGTCGCCTGAGGAAGGAATGAAGAAGAGCGAGGAACTCGAATTCGTCTGCCGCCTAGCTCAGCGCGCGGCCCGGATCCTCGGGGAGGGCTTCGGGACTCGGGTGCCCGTGGAGCACAAGGGTTTGATCGACCTGGTGACCGAATACGACCGCCGCTCCGAGGCGCTGATTCTCGGAGAAATCCAGAGGGCCTTTCCGCAGGATCGGATCTTGGCCGAGGAAAGCGGTGCCAACGGGGCCCCCGGCGAACGAACTTGGTACGTCGATCCTCTGGACGGAACGACTAACTATGCCCATGGCTTTCCAATCTTTGCGGTTTCCATTGGTCTTTCGGATCGAGAAGGCTTGCGGCTGGGAGTCGTCTATGACCCAACGCGGTCAGAGTGTTTCTGGGGGGAGCGTGGGCGAGGGGCCTTCTTGAATGAGGACCGCCTCAGGGTGTCAGACGCTGCGGAGCTGAGGGAAAGCCTGCTCGTTACGGGCTTCCCCTATGATGCCTGGTCGAACCCGGACAACAATCTCGACAACTACGCGAAGTTCGCGGTCCGTAGCCTGGGAGTGCGGCGACTGGGATCTGCCGCTCTGGACTTGGCCTACGTGGCGGCCGGTCGCCTGGATGGCTTTTGGGAGCTCCGCCTGAGCCCATGGGATGTTGCCGCCGGATCGCTTCTGGTTCAGGAGGCAGGGGGCGAGGTCACCGATATCGATGGAGGACCCGAGTTCCTCACGGACTTACCTTCGATCCTGGCCGCTAACCGCCAGTTGCATTCCCGAATGATGGAGGTTCTCCGTCTCAAGCCGGGACCGTAAGCGGAGGGCCGACCGGTCTCTTTGCCATGGGAAAAGGGTCTCAGCCTTGGGACCCGTCCCTCATCACCTGCTCCAAACGCTGCAGATCGGTGCGAGACGTGAGGTCCAGGCTGAGGGGGGTGACCGCTACCTGGTGCTCGACGCGCAAGACGTACACATCGGAATCCTTCTCAATGTTCGGGTCCAGCACCGTGGAGTATCCTAGTTGGGTCGGCAGATCCCGCCTCTGGCGTTCGGGACGCTGAGGGACATAGTAGCGGGTGCGCGAGAGCCTGGCGAGTTTCCAAGGCGTTTGCCGAGTGGCCTCCGTGGGCACCTCGACCTTGAGCACATCCAGGTCCTGCCAACTCAATCCGGCCAGCATCTTATCCGCGAAGTAGGCGGCAAAGTAGGCGGCGCAGGTGAAATCGACCTCCTCGGAGTAAGTGAGATGGTAGCGGCTTTCGGTCTCGAGCGAGACGGCCAGGGCGGGAATCCCGTGAGCCGCGCCCTCGAGCGCTGCGCCGACGGTCCCGGAGACCGTTACGCCCGAGCCCACGTTCTCCCCGTAGTTGATGCCGGCCACAACTAAATCGGGCGGGGCTTCCAGAAGCTCGAGCAGAGCGAGGTCGACGGCCTGAGCCGGGCTGCCCGCGATGGCGTAGACTTTCCATCGTTTCTCGCCGACCTCAACCCATTCCTCCCGGATGACCCCCGGGGACCGAGCCGGCATGCTGCGGCCAGCACCGGACGATTGAGCCTCCGGCGCCGCGACCGTCACGAACCCCAGCTCAGATAACGCGCGGGCCGCAGACCAAAGACCGGGCGAGCGGATGCCATCGTCATTCGTCAGGAGGATTTGTTTCTTTTCCGGCATCGGGAAGCTTCCGAACGGTGAGTTTCAATCCCTTGACCCCGAGAATCTCGACCTTTTCCCCGACCGCAATGTGCTCGGGGGGAGTGGCTGCCATCGCCGACCAGAGCTCTCCACCCGCCTGAACCATGCCCTGGGGCGCAAGTTCCACCATGACCCGCCCCACCCGCCCCACCAGCGTCTCCTTTCCCATGGTCGTTGGACGGCGGTGCGCCCGCACAACCAGGGTGACAATCCCAACGAAGGTCGCGGCGATGGCCACCCCGGTAACCACCACCAGGGGCACGGACACCCTCTGGAAAGGCGGTGTGCCTGGCGAGTTGAACAGGATAAGTGAGCCTGCGATGAAAGAAGCCAGCCCAGCCGCGGTGAGCGCGCCATGGGTGGCGGCTTTGATGTCGACAATGAAGAGCACAAAGGCCAAGAGGACGAAAATCAAACCGAACCAGTTGACTGAAAGCACCCCAAGGCCATAAAAGGCCAAGGCCAGGAAGACCACACCGGCAAACCCAGCTACCCACCCGGCCGGGTGAGAGATCTCAATGAGTAAGGCTCCCGCCCCAACGGCCAGAAGGATGAAGACGATGTTGGGGTCGGTCAGAACCTGGAGCATCTCCTCGAGCAAATTGGCCGGGACCTCCTCCACCTGGGCGCTGGAGGTTTGCAAGATCACGGACTTCGTCGCGCTGTGGATCGTGCGCCCATTGAGCTGATCAAGCAGGTCTTGTCGACTGCTGGCGACGATGTCAATCATGCCGGCCTGAAGGGCTTCGCTCGCCGAGGCGGCCTTGGCTTCATCGATCGTGCTATCGATGAGGTTCAGGGCGGTTGGGGAGCGCCCTGCCGCCAGTGAGCGGGCCAGGGCCTTGAGGATGCTCTTGGTCTTGGCCTCCTCCGTCGTCCCCAGATCCTGTCCTTGGGGACCGACCGGGCTGGCCGCACCTATGGCCGTGTCCGGCGCCATCGCCGCTAGGTCGCCCGCCAAGGTGATCACCGTGCCCGCGCTGCCTGCCATGGCTCCCTGGGGAGCCACATAGACCACGATGGGGACAGTACTGGCTCGCATGGCCTCGACGATATCTTGCATGGTGCCGATGTCCCCCCCGGGGGTATTCAGTTGTAGGACGAGCAGCATCGCGTCCTGGCCTTCGGCCAGGCGGATCCCGCGCTGGATATAGGTTGACATGGCTGGCGTGACCGCGCCCTCGGCATCCAGCCAAAGGATCTTCTGAGTTGGGGTTTCCCGGGGGCTGGCGGCAACCAGCAACAGGCCCAGGCCTAAGATGGCTATTCGAATGCCGCGCATCGGTCGCACCTCCAGGGCATTATAACCCGGGCCTTTCGGCCCTTTCGGTATAATGAGTCGATCGACCGCCACAGAAAGGGGATCCATGTGAGCGACTCCACTTCCTCCGATTACGACGTGATCGTCCTTGGGGCCGGGCCGGCGGGATACGTCTGCGCCATTCGGACCTCCCAGTTGGGACTGAAGACAGCCATCGTCGACCGAGAATGGCTCGGGGGAGTATGCCTGAACATTGGATGCATCCCCTCGAAGGCGTTGCTGAGAAATGCCGAGGTGATTCAAACCCTGCTTCATCGCGGTCCGGAGTTTGGCTTTGAGATCGGGAAACCCAAGGTGGACTATGCGGCCGCGGTCAAGCGCTCCCGACAAGTTTCCGCCAGGCTGGTCAAGGGGGTCGAATTCCTCTTGCGCAAAAACAAGATCGATGTGCACCTGGGGGCAGGCCGTTTGGGCGCCCAGGATACGCTCGAACTGAAGGGGGCCGGCGGCAAGGTGACCCGCCTCAAGGCTCGCAACATCGTCCTCGCGACCGGCGCCCGGGCTTCCCTCCTGCCCGGGATGGAGGTGGATGGGAAGAAAATCCTCACCTATCGAGAGGCGATCCTGCAGGAGAAGCTACCCTCCTCAGTGGCGATCGTGGGGGCCGGTCCCATCGGATTGGAGTTCGCGACCCTTTGGAATTCGTACGGGAGCAAGGTCACTCTACTTGAGATGCTGCCGCGCATCGCCCCATTGGAAGACGAGGAGATCAGCGCGGAACTTGCCAAGGCTTTCAAGCGCTCCGGAATCGAGGTGCGGACGAGTACCCGCGTGGAGGGCGTCGAAACCGGAGGGGAGAAGGTCCGCCTGCGGGTGAGCGCGGAGGGGAAAGCCGAGGAACTAGAGGCGGAGCAGGTCCTCGTGGCCACGGGGTTCCGGCCCAACAGCGAGGATCTCGGTCTGGAGGCGCTGGGGGTGAAGGTCGAAAAGGGCCGGGTCGAGGTTGACGAACGCATGTCGACAAACGTGCCGGGCATTTGGGCCATCGGGGATCTGACCGGCCGCCTGATGCTGGCCCATGTCGGCTCGGCCATGGGGATCGTCTGCGCGGAAAATATGGCCGGGGCCGCCTCCATTACCCTCAACTATGAAATGATGCCCCGCGGCATCTTCTCCCAGCCCCAGGTTGCCTCCTTTGGTTTGACCGAAGCCCAGGCTCGCGAACGGGGTTATGAGATCAAGATCGGCCGCTTCCCCTTCCAGGCCAATGGCAAGGCCTTGGGCCTGGGGGATCCGACCGGATTCGTCAAGATCGTTTCCGAGGCGCGTTACGGGGAGATCCTTGGGGCGCATCTGGTCGGAGCGGAGGTGACCGAGCTCTTGCCAGAGTTGACGCTCGCCCAGGAGATGGAGCTGACTGCGGAGCAGATCGCCCGCAACGTGCATCTTCACCCCACCCTGAGCGAGGCCCTCATGGAGGCCGCGCATGGCCTGGCGGGAGGATATCTCAACCTTTGAGACCGATTGGGAACCCGGTTTCCTCGGCCAGGCTGGGATCCGTGCCCGTGTCGCAGTGTGATGTCTTTTGGCTGGGCACGGTTCCCTATAAGACGGCATGGGATCTCCAGCTGGAGGTCGCTCGCCGGGTAGCCCAGGGAGAGATCCCGGACACGCTGCTGGTCCTCGAGCACCCGCATGTCTACACCTTGGGCCGTTCGGGCCACCTCGAGAACCTCCTGATCTCTGAGGAGGAATGCGCGCGAGAAGGGATCCAAGTAGAGTGGGTGGATCGGGGCGGCGACATCACCTATCATGGCCCCGGACAGCTGGTCGGCTACCCAATCCTGGCTCTGGGGACCCCCGATCACGCGAGCGGTCGGTTGCCCCAGGCCGATTATGTGGGCTACTTGCGGCGCCTGGAGCGCGTGATCATTGCGGCCGTTTCCCGTTTCGGCTTGGTCGCGGGACAGTTGCCGGGCAAAACGGGGGTATGGGTGCAAGCGGACATGGCCTCGCGCTGCCCCTCCTGTCCGCCGGAGAAGCGCAAGACTCCGAGCAAGATTGCCTCCCTGGGCGTCAAGGTGAACGCCTCGGGAGTCAGCCTGCATGGTTTTGCCTTGAATGTTCGTCCCACCATGGAGTACTGGAAGGGGATCGTGGCCTGCGGACTGCAGGGCTATCCAGCCATCTCCATGGCTGAGATGCTCGGGGAAGAAGCCCCTGAAGTGAAGACGGTGGCGGAGACCGTGGTGGAAAGCTTTGGTCAGGTGTTCAGGTATCAGATGATCTGGAGGGCCGCCGAAGCCCTGGGGGCCTCGGCACCGGTTCCCGTCGATCCAAGGAAACTCAGCAAGCCTCCCCAACCCTTGTCCAGGAGTCTCAGATGATCACCGTTGAGAAAATCGATACCCGATCTCGAGCCCAGGTGCGGCGCTTCATCCGCTTCCCATTCTGGATGTATGCGAAGCATCCGCAGTGGGTTCCCCCTCTCCTGATGGACGCGGAGATGCAGCTCAACCGGCAAAAGCATCCCTTCTTCGAACACTCGGAGGGCGATTTTTTCATCGCGGTCCGCGATGGCCAGGATGTAGGGCGCATTGCCGCAATGGAAAACCGCCCCTACAACCGATATCACAATACGCGCCAAGCCCAGTTCTATTTCTTCGATTCTCTGGACGACCTGGAGGTGGCCAGCGCTCTGTTTAACCGGGTATTTGAGTGGGCTCACGAGCGAGGCCTCAATGAGGTGGTAGGCCCCAAAGGCTTGAGTCCCTTTGATGGCTACGGGATCCAGGTGGAGGGTACCGAGCACCGCCAGATGATGACCATGATGAACTACAACTACCCGTACTATTCCCGCCTGGTCGAAAGCCTGGGATTTAGCAAGGTCGTGGATTTCGTTTCGTGTTATCTGAACCCAGAAACCTTTCATCTTCCGGAACGAATTCACCGCATCGCGGAGCGGGTCGAAAAGCGCGGGACCCTGAGGGTGGAGCGCTTCCGGAACAAGCGCCATCTGGTCGCGTGGGCTGGCAGAATCGGGGAGGCCTACAACAAGACCTTCGTCCAGAACTGGGAGTACTATCCCCTCTCGGAACGCGAGGTCAAGTTCGTGGTCGACAACCTGTTGATCATTGCCGACTATCGCCTGATCAAGGTCATCACTCACCAGGACGAGCTGGTCGGATTCCTGTTTGGCTTTCCGGATGTGTCGGCCGCCTTGCAGAGAGCGCACGGTCACCTGCTGCCCTTCGGCCTGCCGGACCTGCTCTTGGACATGCGTCGGACCAAGTGGGTCTCTCTGAACGGGGTCGGGATCCTGCCCGAGTTCCAAGGGATGGGCGGCAATGCGCTCATGTACAATGAGATTGAGAAAACCGTTCACGATTTCCATTTCCGCGAGGCCGAGCTCACCCAGGTCGCTGAATCGGCCAGGCAGATGCGTCACGACCTGGAAAACGTTGGCTCAAAGCCATACAAGAACCATCGGGTGTACGGGAGAAAGATCTAGCCAGTGAGGTTGGGCGCTTCCCTGCCCGGGGTCCCCTGGGCGCACCCAGTGGGCGGTGAGAAGCGGCCCGGAGGGGAATCGCGCGGGAGGGGAAGTAGCGGCTTGCAAATGTCGGCCATTTGTGTATACTAGACCGCAGACAGGTCTTTGGGTGCCCCCCTCACCCGAAGACCTGTCTGCTTGTCGGCGGCGGGCCTGCCCGGGGCGTGTCTTCCCCGGGAGGGAAACCTCCGGCCCGGGTGCCCTGATTGCCCAAGTCTGGAAGCAGGTGTAGCATTGGAACCAATGCGGATTCTTGTCATCTCGGACATTCACGGCAACTTGCCGGCCTTGGAATCCGTTTTGGCTGAGGCGGGCCAAGTCGATCAAGTGTGGTGTCTGGGGGACCTGATCGGCTACGGCCCCTACCCGAACGAGGTGGTGGATCGAATTCGTCTCCTGCCGGGCCTGTTGTGTCTGGTCGGGAATCACGACAAGGCCGGGCTGGGCCAAATCGATCTGGAGGCCTTCAACCACGAAGCGCGTGAGGCGCTGGAGTGGACGCAGGAGTCCCTCAGCGATTCCTCGCGGGCCTTCCTCGGCTCCCTTCCTGAAAAGCTCACGCACGGACAATTCACCCTGGCCCATGGCAGTCCTCGACGTCCGGTGTGGGAGTACCTGCTCGACACCGAGCGGGCCCGCGCCTCTTTTGGCTTTTTCGGAACGCCCTACTGTCTGGTCGGGCATAGTCACGTCGCACTCGCCTTCCGGCTTTCCGCCGAAGGGCATTGCGTCCTGCACCTGCCTCCGCAAGGGACATCCTTGGTCCTGGGCGAAGAGCGCATGATCCTCAATCCTGGTGCGGTAGGCCAACCCAGAGATCAGGATCCCCGGGCCTCCTATGCTCTCCTGGACACGGACAAGAAACTTTGGGAATGGCGGCGAGTGGGCTATGACGTGAAGAAAGTCCAGGATCAGATGCGATCCTATGGGCTGCCCGCTCGCCTGGCCCTGCGGCTGACCGAGGGCTGGTAGTCCCCCCGCAGGCCGACCCCAGGCTTTTTCGCTTGCCTCGGGCACGGAACCCCCAGACCGTTTCCATCGTCTACCTCATGGCGGCCTAACCGGCCCCCTGACGAAGGAGGAGAAATGAAGCGGTCTATTCTCAGGTTCGCCACCCTTATCCTTATCCTCGCGGCTTGCGCCCCTGCCCATCTGGCGGCCCAACCCGCCCTGGTGGAACGTTCCGCCCCCGCCGGAGCCGCGGTCGCCCAGAATGCCCCGGGTTTGCCTGTCCCGGCCCAGGCTCCGACCTTTGGCGCCGCCCAGGGCGGGGATACGGGAACGGGCACGTCCTCCGTCGCGGATCGTGTGGTGGTCAAGACCGGTTCCCGTACGATCGTGGTTAACGATCCAGCGCAGGCCGCTCAGAAGATCTCCCAGCTGGCCCAGGACATGGGCGGATTCGTGGTTTCCATGGATCTAAGTCAAGTTGCCTACGCTGGCTCCGACAAACCCCTCAACCAAGGAAACGTCACGGTTCGAGTCCCTGCCGGCCGCCTCGAAGAGGCCTTGCAGAGAATTGAGGCGCTCGCGGTCGAGGTTCGCCAGCGGAATGAGACCGGACAAGATGTCACCTCCCAGTATACGGATCTGCAGGCGCGGTTGAAGAACCTTCAAGCCGCCGAGACCCAGCTCCGCGAGATCATGGCCTCCGCGACCAAGACCGAGGATGTCCTGGCAGTCTACAATCAGCTGGTCCAGGTGCAGGGCGAAATCGAGTCCCTGCAAGGTCAGATCCGCTACCTGGACGAGACCTCCTCTTTTGCGCAGGTCAGTGTCCAGCTTGAACCCTTCGTTCCGAGTCAACCCCTCCAGATTGGTGGATGGCATCCGAACGGCACGGCGCGTGAGGCCCTTCAGGCCCTCGTGCTCGGTCTGCAGAGGCTAGGCGATGGGATTATCTGGGCTGGAATTTGCGGCCTGCCCGCCCTGATCCTGTTGGGGATCCCGGCTTCGCTGATCGCATGGTTTGTGCGCAGGCGGCTTGGGCGCAGCAAGCCGGCTTCCGCCGGTTGAGATCCTTCACTTGCCAAGGGCCCGCCTGGGTGGGAGTTAAGGGCGGGCTCTTGGCTGTTTGGAAGAGCCCCCCAGGGCTCCCGGCGGCTTGCAGCCGGCCCCCGACACGATCCGTTCAGTCCCCAATCCACTCCACGATCGTGGCCTCGCCTTGTCCCACTCCGACGCACAGGGTCGCCAGGCCGAAGTAGGGCCGCTTTTCGTGCGGCGCGCGCCGGCGCATTTCGTGAGCCAAGGTTGTCAGGATGCGGGCCCCCGAGCATCCGAGAGGATGACCCAGGGCGATGGCGCCCCCGTTCACATTGGTGATTTCGTGCCGGAACCCCAGATCCTCCATCACAGCGAGGGATTGGACCGCGAAGGCCTCATTCAGCTCAATCAGCCCGATCTGATCCATGCCAATCCCGGCGCGGGCGAGGGCCTTCCGCGTGGCGGGGACCGGGCCAAGGCCCATCCGACGGGGCTCGACTCCTGCTGCTGCCGAGGCCGCGATGCGCAGAAGCGGCTTGAGCCCGAGGGATTGGGAGCGGTCGTCACTCATGAGAAGGAGCGCAGCCGCCCCATCGTTGATCCCCGAGGAGTTACCTGCGGTTACGGTTCCCCCCGGCCGGAAGGCCGGCTTGAGTTTGGCGAGCGCCTCCCGGGAGCTATCCCGACGAGGGGGCTCGTCGGTCGTGGCCGCCGTCGGTCCTTCTTTGGAAAGGGGCAAGGGAACCGGGACAATCTCTTCCGCAAAGAGACCGTTGTCGATGGCCGCCACCGCACGGCGGTGGCTCTCGAGGGCAAAAGCATCTTGCTTCTCGCGCGTGAGGTGAGGCCGCTCAGCGGCGATATTCTCGGCTGTTTCGCCCATCGACTCGGTGCCATACAGTTCTTTCATCTTGGGATGAGGATAGCGCCATCCCAAGGTTGTGTCCCACATGGTGACGTTGCCCCAAGGATAGGGTCGCTCGGCTTTCGGAACCGACCAGGGTGCACGCGACATGCTTTCGACCCCGCCGGCCACGTAGACCTTGCCCTCCCCCGCTTTGATCGCTCTGGCCGCGGCATTGACCGCGGCCAGGCCGGAAGCACACAGCCGATTGAAGGTGACGGCAGCCACCTGAACCGGGTAGCCCGCCAGGAGCAAGGCCATGCGGGCGACATTGCGGTTGTCCTCGCCCGCCTGATTGGCGCAGCCGAGGTAGACCTCTTCGATCATGCCCGGATCCACCGCGGCTCGGCGGATGACCTCGCTCAGGACCAGCGCGGCCAAGTCGTCCGGGCGGATATCTCGAAGGATGCCGCCATGCCGGCCGAGGGGAGTGCGCACAGCTTCGACAATCACCGCATCGGGCATCAACCCACCTCCGTCCTTCCGAGAGGTGCTGCCGGGGTGAGGAGCGGAGAACGCTCACGCGCCCCGGGCCGCTTCATTATAGCTTCGAGCTCCGGGGTGGCAGGGATGCGGAGTACCCCGCCGAAGGTCTCATCCTCCTGCGTATCCGAGAGGATGGCTGTGGTGCCATTCCCAGGCGCTGGCGATGATCTCTTCGATGGAGGGGTGCTGGGGGCGCCAGCCCAGCTCGCGGCGCGCTTTCTCGGAGGAAGCGACTAAGCGGGGCGCATCTCCCGGCCGGCGGGGATAATCCGCGGTCGGGATCGCGTGTCCGGTGACCCGGCGTGCGGCTTCCACCACCTCTCGCACGGAGTAGCCCTGGCCATTGCCGAGGTTATAGACGAGTTGGTTTTCCTTGGCCAAGGCATTGAGCGCAAGCAGGTGGGCGGAAATCAGATCCTCAATATGGATGTAGTCGCGAATGGCGGTGCCGTCGGGCGTCGGGTAGTCGTTGCCGAACACCTGGGCGTATTCGCTCTGGCCCAGGGCGACCCGCAGCACCAGGGGGATCAGGTGACTCTCTCCCGGGTGATCTTCGCCCCGGCCGGGGAGCGCTCCGGCCGCATTGAAGTACCGCAGGGCCGCATAGTGCAGGCCCTGTGTTCTCGAGTACCACTGCAGGACCTGCTCCGTCATCAATTTGCTCTGCCCGTACACGTTGCTCGGCCCGAGCGGGGAGTCCTCGCGCAGTGATTCGGTGCTGGAGGCGTACACGGCGGCCGTCGAGGAGAAGACTAAGCGGCCAATTCCGGCTTGGCAGGCTGCCTCAATCAGGCGGATGGAATTGCCCAGGTTGTTGGTGAAGTACTTGCCCGGCTGGCGCATGCTCTCGCCGGCTTCGATGGAACCGGCAAAGTGCATGACGCCCTCGAACTGGCCCTCCTGCAGCAGAAGCTGGAGTTTTCCCACTTCCTCCAGGTTGCCCCGAACCAGCCGGGCACCTGGGGGAACGGCGGCCTGATGGCCGGTGATCAGGGCGTCGTAAACAGTCACTTGGTGTCCGGCTTCGACCAGCAACTGCGCGCAAGCCGATCCGATGTACCCTGCGCCGCCCGTGAGGAAGATGCGCATGCCGGCTCCCTTGCCGATGTCCGAACCGTACGGATGGGACCGATGCCGCCCGGTCCTAGGGCTTGAGATTATCCCGATCCGGCAGGATCGTCAAAGGCGCGCTCAGGCCATCCAGGCGCTTCAAGCCGACCTCATCAAACATCACCAGAACCTCTTCGTCTTGCCCCCGGATCCCGGATTCAATGACCAAGCCAGACCCAAATTGCGCATGCTGGACGCGCATGCCGGATCGGAAGCGCGGCTCGGGCCGGATCTTGGAACCGCTGTCCTGCCTCCCCCGATCCGGCGTCCATTCCCACATCCGCTGCCGTTCCCGGGAAGCCTGCAGGCTGCGTCCGCGGGAACCTCCCGCCGTGCTCTCCATTAGGGGGGCCGGAATATCTCGCAGAAAGCGGGAGGGGTCCGACACCCCACCCTCTCCATAGGTGGTCCGGCGAAAGGCCCGGACCAGGAAGAGGCGATCCCTGGCGCGCGTGATCCCGACGTAGAAAAGGCGGCGTTCCTCTTCCATGGCCTCAGGGTCCTCCAGCGAGCGGCTGTGGGGCAGGAGGCCCTCGTCCAGCCCCGTAATCATGACCACCCGGAATTCGAGTCCCTTGGCCGCGTGGAGGGTGAGCAGGGTGGGGGCATCCTGGGTCTCGGTCAGAGTGTCTTGATCGGAGACCAGCGCGATTTCCTCCACAAAGCGTTCCAGGGGCAGATCCTGGAACTCTTGGGCGACGGCGATCAGCTCACGGACGTTGTCCCAGCGGTCCTGTCCTTCCGGGGTCCCATCCTCAAGGTATTCGCGGTAGCCCGTGTCCTGGACGACCTGCTCGAGGATCTCATAGGCGCTCGCCTGCTCTCGTTTCTCCCTCCACCGGCGCAGCAGGCTTCCCACTTCAATCAGCGCACTCGCGGTCCGGCCGCGAAAGGTGCTGGCAAATGCAGAGGCGCCGCGCTTCTGTTCCAGATCGATCAGAACTTCCGCCACCGGAAGGGCGGCGCGGGAGGAGACCTCCCGAAGCAGGGCGAGGGTTTTCTCCCCCAGGCCCCGCGGAGGGACGTTGAGGATGCGTCCCAGGCTGACTCGGTCCGCCGGGTCACAGATCAGGCGCAGGTAGGCCAGAGCGTCTTTGATCTCGCGACGCCCGTAGAAGCGCTGCGCTCCCACCAGGCGATAGGGGAGATTGGCTCGCAGGAAGGCCTCCTCCAGGGCGCGAGACTGGGCATTGGTTCGATACATGACCGCGCAGTCTCGGGGGCGCAGCCCCTCCTCCTCCAGCCCACTGGCTCCCTGGGCCACCAGTGTGGCAATCGTGTCCACGACAAACTGGGCCTCTTCCTCCTCGTCATAGGCCTCATGCAGGACGATCGGCACCCCAGGCCCCCGCCGGGTGAAAAGATTCTTGTCGACCCGGTTGGAATTGCGTCGAATTACCCCCATGGCCGCGTCCAGGACGGTCTGAGTTGAGCGGTAGTTCTCCTCCAACAGGATCAGGCGTGCGTCGGGAAAATCCTCCTGAAAGCGTTGGACGTTTCGATAGTCGGCACCCCTCCAGCGGTAGATCGACTGATCGGCATCGCCCACAGCAAAGAGGTTGCGGTGACGGGCAGCCAGCAGGCGGGCCAGCTGGTATTGGGCCGCATTGGTGTCCTGGAATTCGTCGACGAGAATGTGCTGGTAATGGTCCTGAAACCGCAGCCGGACCTCGCCGTGATCCGTCAGGAGACGCACGGCCAGGAGCAGAAGGTCATCAAAATCCACGGCGTGATTGGCCCGTAAAAGATCTTCATATCGTCGGTAGACGCCGACCGCCGCTTTCTCCCAGGCAGAGGCTTGCTCGAACGCATCCGGACCCCGCATGTCGTTCTTGGCGCGAGAGATCGAAGCCAGCAGGGAACCCGGTCGGTACTGTTTCGGATCCAGGTTCTCTTCCAGGATTGCCTCTCGAACGAGTTTCTCTTGATCGTCTTCGTCGTAGATGACGAAATCCTGGGGCAACCCAACCCTTGTCCCCTCGCGTCGCAGCCAGCGGGCGCACAGGGAATGGAAGGTTCCCAGGCTCAGACGTTTTGGGTCGAGCGAACCACTCAAAGAGCTGGGAACGGAAGCCTCGGGCCTGCGGCTCAGCAAGGATTCGACCCGGGCGCGCATCTCGCGAGCCGCCTTGTTGGTGAAGGTAACCGCCAGAATGCGGTCAGGCCCTGCGGATCCGGCTGAGGCCAGGTAGGCAAACCGGTAGGCCAGGACGCGAGTCTTCCCTGACCCGGGGCCTGCGACCACGAGGGCCGGGCCTTCGCCGAGCGTTACCGCCAGGCGCTGCTGGGGATTCAGCTCCGAGAGCAAGTCGATGGGGGCGATGGCGGCACGTTCTCCATGATCGAGGCGGGTCAACCCAGTCCACAGGACCCGGAACGGAGGGGCAGCGGCGCCCACCCAGCGGGGGAAGGTCCCGGTTTCAGCCCTCCTCCTTCGGACCCCTCAGCGCAGCGGCACGGCCATCGCTGACTGGGAGCTGAGTGGATCCCATTTGCCCAGGGCCTGTGCGTTCCACGGGTTCTTGGCCGACAGGTTCTGGGACGGGTGCAGGTCGACCCGCCAGGCCCGACGAAGGCGGCTCGGCCTATCGGTTACGCGCCGCGCGACTCCAGTTCATCCCGGAGCAAGGTGGACAGGATAACGCTCACGATGGTCACAACGAGACCGCCCAAGAATGCTGGCCAGAAGCCGTCCACGCGGAATCCGATTCCAAAGTGCCCGCCAATCCACCCGGTGAACCAGAACAGGAACGTATTGATCACAAGCGTGAAAAGACCCAAGGTGAGCAAGATGAGAGGGCAAGTCAACAGGCTGATTAAAGGCCGCAGAAGGGCATTGACCAAACCGAACACGAGGGCTAGCAACACGATCGAGACCCAGTAGGTCGATTGAGCATGAATGCCTGGAATCAGGCGAAGGGCGGCGTAGATGGCTACCGCATTGATCGCCCACCTGAGAAGGAACCTTTCCATTAGACTCCTCCCGAATCCCTGTGGAAAGCAGACCTGTGCTCCTCAGCGGCCCTGAGCAGGACCCCTGCCGTGCTCGTTCTCCGGGTAGACCCTCAACTCTTTCTCCATCCACACCAGGGTTCGCCCTTTGCGAAACCCGAGGCGTACCAAGTCCTCCTCCGCACTGCCTGGAGGGATCTCCAGCACGAACTCCAAATCCCAGCCACCGGAACGCAAGGCGTGGGAAATGAGCGCGGTCTCGACTTGACCCTTCCACTCCGGGTCCACCACAGGCAAGGCCTGGAGCGTACCGAAGCGTTGAATGGACCAGAGGAAGGCGACGAGATGGCCTCTGTCCCGCAGCAGCCAGTGGGCCTCACTATCCCCGGTCATGGACAGAGTGAGGAATCTCCAAATTGTAGGCCGGAACGTGTTGGGCGTAAGAGGCGAAGTCCACGCCAGCCCCTCGGGATGCACCCGCATGGCCAGCTCGTATTCCTCACGCCATTCTCCGCCTCGACGCGCCGAAGGTCCCTCCAAGCCTCGCCCCGTAGGGGTCTCTTCTGTTGGATGGATGTATCCGCGGGGCCGGGTCCACAGGGCTCTCTGCGTTACCTCGCAGAATCCCAGCGAGAGATACAGGTCCAGAGCAGGGGAATTGTCTGTCTTCACCTGCAGCACGGCCCGCTCCCCGGCGAGCGCACGGATCTCGGCTAAGGCCAAGAGCGTCAGGGCTCGGGCGATCCCCTTGCGACGGCTGGCCGGATGTACCGCCACGTTGGCAATCGCCCAGGTCCTGGGTGAGCCGCGCGAGGGGGCAAGGCTCACGTTTCCTACGATTCGGCCGGCCTCGCTCCATACGAACCCATGGAACCAGTCCATTTCCTCGCTCGATCCGAGCCGCCGATACACATGCCAGCCGAAGGAACCCGAGGAGGCGAGGGTCCTGGCCCTCCTCAGCAATGCGAGGCCGGTAGAATCCAGCGAGCCGTGGAAGCATAACTCGATCAGGTCGGCGATGCCTGCCATATCCTTGGGGAACTCAGCCGGACGTGGGCCGACCATCGGCCGGTGGTCAGCCAAGGGGACGGCCATCGGCCTCCCTTCGCCAGTGGCTTAAGCCAGTATTCTTCATTCTCCCGCGCAATTTCCCCCTCTTCCCGTGGGGGAGCGTATTTGTCAACCACATTCCGGCGCAGATCGAAATCTGGGGGAGGGGGCCGCGTCGGGATGAAAACGAGCCGGACATCGATCCCCCAGGGTCCGTCGATCTTTCCTTCCGGTCGCTCACACCTTTTCTGGTTCGAAGGGCATTGCCCCCTCCTGCGGATCGGAAGGCCCCGACAGAGCTTGCAGGAGAACGCACCGTCCCTCCTCCAGAACGGCCTCGACGCCCTCGGCGCGGTCGCCCTCCCCCTGGTGGTGAGCGAACTCACGTGGGGGGTCGAGCAGAGTGGATGGCTTCCCAATCTGGCTAGGCGAGTGCGTGAATCCGAATGATGTCGTCCCTCAATTCAAACCCACGGAATCCAACGGACCGTGCCAGGTTCTCCAGGGTAGAATAGTCGTCCTCACCCGTGAAGTCCCTGGCATCGTCGCTCAGGATCACATGACGGAGCGCCAGGGGATGACCGAAGATGTGGCCGAGCTCTTTTCGAACCGGTGTGTACTGCTCGCCTTTGGCGGTAACCCCGCCGCAGTAATGTCCATCCAGCTAAGATCAACAGGGCTCGTCGATTGTGTTCAGGACCTGGGAAAGAACTTCGCCGCGGTCCCCTTCAAGCCGGGTGACATGCGAACAGTTGGCGAACCTCCTTCTGGCCGCGCGGAAAAGTTCTGGGCTAAGTTCTATCGAATAGGCTCTACGAAACGCATGCCCCACAGCGTGGATGGTCTCGCCCCGGTATGTCCCGGTTTCAATGAAGATGGGTGTCTTGAACTTCTTGGCGTACGCTCTGATGATTCGATGCTTGACCGCCTCGGGTGGAGGCATCGGCTTGCCCGAAAGTGTCCACTTTCCATAGACGCGTTCCTCCGTGTAGCGGGAATACAGCCACGTCCTTTTCAGGAGGTCCTTGATGCCCTTGGGAATCCAGACCATGACCATCCCGGGTGGGCGAGAAGCCCATCTCCTGTGTGAGGTTTCCCCGATCCCCGTTCCGACAGGTATTCTACCCGATCTGCAAGTCGATCAGCCATTCCTCTACCTCCCATGCGTCGGCCGAGCAATCCGAACTAATTGCCTATGCTTGAAGTTGAACGAGTTCCGGCGCTCGCGTACTTGAGCCTTGGGGCCGCCACGGATCGAGTTCCGGGAGCGGATCACGGAAACTCTCCGGGGTTGTCCAGAGCGGATGGAATGAAAGCTCCTTGGGGCAACGACAGCCTGAGAAACATGGAGCCCCTGGCAAGGTGCTGCCGGTCTGGGCCTTGCGATCCCTGGAGGGCTCGCTCAGCCTGGAAGCGGTCCAAGCCCGGAAACTCTGGCCAACAGATGTCTTAGGATTTTCGGCCTCTGGGTTTGGCAAAGGTTGGGGAGGAAATGGCCCGGGTCCTTCCGTGGTCAGCTCTTCCGCTCTCGCCTCCTCAGCCGGAGAGGGAAGCAGAGTGAGCTCAGTGCCCTGCGGCGATTCCTCGACTTGCTTGTGACCCTCCAATGCCCGGCGTATAATCTTCTCGTGCCCGTCCTGGACGCCGCTACTCTCGATATTCTCAGCCACAGCGCAGAGCAGAGCCAGAGGCTCGGCAGCCGCCTGGGCGAACTTCTCCGACCCGGAGATCTCGTCTGCCTGCGAGGAGATCTGGGGACCGGCAAAACCACGTTGGTTCAAGGCATCGCTCGAGGCTGGGGCGCGATCCAGCCTGCGACGAGTCCGAGCTTCGTCCTTCTCAATCAGTATCGGGACCCGGATGGCCGCGTCCTATTTCACGCGGATGGGTACCGCCTCGAGGCGGGCAGCTTCTTGGGCTTCGATGTCGAAGAGCTTCTGCAAGAGGGAGCGTTGGTGATCGAATGGCCGGAGAGGTTCGGGTCGCTGCCGCAGGAGCGTCTCTGGGTCGAGTTGCGTTGGGTCGAAGATACTCGGCGAGGCCTCCGCTTCACCCCCACCGGCAGGCGCTTCGAAGACCTGATTTCCAAGTATCGTCACCTCACCTACGGCGGGTAGCATGATCCTGGCGCTGGATACGTCCTCCGAGATGCTCGGTCTGGCGCTGCACGATGGGAAACGTCTGCTCTCGGAGTCGTCTTGGCCTGTGCGCTTGCGTCATACGGTCGAGTTGGCGCCCGCTGTCGCAGTCTTGATCGATCGGGCCGGGATTAAGGTGAGGGATCTGGAGGCGGTGGCTGTGACGCTGGGTCCGGGCTCCTTCACAGCGCTTCGCATTGGTATCTCTTTTGCCAAGGGTCTCGCCGTGGCAAGCCAGATTGGGGTTATTGGCGTGCCCACGCTCGATGTCCTGGCGCGGGCTCAGATTCCCAGCGGGGAAACTCTGGTGGCGGTGTTGGAGGCCGGGCGCCGTCGCGTTGCCGCGGCCTGCTACAAATGGATCGATGAGAGCTGGAGAGAGACCAAACCGCCAGCGGTCTACACCTGGGAGACACTGGTAAAAGCGATTCCCCGACGCGCGAGGGTCTGTGGCGAGATCAGGGATGAGGGCCGAAATCTCCTCGAGCACCGCCGAGACTTGAGGGTCGTCCCGGGGGCCTGGTCACTTCGGCGGGCCGGACACCTCGCAGAACTGGCGTGGGAGAAGCTGCGGGCTGGTGAAACGACGCCCGCAGGAGATCTGGCACCTCTGTACTTGTGCGCAGCGGAACCATGAGGTAGGGCGACTGGGCTTTGAAGGGATCATGAAGCAAGTCCGGTCCTGGCCAGTCCGGCCCATGCGGCTCGAAGACATTCCCGCTGTGATGGAAATTGATCGGGTATCCTTTCCGATTCCCTGGTCCGAGCGAACCTATCGATTTGAGATCACGGAGAACCCCTCTTCGCATCTCTTGGTCACCACAGCCGAGCCGGAGTCGGTTACCTCAGCCATTGTCGGGTTCAGCGGCTATTGGCTGGTGGTGGATGAGGCGCACATCTCGACCTTCGCCGTCCATCCCGGGTGGCGTCGCCAGGGGATAGGCCAGGCTCTTTTGCGGGAGGTGCTCCGCCAGGCCGTCTTGCAAGGGGCAACCAGCGCAACTCTCGAGGTCCGCGTGAGCAACCTGGCCGCCCAGCAGCTGTACGCGAACCACGGTTTCGTTCCCGTAGGGAGGCGACGGGGCTACTACCGAGACAACAACGAGGACGCGTTGCTCATGACCACGTATTCGCTCAAACCTCCTGCCTAGCGAAGGGCCGGCAGGCAGACACCCCAACGGGGAATAGCACCCCATCGCCGATTGGTGGTTGGAGGGGACGGGATTGGAAGAAGCCCGTTTTTCGCGCCTCTCGGATCGAGTCGGCCAGGGGAGGAAGAAAGGCCGGGGCCCCCCCGGGGGGAAGACCTGTTAGCTTAGGAGAGATATGAGAATCCTGATCACCGGAGGAGCCGGGTTCATCGGAACCCATTTGGCCCTGCACTTTTCCCGCCTCGGCCATGCGCTGGCGGTCTACGACAATCTCTCGCGCAAAGGCTCCGCGGAAAACCTGGAGTGGCTCCAAACCCAATTGCAGGGACTCGAATTCATCCGCGCGGATGTTCGAGATTATCCGGCCTTGGAGACCGCGGCGCGAGGACGAGACGCGATCTTCCATCTGGCGGCGCAGGTGGCCGTCACTTCTTCTGTGACCTCGCCCCGCGAGGACTTTGAGATCAACGCGCTGGGGACCTTTAACGTCCTGGAGGCAGCGCGTCGCACGGCTCGCTCGCCCATTGTGATCTATAGTTCGACCAACAAGGTTTACGGCGCCCTGGAGTCGGCCCGGGTGGTTCAAGAAGAAACCCGCTATCGGTTCGCCGACTTGCCTCACGGGGTGAATGAGGGATGGCCTATCGATTTTCATTCGCCCTATGGATGTTCGAAAGGGGCCGGGGATCAATACGTTCGGGACTACGCCCGCATCTACGGTTTGCCGACGGTGGTCTTTCGTCAATCGTGTATTTACGGGGAACGCCAGTTTGGGGTTGAGGATCAGGGCTGGCTCGCCCATTTCGTCATCTGCATTCTGCTTGGAAAGCCGATTACGATCTACGGGGACGGCCGACAGGTCCGCGATGTCTTGCACATCGATGACTTGGTGAGAGCCTTTGAGCAGGCCGTCGAGCGTATCGATCAAGTTCGAGGCGAGATTTTCAACTTGGGCGGGGGGCCGGCCAACACGCTCTCCGTCTGGAGCGAAACGGGCCCCATGCTCAATCGCCTCGCCGGACGGCCGGTCGACGTTCGCTGGGGAGACTGGCGTCCGGGGGATCAGAAGGTGTACGTCAGCGATGTGCGCAAGGCTGGGCGTTTGCTGGGCTGGAAGCCCACGGTGCCACCGTGGGAAGGGCTGGGCAGACTCTGGGAATGGGCCCGTGCCAACCAAGGGCTGCTCCAGGGCTGAAGCAGGGCATTGCCCGACCAGGAGGGAAGCCGGTGAAGGCCGAAGAGCAACTCGAAGAGGTCGCGCGGGAGGTCTCGGTCTGCGAGCGCTGTCGACTTCATGCCTCACGAAAGCACGCCGTCCCGGGGGAGGGGCCGGCGAACGCGGACATCATGTTCATCGGCGAGGGACCGGGATTCCACGAGAACGAACAGGGGCGGCCCTTCGTGGGGGCGGCAGGGAAGTTTCTTGAGGAGCTCTTGGCCTCGATCGGTTACCAGCGTGACCAGGTTTTCATTTGCAATGTGGTCAAGTGCCGGCCGCCCGGGAATCGGGATCCCCTGCCAGACGAAATCGAGGCTTGCCGTCCCTACCTGGACCGTCAAATCGCGGCGATGCACCCCAAGATCATCGTCACGCTGGGGAGATACTCGATGGCCCGCTTCTTTGGAGATGCGAAGATCAGCGCGATCCATGGGAAGGCGCAGGTGACGGACGGTCGGCTTCTGGTGGCGATGTTTCATCCCGCGGCCGCACTGCACCAACCCAGCCTGAAGCGGACAGTGGAAGAGGATTTTCATACCCTTCCGGATTTGATCAAGCGTGCTTCCCAGATGGTCCCGGCCGAGCCCGCCTCTCCTCCTGAGGAGCCGAAGCAGCTTTCACTTCTCTAGTCCAGGAAGACGTGAGCGTTTGGGCTCCGCGTTTCCCCAACCCCGTCCGGAGCTTGACCGAAGGGTGTCGATCTGCGAGCACGAACCTGTGGTTGCGTTCCCCTATGGCCCGTTTCGTTGAGCGGTTTCCAGAGCGCGACCTGTGGAATCGTCCCAGGAGGCATCGATGGAAAAGCCGAAAGCCTTGATCACAGGCATCACCGGCCAAGATGGTTCTTACCTCGCCGAGTTCCTCTTGGGCAAAGGCTACGAGGTGCACGGGTTGATCCGGCGGGCCAGCACGTTTAACACCGACCGAATTGATCATCTCTACCAGGACCCGCACATCAACGGTGTGCGCCTCTTCCTGCACTACGGAGACCTCTCCGACTCAACCAATCTTGTCAAGATGCTCTATCGGCTGCAGCCGAATGAGATCTACAACCTGGCCGCACAGAGTCATGTAAAGGTCAGCTTCGATATGCCGGAGTACACCGGGGATATCACGGCCCTTGGCTCCGTGCGCTTACTGGAGGCCATTCGCGAGACGGGAATCCAGTGCCGGTACTATCAAGCCTCCAGCAGCGAGATGTATGGAAAAGCTCGCGAGATCCCCCAGAATGAGCTTACCCCCTTCTATCCGCGAAGCCCGTATGCGTGTGCCAAGGTCTTCTCTTACTGGACCACGGTCAATTACCGCGAAGCCTACGAGATCTTCGCCTGTAATGGGATTCTTTTCAACCACGAGAGCCCACGGCGCGGCGAGACCTTTGTGACGCGGAAAATCACGCGGGCACTGGCACGTATTGAAGCGGGGGTTCAGGACAAGCTATTCCTCGGCAATCTCGAGGCCCGCCGCGACTGGGGCTATGCCCCGGAGTATGTCGAGGCGATGTGGCAGATGCTTCAGGCGCCAGAGGCCGACGACTATGTCATCGCCACCGGGGAGAACCACTCCGTGCGCGATTTTCTGGAAGAGGCTTTCGGATATGCGGAAATGGATTGGCAAAAATACGTAGAGGTCGATCCCCGCTACTTCCGCCCGACCGAGGTGGACGCACTCCTGGGGGATGCCGGCAAGGCCCACTCCAAGCTAGGGTGGCGGGCGAAAGTAAGCTTCCGCGAGCTGGTTCGGCTGATGGTGGACGCGGATCGCCAGACGGTGCGGAGACAGATCGAGGGAGGAACAGCCGCCGTTCACTGACTCCCGCAAGGTGGAGCCCGAAATGCAGAGACCTGGACGACGGCTCGGTTCCAGGCGAGACAACCAGTACCCATTGCGCTATGTCCATTCTCTTCTACACCGCCTTTCTCCTCGTCCTTCTCCTCCCCTCGGCCAACATCCAGTTGTTCGATGGGTTCCCGCTCAGCCGCCTGCCTGAGTTCGCCGCTCTCTTGTTGGTTGTCCCCCTGATTGCCTGGGTCGACCTTCGCCAGAGGCTGGACGGCTGGTTGAAGCGGTTCCATCTATGCCCCATCGGTCTGTGGAGCCTCCTGGTCCTTGCCTTGGGTATCAAGTTGGCATTGTTAGCCTCCGGGGTACACCAGGGGTTCCTCGGTTGCTATCGCTCCCCCGCCCCGCCGGTGGATCACTACCGTGGACCCGTGGTGAATCTCGCCTGTGAGCGTTCATACGAAAACCCCTTTGCGCGGTTCGGGGCAACTCGCGTGGACTCGCAGATCGACTTTGCGCCCAGCAACTGGGACCTGACCTTCATCAATTCAAGCCGGTACGATTACTACGATTGGGAGCCTGGGAACATCCTGCGTGATCGCTTGCCTCTGGAGGCCACTTGGACAGGGACGGTGGTTGCTGCTCCCGGCCAGAGATTGGCGATCACCTATGTGGGCTCCGGCGAGATTACGGTAGGGGGAGAGCATGTGGTCTTGGGTCCGACCTATGACCGCGTCGCGCACGTTGAGGTCCCCTTGCCTGAGGGGATTTCCACCCTGCAGGCGGCATATCTCTTTGACGACGGTTCACGAAGCGGGCAGGACCCAGAGTTATGGGGACCCCGCGCGACCTTTGCCCTTTTCCGGGAAGCCGGAGGCCAACAGAACCCCCTGCCGTCCGCTCCTGTCCCGTTCGGCTGGAGCCTTCTTGCCGGCCTCGGAGACGCGCTCATGGTGGCCTTGCTCCTTCTGATCGTGATTGTTCTGGTTTCCAAGCTCATGAAGGAGCTGGCTTGGCTCGTCGTGATGGGGGTGGCCACTTCGGTGATTGTGCTTCTACCCCTCAATCTGGTGATATCTCAGCTCGCGCTTGCTGGCCTCGCAGTGGCTCTGTTCGTCGTGCAGACGCGCTGGCGATGGTTCTCTCTTCTGTTCCTGTACATGGTCCTTGTCATCCTTTCGCTGGGGTCGATGCGGGCTGCGTACCCGCGTTGGGATTATGTTGTGTATCGCACGGCGGGGAACGACAACCTCACGGCCGAGTCGCAGGCCCAATCCATTCTGCAGACGGGCTCCCTGGAAGGCGGCGAGGCCGTGTTCTATGCTCAACCTTTCTACCGCTACGCCAAGTTCATAGAACACGTCCTTTTCGGCGATGGGGACGTGCTCTATGCCTCATTTCAACTTGCCGCGCTCCTCGCAGGCGTTTTCGCGGTTTTGACTCATCTGGCTCCTCAACCATCTCGGGGTTGGAAACAGCTGACATTGGTTCTGGCAGGCGCAGGGCTGCTTGGAATCTGCGCGTACTACGCGGCTGGATTCATCCGGGATGGGTTGCCTGAGTACTTGACCTGGACAGCAATCTTCTGGGCTGTATTGTGGCTACTGTCCGAGAGCCGTTGGGAGCTTGTTTGCGCCGGGGCGATTTTGGGTCTCGCCAGCATTGTCAGAAGCAATCAGATTCCTGGCAATGCCCTTGTGCTTGCGCTTGGCCTTCTCTTGGCGCGTCGGTCGCCCGTCAAGTGGAGGTTGGCAAGCGGAACTCTCTTCCTTGCGACCATGCTTCTCCCCCTCCTGCACAATTGGTACTACGGACATTCCCTTGTGATTACGACGACGAGTGCCCAAGCGCCCACCAACCTCATCCTGGGCCCCAGCTTCTGGTCCGCCTTGGCAGGAGGCCAAGGGAAGGCGCTTCGGACCCTCATCGATCAGGCCCGTTTGCTCTTCTTCTTCGTGCCACTCGACCGTGGGCAGATACCAGTTGCTATGTCCGCCCAATGTCTTCTTGGGCTTTGGATGGGGGTTGGGATCTGGCGGGGGTTGCGCGGGTTCCGCTGGCGCGATCTCTGGCTAGGGATCCCCGTCGTCTACCTGCTTACCCAAGTTGTGTTTGCCATCAACACCTACTATCCTCGTCATATTATCATCGCGTATCTCGCTATGGGAATTTCGGTATTGATCGCGCTCTGGAATCCCGTGGGTTGGCCTGCAGGACAAGTCGATCCTAAGGCATTCGGGGACCAATCCTTCTCGAGGCGAAGTGCTGGTTCGGTCGCCGCAGTGGAATGAGATAGAATTCTCCATGCGGCTCGATTTTCTGTTGAGACGTCAAACGTGAGGGAGCCTGAGTCTCCAATGGATTGGACGAACACGCGTTTCGCTGTTACCGGGAGTGCCGGATTCCTTGGAACAGTCTTATCAAGACGGATGCGGAAACGAGGTGTTCGTGAGATCGCGACCCGGCGCAGTCACGACTACGACCTGAGGCGGCTCGAGGACGTGCAGCGCCTGCTTGTAGACGAGCGTCCGGATGTGGTTATTCATCTGGCTGCCCGCGTGGGAGGTATCGGGGCCAATCGGGAACACCCGGCCGAATTCTTCTATGACAATCTCTTGATGGGGATTCAATTGCTGCACGAGTCCTGGCTGGCTGAGGTGAGTAAATTCGTGGCAATCGGCACGGTCTGTTCTTACCCGAAATTCACCCCGGTCCCCTTCCGGGAGGATGAGCTTTGGAATGGGTACCCGGAGGAAACCAATGCCCCTTACGGTCTGGCAAAGAAGATGCTCCTGGTCCAGTCTCAGGCCTATCGCCAGCAATATGGTTTCAATTCGATCTTCCTGCTCCCCGTGAACCTGTATGGACCGGGGGACAACTTCGACCTGCGCACCAGTCATGTCATTCCCGCTCTGATCCGGAAGTGCCTCGAGGCCGTGGACCGAGACGAGCGGGAGATCGTGCTGTGGGGGGACGGATCGCCGACCCGTGAGTTCCTGTACGTCGAAGACGCGGCCGAGGCGATCCTGCTCGCAACCGAGCGATACAACGAAAGCCTGCCGGTTAACCTGGGTTCGGGTCAGGAAATCAGCATTCGCGAGCTCGCGGAGAGAATTGCACGGATGACCGGGTTCAGTGGCGAATTCGTCTGGGATTCTTCAAAGCCAAACGGTCAGCCTCGCCGTGCCCTGGACACTTCGCGGGCCTGGGAGAAGTTCGGATTTCGAGCCCGGGTTGGGCTGGAGGAGGGTTTGAGTCGCACGATCCAGTGGTACCGAGAGCACTCCAGCACGTCGGGAAAACACCTCCATGAGAAAGACCAATGACGTGGCCGCCCGCCCATTGAAAAGCGCGGCACGGGGGTCGGATCCCTACGTGGAATCTCTTCACACCCGGATCCGCCCTCACCATGGCCTCGAGGGCCTTCCCCTCAAGGAAATCTGGGGTTCGCGAGATCTGCTGGGCTACCTGATCTGGCGTGATCTCCGCGTCCGGTACAAGCAAACGATCCTCGGTGCCGGCTGGGCGATCCTGCAGCCTTTTCTGTCGATGGTCGTGTTCACCATCTTCTTCGGCGGACTGCTCAAGGTTCCTTCGGAAGGATTGCCCTACGCGGTATTCTCTTTCGCCGCTCTGGTTCCATGGAACTACTTCTCCTCGGCGCTGGTGGGGGTGTCGGGAAGCCTGGTGGGCAATGCCGGCTTGCTCACCAAGGTGTATTTCCCGCGCTTTCTCATCCCGCTCGGAAACATGGTCGCACGTCTGGCCGACTTCGGTGCGGCCCTGCTCGTGGTCTTTGTGCTTATAGCCTATTACCGGCTGCCCTTGCGCTGGGAGTTGCTGAGCCTCCCACTTTTCCTCTTTCTGATGATGATCTGCGCTCTGGGGGTGGGCCTGTGGCTGGCCGGGATCAATGTCTATTACCGCGATGTGCAAGTGATTGTTCCCTTCTTGGTGCAATTGTGGCTTTTTGCCACGCCGGTGGTGTACCCGAGCAGCCTGATCAGCGGCCGATGGAAGGTGATTTATGCCCTCAACCCGATGGTAGCGGTTATTGAGGGCTTTCGTTGGGCTCTCCTGGGAACTTCGCCACCGGACCTGAGCCTGTGGGTCTCGCTGGGGGTGAACCTGGTGTTCCTCGCCTCCGGTATCTTAGTTTTCCAACGCACGCAACGGACAATGGCGGACGTGGTGTAGACGAGCATGAGCGACGCGGCGATTTCTGTTCGCGGCTTGGGCAAACGATACCGCATCCGATACGGCCCCCCGCCCGAGAGAACCCTGCGGGGAAGGTTGTCCAGCCTGACGACTCGAGAAGGCCGGAGTGGAAAGCGTCTGGCACCGGCGCGCGAGGATCATATCTGGGCGCTGAAGGATATCTCCTTTGACGTCTCTGCGGGAGATGTGGTCGGCATCATCGGACGCAACGGGGTGGGAAAGAGCACGCTTCTCAAGATTCTGGCGCGCATCACCGAACCGACGGTTGGCGAGGCTGACCTCCATGGACGCGTCTCTGCCCTTCTGGAAGTCGGGACTGGGTTTCATGCAGAGCTTTCAGGACGAGAAAACATCTTCCTCAGTGGCGCGATCCTGGGCATGCAGAGATCCGAGGTGATTCGCCGGTTTGATGAGATCGTGGCATTCTCGGAGCTGGAACGCTTCCTGGATGTTCCCGTCAAGCGCTACTCCAGCGGGATGTATGTGCGCCTTGGATTTGCGGTGGCCGCGCACTTGAACCCGGATATTCTGCTGGTGGACGAAGTGCTGGCCGTGGGCGACCTGGCCTTCCAGAGGAGATGTCTCGGTCGGATGAGCGATGTGGCCCAGGAAGGAAGAACAGTCTTGTTTGTGAGCCACCAAATGACTTCGATCCGCCGCCTATGCTCGAGCACCCTCTGGCTCGATGGAGGCCGCATTCGGTCCCTTGGCCCGACGGGCGAGGTCGTGGCGAAATATGAAAGCGAATCTTTGGGAGCGGCTGGTGCGGCTTCATCGGAGACCCCGCGACAGTACCGCGCTCGCTACATTTCCTGGAGAATCCGGGAGAGGGAGGGCCAAAACCCTCACGTGATCTCGACTCTCGAGCCCGTGGCCTTTGAACTAGAGCTGGATGTGGGCGAGAGAGTCCAGGCCAGCTACGGCGGATTTGAACTCTTCGACCTGGCGGGCCAACTGATCTGGTCGGGATCCACGCACGACGAAGGACGCGGGGACCTGCAGCTGGACCCGGGACGATACCTTTTTGAATTCCGCCTGCCCAACCTTCCATTGCGCCCCGGGGCCTATCGCCTTCACGCCAGCCTGTACGAGGCCGAGGGCCATCGGCTTCTGGATGATTGGTGGGCAATGCCTGAACTGATTGTTGCCACTCCCCCTCAGTCCCACCCGCAGGATGACTGGCAGGGAGTTTTGAACCTGCCCTTCCAGTTTCGTGCCATCCCCTGCGATGGCACGAACCCAGTATCCGCGTTTGAGCGAGATGCTCCAGGATGATCCGCCACCTCGCGGAGGCCCTGAAGAGCAACGTCAGACGAGCTTTGGATCGGTCCCCACGGATAGTAATCCTGGCCTATCACCGAGTAGCCGCTGGTGGGTTGGATCCGAATCAGTTGTGCGTCTCCCTGGAGCACTTCGAAAAGCAGATGCGCCTGGTACGTGACGAAACGCAGCCCATCCCGCTGAGGGAATTGGCCGTGAGACTGCGAGAAGGTAACCTGCAGCAGGCCGGTGTGGTCGTCACCTTTGATGATGGCTACGCCGACAATTGGATGAACGCCGCGCCGATTTTGCGGGAACTGGCCATTCCCGCAACCTTCTTCGTGACCTCGGGCATGGTGGACACCGGCCGCGAGTTTTTCGCGGATGAACTGATCCATTTGACCCTTTCGGCGCCGATCCTGCCTGAGGAATTGCACGTGTCAGTTGGCGGTAAGGTTCTTCGCCTAGCGGGGAAAGAGAGGCCCATCCCCACCACTCACAGGACCTGGACAGGCGAGGGCCCCAATCTGATTGACCCCGCGCCGCGGGAGGAGCTGTATCACAGCTTACACAGCCTTCTGCGCGAGGAGAACCTCGAAAGCCGCGAATCCATATTGACGGAGCTTCGCGAGCAGGTCGCATGGCCGCCCTCCCCCAGCTGCGAGAGCCACCGAACCCTTTCCTCGGCCCAATTGCGGGATCTCGTGAGAGAGAACCTGTTCGAGGTCGGGGCGCATGCCGTCGAACACTTGGTTCTCCGGCGTCTCCCTTCGGAGGAGCAGGCCTTCCAGATCAGGGAAAGCAAGACCCAACTGGAGTTGATTCTCTCTATGCCGGTCGAGAGCTTTGCCTACCCGTATGGGAGCGAATGGGACGTAAGCCCAACGACGGTTGATCTGGTCCGTCAGGCTGGCTTTGGTCTGGCGTGCGCCAATGTGCCTGGCCAGGTGAGCCGCGGTTCGGATCCCTATTGGCTTCCCCGCTATCTTGTCCGCGACTGGGGGGGAGCGGAGTTTGGGCGGAGGCTTCGCAGTTTCTTTGTGCCGCGTCCGGCCGCCCGACCTGTTTCCGCATAGGACACTCGTGAGAACTGCTTTGGTTCGCCTTTCAAGATGGGCATCGCGCATGGCCCAAGACCCGGCCACTTCGCTCTGGGTGGTTGCCGCGCTGGCCAGCCTGGTGCTTGCGCTGCTCTTGCGATACGCGGCGCTTTCGGATTTTCGTGAGCTGGCCCTCAATCGACTGCAAGACGACGCCTACTATTACCTCCAACCAGCCTGGCTCTTCGGGCAAAAACGGTTCTTTACCTTCGATGGGATTCACCCGACCTATGGCTTTCAGCCCCTGTGGATGTTGGTCCTGGTGTTTCAGGCAATGTTCACACCGGACAAGGTTGCCTTCGTGCGAGCGGCTGTCAGCCTGGGCGCCGTGTTCTATTGCCTCACGGGATTTGGCCTTTACTTGCTCGCCCGGAGATGGCTGGGGTCCTGGGGGGGGGTGATCCCGTCTTTCCTCTGGCTTCTCAATCCTCCTCTGGCTTCTGTCTTTCTTACCGCGAAAGAAAACGCGTTGTATGCCTTTCTGCTGATCGCCGCCGCGGCCCTCCTGTCCAGGCGTCTGAGGAATCCTGGGCGCCCCCGGGATTCCTGGCTGGAGGGTCTCGTCATCGGACTGATGGTCCTCAGCCGGGTCACCGCTGTGGTCCCCGCCATCCTGATCGTGTTTTGCCTCGCTGCGTTTTCTCCAGAGGCGAAGAAAGCGAGGCTTTATCGGACGGGCTGGCTGGCCCTGGGAGCCGGCGTGGTACTCCTCCCCTGGTGCCTCTACGCTCTCCGTTCGTTCGGTACCGTGTTTCCCAACAGCGGATCGGCCAAACTGCTCGACACCCCGGCTTCCCTGGCCTGGTGGTACAGTCGCCATTTTCCTTGGCCTTCCCTCCCCCGACTGGCCGCTCTCATTTCTCCCGTCCAGAGACTGTTTCTCACGAAGCCCGAATTTCTGACCCTTCCATCCCGAGGGCTTGCCGTCTCGTACTTCATTGGTTATCTGCCGGATCTGGCACTGGATTCTTGGGCGGCCGTGATCCCGGCCTCCGTGTCCCTGGCGTACAAGGTAAAGCTCCTTGGGATCGCGGCGGTCTTGCTGAGCGTATCCGCCTGGGTCGTGTGGCAATGGGTGTCTCGGCCAAAGACACTTCGCACGGGGCCTAGCAGGAACGAGAGTTCTCGCGGGGTGGTCTCTGGGGCGATGGCGCTGACCATTATTCTCGCCTCGGCCGCCGTCAATGGCTTTTCTAATTGGTTGCTCCTTCCTGGCTATCTGTTCTGGGGGATCTGGTACGCGGTGCCCGAGACCTTGAGCATCGTGCTCGGGGTGGCCACCGCGGGGACTCTCCTGGTTCGGGCTCTTGGGGCGATTGCGGCCCGGCTCGGTGGCACGGCCTGGCAGGTGGGCCGAGCGGTTTACATTGCGATCGTCTGCTGGACAGTTGTGGTGGGCTTGGGGCTATCCCTGAGGAGCTGGGAACCGCAGGCCTATAAGCCCTCTCCCGACCGAACGCAGTCGGAGGCCTATCTGGGTATCAATTGGATCAATACGAACCTGCCGCTGGGGTCGCGAATTGGGTCATACAGTGCTGGACTCATCGGGTATCTCACGGATAACATGCATGTGGTCAATCTGGATGGCCTTGCCAATTCTCCTGCTTTCGTCAGCCAAGATGAGCTTGGGCATCTTCTCTTTATTCGTGGCCTTGTTTCGACGGATCCAATTGTCGCCTATCTGCAGGAGGAGGGGATCGAATACCTGGCCAATGTCGACCCATCCGATCGGATCCGGAACGGGCCCTATTTGGGTCTCGTCTCGACGGCCCAGGCCCGGCTGCTCTATGAAGGTCGGGGTTTGGTGGATTGGGGGCCGGGCCAACCTCCGCGCCGGTTCATTGTGGTGGAATTGAATCGCTAGTTGGGATCCCTCCCGCAGGTCCCGGTGAAGCCCGTGGCAAGGACTGAGATGCCGGCTCCCGAAGCAATGGGCACTTGCCGAAACCCTTTGGAATACCCGGCGAATTTCGTGGGGTCAATCCATTTGAATCCTTCCTTCCCCCCGGTTCGAGGCTATGGCTGTGATCGGCCGCCAGATCGGCAACCGCCCCAAGGAAATGGACTCTGGGCAGGGACATCCAGACGAACTTGGCTCGGGGCGGTGGTGGCAGGACGGCGGCCAATCCTCTGCCAAAGGGCTCTACTTTGCATTGCAGTGAACATCTGTCCAGGATCCCGGGGAACGTGCCCGGTTGCACGTCCTGATGCCCAGAAGCGAGGACGTTGTTCCCTCTGAGGTCAACGACTTGGTCGATTCACATGAGGGGGTTCAGCACGTGCCTCGTCTGGGGTGGGCCCATGAACAATCTCCGGCTCCTAATGGCCCTCCCCAAAGCCGGTCGAAGTTCAAGCTCGCCGGTCGAAGCTCCGGGTGGATCCTTTTGATTCTCCTGAGGAAGGCTGGGGATCATTCCGGCCGCTGGATCGACTTGTCGCTCGCCATCCTGGGGTCCCAACCCGCGGTCGGATCGCGTCTTCCCTCTCGCAACCACCGTGAGGGATTCGGAAAGGGTCCGAAAACCCGAGGAGGTAGAAGGATCCCTTTCTTGCCTTCCAGGCTGCGGAGCAGCCCGACCCTCTTGAAGAGATGAACCTGACCCTCCGTCTGCTCCCCTTGCTTTGGCTTGAATTCCCAAAACGGCTCGGACGTCGGCCTGTCGGCGCACAGGAGCCCTGGCCTGGAAAAGAATGCTGACCCTCTTTGCGGTCCCCAAGGCTTTCGTGGGGGAGTTTTCCGGGATTCAGCAGAACGCGCTGAGATCCTGGAGAGCCTTGGGCGAAGACGTAAGGATCCTCCTCATCGGCAATGAGCAGGGTGTGGCAGACGAGGCCTCGAGAATCCGTGCTACGAATATCCCCGAAGTGAAACGCAACGAATGGGGGACTCCTTTGGTGGACGATGTATTTCGAATTGGTTCTGAGCGGGCGGATGGAGAGTGGCTTGCGTATGTGAATGCAGACATCCTCCTGCTGCGGGATTTCCTTCACGCGGTTCACACCTTGCAGGGTTTTCGTAGGCCCTCGTTGGCTGTGGGCCAGCGTTGGGACCTTGACCTGGGGAAAACGATTGATTTCTCGGACCCCCGCTGGGAGGCGGACACACGGGCCGAGGTGGAATCGATGGGTCGATTGCACCCCCCCTCCGGAATCGACTATTTTCTCTTCCGGCGCGGGACCTGGAAAGAGATTCCGCCCTTTGCGCTGGGCCGGACCATGTGGGACAACTGGCTGGTATACTCGGCGCGCGCCAGGGGTCTTGCGGTTGTGGATGCTACCGACAGCGTTTTGGCTGTCCACCAGAATCACAGTTATGGTGTCCGCCCCGCGGCTGCCGACTGGGTGTGGAAAGGGCCGGAGGCCGAGAGGAACCTGGAGCTAGCAGGGGGGCTCGATCACTACTTTACGATCGAGGACTCGACGCATCGCCTGAAGGGAACGCGAGTCCAACTCGCCTTGGATCGAGAGCACCTCTTGCGGAGATGGTCGAGATTGCGAATCCTGTGGCCTCCAGCCGCAACGTTGCAGTCCTTCTTTCAAAGGGCATGGCAAGCCATCTACGAAACCCGGGTGCGTGTCGCCCGATGGAGAGGAAGAATCTAGAATCGGACGGGATCTGCAAGCGAGCCTTGATTCGGCAAGTTGGGGCGGCGGGCCGCACAGAAGACCAGCGGCACGACGCGCGCTGATTGATCCACGGTGAATGTCATCGCCTTCGACGTGCCGGGGGGTTCTTCCCCCGATCCGCGAATTCCCGGCAGGGAGGATGGCCTTCGCTTCGAGCAGCGCGGTCTCGATCACCAAGCACGGTGGAGCGGATGAGGGCCCTGTGCGCCCAGGGTGAGATCAGGAGCTGGGGCGGGTGACGCCCGCAAGCCTTGGGCTAATCACGGGTGTCCTCTTGGCGGACCAGAGCAAGCTCTGGAAGGGTGTAGGCCTCTGCAGTCGGTGCCTGTGGGGCAAAAGGCGCAAGTTGATTTGCCGCAACCCCCACGGCGCTTCGGAGAGCGAGGTCTTTTCGCCACGAATTGGGAGGGTCAGTCGAATCATTAGGCCCCTCCTTCTCAACCGATGGTGCCCACAGTCTTTCGGTCGGAACGGGGCGGACTGTGGCCTTCCGGCTGGGAGAAGCCGTGGAAAACCGCGAGAGGGGTGCTGGAGAGCTCGCCGGTGAAGGCCATCCTCGAGGCCTGGCAAAGGGGCCGACTTGCCATGCAACCCTTCCGGGGTGGGCCTCGATTGGACTCGGGCGGAGAGTAGCGACGGACTGGCAATTCCGGAGGCCCTGGGCCAACAAGGATGCGACTCAGACGCCTGCCGCGGCTGGGCGCCTTTGGGAAGTAACACAAGTCCTTTCCCAAAGGGTGTTGCAGTGAGCCGCTGAACGAGCGGGGTTCTCCGCACCGGACGGGGTCGGGCCTTTGGGCCTTTGGGGACCGTCGCGTCACGAAAACGCGGATGGTCTGTGGGGAGGGGGTCTGTGACCACCTCGTACATTGGGGGGCTTTCTTGATGAGCAGCACAGGCGACCAGATCCAAACCGTTGGGGTTGTTGGTCTCGGGAAGTTAGGCGCCCCTTTGGCCGCGGCAATTGCGGCACAGGGAATCCCTGTAATCGCCACAGACTTGGACGCAAGAAAAGTGGAGAAGATCAACCGGGGGATTGCTCCGGTCGCCGAGACCCAGCTGGAAGAATACCTGGCACGGGCTCGGGGGAAACTTCGGGCGACTACGGATATCGTCGAGGTGGCGGCCAAGGGGGGAATTGTCTTTGTCATCGTTCCAACCCCCAGTGAACCTCACGGAGGGTTCTCTCTCCGGTATGTGCTTCCGGCTTGCGAGGCCATCGGAAAAGGATTGAAGAATCGCACGGATTTCCCGGTCGTTGTCATCACCTCGACGGTAATGCCAGGCTCGACCGGGGGGCCCATTCGGGAATGCCTCGAGGTGGCCTCCGGATCCAAGGCCGGAGCCGATTTTGGATTGTGTTACAGCCCCGAGCTTATCGCGCTGGGAAGCGTGATTCACGACTTCCTCAACCCGGATTTCGTGCTGGTCGGCGAGTCCGATGGTCGCTCGGGGGATCTCTTGGAAAGGTTCTATAGGTCCGTCTGCCAGAACGTGCCCTACATCGCTCGCATGAACCACGCTAATGCCGAGCTTTCGAAGCTGGCCGTCAACACGTTTGTGACCACCAAGATCGCGTTTGCGAACATGCTGGCCCAGATCTGCGAAGGGATCCCGGGGGCAAATGTGGACGTCGTCACGGGGGCCATTGGCCACGATAGCCGCATCGGGTCGAAGTATCTGAAGGGAGCGGTCGGCTATGGTGGTCCCTGCTTTCCCCGCGACAACCTGGCCATGGGAGAGGTGGCGCGTGAGGCGGGGGCCGTGGCGATCCTGGCTGAGGCCACGGACCGGTCCAATCGCAATGAAGTTCAGCGGCTGGTCTCAAAGGTCAAGCACTATTATCGCCCGGGGATGCGCGTGGGAATCCTTGGCCTCTCGTACAAACCCAATACCGACGTGATTGAGGAGTCCCAAGGAATAATCCTAGCCCAGACTCTCTTGGAAGAGAATATGGATCTGGTTGTGTTCGATCCGATGAGCATGGCCGCTGCGCAGGTTGTGCTGGGGGATCGCCCGGCCTATGCCGGGAGCACCCAGGACTGCCTTGAGCATTCGGACTTGGTCATTATCATGACTCCCTGGAAAGAGTTCTCTGAAGCGGATCGACTGGGAGCCAGGGCCAGGGTCCTCATTGATGGGTGGAGAATTGCCTCGCCAGCGCTCCAGGAAAGCGTGGCGACGTACGTACCCTTGGGGGTCTCGCCTTCCCGCAGCTAGCGAGGCAGGGGCCCAACTCGGGTTGGGCGGGGGCACCTGGCCGCGTGCCGCACGAGACATCGGAGGAGACCATGGACTGGTCAAAGCGCAGGGTCCTCGTGACCGGGGGTGCTTCTTTCATCGGCTCTCATCTGGTAGATGCTCTCGTGGAGCGAGGGGCCGTGGTGCGGGTTGTGGACAACCTGAGCAGCGGTCGACTGACGAATATCCAGCAGCACGTGGATGGGAAGCGCATCGAATTCATGCGAGGAGACTTGCTCGAGCCCGCTCTGGCGCGTCGCGCCCTAAGCGGAAGGGAAGTGGTGTTCCACTTGGCCGCGGATCATGGGGGGCGAGGCTACGTCGATTTGCATCAAGTGGAATGCTCTACGAACCTGATCCTGGACGGATTGCTGTTCAAGCTGGCGCACGAACTGAGGATCGAGAAGATCGTGTTTGCCTCCTCGGGTTGTGTCTATCCCAATTACCTGCAGACAGACATTCAAAAGGAAATCTACCTTACTGAGGACTTGGTGAAGCCGCCCTATGACGCGGACAACCTATACGGCTGGGCCAAGCTGATGGCCGAGTTGTCGCTCCAGGCCTACTTCCAACAGAAAGGCTTGAAGTCGGCGTGCTGTCGCTACTTTACGGTCTACGGGCCGCGGGGTGTAGAGAACCACGCCGTGATCGCCATGATTGCGCGGGCTTTTCTCAAAGAGGATCCCTTCGAGGTGTGGGGGACCGGCGAGCAAATACGCAACTGGACCTACATTGATGATATCGTCTCGGGTACCCTCCTCGCTGCGGAAAAGATCGATGACGGCAGCCCGGTCAACCTGGGAACGATGGAGCGCATCCGCGTAATCGACGCGGTCCATGAGGTGCTGCGATATACCGGCCACACGGCCCGGATCCGCACCCGACCGGAAATGCCTACTGGGCCGATGAATCGCGTCGCGCACAACGGCTTGGCGAAGCAGCTTCTGGGTTGGGAACCTGCGGTGCGCTTTATCGATGGGTTGCACCGGACGATTGACTGGTACTTTGCGACCAAGAGCCAAGGAGAGGTTCAGGCGACTCTGGGAAGGATGCTGACCGAGCGGTAGCCTTGTGAGGAGAAGGGGGAGCCTTCCATAGGATAGGTGGCGGCCGAACTCCCGGTCCATCTTATTGGGCCCGCGAGACCCCTGGGGCCCGAAGATCCTTGTGGAGGCGGCCATGACTTCGGGGGTCACGGACCGAATGGATTCATGCGATCGGTTGAAATAAGAACCTCAAAGGGCACAGGATGAATTCAGTCTCCCGCGATCGGGTTACTCGGAGCAGAAGACAGTTCGCTCTGGGGGCGGCAGCAGTCCTGCTGGTCCTTCTGGTCGGAATCGCCCTGAATATCAGCGACTTGATAGTCAGCCTGCCGACGGGGGACGAAAGTGGCTATTTGGCGGACGGCGCCAGTCTCGTGGAAGAGGGAAAAGTGCTGGCGATCGGGAGCGGGCCCCTGCCCTCCTTGGTCAATGGCCTCCTCGATCTTCCCTTCCGGGGCGATCACCTGCGGCTTGGATTGGTTTCCACGATCCGCAGGTTCCTCACCTACGGGGTGATCGTGGCTGCGGTTTGGTGGGCGGCTCAACGAGTGGGCGGGGCGACAGCGGGTTGGATCGCATTCGTCATGGCAGCGGTGGGGCGCCCGGTGTCGGTCGCCTTGGAGAACTCCGCCGATGCGTTGTATACGTCTTTGTCAGCCCTTGCCTTCGCGCTGGGCGCTGCGATGCTATTGGACTGGCTGGACAGAAAAGGGCCACCGCGCCGATGGACGGGACGGTCCATCGCTCTGGGGGCAGTGCTCGGGACTTCCGCCCTGGCCCGGTTGGATGGCTTGGTCCTGGGGGTCCTCGTGGTGGCCTTCGCCTTGGGCTTCGGACTGATGGGCCGATGGCCTGCGGGCGACAGGCGCGCGCTCCGGCGAATTGGGCTGTTCGGGTTGGCCGGCTTTGCCCTGCCGGTTGTGGGGTGGGTGGTTGTTTCAAGTCTCCTGAGAGGCAGTTGGGATACGCAGATTCTTCAGAGAAGCTATTTGGCATTTGAGCAAGGGCACAATTTCCTTTACTCGGGCCGCTTTGAGGTCCCGCCCCCCGTCTCGGCCGAGGATGTCTATGGGACCGCCGCAGGCAATCACTACAGCGTCTTGCGGGCCGTGGCCCACAATCCTCGCGCCTTTCTGGCGAGGGTTCCGCTCGTGCTTGCCAATGCCGTTCGGATGTACGAAAACTCCTATGGGATCGTAGCCGGCCTCCTCGTCCTCCTCCTTGCGCTGGCTGGAGCCATCTATCTGGGAACCGTACTCCCTGCCCTCTTGGGTTTCGCCGGATTGTGGTTCATTCCCCTCTTGGGTTACTTGCTCGCCTCGTACCGTCCCGGCTTCTTCAGCACGGTGTACCCGGAGATGCTGGTCTTGCTCAGCGCTGGGTTGGCTGCAGCCGTTCGTCAATATCGAACCCTCTGGGCACAGGCCGCCTTGCGACCCTCCTTGTTCAGCTCGGCCTTGATCCTGCTCTTGGCGCTGGGAGGGAACTTGGAATATGGCGTCCAGCAGGGCCTGGCTTGGATACGGGGAAGCGGGAACAGCGCGGAACTACAGTGGGTGGAAATGCTTTCCCAACGCATCCCGCCGGGGAGTTGTCTGATCTCCTACGACACCGCCGATGCGATCTATGCCAACCTGCATCCCAACAGCGACTGGATGACCTTCTTTGATACCCGCGACGCCTCTAGCCTCATCGAGTTCATGCAGTCCCAGGACTGCCACTACGTCGAGGTGGACAGCGACTTGGTTACGTATGCACCCGGGTATGCCCAGCTGGTCGAGGCGACGCTCGTCCCGCAATTCTCGAGCGCGGACGGGACGCGAAAGGTTTTCACGGACCGCCGCTAGTCGCCGGCCCTGTCGAGAGATTGGGGATCGGCATGTCAGTGAGCGTGATCATTCCGATCTTAGATGCCAAGGAATACCTGGCGGAAGCCGTGGGCTCCGTCCGGGCCCAGACCTATTCGGATTGGGAGCTCATTCTGGTGGACGATGGCTCCAAAGACGGCGGTGTGGAGCTCGCGCTTGAGATTGCCGCGCAGGAGCCGTCTCGGGTGCGCTTTCTAGCCTTTGAAGATCGTCGCACCCGCGGAGCCAGTGCGGCTCGCAACCTCGGGCTATCCAACGCCCAAGGTGAGTTCATTGCCTTCTTGGACGCGGATGATGTATGGCTCCCGGAAAAACTGAGTCGCCAGCTCAGTATCTTGCACTGCCATCCTGCCGCCGCCATGACCTTCGGGCGAGTGCACTACTTCTCAGAGGGCCTCGCGGGACAGGATGAGAGGGATCAGGTCTTTGGCCCTTTGCGCGAAGGAGTCTACCCTCCACCCGAACTCGCCGTCGAGTTCCTCAGGAATGCGGATGTTTATCCCTGTCCCAGTGCTACCCTTCTGCGGAAGGCGTCTTTGGTGGAACTCGGGGGATTTGAGGAAGCAATCCGGAAGGTGCGAACGGATCTGGCCGTATGGGTGAAGATGACCACTCACTTTCCGGTCTACGCCGATCCAACCATCGTGGCGCGTTACCGGCAACATCACCGTTCCTCTGTGGCGGTGATGTTCCGCGATGAGAGCCTGTACCGCCAGAACGAGCTCGCCTTTTCCCACTGGCTGCTGGAGTATCTTGACCGTCTGCCCCCAGCTATTCGGAAGCCGCTCGAACCTCTGGCTTGTAAGCGCATGTTCCTCCTGAGCCTGGAAGATATTCTTCGGGCGGGAACGCGTGGTCGCCTGGCGTGGCGCCTGGCAATGATCCGTAGACTGTGGCCCTATCGAGCATTTCGTCGCCAAGCTCAGTTGCTGCGCTACATCGCCCCTTCTTTTCTTGGCGGGGGAGGCGCGGGAGGCGAAGCCCGGAGGCGTCGTGGGTGAAGAGGCCGGCGAACCTTTGCGTATGAAATTCCAGTGGAACAGATTGCGTAGGAGGATGCGGCGCATCTTCGGTTTGGAAGGCGGCTGGCCGCCGGTGGGGCTGATCCGATGGGGGAGTCTTGGCCGGCTCCAACCTATCAACCGCTCCTTCGGATTTACGCGGGGCAAACCGATCGACCGGTTCTACCTGGAAGCCTTCCTGGCTGAACACGCGGAGGACATCAAAGGCCGCGTGCTCGAAATGGGAGACCCCGGATATACGCAACGGTATGGCGGAGAGATGGTGTCTCGCTCCGACGTTCTCCACCCCGTCACCGGCAACCGATATGCCACGATGGTGGGCCGCCTCGATACCGGGGAGGGGCTCGAGTGGGGCGTGTACGACTGTCTGGTTGTGACGCAGACTCTTCACTGCATTTTTGACATTCGGACCGCCGTAACGAATCTCAGCAAGCTTCTCAAGGTGGGGGGAGTGGTCCTGGCTAGTGTTCCCGGGATCAGTCAGATCAGTCGGTACGATGCCGATCGTTGGGGCGACTACTGGCGGTTGACGCCTCAGGCGACCCTGGATCTGTTTGAGAGTTGCTTTGCTCCGGCCAACATTGAAGTTCGCCCCTACGGAAATGTCTTGGCAGCCGTGGCTTTCCTGCACGGACTGGTGGTCGCCGATCTGCCGAGGGGCGCGCTCGAGAAGCAAGACCCTGACTATCCATTGCTGATCTGCGTGCGAGCAGTCAAGGGGCGAGCATGACCAGCCGCTCTCGGTTAGAGGCAACGCCATTGGCTATTGTATTGGTCGCGACCCTGATTGTTACCATTGTGTGGTTCCAGGGTTGGAAGGAACGTCTCCTGAACAACCTGGATACGATCATCTTCTACAAGCAGGCGTACGGCTTGGTCCATGGGGGTCAGATCCCGGATCATGGACAAATCTACAGCTATGGTTCCTACAGCCCTCCGGGGACGGCCTACCTGATTGCTCCGGGGATGCTGATTTCGACGGATCCGCGGCTTTACGAAGTGCCGCTGAATATTCTCTTTTACGTTGGGACGGTTACGCTGACGTACTTTCTTGGCCGGATGTTGGGCGGTGCCTGGACTGGCGCGGTGTCGGCCTTGGCTCTCGCGGTCTCTCGTTTGGGTCAACGCAACATCATTGAAACACAGCTTCTTGTCGTCGCCACGATTTTCTTTGCCTACCTTTGGGCCGCTCGGCGAAAACCTGCTGCGCTGTCTGCCGCGCTGATTGCCCTGGCAGCGGGTCTCTACGTTTACCCAAACATTCTTCCTCTTGCCCTGACCATTCCTGTCCTTTGGGCGATCTATCGGCCTCCTGTGAACTGGAAGGCCCTTGCCATCGCATTGGGCTCGATTCTGGTCATGTGGTTTCCATATCTTCGATTTGAGTGGGGCAGGCAGTTTGTGGACGTACGTTCGTATGTGCTGCGCGAGCAGGTCGTACAAATTGAAGGGACACCGGTCAGCGCGCCTCGCTACTGCTATGCTGCCCTCGAAGGGGAGAGCGACAGCCAGAATGGGACCTACCTGCCGTACTTGGGGCTCCCGGGGATAGCCCAGCGTGTCGTGTATCCGGAACCGCGCGGAATCGGCACGGTCCGCTACGTGCTGTGCAGCCTCGCCTTGAAAATGGCGCGCAACTTTAACAATGATACGCTCCTCTTCGGAGCCAACCGGGCTGTCAATGCCTCGCTCTTGAGTGTGTTCTGGGCAGGAATGATTGCTCTGGTCACGTGGCCATTGATGCGCCGCGCTAGAGATTGGCCTTACGTGAGCCGCTTCGCCGGGATGAAAATTCCGCTGCTGGCTGCCTTGTTGGTCCTGGGCGCAGCAGCTCTCTACGTTGTCCTCAGTCCCACCTGGCTTGCGAAGTGTTGCACGGCCGACGGGACGCTTGAGCACGCTTCCCTGCTCGTGGTCAAGCAATGGCAGAGTGTGCTGCCATTGGTTTGGGCGAGTGTGGTCCTGGGCCTCTACTTAGCGGCTACGGCTAAGGAAAACTGGAAAGGGTTGGGAGTCCTAGGTGTCCTTGTGCTCGTGCCTTTCGCTGTCCTGGTGGTCGTCTCAGAGACCGCGCGTGCGGACCGCTTCTGGTGGATGTGGCCAGCACAGCTGATCGTCGTGGTCATCACCGTGGGCTTCTTCTCGCAGCAGACTCGGTGGCCTAGGGCAGTGTTCGTTGGACTCTCTGCACTTCTGCTCATTATGATGATCAATGTGGGTTTCTATCAAGCAAAAGTCGGTGACTGGCTAGCCAATGGCTACGCTGGAAAAAGCACTGGCCAGGTAGAGGCAGTTGACTTCTTAGGGGCTGCGGCCCGGGCGCGCGATTCCTCGACGATGACCATCGGCTATCAATTGCAGTGGCCACACTTCACGAGCGAGACCACCGTGGATCCCTCGTATCGCACCGGGACCTGGTTCGACTTCCTGTTGCTGACGCGCCAGGGCATCCACAATCTTAATGAAACCGTCGAAGGGTTGACAAGCAGCGATGAGTTTCGTGTAATTGAGGTCGGGGATGGGCCTGGACCCGCACGGCCCCCCTGGCCAGGATTTCAATTTGTGGCACGGTTTGCCGATTTTGAGGTCTTTCGGAGGTCTTGAGGGCAAGCTGCTTTCCAGGGAAGTCCGCCCTTCCCGTTTCACGAGGGAGGTATTTTATTACCCCGTCTGGAAACGGATAGATGCGGGGGGGACTAGGAAGTGATGGTTCGCAACCTTGACGGGCAGGATGAGAAGGCGCAAGAGATATCCCTGCAACGTTGCCGACGTCGATGAGAGCTAAGGCGAGATAGGCGCCCATGCTTACCGACAGGGACACACGACGGAATGCGGCCTGGGGTCGGGAGACGGCGTGACATTTGGGTGCCCAGGTATATGATGCCCGGTCGCGGAAGGGAACGGTCTTATGGCGCAATTATCGGCTGTCAACCCGCCCAGTTGGTGTTCTTCGAGTTAAATTTGATGCCCTCAAATAGTCATGCAACTGCGGATTGCCAAGGGCAAGGCGGCCCGTCATGAATAACGGTGCCACGGCCGTCTTGGTAGTTTCCTGCGATCGGTATGGTGATATCTGGGAGCCTTTCTTCTCTCTTTTCTCTCGATATTGGCCGGATTGCCCCTACCCTCTCTACCTAGGGGCGAACTTCAAGACATTTCCCAGCGAGAGAGTCCAGCCCATCCTGGTGGGCCCAGATCGCGATTGGTCAACCAATCTGCTCCGAATGCTTGAGGAGTTGTTCCATTCCGATCTCCTCTTGTTGCAAGAGGATTTCCTTCTGAGCGCGGTTGTGGACACACCGCGAGTGCAGGAATTGGTTTCGTATGCCAAGCGCAAGGGGGCTGGTTGCCTAAGGTTGATGCCGATCCCGGGCCCTGATGAACCGTGTCGTGATCAAGAAGACGTTGGTAAAATCCGCAAGGGAAGCGCCTATCGTGTATCCCTGCAGGCTGCATGGTGGCACAAACCGGTTCTTCAGGCCCTGCTGCGGGAGGGAGAGACCCCTTGGCAGTTTGAGGTCCGAGGTTCCCTGCGCTCCAACGACCTGGAATTCCCCTTTCTGTCTCTGCGCGAGGGGAAGGGGTACCCGCTGAACTACTTCACGACGGCCGTGGTCCGTGGATACTGGGAGCCTGGAGCAGTAGAGTTCTGCCGCCGGGAGGGAATTGAGGTCGACTTGCGCGCACGCCCTGTCCTCCCCTACTCAATGCGAGTGGAGCGTGGCCTTGTATCCCGGGGTTGGCCGAGAAGACTTGCCAAGGTCGTCGCCTCTCCGCTCCGCCTAATCAGAAAGCGCTGATCCCAGATGAGGACCCGATGCCCGAATCCGTAATCCGCAGACTGCGGCAATGGACCGCAGGCTTCATGGCAGGGGTGCTCAAAAGGTCCCCTTTTCCATCCAGCCGAATTGGCCCCCCCAAGGGGCTGATCTGGGATTTCCGCGGTTGGGCGGAGGCGATTGACCGTAAGCTGCCGTTCATGGAGAAGGGATGGCGCCACTGGTGCATTCCGGTTCGAGAGGCGGAAGTCATCCGGTCAAGTCCACCTTTGAGTCCGGGGCCCGAAATCCCTGCGCCGTACTGGGAGGCGCAGCTCTATCGCTATCCGCCCTTGTATGTTGCTCATGTCCGCTCCGGCCGTTTAGCTCTGCGCGAGGGGGTGGTGATATCGCCGGATGACCGGATCTTTGACGAGTTTTCTTACTATTGGGGCAGGAAACCCCGCGACCTTCCGATCTTCCACAGGCTCCGCCTACCGCCTTTGCAGCACCGAGCCGGTATCTATGCAACGATCCTGTCACCTGCTAGCGCCGCTTCAAACTACTTCCATTGGCTGGTCGAGACTCTCCCGCGAATCGCCATCCTTGAGGAGGCTGGACTTGATGACTACCTCCTGATTGTTCCTCGAGACAGGGCCCCCTGGCAGACCGAAAGCCTTGAGCGGCTCGGCTATTCGGAAGGCCGGCTGGTGGAGTTCGGTGAGGAACAATGGGAAATGGATAGTCTGCTTGTCCCCTCTCTGCTTGGATATTCGGGGATGTGCCGGCCATGGGCCGCAACGTGGTTGCGTCGAAGACTGGGCGTCCCCGAGCGGGAAAGGGGTACCCGGAAGTTGTATGTCAGCCGATCCGGTGCCAGTCACCGGAAGGTGGCGAATGAGCAGGAGGTTGTCGAGACGTTGAGGCCCTTCGGCTTTGAGGCTATTTCTACGGAAGGGATGACGCTGGAGGGGCAAATATCCCTGTTCTCGGAAGCCGGGTTCATCGTTGGCCTCCATGGGGCGGGGTTAACCAACGCTCTGTTTGCCCCCCGGGGCACGCGGGTCATCGAATTCATGTCCCCTATCCCGGCCTATCTAAACGCTTGCTATTACTCTTTATGTTCTTCGGTCGGCCATCGGTACATGTTCATCTTGGGGCGGCACAGCTCCTCCTCGACCGTCTCTTCAGGAGTAAGGCGCTGGAGGGAGGATCTCGAGGTTCCCATCGATACCCTGCTCACCGGCATCCGTATGCTGCAGGCTGGATGAGAATGTGCGCCACTGGGCTCACGGGGCGAGTCTCCATGCGCGAGAATCGGCAGAGTGCTCACAGGCCTATTCAGGGCTCCTGCTGGCACAGAGGCGGAGTCGCCAGTCTCCACTCCCGGTTTTTCCCCAATCGGGCTGTCCAGCATTCTTGCCCACGCCTCGGGCCGGGCCGACTGGGGAACAACATGCCTCAACCTTTCACCGCAACAGATGATTGGCACGTGGATTTTTCGCCGACCCTTCTCGTCGCCTGGCGGGGTCACACGGGATGAGTCGTGACGTCGCGATGCGGCTGAATGCACTCCTGCCGAAGATCTCCGTAGTCACCCCCTCCTTCAATCAAGGCAGATTTCTCGAGGCCTGCATGCGTTCCGTGTTGGACCAAAGGTATCCAGAATTGGAATACATTGTGATCGACGGCGGTTCCACAGACGGTAGTCTCGACATCATACGGAAGTATTCGAACCAGCTCAGGTTCTGGCGCAGCGCCCCGGATGCCGGACACATGGCCGCTCTCAACGAGGGTTTTTCCAAGTCCAGCGGGGAGGTCATGGCTTGGATCAATTCCGACGACAAGTACGTGCCATGGGCGTTTCAGGCTATCGCCGACGTTTTCACAAAGTTCCCTCAGGTTCAATGGTTGACTACCCTCTTTCCGCTCGTCATGGACGAGGAGGATCGAGTTCTTTCGTGCAAGCAAACGGAGGGATACAATCGCGCGGCTTTCTATCGCGGGCGCAACCTTCGGCGCGAGAGCGGATTTTACTCGTTCGTGATCGAGCAAGAATCAACGTTTTGGCGGCGTTCGCTGTGGGAAGAAGCGGGGGGACGTGTTGATGAGGCCCTCAAAGTGGGTGGGGACTTCGAGTTGTGGGCAAGATTCTTTGAGCACGCCGATCTCTATGCCTTGGCGGTCCCTTTGGCCTGTTTTCGTTTCCAGGGGACCTCGTTGAGCTTTGAGCACGCGGACGTTTATCGCCAAGTGTGTGAGACTGTGCTTAGACGGTATGGTCTGCTTGAACCCTCCTGGGCGGAGGCCCATCTCCGCAGGGCGCTGCGGATTCTTCCCCCTCGCTTGCGCCGAGTTCCGGGATTGGGGTACCCAGCCAAGATCATTGAGCATGCGGGCAGGAATCAGTCCTGGACCGTGCGCCACCGTTGGTTCGTGTGAGTGCTAGGCCTTGGCTGCGGCGATGACTGGCCCCATCGATTGGCCAAAGATCTCCATCATCACCCCGTCATTCAATCAGGCTACCTTCCTTGAGAGCTGCCTGCGTTCCGTGTTGGATGAAGGCTACCCAAATCTGGAATACATCGTGATTGATGGTGCCTCCGAGGATGGCAGTGTGGAGATCATCCATCGATTTGCAAGGCAACTCTCCTTTTGGGTGAGTGAGCCGGACCCGGGGCACTTCCCGGCTCTGGAGAAGGGATTCGCGCGCGCGACCGGGGAGATCATGGGCTGGCTCAATTCCGATGATCTTTACCTGCCCTGGACCCTGCGCGTGGTGGGCGAGATCTTCGCCAGCTTACCCGAGGTTCAGTGGATTACTAGCCAGTACCCCATTCTCTTGAGCGAAGATGGCTTGGCGATTCAAATGCGTCGTCTGGACGGATTCAACCGGCGCGCCTTCTATCGGGGCCGCAACGTGCCTCTGAACCGCTTTTTCTATACGGGCTTCATTCAGCAAGAGTCAACCTTCTGGCGTCGATCGCTTTGGGAGCGAGCCGGCTCGCGCTTGGACGTCACCTTGCCCATGGCCTGTGAGTTCGAGCTTTGGGGGCGCTTCTGGCAATTGGCTGAGCTCTATGGGGTGGGCGTTCCTCTGGCCGGGTTCCGAATCCAAAAGCAGCAAAAGACGAGTCTCGGATTTGAGGACTACCTTCGCGAGGCGGAGCTCGTCCTCCAGCGATACGGCCTGCGAAGCCCGGGCCCGGCGGAGACGATGGTGCTTCGCTTGCTTCGTCAACTGCCCCGCGCGTGTGTCCGTTGGCTTCCCGAGGGAGTAGCCCATAGCACGAAATTGATCCTCAGTAAAGAAGGGGAACAGCGCTCCTTTACTTGGCGGGTCATCGAGGGGAGGTTCATCTAGCTTTGCGCGCCTTAGCCACAGGGGATGGGCCTCGTTCTCTCTCCGTGCTCCAAGTCTCGCCTTCCCTTGAGGGGGGAGGCGCGGAGGCTTTTGCTCTTCGTTTGCACAGAGCCTATCGAGATCGAGGCTGCCTTTCCGTACTGCTCCTAGGTCGCGGCGTTGGTCTTCCGCAAGAGGATGTCCTTCCGATCCCGGATCGATGGCATTCGGCGTTGTGGGCACGCTGGGTCTGGAGCTTTCGGAACATCACGGCGAGGGTTAGTGGTGGGCGCGGGGCAACACGTTTGCTCCCCTTCTTTGAGACGCTTGCTTTCCCCCGACTTACTTGGGATCTCGTTAGAGGCTATGAGGATTTTTCCCATGCTGGCAGCCGCAAGATCTTGACCCTAGTTCCTCATAACCCCGATGTCCTGCACCTGCACAATCTCCACGCGCGTTGGTTGCGCCGTGAGGGTTTTTTTGATCTCCAAACCCTGGTGCCCCTCAGCGCCAGAATTCCGACGATCCTTGCGCCTCAGGATCCCTGGCTGCTGACCGGTCACTGCGGGCATCCTCTGGGATGCCCCCGCTGGCGGGTCGGATGTAACTATTGTCCGGACTTAGCCATCTACCCTGCCATTCGCCGGGATGGCACCGCATACAACCTGCGGCGCAAAAGGTCTATTTACCAGCGAGCTCGTCTCTACCTTACAACCCCCTCGAAGTGGCTGATGGAGATGTTCGAGGAAGCCGGGATCGAGTTCGTCGACCGACGGGTGATCCATAACGGCGTAGATGTGAACCTGTTCCACCCGGGCGATCAAGCAGCTGGGCGTGCGACCCTGGGGATTGGCCCAAACCGCAAGGTTGTCTTGGTGGTCGGCAATCACTTGCGGTCGAACCCGTGGAAAGGGTTGGATTGGGTTCGAGAGACGGCCATCCGTCTTTCGAACGAACACTTGAGTTCCCTGGTTGACTTTGTATGTGTGGGGGACGAAGGAGAACCCGAACAATGGGATAATGTTCGCCTTACCTTTGTTGGGAAGATCGGAAGGGCGCAGGAAATGGCACGCCTATACCAGGGGGCCGACATTCTCCTCCATCCAAGTCGGGCGGACACCTTTCCATTCGTGGTTCTCGAGGGCATGAGTTCGGCGCTTCCCGTTGTGGCCACGGCGGTTGGAGGGATACCCGAACAGGTCGAAGACCATGGCAGCGGATTCCTGGTCCGGGCGGGGGATACGGAAGCTATGCTGGCGCGCGTGCGCGCTTTGGTAGTAGATGATGCGCTGCGGAGGGAAACGGGGGGGCGCGGCCGCGAGATTGTCCTGGAACGGTTCCGCCTCGACCTTCAGGTGGACGCCTACCTTCACTGGTACCAAGAGATCTTGGAGCGGCGCGGGGCCGAGGGCGGGACGTGAAATGAACCTCCCCAGGATCTCCATTGTGACGCCCTCGTATAACCAGGTTCAGTATCTTCCCGACTGCCTCCATTCCGTCCTCGAGCAAGACTACCCGAATCTAGAGTACCTTGTAATCGACGGCGGCTCCACCGACGGAAGCCTCGAGATCCTGAAGAAGCTCGAGGACCGGCTGGCCTACTGGGTTAGCGAGCCCGACCAAGGCCAGGCCCAGGCGGTTAACAAGGGGTGGGCCAGAGCAAGTGGAGAGATGTTGAGTTGGGTCAACTCCGATGATCTCTTGACGCCGGGCGCTCTGGCGAGAGTTTCTGCCTCGTACCTCGCGAATCCCGGGGCGGCTCTCATCTTCGGGGACGTGCAGGAGATCAATGCGGCCGGCCATCCCGTGAGGACAAAGAGAATGGCGGGCTTTGACCTCCGATCGCTCATCCTGGGGAAGAATATGGGCCAGCCCGGGGTCTTCGTATCGCGCCGCACCTATATGAAGCTGGGCGGCCTTGACGAGAGCCTGCACTATGCCTTGGACTTCGATTACTTCCTGCGGGCGTGGCTGGTCTTTTCTGCGGGGGATTTTGTTTACGTTCCAGGGGTGCTTGCTGCCTCCCGCCTTTGGACGCAATCGAAGACCGGCCAGCAGGCGGCCCGCTTTGGGGCTGAGTACCGGCGTGTGCTGGATGTGGCCTTCCAGCGAGCCGATCTACCTCAGGAGATCAAGAGCCTTAGGCAGCGTGCGTATAGTCGCGCCTTTCTGTTCAGACAGGCAAGGCTATACTTTCAGGCCAGAAAGAGTATCTTGGGTCTGGCGTGGTTGACGCGAAGCGTAGTGCGAGAACCGATCTGGATCGAGAAGGCACACATGATGTGGTTCGGTCTGAGGTACCTGCTGGGTCTGGAACGAGGTGAGGCTTGAAGGGCGGAGAGAGGGCCGTCCAGTCGAGGGCGCAAGAGGATTTAGCTTTCTGGTGGCCCTTGATTGTCGCGAGTCTCCTGTGGCTCGTGATCATAGCCTTGACCGTCCTGAGCATTATGCGAGAGACGGGGGGACGCCTGATCTACGCTTCGGACGACGTGTACATTGACATGGCTATGGCCAGGAACCTCGTCCGATATGGGGTTTGGGGAGTCACCCCCTATGGTTTCACTTCCTCGGCCAGTTCCCTGGCCTGGCCGGTCCTGTTGGCCGCGAGCTACGGGCTTTTCGGCGTCAACGAATGGAGCCCGCTGGCCCTGAACTTGGTCCTCTCTCTGATGCTCCTGGTGGTCGCATTTCGAATCGCGCGCGGGCATGGAGCTTCCTCGTCGATCGTCTTCGCCACGCTCTTGGCGATCATCTTTTTTGCTCCTCTTACTGCGATTGTCTGCGCGGGACTGGAGACGGTTCTGCAGGTGCTTCTTGCGTTGGCGTTCGCTGAAGCGCTGTGGTGGGAACTGTGCAAGGCTCCTCTGGATCGAGCGAAGCCGATCAATCTCTCGCAATCTGCCCTGGTGGGTTTGGCTGCATGCTTGACACTGGTTCGCTATGAGGGATTGTTCCTTGCTCTGGCCGGGGGATTGCTTCTCGCGTGCCGCCGCAGATTTCGACTCGGGTTGATGGTGGCGGGAGGGGCGTTGCTGCCGGTGGCTGCTTGGGCCGCCTATTCAGTCATGAAGGGCTGGTATCCGCTCCCCAATTCGGTTGTGGTGAAAAGCGCGCCGTTCTCGGATATCATCCCAGAGACGCCGGCCATGACTCTTACCCGGCCTATTCGCTTTCTCACCGGCAAAGACTATATGCTGAGCTTGGCGGCGCTCCTGATTCTGCTTTGGGTCCTGGGTTGGACACGGAACAGCCGAGGGATTCAGTTCTTCGCGCCGGGTCTTTTCTTCTTCATGGTGGCACTGCAACATGGTACTTTGATCGACATCGAGTGGTTCTATCGGCACGGGGCCTACCTGGTGGTCTTGGGCATTTGGGCCTTGGAGGCGACAGCGAGTCGTGTGCCTCAAGTGATCTTCAGGCGCACGCCCCAAGTCGTGTTTTCCGCAGGGGCGTGTAGCTTGTTCCTTTTGTATCCTCTGTTTGCCAGAGGGACCGGGGCGCTCCTGGACACGCCGGTTGCCTCCTACAACATATACGAAATGCAGTATCAGATGGGGCTTTTCCTCAAGCAGTACTACAGCGGCCAAGCGGTGGCCGCCAATGACATCGGAGCGATTGATTACCTCACGGACCTGCATTTGGTGGATCTATACGGGCTGGCCTCGATGGATGTGGCGCGAGCCAAACTGAGTGGACGGTTCACGACCGGTGTGATTGAACAGGTGACGGCGGAGCAGAATGTCCGCATCGCTATTGTTTATGACGAATGGTTCGCCCATGTAGGATTGCCTTCCTCTTGGGTGAAGGTCCAGGAATGGCGCTACTCCGACTGTGTTGTGTGCGGGGCGAATACAATCTCTTTTTATGCTTTGAACCAAAACGAAGCTGGGCGGCTTGAGCGCAACCTTAGCGAGTTCTTGCCCCACTTGCCATCGAGTGTGAAGGTTGGGTACTCACCGCAATAGGCTCAGCAAGTCCCGGGAGTGAAGGCGTCAATCCATGCAGACTTCCAGGCTTAGATCATGGGTGAGCGAAAACTGGCCATTGGCGGGGGCCATTGGGGTCCTGATCGTGACTTGGGTCGGTCTGTTTCTGGTAATGCTTAGGGAGACGCAGGGCCGGATCGTATATCCGAACAGTGATGCCTACCTGCGGCTAGCGATGGCGAAGAACATGGCCCTGGCCGGGTCATGGGGGGTGAATGCCGGCCAATTCGCTTCGGTCTCGGGGTCCCTGCTGTGGCCGCTGCTACTTGCCGTCCTGTTTAGGTTGTTCGGAGTGTACGACAGCATTCCTCTGATCCTGAATCTGCTATTGGCTGTCGTGTTGGTGGGAGTAGCCAGTCGCATCGCTCGCCGCTCAATTTCATCGCCGACCCTCGGATGGCTGGCCCTTGTGCTGTTCATTATCGTCGTTCCTCTTGCCCCACTGGCACTCGAGGGGATGGAACAAGTGCTGTTCTTGCTCTTGGTTCTCCTCTTCGCTGAGCAGCTCGTGGCTTTCCTCGGTGAGGCACAAACCGGCAGGCTTCCCGTTCTCTACGTTCTGGGGGTCGCCCTTGCCTCGACGCGCTATGAAGGGCTTTTGTTGGTCGGGGTCGGCTGTGTTCTGCTCATCTGGAAGGGCAAGTTCCGGATCGCTGCTGGATTGGCAGTATTTGCGGCCGTTCCGGCTGTCGTGTATGGCGTTATCTCTTTGCATTACGGATGGTACCCCGTTCCGAACACGGTTTACTTTCGGCGTGCCAAACTAGCCCCGAGTTCCTTGAGGGATGTACCGACCATTCTGCTCAGAGTGTTTGATGTGCTTGATGGCAGACCCGATCTTCGGGCGGTTGTGCTGGTCCCTCTGCTTGCGTTGGCGTGGCAATCTCTGGCTGGAAGAGTGACATCGTTTCGGGATATAAGGTTTCAGGGCGTCGTGCTTGCCCTGTTGACGGTCATTGTTCACATCACACTGGTTGGGGGTCGCAGCTACGCCTATGATGCTTACCTCGTTGAACTCGAATGGTGGGCGTCGCTGCCGCTGGTGGGGCAGTTGGAAGGTCTGCGGGCCGCGCAAGAGCCCTCCAGGCCGAATATATCCATCTTAGCGGCGTCACTTCTCGGGCTTCTCTTGCTCTTCCCACCGATCAATAGAGGGGTCACGGCGATGCTTCAAACACCTGGCGCGGCGCGAGAGGTCTTTGACGAACAGGATCAGCTTGCCCGTCTGGCGATGAAGTGCACTCCGGGTTCTGCAGTTGCGGGCGACGATGTTGGCATGCTCGCTTACAAGGGTATACGCGCAGTGGACCTGACCGGGGTATTCGGTATGGATCTGGCGCGGGCTCGGCGGGCTGGAACCTTGACTCCCAGTGATCTCGGCCGGGTGGCCAACATGGCAGGGATCGAGCTGGCGTTTGTTCGCGATCCGGCGGTTCGGGAGCTGGTCCCGTCCGCCTGGAAGAGCTTAGGGACGTGGGTGGTCAGCGATTGTGTCCAGTGCAACGAGACCGGCGTCGGCGGCATAACCACGGACACCACGGAGTTGTACTCCGCGAAACCGCAAGACGTCTCAAGACTAGCCACTTGCCTGAGCAACTTTGACTTGGCATCTCCCTCCGGAGTGACGCTGAGGCCCTGAGTAGGGGGACTCTTCCACTTGCCCACGGCGAGGGGAAAATGAGTTCCCTCGGAGGTGGAGGTACAGCCTGCCGAGAGGGCCTGCCCTCGACGAGGGGCCGAGTTCACTGAATTGCTCCTGGGGCTTCAGGGGAGAACCCATGGAGGATTCTCTGTGCTGATTAGAAGGAGACGTGATCTGATCTCGCTGGGTCTCCGGCTGGTTTTGGTTTTGGGCTCGGTGGCCTATATCCTAGCGTTTGCGTACATCGCGATTCGAAGGATGCCGTACCCGTTTGAGCTCGAGTGGATGGAAGGGGGATCACTTGTACAGGTTGCCCGCTTGCTCAAGGGGCAAATGCTTTACGTGCAGCCTTCTCTCGAGTTTGTTCCTTTCATCTACCCACCCCTCTACTTCTATGTTTCGGCGGCTTTCGCGAAGGTGGTCGGAATTGGCTTCTTGCCTCTCCGTTTGGTTTCTTTTGTTGCCTCTCTTGCTTCGTTCATCATCATCTTCCTGATCGTAAGGAGGGAGACCCGTTCCATCTTCTCGTCTATTGTGGCCGCCGGCCTGTACGCTGCGACTTTCCACGTGAGCGGAGCATGGTTCGACATCGCTCGGGTGGACGCCCTGGGGCTGCTCTTTCTGCTGGCTGGGATCTATTTCGTCGGGACCAAGTCCGCCTATTCTCAGATATTGGCAGGGGTCAGTTTTGCGCTTGCCTTCTTTACCAAGCAGACCTTTCTTCTCGCTTCTCTGCCAGTGCTGATTTACATCGTATGGAAGATGCGCTGGAGGTGCCTGTCGCTGGTCGGCACGACGGGCATTCTCGTGGTAACCGCCAATCTACTCCTGAACAGACTGAGCAATGGCTGGTATGGTTTCTACGTTTGGTACCTTCCCAGTCGACACATTCTCCCCCTGGCCACGCTACTGAACTTCTCGCTCGTCGAGTTTTGGCCGCAAGATCTGCTGGCACCCATGGGTTTGGCCTGCTTGGTCGCCCTCACCGCCTTCTTGTTCCGACGGGCTGAGAAGGAGAGGGGGGACCCTTACCTCTACTTGGCCGCAGCCGTCGGGATGGTGGGGACATCTTGGCTGGGGACTCTAAATGTCGGCGGCTACAGCAATGTGCTTCTTCCGGCTTATGCCGGGGTCTCAATTCTCGCCGGGGTGGGGTTGGGACGGGTGACTTCGACCTGGGCTCGGGAGGAGGTGACGACCGGCCTGACTCCAGCCCGCTTTGCCCAATTGGCGTGTGTTATTCAGTTTGTTGCCTTGCTCTACCCCTTGCGGTCGCAAATCCCGACGCAAGCAGACTTAGCTGCCGGTCAGGAACTGGTCCGCGAAATCCGGGACACCCCAGGCGATGTGTTCATCCCTTTCCACGGGTACCTGGCGATGATGGCGGGAAAACCGAGTTTTGCCCATCAAATTGCCGTGGCCGAGCTGGAGGGGACGTTCGGAGGCGGGCCGACCGATGCTTGGCAGATGATCTACGCCGATTTTGAGACGAGATTGCAAGCAAGGAGTTTCGGTGCGGTTATCCTCGATAGCGAGTGGCTCTGGGGGAATGTTGGGACCTACTATCCCAACCAAACCGCAGCTTTTGGTGGAGAGGCGGGGTTTTACCCTGTCACGGGCTGGAGAACGCGGCCCGAAACAATCTTCAGACCCTAGGTAAGTGGGGGCAAGATTTCGGGAAAGACGTGGCCAGTGGTCGCCCCGGTCTTCTGAGAGCAACGCAGCCCATGGGTGTTCTGCGGATAAGCACTGGCGTGGCACGTCGATTGCGCGGCCGGCGCCTGTACACTTGGCCACTGATGGCCACGCTCTTGATCTGGTCTGTCACTCTTGTTTTCTTGATGGTGACGGCGCTGCGGGAAACCGGCGGTCGCCTGATCTACGGTCTCGATGATGCCTACATCCACATGGCTGTGGCGAAGCATTTGGTTCAGGACGGGGTGTGGGGGGTGACGCCATACAGCTTCTCTTCTTCTTCCAGCTCCATTCTTTGGCCGTTGCTATTGTCCGCCGGATTTGAACTTTTCGGGATCAACCAGGTTCTCCCCTTGGCATTCGCCATCGCCGCCTCGTACTTGCTAATCATCCTGGTCTTTCGATGGCTTAAGAAGTTGGGTGCAGGGACGGGATGGACGTTTGTCATCTTGCTCAGCCTTTTGTACTTCACTCCTTTGCCACCCTTAATGCTGGATGGTATGGAGCACATCCTTCAGGTGCTTCTTGCGCTTGGGTTTGCAGAGACTCTACTTCGCTTGCTTTCTCGTCCCAACACCAAGCAGTTCATCCTGTTGGCAGTACTCGCCTGTCTCTTGGCTTCTGTGCGGTATGAGGGGTTATTCCTAGCTTTTGTGGGAGCGGGGATGTTGCTGGTGCGGCGGCAACTGCGAATGGCCCTCGGCGTAGTGCTGGCCGCCGCTTTCCCTGTCTTGATCTACGGAGCCATCTCCGTGCGAAACGGATGGCTTTTGCTTCCCAATTCGCTTCTTCTGAAGCATGCCCCAACGTCCCTATCGAGCGTTTCGGGGCTCATGAGCTTGGTATCCAGACCGTTTGGTGTGATCAGCGACACGGGTGCTCTGAAGGTGCCCCAGTGGCAAGTGCTGGCGATTGTCTCTCTGTTTCTCGTGCTAATGCTTGATCGTCGGAAAGAGATTCATGATTATTGGGATCGACGTGTGACTGGGACCGTCTTCTTCGTGGGCGTTGCGCTTGTCCACTCGGCACTTGTGGGCGTTGAATGGTTTTTCCGCTACGGGGCCTACGTGAATGCGCTGGGCATCTTTGCCATCGGGCTGCTTGTGAGCAGCCCTCCGGGAGTGCACCTCACTTGGCCCGCGATCCGGTCTGGCATGGTGACCGTGGCAACCGCGATGGGATGTGTGGCCTTGTTTCTGCCGCTGGTCCGGAATAGCTCCTACGCCCTTCTGAATACTCCGACTGCCTCTCGCAACATCTATGAGATGCAGTATCAGATGGGAGCATTCCTGGGCGAGTACTATGCCTCGAAGCCAGTGGCCGTCAACGATCTTGGCGCGGTCGACTTTTTCGCTGACCTTCACACGGTCGACCTATTTGGTCTGGCCTCTCCGCAGGTCGCCGAATCCAAGCTGGAGGGTCATTGGGATGCAAATGTAATCGGTTCAATCGTGACGAGGAGCGGCGCCCAGGTCGCAGTAGTCTTCGATAGTTGGTTCAAAGATACTGGCCTACCTGGATCGTGGGTGAGAGTGGAGGAATGGAAGATCGCAGACAATGTGGCGAGTGGCTCGGACACGGTTTCTTGGTACTCAACCGATCCTCAATCGGCCCAGGAGCTGGCCCACAACCTGAGTAGCTTTCGGGCTGAGTTGCCACGGGATGTGACGGTGCAAGTCTTACCTTTACCGTGAGCGCTTCTGAAGAATCCTGTCCGTGGGGGTCTGTCCTTGAAGATAAGAAGAGGTTTGACCTTCTCGATGAACTGGATAGGGGCAAGGGAGAGCGGCTCCCTGGCCATCCTCCTGACTCTAATCTTCGCCAGCACCCTTGCGTATTCCTTCTACTTTCACATCCCTCCCCAAGTCGATGCACGCGCCTATGACGCGATCGGTTGGAACCTGGCGACAGGGCATGGATATCGGGGTGGCCTAACGGGCCCTCTGGCGCAGGATCAATCTATCGGCCGGGTTGGACCTGGGTACGAGTTCTTCCTGGGAGCACTGTTTTGGCTCTTGGGGCACAGTTACCCGGCGGTCTGGGTCACCCAAGCCTTCCTGCACACAGCGAGTTCCAGCTTGGTCTTTCTCCTGACCAAAAGGCTGATTCCGGATGAACGGGAGAGTGTCTTTCGGCTTTTCTCGACCGCGGTCTTCGGGTTCCATCCCGACCTAATTCAGATGGTCGCCATGCTGATGACCGAGACACTCTACATCTTCCTGATGATCTCCGCGGTCTATTGCATCTTGTCCTACCTGTCGCGTCCCCGGGTAGAGGCAGCCATCGCAGGTGCGACGATCCTGGCCCTCGCTATTCTGACTCGCCCGTCCGCCTTGGTCCTGTTGGGGGTCTTTGCGGTGGCGTTGGTCTGGCGGAAGAGCCTTAAGACCCTTCTGGTCGTCTTGCTCATCCAAGTCGTCCTGATCGGTCCCTGGACCTTGAGGAATTACCAGCTTTACCACAGTTTTGTTCTCACCAACGCGGCTGGGGGATATGACCTGTGGGTGGGCAACAACCCAAGCTCCAATGGGGAGCTGCAACCCACCCAGGAAATCACCTCCTATCTGCAGGAACAGGGATTCATTGCCACAGACAAGAAAGGGATTAGCGAGGTCGTACGATTCGCCATTGATCAGCCTTGGCCGTTCTTCCGATTGCAGATTGTGAAGACCATCAAGTATTTCAGCCTGATCCGCACCTCCGCCTGGTGGTCGAACTTGAGCGGTCTCTCCCGGGAGATCACACTGGTCCTTTCGTCCGGGTTCAGTTTTGTCTTGTTCCTGCTCGGGATCCTGGGGGCCTTCCTGGCTTGGCGTGACAAGCGAGGCCAAGCTAGGTGGTTATTGCTTTTCGCCGCTGCCACACCGGCATCTGTGATCCTGATCGTGGTCGAAACGCGCTATCGCTACCCGCTCTACCCGTTTTTGGCCGTCTTTGCAGGCTTGGCGCTGACCCGGATTGCAAGAAAAGAAACATCGGCCCAGGGACTAGTTTGGGTTGGCGGGGCACTCCTAATCAATTCTCTGATTGATGTGATCGGGAGCCTCCCGACTATCCTCGAGCGGCTTCATGTGCTCTTGGGCTAGGTCCGCCCAGAGAACAATCTGAGAGCTCGGGATGCGCATCTGTCTTCCCACGGGGATCTTTCCTCCTGACATTGGCGGACCCGCTGCCTACGTCCCGCAGATTGCCAAACGTCTGCAGGAGCGCGGCCATCGGCTAGAGGTAATCACACTAGCTGACCGCCCGGCCGAGACCTCGGCATCCTATCCATTCGTTGTCCACCGCATTCGCCGCGCGGAGATACGCGTGGTTCGCATGGCCAGGACGGTCGTCGAAATTGCGACGGTGGCGCGCAGGTCGGATTTGATCTTCGCGAACGGCCTTTTCCTTGAGGCGGCCCTCGCCGCGCAATTCGCCCGCAGGCCTCTGGTCGTGAAAATTGTTGGCGATTGGGCGTGGGAGCGAGCCGTGAATTGGGGTTTGACTCGCGACGACCTGGAAGAATTCCAGGCGCGGCGCCAAGGTTCGCGAGCGGAACTCCTGAAGTTCCTACGCAGTCGGGTCTTGGGCAAGGCGGTCCTGGTCATCGTCCCCAGTCACTACCTTGGGGAGGCGGTGCAGAGATGGGGGGTTGAGCCCGCGCGGATGGTATGCGTCTACAATGCATCCGACGGCCCCGGGGCCCGAGGGGCATGCTCTTTGCCTGAGTTTCAAGGAGCAACGCTGTGCACGGTCGCGCGCCTTGTGCCTTGGAAAGGGCTAGGATTGCTGATCCGCTTGATCGGGGACCTTCCCCATACCCGGCTGGTGATTATTGGGGAGGGGCCCCTTCGAAGCTCCCTGGAGAGGCAGGCCAGGGAGATGGGCGTCGCTTCACGCGTTTTTTTTATGGGCCGTCTGGCGCCATCCGAAGTAGCCGGGTGCCTCGCCGCGGCGGATCTATTCGTCCTCAACTCAACCTACGAGGGTCTCCCGCACGTGGTCTTGGAGGCATTTGCTGCGGGTGTGCCCGTCGTGGCCACTGCGGTGGGGGGAGTGCCTGAGGTTGTCCAGCATGGCCAGAACGGATGGCTTGTGACTCCCGGTCAGGATACCGCGCTGCGCGAGGCCGTTCAGAGACTGATCTCGGATATCCCTCTGCGCCGGAAATTGATCGAGGGGGGGCAAAGGACACTGGTGGAGAAGTTCGCTTGGCCTCGTTTGGTGTCCGAAACGGAGGAGGCACTCATGCGTGCCTTGCACGCGAGGGGGCTGGCGAGAGGATGATCCTGGCTCGTAGGGCACTCGGGCCCCGATGGCTTATAGTCTGTTTGCCAACTGTCCTCCATCCAGAGCGGATCCTGGGGCGGGCAGGGGCCAACCCCACATCGCGGCCCTTATGTCTGCCAAATTCGGCATGGGCGGATCGCGCGGCGAGGGTGGTCTCCCGGAGGGTCTCAGCCTCCGGCGCCGTGTGTGAGCGAATATCCTCCTCTCGAGGCAGCCCATTTAGGAGGAAGGACCGAAAGGGGATCTGGTGAATGTCCTCATGCTGGGCGTAGGGGACGCCGGCCTGGACGACGTGAGCAGCGAGCCGGTGCGCAGGCACCTGGAGTACGCTCGTCGAGCCGGGGGCCACATCGACTTGGTCGTGGACTCGAGGAAGCATGGCCAGGTCGCGCACTCTGGAAAGCTGAGGGTGCTGTTCACAGGCGGCGCGCGTCCGGCTTACCCTTGGGTTGCTCTTCGCATCGCCGGAGAGGCAGGGCGGGAGAACCCCCCCGACCTGGTCACATCCCAGGATCCCTTCGCGACCGCCCTGGTTGGGCTCATGCTGCGAAGGCAACTCGGTTGCCCGCTTCTGGTTCAGAATCACTCTGCATTTTATGCCAGCCCGGAGTGGGTACGCGAGCGTCCCGTGTTGTTTCGCCTGCTCCGTCTCCTCGGTCGATTCACCTTGCGACGAGCCAATGGATATCGGCTAGTCAACTCGACCGAAGCGCGATACTACACGCGGCACCTAGGGCTTTCGCCTGAACGGATTCGCGTCTTGCCGGTCCCTTGCGAACTGGCCCGGTTCCTGGAGTCCCGAAACCCCAGAGATGTCAGATCCCACAAAGCTGCCTTGGGGATCAACGCGGCGGATCCGGTCTGCCTGTGGGTGGGTCGGCCAGCGCGCGTCAAGCGTTTGCCGGTCCTTCTCCATGCCTTTCGGAGAATACTGATGCGAGTTCCTCAGGCGAGACTCATAGTCGCGGGAGATGAAAGCCTGGCCGGCGAAGATTTGCGCCAGGTGCAGGATAAGGAAGGATTGGGGCAACGGGTGATTTGGGCCGGTGCCGTGCGCTTTGATGACCTGCCCCTCTACTACCAGATGGCGGACGTGTTTCTGTTCTCCTCCGCCTACGAGGGCTTTGGTCGCGTCCTGGTGGAGGCGGGAGCTTCCGGACTGCCAGCAGTCAGCACCTGCACGGCAGGTGCCCAGGAGATCGTGCGAGACGGACTGACAGGGTACTTGGTCGACATTGGAGATGCGGAGGCGCTGGCGAACCGGGCGATTAGCCTCCTGTTGGACCCGGACCTGCGGGCGGAGATGGGGACGGCGGCCCGTGCCTGGGTTCGAGAACACTTCGATCGCGACAAGGCCTTTGACGCCATTGTAAATCAGTGGCGCGAGGTTGCTGGATTGCCCGCGGGGCCCTCGCCATCCTGAGGTGGCCCGACGCCATGCCCAAGGAACTGGTCTATCTTCTGCCAACCTACGACCCCGAATCGGCGGAACATTTCTATCATCTGTACGATTTCCTGAGAGGCCTGCATGACCAAATTCCCCTCATCGTGGTCGTTGAGCGTATGTCGGGCCCACAGCGGCCAGGGGGCGGGCTGAGGCTGATCCGCGTCCACGCCAGGCCTCCCGCCGTTCGGCTGTGCGAAGAACTGTTCCTGTTCTTCTGCGCTCGGCTCAGAGGGGTTCGCAAATTCTACGTGCACTATTCGTATACGGGGGCGATCGCTGCCTCGCTGGTGGTGCGGGTTCTCGGCGGAGAGTGCTTCTATTGGAATTGCGGGCTTTACAAAGCCTTCACTCCAGGGAGAAGGGCCCCCCTCCGGGAGCGCCTGGCCCATACCCGGCAAGTGTGGCTCTTGGAGCTTTCCCTTCGGCTGTGCACCTGGCTGGTGACGGGGTCGCCTCGGATGGCGGAGTATTATGCGCGAGGTGCCCACTTGCCCATGGGGAAAATCCGATTGCTCCCCAATTTTGTTCAGGCAAAGCGCTTTCAGTCGGTCGGGCGGGAAGAGGCTCGCAGGCAGCTCGGTCTGGCACCGTCTCAACCGGTGTTCCTGTTCCTCCACCGCGTCTCGTTGCGCAAGGGGGCCGGGTATCTTCCCCAGTTGGCAGAACAGCTGTCCGGTCAATTGAAATCGTTTACCCTCCTTGTCGCCGGAGATGGCCCATATCTACCCGAGCTGCGTGCGCGAGTCTTGGAGCGTCACCTGACGGATTACTTCGACTTTCGCGGATGGGTGCCCAATCGAGAGGTTCCCGTTCTCTTCCGTGCCGCCGACGTCTACCTGATGCCTTCCCAAGAGGAAGGTTTCCCGCACGTGCTTCTGGAGGCGATGGCGGCGGGGTGTCCATTCGTGGCCTTTGACGTGGGAGGGGTCCGTGACGTTGTTTCACCCGGACAGCTGCCGTCCATTGTTCTCCCTGGGGATCTCGATCGGTTTGCTTCCCAATCGCTGCGGGTGCTTGCCGACCTCCCCGAGCGGCGGGCGCTCGTTGAAAACGGCTACCGCCGCGTCCAGCGCTTCTCGCAGGAACGGGTATCCCGAGCATTCATCGATCTGCTGAGAGGTCACCCCCATGCGTGGAGCGAATTCCAGGGGAAAGAGGGGCCGGTTCCTTCATGAAGCGCAGAGGCAATCGGATTGCCTGGATCGGGGTCTGGAGCGCCGGCCATAACAATGTCCGCTATGAGGAATTGCTTCCCAGGCTGTCCAATGTGGATCGGTACCCCGTCCGGCTACACCGCCTGCGCTGGATCCGGGGGATCCAGCGACGATTTCTTTATCCGTGCCTTGCCATTCTCCTTAGAGGGCGTTATCCGATCTTGCTGTGCACGGACCCTCGTCTGGTGCGCTGGTTCCCCGGCCGGGTGATTTGTGAACTGGATGACCCTGCCGATGTCGAGGCCGAGGTGCGCCTGTTTTCAAGACCCAAGGTGATCGGAGTCGTTGTAGCCAGCGAGGCCATCCGGAGGCTGCTCAGAGAAGCCGGCCTGAGAAAAGCCGTGGAGGTCATCCCCCAGGGCGTTGCCCTCGAGACCATGGATGAGAAGAAGGCGGAGAACATTCGGCGGAGCCTGCGTTCCTCCCCCCAAGAAGTCCTGATTGGACTCAATCAACCGTATGCCTATCTCGGCCAGGAGCTCCACAACCAGCGCGTGGCCGCAATGTACGCCATCGACGGTCTCCTGAGAGCCATGGAGGAAGTGCAGCAGGAAGTACCCCGGGCCGTGCTTTGGGTCATGGGTCGGGTCAGCCCAGGGGTGGAGGCGTACTCTCATCGGAATCCCTGGCTTCGGCTGACGGGCTACCAGCCGCACCACCAGATCCTCAACTTCGTGTCGGCCTTCGATATCGGAGTTTATCCGCGGGCCGGGAATGCATTGGGCGCGGCCAGCATTAAGATCCTCGAATACATGGCGTGCGGGGTTCCGACGGTAGGCCTGGCGGTCCAGGAGATGGAGGTGGTCCGAGAAAGTGGCGCCGGAATTGTAGCTAAGGACTGGCCGGAATTTGTCGCCGGCGTGGTGCAGCTTGTCCGAAACGCAACCTTGCGTCGAGACCTTGGACAGCGAGGCAGAGCCTACACGCAAAGGTACAGCTGGGAGCGGCTGGGCACAGCTTATGTGGAGTTGCTGAACCGGATGGTCGAGGGTGCGCCCTTGACCCCGGCGTCGTTCTAGACCGAGCCAGGATCACCGTAGAGGGCGAAGTTGAAGATTCTGCATCTGGTGAAGGCCACGGGCATCGCGGGCGCCGAAACCCATCTCCTCGTTCTGATGTCTGGTCTGGTGACACAGGGGATGGAGGTCTCCTTGATAGTGCTGGAGGATCCGGCGCGCCGGGTTCCCAAGCTGTTAGAGAGGGCGCAGGAATTGGGAGCAGAGGCCCTGGCGGTTCCCATCTATGCTCACCTGGATCCCACCCTTCCCAGCCGACTGACTAAAACCCTCCGGGCTCGGCCTTTTGACATACTGCACGCGCATCTCCCGCATGCGGAGGTCTACGGGGACCTCGCCCTTCACCGGGCTCCGCAACGGGGATTCGTCATAACCCGCCACAGCGACAATCCCTTTCGCAGAAGCTTGCTGTTGAAGCGAATTTTCGCCAATTCACTGAGGCGAGCCCAAAAGGTGATCGCGATCTCGGAGGCCGTTCGTCATGCGATGATCCAAGTCGAAGGCGTTCCCTCCGAGAAGATCGCGGTCATCCCGTACGGATTGGACAGCAGAGGATTCCGCAGCGGTCTGGTGCCCGGGCGACTGAGGTCCGAGCTTGGGGTGCCCGATGATCCGCTGGTTGGGTTTGTGGGAAGGCTTGCCCGTCCAAAGGGGGTGGATACTCTGCTTCGGGCCTTTGTGGATGTCGAGGCAGAGGAACCTCGTGCACGGCTGGTGATTGCGGGGGAGGGACCTTGGCGGAAGAGGTTGACGCGCCTCGGTCGGGAGCTTGGGCTCAAAAACGTCTATTTTCTGGGCTGGCGCGAGGACGTTGCCGCGATCATGGCCGACCTGGATGTGCTTGCCATGCCCTCGCGCTGGGAAGGATTTGGCCTTGTAGCCTTGCAGGCCATGTCGCTCGGAAAGCCCGTGATCGCCTCACGAGTAAGTGCGCTTCCTGAGGTCATCGCAGATGACGTGACCGGTCTCTTGGTTCCAGCGGAGGAGCCTTCCTCCCTCGCCCGGGGGATCCTCAGGCTCATCCACGAGCCTGAGCTCGCGGCTCAAATGGGTCAAGCGGGATCTCGTCGGGTGATGCAGGAGTTCACCGTCGAACGAATGGTCTCTGCCACGGTCGGAGTCTACCAGCAGGTGCTCGGCATGATTGGCTAACGCCGTTCGGCAAGATCCCTCAGGTATAATCCTCCACTAGATCAACGGCCTGCGCGCTCCGGTTCATGAAGTTGTGCCCTCGCCGCGTTGAGTGCTGACTTGCGGAAGATCCGCTTGGCCCGAGTAATTACCCGCCTCAACATCGGTGGGCCAGCAACCCACGTCGTTCAGCTTGCTTCGAGACTCCCCCCATCCGAATTTGAAACCCTGCTGATTACGGGGCGCGAGGGTCCGGGTGAGGCCAGCATGCTCTACTTGGCACAGAGAGCCGGCCTTTCTCCTCTGGTCATCCCTGAGCTCTCGCCGGATATAGGCTTGCGAGACGGGATTGCTCTTGTCAAGCTCGTGCGGGAATTTCAACGCTGGCATCCGGACATCGTCCACACCCACACCGCCAAGGCGGGAACTCTGGGGAGGCTGGCGGCGCGCTTGGCAGGGGTGCCGGCTGTCGTCCACACCTTCCATGGACACGTGCTTCGCGGGTATTTTCCCAGGCCCCTAGAGGACCTGTTCCGCACGATTGAACGAGGGATGGCCCTCCTGACTGACCGGATTGTGACCCTCAGCCCCTCGCTGCGAGCCGATCTGATCGAGATGAGGATTGCCCCCTCCTCCAAGATCGAGGTCATTCCCCTCGGGATGGACTTCTCGGGGCTGGTCGGCCCGGGCGGGCCGCGGGGATACCTTCGCCAGGAGCTGGGAATTGAGAACCTCCACCCGATCATTGGGACGGTCGGGCGGCTTGTTTCCATCAAGAACCACGCCATGTTCCTGCGTGCGGCGCGGAGCATGGTAGACTCGGGTTCGCAGGCCAATTTCGTCATTGTTGGAGACGGGGAGCTTCGTCAGTCCCTCGAAGCCCAGGCCCGTGGCCTGGACCTGACCGCCAGGGTGTATTTCCTGGGCTGGAGGGAAGAGATGAGCCCCATTTACGGGGACTTGGACATCTTCGCGCTGACCTCCAATAACGAAGGGACTCCCCTTTCCCTCCTTGAAGCGATGGCCGCTGCCCTCCCTGTCGTGGCCACATCGGTTGGGGGAGTGCCAGACGTCGTCACGGATCAGGTGAACGGCTTGCTTGTCCGGCCGGGTGATGGCGAGGCGATGGCGGAATCCTGGAGGAGGATCTTGAAAGATCCTGCACGATCGCAACGGATGGGGGCGCGGGCTCGCCAGGATGTGATCGGCAGGTTTGGACTGGAGCGCATGCTTGAGAAAATGCGCGCGCTCTATAGGTCGATTGCGGAGGAACGGATCGAGGCCCACTAGGCCTCGAATGAGCGAATGCGTTCTGTCGGCTCATGACTGTCGAGATTGCTAGCCCGGCCTTGGCCTAAGAGAGGGATTGTTGATATTGTCTGGGACAAACAGCCCGCCTAGGGGTCGACTCAAGGAGTAGGCCTGCTGGTGAGCCCCTACCTACCGCTCGTGTTCCTTTCTGGCATTGCGGCCTTTCTGGTCACGCCGCTTTCGGTCTGGTTGGCTAGGCGCCTGGGCTTCATTGACTTTCCCCGGCCTCACAAGACTCATGTGCGCCCGATTCCCCTGTTGGGCGGCCTGGCGATCTACATCGGTCTGGGGATCATCCTCCTTCTTGTGAATGTCAGACCAGCGATCCCTCAGCTCATTGGAGTGGTCCTGGGAGGCACGCTGGTAGCCGTACTGGGGCTGTGGGACGACCACCGCCCGGTAGTCCCCTGGGTCAAGATCGTGATGGAGATTGTTGCCGGCCTAGTGGTTATCGCGGTAGGCATTCATGTTCAATTGCTTCCCTGGGCTCCGGCCAATGTGTTGATTACCCTCTTCTGGATCGTGGGCATTACCAACGCCATCAACTTGATGGACAACATGGATGGATTGGCGGCCGGTGTCTCCGCGGTGGCCGCGGTGTTCTTCTTACTGCTCGCCTCCACCAACGGACAGGTGCTGGTGGCAAGCATGGCGGCCGCGGTGGCGGGGGCTTCCTTGGGGTTCCTGTTCTACAATATCAACCCGGCCCTGGTGTTCATGGGGGATTCAGGATCCCTACTCCTCGGCTTCTTGTTGGCGGTCCTGGGAATGAAGTATGAACCGGTGAGGCTGCCCTTGGGGTCGACGTGGATGGTTCCCATTGTGGTGCTCGGCCTTCCCATCTTTGACACCACCCTGGTGACTTATGCCCGTTGGCGCCGACACCAGTCCGTCCTGCAGGGAGGGGGAGATCACACCTCCCATCGCCTGGCTCGGCTTGGACTTGGGACCAGCCGGGCTGTGCTGACGATGTACTTGGCGGCGGTGGCGCTCGGGACGGTTGCCATGGCCCTGATCCATCTGTTGCCGCCATGGCCGAGCGTTCTCTTCGCCATTCTGGTCCTTGTGGGTCTGATTGGGGTTGCCTTGCTGGAACATGCGAGACCGATGCTGCCCGCGATACGACCCATCACCGTGGTCATCGGAAGCGGGGATGGGCTGCCTGCGCTAGGCGCCGCAAGGAGACTCTCCAATGAGGTGAACGTGGTGTTGGACGCCCCGCTCTCGGCCGAGGATATGAAGGCTCTCCTTTCTGAATTGGCCACGAACCCTGAGGAGACTCGCGCCTGGCTTGACCAGGCTTGGCCAGAAACAAGCGGGCCGTGCCGCGTCCCATGGGGCCAGATCTTTCGGCTTAGTGGCAAGGTCCTCTACGCCGACCAAGAAGGCGACCAAGAGGCACTGCGGGAAGCGTTTCGCCAGGCCCGGCTGATCTTGCTCGGGCCGACCGAGACCCTTTCGGCGACAGTCAAGGACGGGCTGCAAGAAGCCTGGGGGCGGGTTTTGGAAGCGCCCGGCTCGGTCAGCGTCGCCGGAAGCATGCCCATCGCCCCTCCCCTGTGGGATCACCCGCAGGCATTGGGGCAATGGCTCGAGGATTTCCTGTTGGGTCAACACCGCAAGGGAGCGGCTCCATGACGCACTACCTGATCACCGGAGGGGCCGGATTCATTGGCAGCCATCTCGCCGAGGCGCTGCTGGCGCGTGACGAACAGATCACGGTTGTCGATGACCTCTCGACGGGCAGGCTGGAGAACATCGAGCCGCTCCTGAAACACCCTCGCTTCCGCTTCGTGGTCGAAACCATCACTAACGAGACCGTCATGGATCGCCTGGTGAGCGAGTGCGACTCAATTTTGCACTTGGCCGCGGCCGTAGGCGTCCGACTGATCGTGACCGACCCCGTTCGGACCATTGAGACCAATGTGATGGGAACGGAGGCGGTCTTGCGGGTGGCGCGACGGTACCGTAAGATGACGTTGATCGCCTCGACCTCCGAGGTCTTCGGCAAGAACAACAAGGTCCCCTTCGGTGAAGAGGACGATGGGGTGTACGGGGCTACGACCCGCAGTCGCTGGGCGTATGCGACCTCCAAGGCACTCGACGAATTCCTTGCGCTGGCGTATCACCGGTCCCTGGGACTCCCCGTGACCATCGCCCGCTTCTTCAATACCGTAGGGCCTCGCCAGAGCGGGCGATACGGCATGGTGATTCCGCGCTTTGTACTTCAGGCCCTAGCCAACGAGCCGATTACCGTGTATGGCGATGGACAGCAGTCGCGGTGCTTTTGCAATGTCCGCGACGTGGTCGCTGCCGTGATCGGTCTGCTGAATCATCCGGCCGCCATAGGCCAGGTCTTCAATGTTGGGTCCCGCGAGGAAGTGACTATCTGCGAGCTCGCGGAGCGAGTTCGGGCCCGCAGCGGGTCTTCCTCGAAACTCGTATTCATCCCCTACGACGAGGCCTACGCGGAGGGATTCGAAGACATGCAGCGCCGGGTCCCCGACCTCAGCAAGATCAGGAACCTCACGGGCTGGGAGCCCCACATCTCTCTCGATGCGACCCTCGATGAAATCATCTCCTACTTCCGGGTCCATCCGGCCCCCCCCGCAGAGCTCGGATGAAATCCCCGTCGATGTATGACGTTCCAGGTGACGTGAAGGTCGGTACCACCCGGCAGAGGAGGGGGAGAGCCTCAGCATCGCGCCTGCGCTCTCGTGCTGGCTTAAGCCGCGCGGAACGCCGCGCCCTAGTCCTCCTAGGCGATCTGGGCATGGTGTTCGTGGCGGCGGTCCTCGCCCTGGCACTTTGGGTCATCGTCGGCCAAGGGATCGCCCACCCGCTTGGATTCCTACGTCAAAAGGACATTGCCCGGCTCTTTTGGCTGGTCCCCCTGTGGTTTCTTCTGATTGCCAATCTCTATGATGCCCGTATCGTGACCTCGAAATCCAGAAACTTGAACGGGCTGCTCGTTGCTGCGGGCGTCTCCCTTCTCTTCTATTTTGCCATCTATTTCTCCTTGCCCCCTGGCGAGTTGCCGCGTCTCGTGGTCCTTTTCTTCCTGGTCGGGCTCGTTACGCTGGAAGTTGGCTGGCGGATGCTCTACATCAGACTGATGGCCCTGCCCTCACTGCAACAGCCTGCCCTCGTTATAGGCGCGGGAAGGGCAGGGAATTCGATGGTCAAGGTTCTCTCCGAAGAGGTGCCGGGTCATTTCCGCGTTCTGGGACTGATCGATGACGACCCCAGCAAGAAGGGCCAGGTGGTGGGCGGCGTCGAGGTGGTGGGAGGATCCGCCCGGCTCAGGCAGATTGTGGAGGAGGAGGAGATCGCGGTTCTGATTCTGGCCATCACAGGCGAGATTCAAGGAGATCTGTTCCAGGCATTGCTCGACTGCCAGGAGAAGGGGATCGAGATCGTACGCATGCAGACCCTGTACGAGGAATTGCTGAGTCGAGTCCCGGTCGGATACCTGGGCGCAGATTGGATCATGACCTCCTTTATCGACAGCGCTCGGTTGAATGATCTCTACAGCCCTGTGAAGCGGCTGCTCGATATCGTCGGCGGGGCTCTGGGAACTCTGGTTTTTGCTATCCTGCTTCCCTTCTTGGCCATGCTCATCCACCTCGATTCCCCTGGCCCTATCCTGTACCAGCAAGAACGGGCCGGAAAGGCGGACCGGCCATTTCGAATGCTCAAGTTCCGCACCATGGTGGCCAATGCCGAACCCGACGGTCAAGCGCGCTGGGCGGCCCCGGGAGATCCTCGGGTGACACGTCCGGGTAAGTTCTTGCGAAAGACTCGCATCGACGAGATCCCTCAGTTCTGGAACGTGCTGCGGGGCGAAATGAGCCTGGTAGGCCCACGCAGCGAGCGCCCCGAGTTAGTCGCAAAGCTGGAAAGAGAGATTCCCTTCTACCGGGCTCGGCTCCTGGTTCGCCCGGGCCTCACGGGGTGGGCCCAGGTCAACTACCGCTATGGCCGGTCCGTAGAAGATGCGGTCACTAAGCTCGAGTATGACCTCTACTACATCCGCCACCGATCCCTTTGGCTCGAGGTGAGGATCCTGATCCGGACGTTGGGGACCGTATTGCGGTTCCAAGGAACCTGATAGACTTCCTCCAATATCGCTTCGTTGACAGTCTTACCCTCCCATGGTCTAATCTTCGCGCCTCCTTATCCCCATCGTGCAGTTTCCGGAATTTGCATGAGAACTGATCGCTCCTCGGACTGGAAGGCTGGCTTGAGAGAGGCGGCCCACATGCTTGTCTTTCGTGGCTGGCTGGTGCTACTGGTCGGCCTGCTGTCTGCCGCAGTCACCGGGGTTATCGTGGCTCTGCAGCCCGCTCAGTATCAGGCGCAGGCGATCATTTCCGTAGGCGGAACGGGCTCGACGGATGGCGCGGTGGCCCTGGCGACGAGTGACCGGGTCATGCAGGAAGCAGCGCAGTTGAGCGGCCAGACCATCGGTCCAAGTGACTGGCGGGCGCATAGTACCGTGGACGCACCGGGGGGCGGACTGGTTAGCCTTCTTGTGGTTCTTCCGGATGGAGTGCGGGCCACGAAGATTGCCGCCTCATGGGGGCAGGCCCTGGTGGGGGTGCTCCAGGAGCTTGAGACCAGTCAGGCGGGGAATCCCGCGGTGGGGCCCACTCTCGTGAGTCTGCCTACCCAAGCGACAAGAGTATCTTCGCAATGGGGGCTGAAGGTTCTGACCTCGGGAGTTGTGGGCCTGGTCGTTGGTCTGGTTGGGGTTCTCGTGGTACGTGCCGCCAAAATCCCGGGATGAGGAGCGTGGAGTATGAGCAGCGTCAACGAGGCCGTCGCCTTGCCTAAGGCCGCTCAGAACCTCATTGAGAAGTTCGATTCTCGCTCTGCCCGTGTGGGCGTCGTCGGACTAGGCTACGTCGGCTTGCCTCTGATGGAAGTGTTTGGCCATGCCGGATATCGCGTGGTCGGCATTGACGTCGACGAAAGAAAAGTCAGATCCATTTCCGAAGGAAAGTCATACGTCGAGGATGTCCCGTCTGCAAGGATTGCTGAGCTTGTGAGGGCCGGCCGGCTGGAGGCCACAACAGACTTTTCTATCATTCGATCGCTGGATGCCATCTCCATTTGCGTTCCCACCCCTCTTCGCAAGACGGGGGACCCGGATCTCTCTTTCATCGTTAACGCGACAGAAGAAATAGCCCGATCCATTCATCCGGGTTTGGCGGTCGTTCTCGAATCAACGACCTATCCAGGAACGACCCGCGAAATCCTGCTGCCAAAGTTTGAGAGCCGCGGGCTGAAGGTTGGAGAAGACTTCTTCTTGGCCTTTTCCCCCGAGCGGGTGGATCCCGGGCGCAAAGATTGGACCACCGCGAACACGCCGAAGGTCATAGGCGGTGTAACCCCGGCGTGTCTGGAGGTGGCGAAGGCATACTACGGCCAGGCCATCCGGACTCTGGTCCCGGTCTCCTCCGCCGAGGCGGCGGAGATGACCAAATTGCTGGAGAATACCTTTCGGGCGGTGAACATCGGCCTGGTCAATGAGGTAGCTATCATGTGCGATCGCCTCGGACTGGATGTTTGGGAGGTGATCGAGGCGGCGGCAACCAAACCTTTTGGTTTCATGAGGTTTTCTCCGGGCCCGGGGTTGGGTGGGCACTGTATTCCGATCGACCCCCTGTATCTTTCTTGGAAACTCAAGACGGTCAACTACACGGCCCGTTTTATCGAGCTGGCCAGCGAGATCAATACCAACATGCCTCGTTATACCGTGCAGAAGGTTCAGGACGCCCTGAACGCGGATCACAAAGCATTGAATGGGAGCCGGATTCTTGTGGTGGGCGTGGCCTACAAGCCCGATGTTTCTGATCTGCGGGAATCGCCTGCACTGGACGTCATTGGGCTTCTGAAGAACCGGGGAGCGATTGTGGAGTACCATGATCCTTATGTTGCCGAAATTCGACACGACTCGTGGCGTCTGGAGTGCGTCACCGACCTGAAGGGTGCGTTGAGACGCGCCGACTGTGTGGTAATCACCACTCCCCACAGCTCCTACGACTGGCCCCAGATCCTGGCTGAGTCAGCCTTGATCGTGGACACACGAAACGCGCTGGGCCAGGCTGGCAAGGCCAGTTCAAAGGTTGTGCGACTTTAGATGGCCAAGTACTTGGTCACGGGGGCCGCTGGCTTCATTGGGGCTCGGGTTGTGCGCGCCCTTCTGGATCAGGGGGACGAGGTGGTTGGGGTCGATAATCTCAACACGGCCTATGACGTGCGCATGAAGGAGCACCGACTGCGCCTTCTGGAAGGTCAGGCCGGATTCAGGTTTGAGCGGCGGGATATTTGCGATCAGGGCAGCGTTAAGGACCTGGCTAGGCAATCGCACTTTGACGGCATCATGAACTTGGCAGCCCGAGCTGGAGTCCGCGCGAGCCTGGACGATCCCTGGACCTACGTCGACACCAACGTGACCGGCACCCTGAACCTGCTGGAGGCCTGCAAACAGAACGCGATTCCAAAATTCCTGCTGGCCTCAACCTCAAGCCTGTATGGGGCCCATCCTCCACTGCCCACCCCCGAAGAGGCCGATAGCAGCCAGCCTCTGCAGGCTTATGCAGCGAGCAAAAAGGCCGCCGAGGTGCTCTGTCACGCCTATCATCATCTCTGCGGAATCGACGTGACCGTTTTGAGGTATTTCACCGTCTATGGTCCGGCGGGCCGTCCAGACATGGTCATGTTTCGCTTTATCCAATGGATTAGCGAGGGCAGACTTGTCCGGCTCAATGGGGATGGCGAACAGTACCGAGGGTTTACGTATGTCGAGGACATTGCTCGCGGAACGGTCCTCGGGCTTCGGCCTCTGGGCTACGAGATTGTCAACCTGGGAGGCCACGAGCGCGTGAGGATCAATGCCCTCATCCAGATGCTGGAAGATCGGGTTGGTAAGAAAGCGCGGGTGACTCGACAGCAGGCCCACCCAGCCGACATGTACGCCAGCTGGGCCTCGGTGGAAAAAGCGAAACGCCTTCTGGGTTGGTCCCCAGCCACATCTTTCGCGGATGGGGTTTCTCAAACGGTCGACTGGTATCAGGCGGAACGCTCATGGGCAAGCCAGATCGCTACCGACTAGGGTGGCGGAGAGCAGTTCGCGCCCGGGCGAGGCAGGGATGTCTATTACGGTTGGGATTACCACCTCGACGTTTGCACGGGAGGACGCCGAGCCGCTGGATCTCTTGATGCGCGCCGGAATTGAATGGCGCCTCAACCCATACGGCCGAAAGCTTCAGCCGGAGGAAACGGTCCAATTCCTGGACGAAGCGGATGGCGTGATTGCCGGGACGGAGACACTGAATCGTGCTGTCCTAGGCCAGCTGCCCAAGATCCAAGTGATCTCGCGCGTGGGCGTGGGTCTGGAGAATGTAGACCTAGCATACGCGGAAGAGCGAGGCATCCAGGTCTTCAGCACGTCCGACGGGCCGACACAGGGTGTGGCCGAGCTAGCCTTGGGAGGTCTGCTGGCCGTCTCGCGTGGGGTCGCGGTCTCGGATGCTGCGATTCGGCGCGGCGAGTGGACCAAGCCGATGGGGCACCTCTTGCAAGGCAAGACGGTGGGGCTTATCGGGCTGGGCCGAATCGGTCGGGCCTTCGCAGTCTTAGTGAGGCCCTTTGCCGTTTCGTTGATTGCTTTTGACTTGGTTCCTGACCTGACCGAGGCACAGAAGCTGGGCGTCCAATTCGTGGGTTTCGAGGAGATTCTGGTCCAGTCCGACGTGGTCTCACTTCATCTGAGCGGGGTCGCTAAACGTCCTATGCTGGGGGAGCAAGAATTCTTGCGCATGAAGCCCGGGGCTGTGGTCGTTAACACCGCGCGCGGGGGCTGGCTTGACGAAAAGGCTCTGGCGCAATGTCTCCGGAACGGTCACCTGGGAGGCGCCTATCTGGATGTGTTCGAGGAGGAACCCTATCGCGGACCGCTGGCCGAGCTGCCGAATGTCGTGCTGACGCCTCACATCGGTTCCTATGCGGCCGAATGCCGCGTGAGGATGGAAGCCGAGGCCGCCAGCCACGTGGTCGCCTTTTTTGGGGCGCGCGAGAGGAAAAGGCCGGAGGCTTCTCGATGAGTCGCATGGTCGTTACCGGAGGGGCCGGCTTCCTCGGAAGCCACGTGGCCGATGCGCTTTCCGCAAAGGGCCACGAGGTCGTGATCTTTGATCGTCGCGGATCACCGTACCGCCAGCCAAATCAGGAAGAGGTTGTGGGAGATCTGCTGGACTTCGATCTGCTCTGCCAGTCCTTTCGAGGTGCGGAAAACATCTACCATTTGGCGGCACTGGCCGACCTCAATGCGGCGCGCACCCTGCCTCGTGAAACGGCGAGCGTAAATGTCCTGGGGACGGTAAACGCCCTGGAAGCCGCCCGCTCAGCGCGGGTGAAGCGGTTCGTCTTTGCCAGCACGGTATACGTCTACAGCGAGCAGGGCAGCTTCTATCGAGCGAGTAAGCAGGCCTGCGAGGCCTACGTCGAGGAATATCAGAGACAGTTTGGCCTCGACTACACGATCCTGCGCTTCGGCTCTCTGTATGGTCCGCGCGCGGATGAAAGCAATGGGGTCTACCGGCTGCTGCGGGAAGCTGTGACGGGCGGGAAGATCCGCTATCCGGGAGCTCCCGAAGACACCCGGGAGTATATCCACGTGGCCGACGCAGCCCGGCTCAGCACGGAAATCCTGACGCCCGAATACGCGAACCAGTGTTTGATGATCACTGGCCACTATCCCATGCGCGCTCGCGACCTCTTTACGATGTTTTCGGAAATCCTTGGGAAAGAGATTGAGATCGAGTACCTGGAACCCCAAGATGTCAATGATCACTATCGGGTTACTCCCTACCGCTATCATCCTCGCGTCGCGCGCAAGCTGACTTCGACCCTATATGTTGACATGGGACAGGGTACGATGGAGGTTCTGGAACAGATTACGCGCGAGATCGAAAGGGCTCGGTGAGGGTGGATCACGGTCAGAACTCAACGAAAGCGGACCGATGAATGCCGCGATCATAACGGCGCGTGCCGGGAGCAAGTCGATTCGGAACAAGAACATCCTTCCTATCCAGGGCAAGCCTCTGATCAGCTACCCGATCCGTGCCGCGCGAGAGGCGGTGCGAATCGCGCAGACCTACATATCGACGGATTCTGCCGAGATCATGGAGATCGGGCGCGAGATGGGGTGTCAGATCATTGTGCGGCCGGAAGAACTGCGGGGAGATCATGTCAACCACGGTGACGTGATCAAGCACGCCACCGAGTATGTGGATGCCCACGAATTCGATCTCAGGAATGTAGTTCTCCTGCTGGGAAACACGGTCATGGTGGATGGGGCCTTAATTGATCAGGGGCTGGAGATCCTTGAGCGTCGCGAAGACCTGGACTCGGTTATGAGCGTTTGGGAGGCGGCGGATGATCATCCGTTGCGGGCCCTCGAGATCGTGGATGGCCTGCTGGTCCCTTACGGGGATCCTAACCGGCAAGCCTCGACCGAGAGGCAGTCTTACCCCAAGGCCTACTACTATGACCAGGGCATTTGGGTCTTCCGCAAGGAGTGCGTGAATCGCCGCGACGGTCCGAATCCGTGGTGGTGGATGGGCAGGCGATCCCTACCCATTGTTCGCAAGTGGGTGACGGGGAGGGATATTCACATGGAACTGGATGTTCGTCTGGCAGAGTGGTGGCTGTCGAACGAATCGGCCCTCACTCAGCTTTAGCGGCTTGCTTTGGCCTCGCGCCCACAGGCAACCTGCTTGGCCTCGCAGGGCCGTAGCTCTCGGGGGCTTGAGTTTCCTGGAGCTGAGATTGACGGATGTCATGATCAGCCGGGGGGAAAGGGCGGAGGCGTTTGGTAGCTCTTCCCGGCCTGTGCGGCCAGGGCACGCAGGTCCTCGTCGGCCCGCCCGAGAGGGGAAGCGGAGGGAGAACCCCGGTTCCCATGTCGGTGCTGCGAGGTGGACCGCGCGGCTTGGCTCCGCAGAGGCGACCGCGATTTGTCACGGCGGCTGTCCGCAAACTCCCGGCCGGGTCAGAGAAAGAGGGTAGCGCATGTCAACGACAATGAGGAACAAGGCCGACACCGAAACCGACGATGTTCTGGTGAAGCCTTCCTCTCCGACTGCCGGATCCGAGGAGAGCGACGGGTTCACGGGCCCGGTTCATGAGATCTCGGCCTCCCGAGGCTGGGTTGCCCTCCGACTGAGCGAGCTTTGGCAATACCGCGAGTTGTTGTATTTCCTCGTCTGGAGGGACATCAAAGTCCGCTATAAGCAGACCATCCTGGGCGCGGCCTGGGCGATTATTCAGCCGTTCTTTACCATGGTGGTCTTCAGCCTGTTTTTTGGCAACTTGGCGAAGATGCCCTCCGATAATATCCCCTATCCCATCTTCAGCTACGCTGCCTTGGTACCCTGGACGTTCTTTGCAACGGGCCTGGGGAATGCCTCCAACAGCCTGGTGGGGAACGCGGGGCTTATCCAAAAAGTCTACTTCCCTCGCCTGGCCGTCCCCATTGCGGGGGTGCTGTCGCCCCTGGTGGACTTGGCGCTGGCCTTCCTCGTCCTGATTGCAATGATGGGCTATTTTCACCTTGGGCCGTCGGTGGCTGTCATCTGGCTGCCCGTCTTCCTGCTCCTGGCGTTTGTCACGGCCTTGGGGGTTGGGCTTTGGCTGTCAGCGCTGAATGTTGAATACCGCGACGTTCGCTATGTGGTCCCCTTTCTCACCAACTTTTGGCTCTTCGTTACCCCCGTCGCCTATCCGAGCTCTCTTCTCAAGGAACCCTGGCACACTATCTATGGGCTGAATCCCATGGCGGGGGTCGTCGACGGCTTCCGGTGGGCCCTTCTCGGTGCAAAAACCCCAGCCCCAGGACCAATGGTATTGGTTTCGGCCTTGGCCGCCTTGTTGATCCTGGTGAGCGGGGCCTACTACTTTCGCAGAATGGAACGTACCTTTGCCGATGTGGTCTAAGCGCCCGCCAGATTCACGACACCTCTGACATGCCCCCCCTCGCGATCCGGGTGGAAAGTGTAGGCAAGCGGTATCGAATCGGGTTGGCTCCGAGGCGATACCGAACGTTGAGGGAATCACTGACTTCCTCCCTGGGCGACGCCATGCGGTGGATCGCGCGATCCGGCCGTGGCGCGGATGGGCGCAGAGAGGATTCCTCTTCGATCTGGGCGCTGCGCGAGGTTTCGTTTGATGTTCGTCAAGGCGAGATCGTCGGGATCATTGGTCGAAACGGAGCAGGGAAGAGCACCCTCCTGAAAATCCTCTCGAGAATCACCGAGCCAACGAAGGGGCGGGTAAGAATTGCGGGCCGGATTGGATCGCTGTTGGAAGTGGGAACGGGATTTCATCCCGAACTGACGGGCAGGGAGAACATCTATCTCAACGGCGCGATCCTGGGAATGCGTCGCGATGAGATTCAACGACGCTTCGACGAGATCGTTGCCTTTTCCGAGGTCGAGCAATTCATGGACACGCCGGTGAAGCGCTACTCGAGCGGGATGTACCTGCGTCTGGCATTTGCGGTCGCGGCACACCTGGATCCGGAGATCCTCTTGGTCGACGAAGTCCTAGCGGTGGGCGACCAGCGGTTCCAGCAAAAGTGCATTGGCAAGATGGAAAGCGCGGGAAGCGAGGGGAGGACGGTATTGTTCGTTTCCCACAACATGCCGGCCATCGCGAGACTGTGTGAACGCACGATTCTCCTTGACAAAGGGGAGGTGATCGCTGACGGGCCAACCGGGACGGTCGTGGCTCGATACTTGAATCTGGATGAGGATCTCAGACAACCCGGGGCTTCCGTCTCCTGGCCCAATCCGGAGCAGGCCCCCGGCAATGAAGAGGTCCGCCTGAAGCGAATGCAGTTGCTTGGGCCTCAAGGGGCTCCCCAGGCAGAGTTTGATGCCCGGGATCCGATCGAGGTTGAAGTGCAGTTCTGGGTGCTGCATGAAGCACCCAATGTGGTCCCGATGTTCAGGGTGTACAACGAAGATCGTCTCTGTGTGTTTGCCTCGGCTCCGACACGCGACCTGATTTTTGGCGGTCGCACCAGACAGGTTGGAACCTACACCGCCCGATGCCGGATTCCTCCCCTTTTCATGGCGGAGGGATTCTTTTCGGTTGAACTCGCTCTTCGGACCCTCTACCCGCGGCGCTTCTTCCTCCCAGGGGTCAGATTGCTCAGCTTCCGGATCGTCGACAGCGGCGGCGAGGATTCAGTCCGCGGAGAGTATCGCGGTTTGTGGCCCGGCGTGGTCGCTCCTGCCCTGGACTGGCAGACGGACTACTTGCCCCAGATCGAAGTCGGTGCGTGACCGATGCGGGTCCTGCAGGTCCATCCTCTCCTGCGCGGAGACCTGGTCTACCCTCTCGCTGGCGGGAAGTCACGGGTCTCGCTGGCGCTCTCCGAGTACTTGGCGCTCAACGGCCATGCGGTGGGTTTGTTTCCCTATCCGGAAAGGCTCTTTCGACCGCCCCGTGGATTTCGCGGCCCCTCGGGCGGGAGGCTCGTGGTGCTTCCCACCGCAACCCTGCCTACTCGCACGGAAATCGTGCCTGGCCTGCTAGCATTGCTGCGGGCCCGCCTCGCTTCTCGAGGGGCTCGGGGTCAAAACGGCGGGTTCGACCTTCTGGCCCTGACCGCTCTTGAGCATGGGATCAAGGAATTCCGCCCGGCGATCGTCCACTGCCATCACACGTTCTCCGATTTTCCCTACTTGTTTCGATCTCTGCGGGGCCGCATGCCGCTGGTCCTCACCCATCATGCTTATCAGGCCGCAACCCATCTGGATGTCTATGATTGGGTCATCTTCGTCTCACGCGCCTGGCAGGAGAAGGTCGTCCGGGACAGTCACTTCCCCCTTGAGCGGACGAGGGTAATCTACAACCCGGTTTCCGCGGACTTTTCCACGGGAGAGGTCAAGCCGCATGGCCAGCGACACGGGATCGTGTTCTCCGGGAACCTGTCCTCTCGGAAAGGCCTGCACCTTCTGTTACAAGCTTACCAACTCGAGCCTGCTCTGCGCGCCTACCCCCTGACGGTGTGCGGGACAGGAGAGGCTGAAGGCGGATACCGCGAACTGGCCCGGCGGGACCATTTGCCGGTGACCTTCTGCGGGAGGCTTCGAGCTGACCAGCTGCGGATCAAGCTCGGCGACGCTGCGGCTCTGGTCAACCCGAGCAGCGGGGAAGGGTTTAGCGTGGCGTTGCTGGAAGCGGTCTGTTGCGGGACCCCCGTCGTGGGCTGGCCCCTCCAGCTGGAGGAAATGCAGGAGGTCATGAGCATGCCGGTGGGAGCCGCATTTGACGCGGCGCACCGCACTCCTCAGGACCTGGCCGCCTCTGTCCTGCAACTCCTTGTAGAGAACCAGGGGGCTCGGCCATCGCCGCAGTCTCTTGCGGATCGGGCCCGCGATGTTTTTTCATTAACTCGTGCTGGACGGGCTCTCCTGCGTCTCTATCAGGATGCAATTTCCGCCTAGCCCGATGAACATCTTGCGCGTCCATCCGTTTCTGAGGTCCGAGCTCTTCTACCCCTACGCGGGGGGAATGGCACGAACTTCGGTGCGCCTGACGGAGGAGTTGGTCCGCGCTGGGCACCGTCTTCTCGTTTTTCCCTTCCCCGACACCATTGGGACCTCAACTCTATGGGATCTAGGGGGCGGGCTGAGCGTCACAGTTCAGCCCACCGTAGTCTGGCCGGGTTGGGGTAGGGTGGGGAGGTGGTTCCGGAGGGCAGGCGAATTGCGGCCGCGCCCCGACAGCCTTCGTGGCCGCCTGCTTGATGCCATGACCATGACGGCTTTGGATCGCGTCGCTCGGGAGTTCCAGCCGCATGTGATTCACAACCACCTGGCGCGCCGGGGCTTTCCACGCCTCTACGAGGGCGTGGGCCTGCGGGTCCCCTTGATTCTCACCCATCACCACTTTGAAGCAGGCGAAAGCCTGGAGAGCTATGACCGCATCGTTTTTGTCTCTCGCACCCAAATGGAGGGCGTCCGCAGGAGCGTGCCCCTGAGAGACGAGCTAATCCGCGTGGTCCACAACCCTGTGGCTGAGGAGTTTCGCAGAGAGCCGGTATTGCCCGCGCAAGCTCGTGAAGGAGTGGTCTTTTCGGGTGCCTTGATCCGTCGCAAGGGCATCGATTTGGTTCTGGATGCATTCGCGATGAATCCGAGGTTGAAAGCTCAGGATCTCTTCCTGTGCGGAGAGAGTCAACTGGGACCCGACCTCGCGACCCTGGCCCAGAAGGAGGGGCTGAAAGTGCATCTTCTGGGCAAGCTTTCGAGACAAGACCTAAGCGCCCGATTGGCGCGGGCGAAGGTGATGGTCCTACCCAGCCGCAAGGAGGGTTGGAGTGGCTCGATCAATGAGGCCGTCTGCTGTGGAACCCCGGTGGTTGGATACGCCCCGCAAGTCTCGGAACTACGCGATCTCTTGGGCATGGAGGTTGGCATCGCTTTCGATGCCAACCTCCAGACCCCAGCCGAGCTTGCCGATTTCCTCCTGCGGGCGTTGGATGGCCCACTCCAAGAAACCGCGGTGCGGCAACGAATCGCGGCAGCCGCCAGGGAGGCCCTTTCCGGAAACAAGTTTGTCCAAGGATACGAACAGATCTATCGGGAGCTTATCCGTTAGAGACTTCTCGGGCCTGGGATCCCTTGGATGCGCCCGATCGTACGATCTCGCACTGTGAGGCCACGTCCGAGATTAACGAGACACGAGCCCATTGTGTCGCCTTGCTTCGGCAAGGAATTTGGTTCCTCCTTCACGGGTGGGTTCAGGCACAGTGATTACGCGTTGGAACACTACCGGCACGTCCTCGTCTCAGATGCCCGCATGGCATCCAAGGCCAACTACCTGAAGCTGCTGGCGAGCCACCCAACTTGTATCGCCACCACCGGGCTTCACGGATCGATTGGCCGGAAATTCGGAGAATATGTGGCTTTCTTCAAGGCCATCGTGTCGGAGAGACTCGGCTACCGAGTTCCGGGCGACTTGGCCGAGGGTCGCAATTACCTGGGATTTGTGACGCCGGAAGAGTATGTGGAACAAGCCGTGAGGCTGTTCCGCGATTCGGATCTGAGACGCAGGATGACGGAGGCAAATCATCACTACTATCAGGAATACCTGGGTCCGGAGCACCAAATGATCCGGACCCAGGAAATCGCTAGAGGGGAGGGCCTCCGCTAATCGCGGGAACTCTGCGGGTTGCCGCGCGAACGGGCCCGCAGGCTGGCTTTCGGCTGGCAATGGCTGACGCAAAATCAAGGCAAGCCATGCGCCGTGTTTATCCGGCGGCGCGGGATCATTATCGGGATCACCCAGAACCGTGTGGCCGCGTCGATCTGGTGCATTTACCTGAAGACTCAGGCTGGGCCGGGCATGAAGGAAGTCTGATATGATCGCGCTGATGGCATGACGGGCGGAGGTTGCCGAAGGAAGCCAGCATGACTCAGAGTTCCTTGGTCATCCGGGCGGACAGCCTGACCAAACAGTACCGAATTGGCTTGAGCCCGGAAAGTTACCGTACCTTGCGAGAGGCGGCGGTTGACGCGGTGGCTGCGCCGATTCGCCGGATGTGGAAGATGGTCCGGGGTGGGGATAATCACGGACATTCCGCTGAATACATCCTGGCCTTGCGGGACGTCTCGTTCGAAGTCCATCAAGGTGAGATCTTGGGGATCATCGGCCGCAACGGGGCGGGGAAAAGCACTCTTCTCAAAGTGTTGGCTCGGATCACGGAGCCCACCTCAGGGACGGTGAGGATCTCCGGACGCGTGGGCTCTCTGCTGGAGGTGGGGACGGGATTTCACCCGGAGTTGACGGGTAGGGAAAACATTTTCCTCAACGGGGCGATCCTCGGGATGCGCCGCAGCGAGATTGCCCACAGATTCGATGAGATCGTTGCTTTCTCTGAGGTCGAACGGTTCATTGACACCCCCGTAAAGAAGTACTCCAGCGGGATGTATCTGAGGCTGGCCTTTGCCGTGGCCGCTCATCTTGAACCGGAAATCCTCCTGGTCGATGAGGTCCTCGCTGTAGGCGACGCTCGCTTCCAACGCAAGTGCCTCGGCAAGATGGAGAGCGTGGGTCGCGAGGGGCGGACCGTACTCTTCATCTCCCACAACATGCCCGCCGTGACCCGCCTCTGCTCGCGGAGCCTTCTGCTCGAGGAAGGCTCCATTGTGGCCGATGGCGAAACGCGTGAGGTCATCTCGAAATACCTGAACGCAGACCGAATCGAAAGCGGCGGGGTCGAATGGGCCTCGCCCGAAACCGCACCCGGAGACGACGTGGCTCGCCTGAGGCGCATGCGAGTGGTCGATGGTGAAGGCAACTCGAGGACCCTCTTCTCGATGCGAGAGCCGATCTACATCGAAGTGGAGTACTGGTTGCTCCGGGGCCAGGAGCGGGTCGTACCGATGATCCAGGTCGTGAACGAAAATGGGATCAGCATCTTGGTCTCGGCGGCCAATCACGACCCTGCCTATCGCGAGCCGGGACGCTTTCCGGGCCTGTATCGAAGTCGGTGCGAGATCCCTCCGGACCTCATGACCGAAGGGGCATTTTCCGTGGATGTCTGGATCCGGGTCCTCTTTCCCAGACGGATCTTTGTGCGCGAAACGAACTTGCTCACTTTTCGCATTCAAGACACGGGATTCGGAGACTCCACGAGGGGGGAATTCAGCGGGAATTGGGGAGGCGCAATCGCCCCACTTCTGAGATGGAGCACAGACATCTTCCCAGGGGAACCCGTCGTTGATGCAAATACTCCAAGTTCACCCGTTTCTTAGGGGAGAGGGCATCAACCCCGCCGCGGGTGGTAAATCGCGTGTTTCCAGGTCGCTGACGCAGTTTCTGGGGCAACAGGGAGTGAAGGTCGCCCTCTACCCGTTCGGGGAAGGAATCCTGGGGGAACAGATTCCGGCGCCCTGGGGGGATGATTTCGTCGCCCCGGTTTTTCCGACGCTGTCTTTTCCAGACCGGCGATCTTTCCTGCATCTCCTTCGGACGGCTTGGAGCCTGCGACGAAAGATGTGTCGCCACCCAGGGATGCAGGAAACCGTTTTCTCCCTGGCCTCGCTTCGCAATGTGCTGAATGAATTCCGACCTGATCTTGTTCACAACCATTTTGCCAGATCGGATTTCGTTCTCTTTCTGCGAGCGACGAGCCCCAGGCTCCCCGTGGTCTTAACCCACCATACCGGGGCCAAAGGATTCCACCTGGAACTCTACGACCACATCATTTTCCTTTCCCAATGGATGCAAGAGCAATTTGCGCCCGTGGGCAGCGCCCTCCGGAGCCAATCGAGCGTCGTCTACTACCCGGTCGAAGACATTTTCCGGGAGGGAGCGATTGTCCCGTCTCGAGATCGGCAGGCGGTTGTTTTTGTCGGAAGACCGACGCGGGCCAAGGGCTTGGACGTGCTGATCGAAGCCTGGAGGAATGAGCCCAAGTTGCAGCAACTTCCGATTCGCGTGTGCGGATCGAGTGAGGAAGAGGCAACCGACTCGAGATGGACGAGGGAGAAAGGAATTGACCTGCGATTCGAAGGGAGACTCTCGCCCCATCAGTTGATGGAGGTTCTCTCCCACTCGATTCTGATGGTGAATCCCAGCCGTCTGGAAGGGTTCAGCGTTGCGGTCCTGGAGGCGCTATGCTGCGGAACCCCCGTGATCGGATGGGCCCCCCAGATCGCTGAGATTCAAAGTCGCTGGGGGTTTGAGGTAGGGGTTCCCTTCGACGCGCGGGCGCAATCCTCTGGGGACTTGGCCAGGTCTGTTCTGGCGGTGCTCGAGGGCAACCTTCGGTCGACTGAAAGATCGGCGGCAATAGCGGAACACGCACGACAAGATTTTTCTGTCGAGCGGTACGGCCGGGAGAATCAGACCATCTACCAAAGCGTGCTTGGCCTTCACTCCTGAGGCCTCGACCGGTCTCGTCCCATTCCTGAGGGATCTCGGCACTCAAGGATCACGCTGGTCCGGTAGTTGTTTCAGGGAGAGGCTCGGGTTTAATGCAAGTGGAGGCCAATGGAGCGGGACCCTTGTCGCCTCGTAGGGACTCGGGGCTCCCGCTACTGTTATCTTCAGCCAGGCCGTCGTCCTGGGTGTCCTTCCCCTGGACTGTTTGAGGCGGGCCGCGGACATCCGGCCCTGGGCGATCGATGCGAATCTTGCGCGTTCATCCATTTCTGAAATCCGAAACCGTCCTGCCTGGGGCAGGGGGAATGGCGCGGGTTTCGCTTCAACTGACACTGGCCCTAGCTCGTGCGGGGCACGAGGTGCGGGTGCTGCCCGTTCCCGAGAGGCTGTTTCAATCGTATGCCTGGATGCTGGAGGTTGGGCAGTCGGTCCGGGTTGAGCCCACGCTGAATCTGCTGACGGCCAAAGGCTTCGCGAAGGTCGCGCTAAGAGCGATCCATTTGGAGCCGCGTTCCCGGAATCTAAGAGAGTATCTGCTCGATTCGATGTCGTTGGTCGCCCTGCAAGAGACAATGCGATCTTTCTCGCCGGACATCGTGCACAACCACTTGGCGCGACGCCCCTTCCCCAGGCTGGCTCGAGCGGCAGGGCTCCGCAGGCCGATGATCCTCACCCATCATCACGGCGAGGCTGGCGAGTGCCTGAAGGAATACTCTCGGGTCGTCTTTAATTCGAAAGCCACACAAGTCCGCATCGCCGAGGAGTCCGGGTTGCCACTGGAGAAAACGCGGGTCGTGTATCATCCTGTGGCCGAAAGCTTCCTGAGTGGCCCGGTCATGCCCAACCAGCTGCGGAGCGGAATAGCGTTCCTCGGAGCCGTGCGGGACCGCAAAGGCATTGATCTGCTCTTGCAGGCCTACGCTGCGCACTCGGGACTCAGGAGCCATACCCTGTACTGCATGGGAAGCGGTGAGGCACTTGACCGATACCGTTCGTTTGCCGAACAGCTCAACCTACCTGTGGTTTTCGAGGGGCAACAACCAGCGATGAGCGTACGCAACCGCCTGGGAAGCGTAATCGCCACCGTTATCCCAAGCAGGCTAGAATCCTTCAGCCGAGCGGTTAGCGAGTCCCTCTGTTGCGGAACCCCAGTCATCGGATGGGCCGATCAGGTGCACGAGACCGAGGAGTTGCTAGGCATTGCGCCCGGGCTGGCCTTCGATGCCAGGGTGGGATCCGCAGGGGACCTAGCGGAGGCCATCTCGGACCTTCTGGCGAGCGCGCTGACGTCCACAGATCATAGGGAAAGACTGGCGCGGTCCGCACGAAGGACTTTCACAGTTGCAAGATTGCTGCAGGGATATTTGTCCATTTACCAGGAGTTGCTCTAGGAGGGATCAGGGTCAATCGGAGGTTCGGGTGCCGCCGACGGGTTGTGTCGCCGGGGTTTTCGGGGGCGAGCGCTGGCGGCCTCGGACTGGAGCCGGGTGACTGGCGCGCGTCTCCAACAGAGCGGGTACTTCCGCCTTGCAGATCGCAGAATTTCGCCTTGCCCGAAGGGGACGAAGAAGGGCGGCAATCTCAAGGTCTTCATCCAAAGAGGATGGAGGTGTCCAACCTGAGTCCAGAATCTCCGCGCCGCCCGAACCAACAGGTACTCCAAGTCCGTGCGGTCTGGTTTGAGGGCGACAGCCGATTTGGGACACGGGCTTTGCGCTGCTGGATGAGTCGAGCGCGCTGGCCAGGACTTGGGGGCCTTATCTGTACTCAAGCGGTCTGAATTATCTTTAGCGCTCTTCGTCCTTGCGAAGGGCAAACCCGCTGGTCGGGGGAAGCGACGGGAGAAGGTTGCCAGACGGAACCGTCTGGGCCGCGATGGCCGGAAAAGAAAGCCGGCGGCGCGGAGGGCGCGAGGAATGATACGATTTGAGATTGCGGCAGTGCTCGCCAATTCTGACCGCGTCGAACGTTGGAGGGTTGCGGACAAGTTCCTCCCAAGGAAGAGCGAATGCTCCCGGATCCAGGGAGGCCCTCGAACTGTAATCAGGCTCCCCGAGGCGAGGCCGGAAGGCCTGCGGGCTGGATTCGCTTCAGACAGGATAGGCTTCGCAGGAGCACACCCTTGGTGAACGCTAAGGTCCTTATTGTGGGGGCCGGTCAGGCTGGGTCCCAAAAACATGTCCCCGCCTTTCAGGCCTGTGCGGAGGTGGAGGTCGCAGGCATCTGCGATCCCGATCTCGATCGGGCACGCCGGGTTGCCCGCGAACGCCGCATCGCTGCAGCCTACTCTTCTCTGGAAGAGGGGTTGCGGAACACGCAAGCCAGCATTGTTTCAATCTGCACCCCCCCTCAAACTCATCGGGACCTGGCGATTTACGCCATGACGCACGGAGCCGATGTGTTGCTTGAAAAGCCGTTCACCGTGACCTTGGCCGAAGCGCAAGAGGTCATGCAAGTCCAAAAACAGACGGGGCGAAAACTCTCGGTTGTCCATCAGAACAAGTTCAACTGGGGTGTCATGGAAATGCAAAAGATCGTCGAGCGCGGCGAGGCCGGACGAATCCTGCATTTGGGGCTCACCTGGCTCACCAATGGAGATCAGGATCGGATGGTGACGGACCCCAACTTCTGGTGCCACGCAATTCCAGGAGGTCGCTGGGCTGAGTCCCTCCCTCACCAGCTGTACATTGCCTATGCTCTGGTGGGACCGATGAAGCTACAACATGTCTCGGCGCGGAAAACAACCGCCAAGTGGCCCTGGATGAAGGCGGATGAGGTCGATGTGGTCTTGGAAAGCGCGGACGGTTATGTCAACATTCGCATGTCCGCGAATCCGTTGGAATCCAAGCGGCGGATCAACGTTCTCCATGGTACCAAGGCCTCCTTCATGTTCAGCTACAAGATCGCCATGCCCTTGAGCGAGCGGCCCCGTGCCAAGAGACTTCGCGAGTATGCCATGCGTTACCTGTCTCAATCCTTCAGCCGAAAGAGCAAGTCCGAAACGGTTCTCTCACCGCACGATCGGCTGATCCACCAGTTTGTGGCACATGTTCTTCACAACGCTCCCTCGCCCACCCCCCCCGAGGAGGCCTACCATGTCGAGGAACTTACCGAGGCCTTCGGCGTGGAATTCGAGCAGCTCTTCCGTGAGCCAGGCCACGCGCTGATCTCATGAGCGCGGCAGTCCGCACGGTCGAACGCTACACCTATCAGCCGGAGCCCCCGCCCGATGGAGCCCTCCTTCCGGCCGCCGGACAGGGAAAGATCCCGGTGAGCCCTCCGGATTGGGAACACGCTCTTCGGATTCTCAGGCAAATGAACAGCCTGCATGAACTTGGGGGGCGGAGAGTCTCCTCCCTGATCCGAGTCGATGGTTTTGAACCGTGGTGGTTCGTACAGGACCGCCTATACCGCTTCTATCTCCTGCCCTTCACCCGATTCCGGGAATTCCTGAGGGCGAGCTATGGGTGCCAAGAGGTGAGAGTCGAGCAAGCACCGCGCGATCTCGCTAGGCTTACCGGGATCCTCTCGGGGCGGGAAGGGTTTCCGCGCTTCTTGCGCCTCGACCAGGAAGAGGCTCGGCGATCGGTCTTGGGCGGAGCACGCTACCCGACCTGGGCGGCGAGAGCAGCCCCGTCCGCAATCACCTGGGCCAGCCTCATTCTTTTCCGCTTGTTACGACGGGATACCGTACTTTACATCATCGATCAGTTGAGCCCCGGGCTGGATCATGACTTCCGGCTGTCCCCTCTTTACCGCGAGCTGCACGCCCGAGGTTATCGGGTGGCCGAATACGCTCATACTCTGTCTGCCCGCACGGCTGTGGCAAACAGTCTGAGGCGCCGCCGCCCGGTGGCGTTTGTCGAAGCCTTCGGGGAGTTGTCTGATCCCGAAGGACCGCTGGAGCCGATCCCCATGTCGCCTCCTTCTCCAGGGGAGGCCTGGGATTTCGAAATGGTGTTTGAGCACGCCCTGGTTCCTGTGGTCATGAGTTGGTGTCGGCAATCGGCAGCCCGCTATCGACGAATATGTCGGGCGATCAAGTTTCAGGGTGCCAAGCGAGCGATCATTTTGGACGACAATCGACATAATCATGAGTTGGTCGCCGCCTGCAAGAGGATGGGGATCAAGGTACTGGGCTTCCAACATGGGGTGTTGAACCGCTTTCATACGGGCCTGATGGCGTATGGTTTTGGAGATGGCCGGCGGCATGACTTTGATCGCTACGGGCTCTGGGGCCCGGTTTTCGTGGAAAGGCTGAGTCGGGACAGCAACCTGTTTGAACCCGGACGGCTGTTTGTCGCTGGCCCCCTTCGCCCTCCACCTGCAGGCGGGGAGCGGCACCCGGTTGCCCGTCCCCAAGCCGGCGGGATTCGGCATGTGCTGCTTGTATCCGAACCACTGGCGCGCAGGCAGGAGGTGCTCGCCTACCTGCGCCCCCTCCGAGGGGATCCGCACTACCAGCTTCACGTCAAACTACGGCCCGGCGAACTGGACCAGGAGCTGAAAGCATATGGGCTTGACCCGCGGGAGGTGGACATCGTTCAGACCGCATCGGTATATGACGCCTTTGACAAAGCAGACGTCGTGATCGGAACCTACAGCTCAGTTCTCTATGAAGCCGCCCTTGCGCTTCGTCCGATCGTCTGGTTGAAGACCTCCATGGCTTATGGAGCGGAACTCGTCCAAGAGGGTCTGGCCGAGGTAGCCCCCGAACCCGAGGGAGTAAAGCAGGCGATCGAGCGGGCCGTGCGTCTCCCCGTGGATGAACTCAAACGTCGGCGCCAACTGATTTGGAATGATGCCCGGCGCTCCGGTGTGGAGACTCTGCTCAATCGGGCCGAAGAAGACCTTTGGGATCCTCCACGGGGCAAAAGGAGGGCCTGACCGGATGCGGGTGGCCTTCGTCGCTCCTTACCTTCGTGGTCGCGGCGGATGGGCAACCGCCGCGAAGGGTGCAATTTGGGCGCTTTCCGCGCGGGTCGATCCGGTGCTAGTTGTGGCACGGGCCGACGGCGGCGAGGCGAAGCGTCTTTTCCCGGAATGGCCTCTGGTCCTGGTTCCCGAGATCCAACCCCTGGATCGTGAGGCCATCCTCCTCCTCCCGAAGCTCTTTCCTACCCGGATCCGGATCGCGTCTTTGGCCCCTCTTGGGGTTGATCTGGTTCACGCGCTGGAGGCCTTTCCCGCCGGGTGGGTCGGCCGCTGGTTGGCCCAGCGGGAAAAGGTGCCTCTTGTCCTGACGGCACACGGGACCTACGCGGTGGTCTGGAAGAAATCTCTCTGCCTGTCCCAGGCCTATGGGAGCGTTCTCCAGAGCGCTGCGGCGATTTGCCCGGTATCGAATGGGACGGCGGCGCGGATGAAGACAAACTTCGCGGAGGCGGTCGAGGGGAAACTCTTGGAGGTGATCCTTCAGGGGACCGACGCAACCGATCGGGTCCCGGCGAATGAAGCGAACACCCATCGATTTCCCGAGCCGCCGGTGGTGCTCTCCGTAGGCAACCTCAAAGAGAGGAAGGGCTATCACATAAGCCTGCGGGCCTTTGCGCAGTTGCAAAAGGAGTATCCCGCAGCCAAGTATTGGATCGTCGGGTCCGGTCTCGGCGGCAATTACCATAAAATGCTTGAGAATCTGGTGGGGGGCCTGGGCATCCGGAATGTCGAATTCCTGGGTGCGGTCGAGAGGGACCTCCTGGATCAACTGTATCGGGAAAGCTCTGTGTTTGTCCTGACCTCCCAGGAAAAGCAGGATCACTTTGAAGGGTTTGGGCTAGTCTTCCTGGAGGCCGGAGCGCACGGGCTTCCGGTGATCGGCTCCCGGACAGGAGGAATCTCGGATGCGGTGAAGGACGGCGAGACGGGCTTCTTGTTCGATCCGCTGGATGTATCCGCCATAGCCGAGGGCATGGTTCGGCTGATCCGCGACCCGGGCTTGGCCCGTCAGCTTGGACAGAATGGACGCAAAGTCGCCGAATCCCTCACCTGGGACCGGTACGCGGACCAGCAACTCCAGGTATACGGACGGGTCCTGGCAAGGTCGAGGGGTTCGTGATCTGATGCGCATTGCTTATCTCTCCTCTGCAGAGATTCCATCTCCGACCGCTCATAGCCTTCAGGTCATGAAGATGTGCGAGGCGATGATTGAGGAGGGTCATTCGGTCCGGTTGTTCGCGCCTTGCCCTCGCAGGGATCCGGTGCCGGACGATTCGGAGTTGCTGTCCTTCTACGGGCTGGAAGCGGTCCCTCCGTCCGTGTTCGTGCAGACACCCAGGCTCCTGGGGCGGAGGGGGCTGGCGGTCAGGCTGGTCCGGAAAGCCCTGCGAGAGAAGATCGATCTGGTCTACACCCGAGGAGTCGACATTGCATTTTTTGCCTCGCGCGGAGGATGCCCCTCGGTGCTGGAATTGCATCAAATGCCCACTGGGCGGATAGGTCCTTGGTACTTTCGGGGATACCTTCGCCAGGGCTCGCCCAGGCGGCTGGTGGTCATCAGTCCCCGGCTCCGGCAGCTGCTGCTGGAGCGATATTCCCCCCGAGCGGATCGGGCAGTCCTGGTGGCACCCGATGCGGTTGACTTGCGAAGATACGACAGACTCCCGAGCCCGGCGGAGGCCCGCCGGCGTCTCGGGCGCGCGCCCGCGCAGTTCACCGTCGGATACCTGGGAAGCCTCTACGAAGGTCGAGGGATCGAACTCGTCCTCGCGCTTGCTGGCCGGATGCCGGAGCTGAGATTCCAAATTAGAGGGGGAGACGAGGGACAGCTTGAGAATTATCTGCGCCGCGAGGTCCCGCCCAATGTCGAATGGCTCCGACATGTTCCGCATGCGGATATTCCCCTCCAGGAGGCCGCCTGTGAGGTGCTGCTGATGCCCTACCAAAGAAAGGTAACCGTTCAGGGAAAAGGGGACACGGCGGAGATCATGAGCCCCCTCAAGCTTTTCGAATACATGGCCGCAGGGCGTCTCATTGTGGCGAGCGACCTGCCTGCGTTACGTGAGGTTCTCAACGAAAGCAACAGCGTGCTGCTCCCTCCGGATTCACCGCTGGACTGGCAGCGAGCAATTCGGCGAGCTCAGCAGGACGTCCCCTGGCGAGAAACACTGGGGCGCAAAGCCCGTGAGGACGTAACCCCGTACACCTGGCGCAATCGCGTTCGCACGATTCTTGAGTCCGATCGGACGTTGGACCATGGATAGGGGCGAGGCTCTCGTCCCTCCTGAGTGGCGCAACATTTGCCTGGGCTTCATTGCGCGGGCTCGAATTCCCTCAGACAAAGCGAACAGCCTCCAGGTCGTGAAGATGGCGTCAGCCTTTGCCTCGGTCGTGGGGAGTGTGGAACTCGTGGTGCCCTGCACGTCCATGGAGAGACGAAACCCCTCTGAAATTTGGAGCCGCTATGGCGTGACGCCCTCCTTTCGGGTGACTTGGTTGCCTTACCCTCACTGGGGCCAGCGCTTTGACATACGCGGATACGCTCTCGCATGCTGGCTATATGCGCAAGTCAGAGGGTTTGACATCGTCTACACGAGGGATCCCTGGGTGGCCTATCTCCTGGCCGGCTGGGGCCGCCACCTGAAGATCGGCTTCGAGGCCCATGACTTGTCCGAGGAACGCCGCTACCCGGTTTGGGATCCTCTGGTTGGAAGTTGGAAGCCCTCGTCGAGGCTGCGTGGGGTGTTTTGTATTTCGAGAAGCCTGGCTGAGGCGTACCGGAGGGCCGGTGCACGACAGGAGCTGCTTCACGTCGCACCGGACGGGGTGGACCTCGCTCTTTTTTCTCCGGAACTATCCCAGGGGGAAGCGCGAAGGGCTCTCCGCCTGCCCGTGGAGACTAGGATCATATGTCATGCGGGGCAGTTGTATCCGGGGCGCGGGATTGAGGAGACCATTGAAGCCGTATCCGGGATTCGAGGCGCCCTGCTGCTTTTGGTCGGCGGTCAGGCCGAGGACATTGCACGGTTGAGGCAATGGGCTCAATCGCGTGGCTTCGATAACTGCGTCCGGTTTATCGGGCAGGTTCCCAATGACCAAGTCCCGACCTATCTGTGGGCGGCCGACGTTCTCGTAATGCCCTACACTTCCCGTACCGGGACCGTTCCCTTCATGTCTCCTCTAAAGATGTTTGAGTACATGGCGGCGGGTCGCCCTATTGTGGCGACGGATTTCCCTTCGGTGCGCGAAGTGCTTCAGGACCAACATTCGGCGATCCTGGTTCCTCCGGATGAGATCGGGCCACTTCGAGAGGGGATCCAGCTTGCCCTTAGTCAGAAAGACCAGGCCGCCAAGATCGCAGAGAATGCCCGGAAGGAAGTTCGCAAGTACGAATGGGGGCAGCGAGCGCGTCGAATCCTTGACCAGTTGGCATGAGCCTGGAGGAAGGGGGTCGCCGCCGACCGTTGCTCCAGTCCCAAACCTGGCCTGCCGCTTGTTGGCTGAAGGAGATCGGATGGCACTAATCGTCGGAGTCTGGGTCATTGCGTTCTTGTGTTGGTCGGGTGTAGGTGCACTGGTCGGGCGCCTTCTCGGAGCCCGAACCTGGAAGTCGGCCGGTCTGTTCACCAACTTCTGGGTGGGCTGGGCGGCAACCATTGGCCTTCTTCAACTCTGGAATCTTTGGCTTCCAATCACCGCATGGGCGCTGGCGGTCGTGCTTGCGTTCGGCCTGGCTGGGATCGCCCTGATGGTCCGAGAGCGAATCCCTTCCCTCCGCCAGCGGGTCTCCGCACATCTCGGGCTGGCGCTCGTCTGGCTGCTCCTAGCTGGGATTTCCGCCCTCCAGGCCTCTGGACCGCTAACCGAGGGAGATAGCGGCGACTACCACCTGGGTTCTGTGGCCTGGGCGAAAGCGTATCCCCTGGTGAAGGGGCTTGGAAATCTGTTTCCGCGCCTGGCCTTCAATCAGTCAATCTTTCTGTATGCCGCCTTGCTCGACGTCGGCCCCTTTGTTCAGAATTCATACCAGCTGACCAATGGGCTCCTTGAGTTTGTGCTCGTGGGTCAGTGTCTCTGGGGGCTCTGGCATCTCCTTCGGGGCCGGGGGCTAGCCCGTCTCGGCGATTTGTTCTTCTCCCTGATGATTGGTCCCGTGCTGATCCAGATCACAGACGAACGGTTCAGGAGTCTCTCCCCAGATCCAGCCATGTTTTTTCTTGGGGTAGCCCTGTTTGGCGCAGTCGTTGACTTTCTCTTTGCGCAGAGGGACTCGGGAGAAGCTCCCGAGCCCGCCGTCTTACGAATCCTGTTGATGGCGGCGGTCGGTGTCGTTTGCAAGTTGAGTTTCATTGGATTTGCTGTTGCGGCCAGCCTGATCGCCGTGGGCGTTTACTGGAAGGAGAATGGGGCTGGCGCCAAGAGAACCGCTACGTTCCTGATGGCCCGAGGTACTCCTGTTGTCGCTCTGGTCATTGTTCCCTGGGTTGTCCGCGGCGCCCTCTTGAGTGGGTACCCCGTCTTCCCAAGTACTTTTGGAGCGCTTCCTGTCGAATGGAGGGTGCCTGCCGTCTTGGCGCGAGAGGAGTTTGATTGGATCCAACTGCGAGCCAGGAATCCAAATGTTCCAGCGGACCAGGTGACCCCGAACCGCCATTGGATTGGTCCATGGATCAAGAGTCTTCCGAACTCGGTAGTCAAGCCCTTGGAAATCGCGGCTTGCCTTGCATTGTTCCTGGCTTTGGCAATGCGGCGGGCCCATTGGCGAGGAAGGTCCGGCTACGTGATGCTCCTTCCGATTATCCCCATCGTGAGTCTGTTGGCGTGGTTCTATCTGGCTCCGGCCCCGAGGTTCGCGGGGGCCTCGTTCTGGATCCTCCTGGTGGCCGTCATGCTGGTGGCGGCGGTCGACCTGTTCGATCTGGCGATCCCCGACCATACGCTTGCGGCCATTGGCTTGTGCCTAGTTTTCTTTGTATGGGTGTCTCCGTTTACTTCCTATCAGCCGCCAGCCAGGTTGAGGGATCTTCTGGTGCCCACGAGGACCGTCCGGGTTCCGAGTTACCAGACGGTAAAGTTGGCGTCGGGAGTCAACGTGAACGTGGCGAGCGCGGCGGACGGATGTTGGGACATACCCCTCCCGTGTACCAGCGAATTTCACCCCACCCTGGAATTGCTCACGCCCGGGCGGGTCGCAGGAGGATTCATGCTGGCGGGTTCGCCTTGAGGCCCGCTTGCGGCATCCGCCGAGTTGCATCGATGGTCGAGTTCCTGTGGTCCCCATGGCGGGGCGAACAGACCGATGAGCCGGGAGTTGATGAGTGGAGCCGGCAGTTTTATTTGGCTGGGACCCCAAAGAGATCTGCCGTTGCACTAGACGTCGGGGCGATCCGGGCACTTCTTTGGAATGCAGGCGTTCAGGGACTCAAGGCTACCAGCGAACCGCCGACCAGCCGACGCGGAGGAGGCTGCCCCCAGGCCCTCGCCAAACCTCGCTCCGAGGACGGCGGCAGGAACCGTCGGGTGGTTCCCTCGAGAGCAGTTGGCGGGTATGATCTAATGTAGGATCGTTCCTTCCGGGGGCATGGCTGGTCGCAGGACAGGGATCTATAAGCCGGACTCTCTAGGCCGGGTTGCCTGCTCTGGCGAGGAGCAGCCAATCTCGCCTGTCCAGCTAACCCTTGAAGGCTGCATGACTAAAGTCCTATCGCAGGCGCAGAGGAAGAAGGCTGTGGCGGATGAAGGAGCGAAGCAGGAGGTGACGTTTCCCCTTGCCCGCGCGGCCGGGTCGGCGGCCGTGATAGCGAGTAGCTGCAGTGGGGGCCGGGAGGTCGAAGAAAGCCAGGATGGCGAGCAGGTTGGTTTGCAGGACCCCCCCGACCCTCTCGACCGGGTTCAGCTCCGGGGCATAGGGAGCAAGCAGGACAAGGTGGATCGATGGGATCGGGTCAAGGAACTGAGAGACAGGCCGACCCCGGTGAGCCCTCAGCCGGTCCCAAACCAGGACCAGAAGGGAATGGACTTCTTGGCGCAGTTGGCGGAGCCCGCCCCGCGGTCCAGGGAAAGTCGATCAGCTGGGGCAAGGGGGCGTTGCTTTGGGGATGGAGGCGGAAATACCGGTGGACCCGATCGCGGTGAGGGGAGATGCACAGGGCGGCGATGATGGAGAGTTTCTGGTAGGTGCGCGTCCGCTGAGAGAGGAGAGGCGCACGGCCACCCCTCTTTCACCCAGGGTTGGATCTCGGACTCGTCCCTCTCCGCCGCTCGGCGGAGGGGCTCTTGGGGGCTCCAGCCGAGGTCGCGCAGGAGGCGTCCGACATATGATCCTTGGGTAGCTCACGCCGAAGCGATCACGGATGAGCTGAGCCACGCGGGGGCGGGCCCAAAGAATGGTGGGGAACCCTGCCGATTTGGCGCCCCGGAACAGAGCCTGCTCGAGGCGTTTCTTGGTTCGAGCCTCCAGCTTGGGGGGCCGGCCTGGGGCGGGTTTGGCCCGCAGGCCTTCCTGACCGGCTTCCCGGTAGACCCGGTTCCAGAGCCGCACGCTGCGACGATCCACTGCGACCAACCGCGCCACTTCGAAGGGTTGATGGCCTTGCACGAGCGGCTTGAGGGCGAGAACTCGACGATGTTCCAATTCCTCTGGGCTTCCGGAAGATCGCGTGTCTTGTCTCCTGCCCAGAGTACAGGAAATTGGTTATGCAGGTGTCAATAGTTTCTGCCAGTTGTCCGGCATTTGAAGCCCGGTCTCGGGGAGAGAGCGGAAGGTATCGCTCGGCCGTATCCAACTGAGAAACGTCATGGACCTAGTCGCTCTGCTCAAGGCTTTCTGGCACGTGCTCTTTCATGGCGGGTTTCTGGGCACGGATCTGCGCACCTGGATGGGTGTTGCCCTGCTGTTTATCCTGTCGGCAGCGATTTGGTTGGTCTGGTTTCTTTGGTTCTTGGTTCGCCACGGCCAAGCACTGTATGCGATCGTTGCGGCCCAGGTGGCCAGCACGGCTCAAATCCTGGGGTGGATTCTTGTCTTGGGCTGGGTGAGCCTTCTCCACCCTGTCCCACTCGCCGCAACCTGCATCGCCACCTCCGCGGCGGTCTTGGGCATTGGGGTCTGGCCCACGAGGTCACGAGTTCGTCCCGCTCTCTCCGCCGCATGGCGATCAATCCGGACCCTGCGGCTACCCCCTTGGGGGATCGCGCTGGTCCTCCTTCTTGGGGTCCTACTCGTCCGCGGGGTCGTTTATGCCTGGTTCCTTCCTCCCTACGACCTGGACGGTATCGCCTACCACTTGCCGATCATGGCGAGCTTTGTCCAGATGGGAGCCATTCGACCCCTGGACAGCCTCTCGGTCTGGATCCGCTATTACCCCTTTGACTCAGAGCTCATTCAGCTCTGGAACCTGATCTTTGTCGGTCTCGATAAGGTTGTTGAACTTGCCTTTCTTCCCACTATCCTCGTCGGAGTCCTGGCCGTCTATGGTCTCGGTCGGCGCCTGGGCTTTTCGAGGAGGGCGGGACTGTTGAGTGCGGCCGTAGTGGCATTCACACCCTCCGTTTTTCTGGAGCAGACCAGTTCCTACAACGATGCCTGGATGGCGGCGATCTTCATCGCCGCCTCCTATCTCATCCTGGCCCATCCGTCCTTGGATCGCCGCAGGGGGCGCCTGGAGATCGCGGTCCTCGCTGGGGCCGCGGCCGGGATCGTCGTGGGCACCAAGTACACCGGCCTCCTCCTGGCCGGAATCCTACTGGTATTGCTCCTCGTACGCCTTTGGAAGGATCCCTCGGCGGGCAGGGTAGGACGAAAGGAAAGGTGGGCAGTAGGCGGGGTGTTCCTCGTAGCCCTGATCCTCTTCGGTTCCTACCCCTACGTTCGCGACTACCTTGTTGGCGGAAATCCCATAGCGCCGAACCAGATAACCATCGCGGGGCATGTCCTTCTCCCCGGAAGCAAGGACCTGTCTCATTTGGAGTCCGGCGATCCGGACTTCCTGGTGAACAAGACCTGGGGGGAACATATCTATCTGATCTGGCTGGAACGCCTCTTCACCCCGTACGATTGGAACAATGCGGGAGGAGGACCGCTTTGGGTTGTTCTTGGATTGCCTGGGCTCGTGGTGTGGGCAGTAGCTTCCATCCGCAAGCGTCGGGGCTGGCCGCTTCTGTTGATGGGACTGCTCGTCCTGTTTTTCCTGGTCACCCCGGCGAACTTTCGCATCCGCTACGTGCTGGCCGCCATACTGCCCTGCGCGCTTGGAGCCGGCTGCTTAGTTGACTACTTGCAAGAATTCGCGCGAGGGATGCTCCTTGCGCTGGCCGTGCTCCTATCGGCCTGGGTCGTTTTCTCGACCATTGCGCCGGCCCAGATCTCACCGGTTCAGTTCCGGGATTACGTTGCGTATGACACGGACTACACACGCACGGCAGGAAGCTTGGCGGACCCCACTGCAGTCTATGAATGGATCGACGCGCAAACGCAGGGACATCCGACCGTTATCGCTTATGGTCGGCGGGTTCATATCTACCCGCTATTCGGGGTGGATCTCCGCAACCGCATCGTCCATCAGGTCAAGCCCAGCCAGGCGCAGTGGGAAGCCGGCTTGGACCAGCAGCAGGTGAGCCTGGTGGTGACGGACGCGGGGTCCAAAGAGGACACATGGATGCGGGGCGACCCGCTCTTTGGGGAGGCTTTTGCCAGTGGCTACTTGGTGGTCTATCAAAGAAGATGAGGGAGATCGAAGGGCGCCGAGCCCATGGGCCCAGGCGGCCATCGCCTCCGTGGTGCTCATTCTGGGTGGGGTATACCTACTCACCCCTCTACGCATCGCCTGGTTCCTTGACTCCTATGGATGGCTTCGACAGTTCATCCACATCTTGCTGGTCCATGGCGTGTAATGGGAACCTTCCGCAACAATGCTTTCGTTCGATCTCAAGCCGTCCTGACCCGTGACCGCCCGAACTCGTAGTTTTTCGAAGCCTGCCAAGATCCTGTACCTTCTGCCCAGCCTGGCGGCTGGAGGGACAGAGCAGCAAGCCGCCCAGCTGATCCAGGGCTTGAATCGGGCGAGGTTCCTCCCCCTCCTCGTGACCATCTACAGCCCCGATCTGGTCCCGATCGAGATCGACATCCAGGATTGTCGGCATGAGAGCCTGGCTAAGCCTCTGGGAAAGCTCGGTAACCTCGTGGCCTTGAGGAGGCTCTCGGTACTGATCCGGGCAGAGCGACCCGACATCCTGCAATCCTTCCTGCGCCCGGCGGACCTGTACTCCCGCATGGTCGGCCTCCTGGTCGGCCACCCTCGGGTGGTGACCTCTCTGCGGACCAGAATCGATGGGTTTTGGTCGCCAGCCTGGCGATGGATTGAGCGAGTGCTCTGGCGTGCCAGCACCGTGATTGTCTCAAATTCGAAGGCGGCGGCAGAAGAGGCCCGCAAAGGGCTTGGCGTCCCAGAAGGGCGCCTCCGGGTGATCCCGAACGGAGTCGATCTGGTCCGGTTCCATCCCGACTTGGCCAGCATGGACGCCAGGGGACGGATTGGGCTCGCGAGGTGGGATCCTCTCATCGGCATGGTAGCGCGTTATTCGCCGGTCAAGGACCATGAGACCCTGCTGCTGGCGCTGCGGTTGATGCGGGAGAGCGGAGACTGGCCAGCCCACGGAGGCGCGCTCTTGGTTGGAGGCACCACGTACCAGCAGACGCGTGACCGAATCGAGGCGCGGATTCGAGAATTGGGTTTGCTGGATCAATGCGAGGCACGCGGAGTGAGCACGGACATTGTCGATGTGTACCATGCGCTGGACTGGCTCGTCCTGCCCTCCCGGCACGAGGGATTCCCCAACACCGTCCTAGAGGCCATGGCTTGCGGACGGCCAGTCATCGTTTCCTCCGCGGCAAACGCGGAAGGCATTGTCGAGGAAGGCAAGACCGGCTTTGTGTTCCCTGCCGGAAACCCCGAAGCCCTGGCCAATTGCCTGAGGCGGGCCTTGACCCTCCCCGACGCAACGCGGCGGGCCATGGGACGGGAGGCTCGAGCGGAGGTCGAGCGCCACTTCTCGGCGGCGGCGATGGTCAATCGCTTTGAAGCGCTCTACGAAGAGTTGCTTGAGGGAAGATGACCTCTCCCCTGCATGTCGCCTTCGTGCATGACGCTCTGCCGCCATATCGCCGTCCTCTCTTCAACCTGGTGGCACAGCGGCACCGGGTCACCTTTTTCTTTACGAATGTGAAGGACGTTTCCCTTCCGGGGCGATGCGTCAGTGTGAGAGGTTACCGGCTTCCGGAGATGTCGGACTATGTGGTCGCCCCCACCCTCCTTCGGGAACTGAAGGAGTTCCATCGTCGGGATCCCTTTGATGTGGTCATCCTTCCCGACCTGGGCAATTTCTCGTGCGAGATTGGCTACCTCTTCGCGCGATTGAGCAAGCTCCCTTATGCCCTGTGGAGCGGTGAATGGTTGGCTATCGGCCATCCACGACGGTGGCTGATGGCGCCCCTGGAACGGAGCATCGCTCAGCGCGCAGCGGCCTGTCTGGCGTACGGCAGCCGGGCGAAGCGTAGGCTGAGGCAGCTGGGGGCCTCGGAGGAACGAATTCGCGTCACCGGCAACGCCAGCGATTACTGGTTCTCGCCTCCCGCTGTTGAGGATCTGGCGGAGATCCGGCAGGAATGGTCCATTGGGGATCGGCGGGTGATTCTTTTTCTTGGGCGTCTTCTCGAGTTCAAGGCGCCGGATGTCTTGCTTGAGGCATTTGCCAGGATGGGTCGGTCGGGGAACGCCTACTTGGTGATGGCGGGCCAGGGACCGCTCCTGGGGACCCTGCAGGGTCGGGCTCGCGAGAGAAGGCTCACGAATGTTCACTTCACAGGTCAGGCCGTGATTGGCGATCAGGAAAAGGATTTGTTGTACGGGCTTGCCTCCGCCTTCGTGCTCCCCTCCCGCCGATGGCGGACCGTCGAGCCCTGGGGACTGGTCCTCAACGAGGCCGCCAGTGCCTGCCTTCCGATTGTCGCGACGGAGTGGGTGGGGGCAGTCGGCGACCTTATCCGCGATGGTGAAACTGGGTATGTTATTCCTGGGGACGAGCCAGGGGCGCTCGCAGAAGCAATCCTGGACATCCTGCAACAGCCGGAGGAGGCGAAGGAACTGGGGCTCCGGGCCAGGGAAGTCGCCGCTCAGTTCACCATCGATCGAATGGCAGGGGCCATGGACTGGGCGATCCAGACTGCGGCGGACGCAAGGCCATGACCCCGGCTCGCATCGCGTTGGTTTCCCTCTCGCCAATGGGTGTTGGGGGAGTGGAGACTCACCTTCTCCAGATTATCGAGGGACTGTCCCCAGACTTCGATTTCGTCGCCGTGGGAGACATCCGTGAGCCCTTTGCCTCCCAGGCCAGGGAAAGGGCCGCGCAGGTGATCCCCGTGCCTCACTCATCGAAGTTTGATGCCCGGATGATTTTGCGGCTGCAGGCCCTCTTTCGCAGTAACCGCATCTCCATCGTTCATACCCACGAGGCCCGAGCCGGGCTGCTGGGCAGGGTGGCTGGCAGGGTAGCAGGGCGGGTGACCCTGCATACCATCCACACTCCTGCGTTTTTCCTTGCCAGGGGCGGGGCCTCCATTTGGGCATACCAGCAGGTCGAGAGACTCCTGAACTGGTTCGCAAGCAATGCCGTCATCTTCGTCTCGCCGGCCATTCGTGACCTGTACTCCCGTCTGGGGTTGGTAGCGGCCTCGAAGTCGTTCCTGATCCCGAACGGCTTGGAGAGAGACTGGTTCCAGTTTGAGCAGGCACCAGGGCAGCCCGAAGGCATCCGCTTTCTCTACGTGGGGCGTCTGGCCCCGGAGAAAGAGCTCCTCGTTCTGCTGCAGGCCTTCGATCGAGTAGCCCAGGAGCATCCTCGCGCCTGTCTGCAGATTGTCGGAAGCGGTCCTCTTCGAGACGAACTCCTGGGATTGGTGAGCCAACAGCAGCTCGAGGGAAGGGTGCGATTTCTTGGGAGCCTGTCTCGCGAGGAGGTGCGACAAGTCATGCGAGAATCGGATGTTTTCGTTTTGCCGTCTCGTTTCGAGAGCATGTCGTATACTTTGCTTGAGGCTATGGCCTGCGGGCTGGCATGCATTGCGACAGATGTGGGCGGGAACCCTGACCTCATTGAGGATGGGAGGACAGGGCTTCTGGTCCCCCAGGGCAACAGGGTCGCTCTAGAGAACGCCATGCGCTCTCTGGCCCATTCGCCGGACCTTCGCCGCCGGCTTGGCTTGACCGGCCATGAGCGGGCAAGCCAATACACGGTCGAGAGAATGCTCGAGTCGACACGCAAACTCTACTTCTCGCTGCTAGCTCCGCACGGCCTCCCCAAGGGTTGATGTCCCAGACTGCCAGAATCATCCTGCTCTTTGTCCTGGGGCTCGCATTACTGGTGGCCGTCGCACTCCTCCCTTGGGAAGGGTTCGGCGCGCCTTTGCTCGTGAGCCTGCTTGGTGCTTGCGCCTTGACGGCATGGATTTGGGTCGAGGTGGCGCCCACGGAATGGCGCAGGGTCGTGCTTCTCGTGGGCAGCGGGCTTCTTCTGCGGCTGGTCAGTGCCGGACTGTACAACTCGTGGCTGGGCCCCCGGGGTCTCCTGGACGATTCCATTTCATACGACCGGGTGGGTTGGGCGCTGGCGCAAGCTTGGCATTCCGGAACAGGGCTCCCGAGCGGGCTCGGAGGGCTGGCCGCGTTGGCTGGCGAGCCTTTTTCTAGAGTAGTGGGAGCGGTCTATTTTCTCCTGGGCCATTCACCCGCGGCCGTGGTGGCCCTCAACTGCCTGCTGGGAGCGGGTGGGGTGTATCTCACCTATAGTCTCGCTCTTCAACTGGCCGGCAAGGACGAAGCTGGGCTGGCAGGTTGGATGGCGGCACTCTACTCGGGCTTCTGGGTTTTCAGCCTGATGGTGCTGAAGGATGGCCTGACCCTGTTCGTCCTACTCCTCTTTCTTGTGGCCTTCTATCGGCTCGTCTTTGCGCATCGGCTCTCTCGAACGTCATTGGTGTGGCTCGCGGTGGCGGTCGCGACCGGCCTATTCCTTCGTGCCCTGCGAGACTATGTCTGGGTCTTGGCAGGGCTGGCGGCCCTGCTGGTCGTCCTGGCTCGCTTGGCCAAGGTACGGCGAGGCAGATTCGCCGTGGCTCTGATCGGCTTGGGGCTATTGGCGGGACTGATCGGCTTGACGCCTCGCTTAGTTCGGGCTCCAATCAACTGGGCGAATTTCGGGGCCGGGACCTTTCTGGCCTCCTACTTGAAGGAGCTCCCTCCCAGGGGTACGGTCCTCGATCTTTGGGTATGGACCCGGGCCCATCCGGGGGCCTTCGCCCAGTTCGCGGGCCTCTCGATCGTCTCCAGCGCCTTGGCGCCCTACGCCTGGATCCTTCCTGGGTCGATCCCTGGAGCTCAACCGTTCAATGCCTACACCGTTTCCTACCTGGGCATGTGGTTGTGGTACCTGGTGCTTCCCTTTGCAGGGATCGGTGCTGCCGTGGGCCTGCGGCGGGCCCCCGAAAGGTTCGTTCCTGTTCTGGCTTTGGCCATCATACTTTTTCTTCTCTTTGCCCTCACCATTCCTCGTGAGAGCCGGCACCGGGACATGGTCATGCCCCTCCTACTCATCTTAAGTGCGGAAGGGATCACCTGCGGGTGGAAGTGGAGATGGTGGGGATGGGTCTTTTGGGCCCCGCTTTTCGTGGCGGCGGCTATCAAGATTCAAGCCGTGCCAAGTCTGGTGATCTCGGTCGCCGGTTTTGCCCTCCTGCTCGCGCCGCTGATTCTCCTGAAGGCGAGAGCTCGCATAAAGATCGCACCCACTTGAGCTCAGCCCAGATTGCGGAGGAGAGTCCGGCTACGATGCGCATCCTCGCTGTAGGTCCGAAAATACCCTACCCACCCACAGACGGTGGTCGCATCGGGATCTTTCAGCCCTTGATGCACCTTGCGACCCGAGGTCACGAGGTGTCCTACCTCGGGTTTGGGGAGGAGGCGGAGGCTCGAGAATTCCAGCGAGCGGCCCATCTGACCTGGGCGCACGCGGTGCCTCACGACACCCGCACCCGAGTCTTGGGCGCACTCGGGTCGGTCTTTTCTGCGCTGCCCTATACGGCGAGCAAGTATCGAGCGGCAGAGATGACGACCGCTTTGGAGGGCGCTCTGCAGAAGACGGAGTACGATCTCGTGCAGCTCGAGGGGACTCACATGGCGCACTACCTTGAGGTGACCCACCGTGCCGGGGTCCCGGTTGTTCTCCACCTGCACAACATGGAATGGCTGCTGGCCCAGCGCTTTGCTCGGACGGTTCGAGGCCCCCTGCGCTGGTTTGTCACCCTTCAAGCGGCGAGGATGAGAAGGTTCGAAACAGCGGCTTGCACGAAAGCCGATCTCTGTCTGACCTTCACGCCGGAGGACAGCACGCGCGTGAAACAGCTGACCCCCGGGGCGCGCGTGGCGGTCATGCCGGGCGGGGTGGATGTCCGTGAGTATGCGGGGTTCACCGATTCCGAGGATCCCCGCACGGTCATCCTGCTTGGGGCTTTTGATTGGCCTCCGAATGTGGACGCCGCTCGCTGGTTTCATCAGAGTATTTGGCCCGAAATTGTGAGGTTCGTCCCGGAGGCAAGATGGATCCTCGTGGGAAAGAAACCGCCCGTCGATTTTTACCGTTGGCAGAAGAGGGAACCTTCGGTGGTGGTCACGGGATATGTGGAGGATGTGCGTCCCTATCTGGCGAAGGCGGCGGTCGTCGTGGTGCCCTTGCGCAGCGGCGGGGGCATGAGGCTGAAGATCCCGGAGGCCTTTGCGATGAAAAAAGCCGTGGTCAGCACGCGCCTGGGGGCGGAGGGTCTTGGCGCGCTGGCGGGGGAGCATCTTCTCCTGGCGGACGAGGAGGGGGAGTTCGCGAGTGAGGTGGTAAGATTGCTTTCCTCAGCCCCCGATCGTGCCCGGCTTGGTTCTGCGGCGTACCTCTGGGTAGAGTCCCATTTGAACTGGGGGGATATCCTGGCCCGAGTGGAGGGGGAGTACACCTCCCTGGCCCGGTCGCCCCGACACTCCGTCCCATGAAGAGACCAGGCGCGGGGCCTGCCGGCCCGATGGAAGTCAGCCTCGCCTGTGAGGTGTCCCTTTTGGTGCCCTGTCGGAATGAAGCGAGGACCATCTATCAGGTGCTCCAAGCCATCTACCAGCAAACTTACCCTCGAGAGCGGATCGAGGTGATTGTGGCCGATGGCCAATCCGAAGATGGAACTCAGGACCAAATCGAACGGTTCATCCAGGATCGTTCCGATCTGCGGGTTGCTGTCATTGACAATCCGGACCGATCTGCCCCCGCTGGCCTGAACCGCGCGCTCGCCAAGGCGCGGGGCAAGTTCATCCTGCGAATGGATGCCCATGCCCTTCCGGATGCGGACTATGTGGCCCGTTGCCTGGAAACGTTGCGGGAGACCCGTAGCGATGGCGTGGGGGGAGCCTGGGAGATCCAGCCGGGAGGACCGGGCGCGGTCGCTGGCGGCATCGCGATTGCCGCGGCTCACCCGTTCGGCGTGGGGGATGCGCGCTATCGCATTGGCGGAAAACCGGGCTGGGTGGACACGGTGCCCTTTGGGGCTTATCGGCGCGAGGTTTTCGATCGCGTGGGCCTGTTCGATGAGAGGGTTGCAGTCAACGAAGACTACGACTTCAACTACCGGCTTCGCGCTGCCGGCGGCAAGCTCTATTTCAATCCCGAAATCCGCTCTCATTACTTCGCCCGCGGCACCCTTCGGGCGCTGAGCCGCCAGTACTACCGCTATGGCTTTCAAAAGGCCACCATGCTTTCCTACCATCCGGGCTCCCTGCGCTGGCGTCAGATGGCCGCTCCCTTGTTCGTCTTGACCTTGCTTCTCTTTGGATTGGCAGGTCTCCGATCCCAGCGGATGGCGGAAGTATTTCTCGCGGAAATCGGGGCCTACTTGTTCCTGGCGATCGGCTCCGCCCTTCATCAAGCCCTTCGATGCAAGGATGCGACCCTGATCCTCATTCTGCCGCTGGCCTTCGCTACCATGCACTTGTCATGGGGCACGGGATTCTGGCTGGGTCAACTAAGAGCGGCCGCCCGCCATATGGGCGCTGAAAGGAAGGCTTAAGGTTGCCAAGGTTCCTGGTGACCGGTGGGGCCGGTTTCATCGGATCGCACCTCGTGGCGGCCCTCGTCGGGCGGGGGGACGAGGTGCGGGTCTTCGACAATTTCTCAACCGGACGGGACGAGAACCTCGGCCCGGTCCAGGATCGGATTGCCTTGTGGCGGGGCGACATCCGGGATCGGAGGGCTCTGCAGGAAGTGATGGTCGATATCGACTACGTGATCCACGAGGCCGCATTGGTGTCGGCGACCCGATCGGTCAACTGCCCTGAAGAGACACACGAGGTCAACGTCACGGGAGCCCTTAATGTGCTCATCGAGGCAAGTTCGGCCCGGGTCAGGCGAGTCGTCCTAGCCTCCTCTTCGGCGGTCTATGGAGATGGACCGGTTCCCGCTCGGGAGGACAGCCTCGCGCGGCCGCTCACACCGTATGCTGCCTCCAAATTGGCCGCGGAAGCCTACGCCCAGGCCTTCTCCTCCACCAACAAGGGCCTGGAGGTGGTCTGCCTGAGGTGCTTCAATGTCTATGGACCACGACAGGACCCTTCCTCGGAGTACTCGGGCGTGATCGCCCGATTCGCCCTGGCCCTGTCTGCGCAGGAGCACGGAATCATCTATGGGGACGGATCCCAGAGTCGGGATTTCGTATACGTCGATGATGTGGTGAGGGCCAACCTGCTCGCCTGCGAGGTCCCCGGGGTTCGAGGAAGGGTATTCAACATAGGTACAGGGCAGGCGATCCGAATCGTCGATCTCTATCGCCGCATGGGGGCCATCTGCGGTATTTCGAAACCCCCGCGATTCGAGCCCCCGCGGGCGGGAGACATCCTGCACTCCCGCTCCAGCCCCGCTCTGGCCAAGAGGCTATTGGGGTTCCAGGTCAAAGTAGGACTCGAGGAAGGGCTGGGCCGAACTCTTGCCTGGTATGGCGTCCGCTCCAGCAGGAGCTTTCGATGAAGCTTCCGCACCTGGCAGTTCGCAATCGCTACTTCTTTCTGGTTGACCTCCTGCTCGTCCTGGCCTCGGTCTTCCTGTCCTTCGCCTTGCGGCTTGACCTGGGCCCAAGTTTCCGCGCCTATCTGCCCGTTGCCTTATTGTTGGCGGGGCAAGCGATCCTCCTCAAACCCCTGGTCTTCTGGGCCATGGGGCTGTATCGGCGCTACTGGGCCTACGCCAGCGTCAAGGAGATGTTGTTGATCTTCAATACTGTGACGCTCAGCTCGGCCATCCTGGGGGTTTGGATCTACATCAACCTGTGGCTCGGGTGGCAGAGCGTCCCGCGGTCGATTCCCTTTATCGACTGGCTGGTCACCCTCTTTCTGGTGGGAGGGGTCCGGCTCTCGCTGCGACTGGCGACCGAACTCGAGCAGGCGCGTCGGCGGATGCCCGGGGGTGCGATGGCGCGCCGGGTGCTCGTGGTTGGGGCGGGAGAGGCCGGGTCTCTCGTTGTGCGAGAGATGCAAAGGAGTCCCGATCTTCACCTCATGCCGGTGGGTTTTCTGGATGACGACCCGACCAAGCTTCACCAACGCATTCACGGTGTCGCGGTACTTGGATCCCTCCAGGACCTGGCAGGCCTTTCGGCCGAAGAGCGCGTGGACGAAGTGGTGATTGCCATGCCATCCGCCCCAGGCGAGGTGTTCCGGCGGGTGACCGATGCCTGTCGGCTGGCTAAGGTTCCATTCCGCACGATGCCCGGCATCTATGAGCTCATCGGCGGCAGGTTCAGTGCCAGCCGTTTGCGGAGCGTGGAGGTGGGCGACCTCCTGCGACGCGAGCCGGCGGGCACGGCCGACCAGGCCGTGGGCCAAGCTCTGGGTGGAAGGCGAGTCCTCGTTACGGGCGCCGGAGGGTCGATTGGACTTGAACTCTGCCGACAGGTCGCGCACTGGGGACCTTCCGACCTGATTCTCCTCGGCCACGGCGAAAACAGCATCTTCGAAGGGTTGCTTGATCTGGGCGAGGCTTTCCCCAGCCTGCCTCTCCATCCGGTCATCGCGGATATTCGGGATTTGGCTCGCATCCGGGCCATTTTTCAGAAGCACCGGCCCCAGGTGATCTTTCATGCGGCGGCGCACAAACATGTCCCCCTGATGGAAGCCAACCCGGAGGACGCGCTCTCCAATAACGTCCTTGGAACCCGCAACCTCGCAGAGGCAGCCCTGGAGGCCGACGTCGAACGCTTGGTTTTGATCTCCAGCGACAAGGCCATCCGCCCCACCAGCATCATGGGGGCCACCAAACGCCTGGCCGAGATGATCGTGCGAGACGCCGCTCGTCGTAGTGGTCGCCCTTATGTCTCCGTGCGGTTTGGGAATGTCCTGGGGAGCCGGGGCTCAGTGGTGCCCATCTTCAGACGTCAGATCAATCGCGGGGGTCCCATCACGATCACCCATCCCGACATGAAGCGATACTTTATGACCATCCCGGAGGCAGTTCATCTGGTGCTTCAGGCGGCTAGCCTGGGGGAAGGGGGGGAGGTTTTCATCCTCAAGATGGGCGAGCCCGTTCGCATCGTGAGCCTTGCCGAAGACTTGATTCGCCTGTCGGGACTGGAACCCGGCAAAGACGTCCAGATTGTCTTCACCGGGATCCGCCCAGGCGAAAAGCTTGGGGAACAGCTTTGGGAGGACGACACGATCCTCGAGCCCACCTCCCACCCGGATATTCTCCGGCTGGAAGACAACCACACTCTGTCCGGGGTGGAGATGCAGGATCGGCTGCGGGAGCTGGCGGATCTTGTCCAGCGGGGACAGACCGGCGACATGATCGAACTGCTCAACCAGACCGTTGGAGGCACTCTCGGCCAGCTGCCTCCTCCCGAATGGACGTCCCTCTAGTTCGCCTTCCCTTTTTGTCTTTAGCGTTGCCCGCGATCCCCTCGCGATCTCCTTCCAGCCCGCATGCCTAAGAAGGCCCGTTCTGCGCTTATGGCGGCTCTCGCCGCCCTGGTCCTCCTCGTCCAGGACGGAGCCACCCTGCAAGGTGGGTCGCCCGCCACCCTGCCCTGCTCAGGCACGCGATCGGGTGCCGACCTGGCGGCGGCATGGTTCCCGGCCGACGCTCAGCTTCAGTGGCAGGCCGGAAAAGAGGGCTTGGAGCGAGGAGAATGGGGTCAGGCGATTTGTTACCTGACGAAGGCCAAGGCTCTCCTCGGGCCGAGCGCCTCCCTTGGGCTCGACCTGGGAGACGCTCTGAAGGGAAGTGGTGACCTGCCAGCGGCGATGCAGAACTGGGTTGCCGCCCTAGCTCTGGATCCACGATCCGATCAGGCCTTGCAGAGGCTGCGCGAGGCGTATGAGAACTCCGGGCAGTGGCAACGCTTGGAAGCGGTTCTCCAAGCCTGGATGGCCCTTCATCCGCATGACCTATCGGCCGAAAGCAGGCTGGCGGAAGTCGCTGCCGCTCTTGACCCACAGCAAGCCCAGCAACTCCTGGGGGGACTCGGGCAGGGCGGAAAAATGCCCAGCCAAGATCTCGCGCAGCTCTACACCACGATCCATGACGCCGAGGAGCAGGGTGGGTCTGTGTACGCGTATGCACGAGTGGGAGAATTGCTGATCCAAAGGGGAGACTGGGCGCTGGCCCAGACCGCCCTCCAGGAGGCGGTAAAGCAGAATCCAGCGTACGGGCAAGCCTTCGCGTACCTGGGATACGCGCTCGAGCGATCGGGTCAGCCCTCGGAATGGGCCTACCAGCGCGCGGTATCTCTTTCCCCGGAGGATGGAACCGCTCATCTTCTGTACGGATCGTATCTGGCGCGTCAGGGAGAGATCCCTCAAGCTCGCGAGGAGCTTCAGCAGTCCTGGGATCTGGGGCCGAAAGATGCGGTGATTGCCAGCCAGCTGGGTGCGCTGGAGTATTCGGCCGGAAACTTGACGGCTGCTCAGCAATGGTACGCCGAGGGAGTGCAGCTCTTTCCGAAAGAGGAGGAGGCCTGGATCGCCCAGGCAGAGTTCTACCTGGGCCACGATCTGCAAGTTATGGAAACCGGGATCCCGGCCGCCCGGCAGGCCGTGATTCTCGCTCCGGACGATCCTCAAGGCATCGATTTACTGGGGTTCGGCTGGTTCCTGATGGGAGATCTGCCGACAGCCGAACGGCTCTTCTGGAAGGCCCTGGACCAAGATCCCACCTACGTCCCGGCGCTTTTCCATCTGGGCATGGTGGCCGAGAGCCGCGGCGACCTCGAGTCGGCCGTGGGTTTCTACCAAAAGGTGGCGGCCCTCGACCCCCAAGGGCCGATGGCACAGCCCGCCAGGGATCGGATCGAGCGGATCGGGGTCCTCCGTTGACTCGAGGCGGGGGCGGGTGTTACACTGGTTTGCGTGACAAACCTTGGGCGGCTCCGTTCTGGAAGGCGGCTCTCGGAACGGCCGGAGGGAGCCCGTCCCGAGCGGACTTGATCCTAGTTGAATTGCAGTGGCGTCATTCCCCCAGACTCGAAATCGCTCACTGGGACTTGGGTCTTCGAGAATCTAGTCCCTTCCGCAGTGGGGAGCCTCGCACGATCACTTCGCATCCGACTGTCCTGCTCCCTGTTGGGTCGAACACGACGGGCGTGGAAGCTGTGTGCGCGGAAAAGGCCTCCCCCAGATGGTCGGGCGAGGGTGAGCTTCGGACCGGGTGCCCGAGACCCCTGCATTCGTGAATTGAAGGCTAACAAAAACAATCTATGAACGCAGAACTACGTATCCTGCCACTGGGCGGCTTGGGCGAGATCGGGAAGAACATGATGCTGATCGAGACCCCGAGCGATGCCCTCATCATTGACGCGGGGTTGATGTTTCCTGAGAACGACATGCTCGGGATCGACTACATCATCCCGGACTTCCGCTCGATCCTGGACCGCAAGGGCAAAGTGCGCGGCATCATTGTGACCCATGGACATGAGGACCACACCGGTGCCATCGCTCATGTGGCGGAAGAATTTGGGACCCGTATCTATGCGACTCCTTTGACCCGCGGCCTGCTCGAGGTGAAGCTCAGCCGAGCTGGTCTGCTGGGCCGCACGAGTCTCCAAACGGTCCGGGCCGGAGAACGCGTGACCATCGGGCCGTTTGGGGTGGAGTTCTTCCATGTGTGCCACAGCATCCCCGACGGGGTCGGGCTGGGAATCACGACGCCCGCTGGCCTGATTGTTCACTCGGGGGATTTCAAGTTTGACCACACCCCAGTGGATGGGAAACCCACGGACTATGCCAAGCTGGCGGAATTCTCTGGGCGCGGTGTGCTGGCACTGCTCTCGGACAGCACCAACGCCGACCACGCGGGTTGGACCCCTTCGGAGGCGGTGATCGATCCCGCCTTTGACGAGGTGTTTCGCAATGCCTCGGGACGCATTCTGATCGGAACTTTCGCCTCGCTCATCTCGCGCGTCCAGCAGGTTGCCAACGCGGCCGTCCGGCATCACCGCCGCATGGCCATTGTAGGCGCGAGCATGGTCGAAAACGTGCGCATGGCCCAGAAGTTGGGGTACCTGGAGATCCCCAATGGGCTGATGGTCTCCATCGAAGAGGCATTGCGCCTTCCTCGTTCCCAGGTGGTGCTGATGACCACGGGAACACAAGGAGAGCCCTCCTCGATCCTGGGGCGTCTGGCGACCGGTCGCAATCGCCAGTTTGGCATCGAGGCCCACGACACGGTGGTCTTCTCCTCACACCCAATTCCTGGCAATGAGGAGATGGTGCAGCGCACCATCAACCGACTCTTTCAGCAGGGCGCGAACGTGATCTACGACCCGATTGCGCCTGTTCATGTCTCCGGTCACGCGAGCGCGGAAGAGATGAAGCTTCTCATCCATCTGGTCCGCCCGAAGCACTTCATCCCGATCCATGGCGAACTCCGCCATCTCAAGCAGCACGCTGCCATTGCGCGCGAGATGGGCATCGGCTCAGAGAACATCGCCGTGCTCGAAAACGGATATCAGGTGGAGTTCTATGATGAGCGCATGACGGTCGGGGACCGGGTCCCGGGCGGCTACGTCTTTGTGGACGGCAGTCGAGTTGGAGATGTCGGCCCCAGCCTGCTGCGCGAACGGGAGGCCCTGGGTCGGGACGGCTTTGTGGTCGTGCACCTGCGCGTCCACGCCCAGAACGGCGCCTTGGTCGAGAAGCCGGAGATCCTGTCGCGGGGGTTCGTTTTTGTGCCTGAGGCGGCCGAGCTCCTGGAGGGGGCGCAACAGCGCATTCGCGAGGTGGTGGCCAAGAACGGGAGCGGGGCCCTCGAGAACCGGGTGGAAAGCGCGCTCTCGGAGTTCTTCTATATGGAGACGAAGCGCCGTCCCATGGTTTTTGTTTCGGTCAGCCCGGTCTGAGGCCACCCCTGGCCACGGAGGTTCTCTCCGTCCCCCCCGCGGCCTGTCCCCTAGTAAGGCGTGGCGGACGCAGAGGGGGTCGCAGTTGGAGGATTGCTGCAGATCGTTTCGCCCTCCTGAAGGATGGCCTCCACATCCTTGTCGTCCCACGGAGAGGCTCGGATCTGGGTGAAGAGCTGTTCGGCCTGACTGCATTGACCGTAAAAGGCCAGGGCGGACCCGTAGGTGTAGAAGTAGCTGATCGTCGTCGGGGATAGAGGCAAGGCCGCTATACTCAGATTCTTCCCGGTGAGGCGAGTGCCCTCTGCGTTCTCGGCCGCGCTGCATCCGAGCACCGCGCACTTGAGAACGGGGAGCGATCCCTCGTAGTTGCGGGCGTGGTAGTAGATCAGCCCCAGCCTTCCATAAATATCGGCATTGGTCGGGTCAAGCTTGAGCGCCTTCTGGGCGTTCACCTCCGCGATGAAGAATTGTCCCTCATTCGCGTAAGTGTTCGCAATGGAAAGGTAGGGCAGCGGATTGAGGGGGTTGAGACGGGCGGCCGCCGCATAGGCATCCAGGGCCCTCCCGATGTCAGCCGCTTCGTCCACGGCGGTCAAATGCGGGCGGAACCGATAGTTGACGCCGAGGCTGATATACAAAAAGGGCAAGTTCGGATTGATCTGGATCGCTTTGAGATACTCCTGGATGGCCCCGTTGTAATCCCCGCTGGTCTCCAGGACTTTGGCGTAGGCCCGGTGGACGTCCATCGAGTCCGGCGCGAGACTGACGGCCTCCGCTCCGATGTCCAAGGCCTGCGACCAGTTCAGCTGGTCCGCCAGGATCTCCGCCTGAAAGGCCAAAGCCAGGGGATTGTTTGGCTCCAGCTGGATGGCATGCACGGCCACCTGGTTGGCCTGGGCCAAAAGGGTCTGGCCCTGGTCGGCCGAGACCAGGGTTGGATCGGCGCTCCAATCCAGGACGAGGGCCTGGATCGCGTATTCCTGGCTGACATCCGGGGCCAGTTGGATGGCGCGGCTTATCGAGTTCAGGGCGTCCCGCAGCCGTGCGGAGCGGTCCGCGTCTGTGATGAGAAGATCACTGGAATAGGTCTGAATGCGGGCCAGCTCGGTTAGCAATCCCGCGTTCTTCGGATCCAGCTGAGCCGCCTGCTTGTAGGCGGAAATGGCACCATCCAGCTGTCCTGCGTCGAAGAAGGCTTGCCCCTGCTCCAGGTAGGAGGCAGCCGGCAGGGTCGGCGTGGGGGTGGGGGAAAGGATCGGCTGGATTCTCCCTGTCTGAAAGAAGTGGTACACGACCGCTGCGATCACGATCAAGGCCGTGTAGGTCGCCATCCGACCGATCCGCAGGCCCGGTTTTTCCTTTCCCGGCTCGAACTGATTTCCGTGCAGATTCATTTGGGGCTGGAGGTCGGGGTAGGGGTAGGTTGGATCACGTTGCAGATCACCAGGCCCTGGGTGGCGTTGGTCACAGCCAGCGGATCGTCCGGAGTCCCGGCTAGGACCAGACGGAAGATGGGGATGGCCTCTGGGCAACGATCCAGTTTTGCCAGGGCGAGGCCGTAGGTCCAGTAGTACTCCCCGATCGTTCCGCTATCCAGAGCCAGACCTTGGACCTGCTGGCCATCCGAGGTTTGTCCGCCAGCAATTGCAAGGCTTAGCTCAGGAATGGCCTTCTGCAAATCTCCGTTGTGGTAGTACATCACCCCGAGGAGTCCATGCACGCGGGGATCCTGGGGGCTGTACTGGACTGCCTGCTCGGCATATTGGGCCGCCTTACCGAACTGGCCGGCGCCGGCGTAGGTGCGCGCAATGCGCGCGTAGGGCTCGGCGTCGGATGGATCCAGGGCCGTGGCGTGAAGGTAGCTGTCCACGGCATCGGTTACGTCGCCCAGCGCCGCATAGTTGTTCCCCAGAGAAATATAGAGGGTGGCCAGATTCGGCTGGATCGCCACGGCGGCCTTGTACTCTTGGATGGCCTGTGCGTAGTTGGCCGTGAACTCGAATACATAGCCCATGGCCCGGTGAGTTTCCATAAGATTGGGGGCGAGACTCAGTGCCTGCCGGGCTTCGTTCGAGGCATCCTGCCACTCGCCTTCGTCCGCAAGAATCTCAGCCAGGTAGGCATGGGCGATGGCGAGACTGGGATCACGCTGGAGGGCATCGCGAACTGCCTTCTCCGCGTCCGTGGTCCGATTGGGGAGAAAGTCCAGGACCCATCCGTAGACCGCCCAGGCCATCGGGTTCTGCGGGTTCAGGAGGAGCGCGTTCTGGGCACTTTCCAAGGCATCGGAGTAATGGCGGTCAAAGACCAGGACACGCGCCAGCGAAAGATGCAGATCGGCGTTGGAGGGGTCCGCTTGGATGGCTTGGCGGTAGGCCTGCTCGGCGGCATTGAGTTTGCCGGATAGGAACAGGTCCGCGGCTTCCTTGGCGAAGGAAGCTGCGCTTGTCGTCGGCGTATCTGTTGGCAGAAACGGAGGCGGGATAGTGGGGACGATAAAGTGCTGAAAGTACAGTCCTGCTCCGATCAGTAGCACCAGCAATGCAATGAGCCACAGATTGACCGGCCGACGGCGCTTCTTGGTCATGCGCCATCTATTGCTGCCCAGATACATAGCAACTCTCGAGTGGATGGTAACGCCCACGGCAGGAGACGTCAAGTGGCCAGAAGGAAGGCGAGGTGGATTGCAGTATAATGGCCCACTATGCCTGACGAACCCACTAACCCTGCAAGTCCACTGGCCGCGGACAGGTCAGCGCCTGCGTCCCATCTCAAGCGCCGGATCGTGACCGGGGCCATTGCGGTGTTGGTGATCGCGCTCGTTGCGGCGGCGGGTGGCGGGTACTTCGCAGGCTCCCGGGGAAGGGTGCAGGCCCAGCAGTCGGCGGTCGATGCTCAAGCCCGCGAGCAATTTGACCTGGCCCTGGAGGATCTGCGGGCCGGGCGGTATGCCTTTGCCCAGCAGCGGCTCGAGTACGTACTCAGCCTCGATCCGAAATTCCCTGCCGCCGATGCCATGCTCGCGCAGGCCCTCAAGGGCCTCAATGCCACGCCCACCGCCACGCCCACCGCGACCCCCATCCCGACCCCCACCCTGGATCTGCCTCGCGCTCAGGAACTCATGAGCCAGGCCCAGCAGCAATTCCAAAACAAGGACTGGGCGGGGATGGTTGAGACCCTGCTCAGCTTGCGAGCCGCGATCCCGGACTACCAACCCACCCGAGTGAGTGGGCTGATGTATGTCGCCCTGAGCGGGGAGGGGGCAGCCCTGATCGATAAGGGCCAATTGGAGCAGGGAATCTACGATCTTGACCTGGCTGAACGTTATGGCCCTCTGGACTACAAGACCAGCCAGCGGCGGGATTGGGCGGAGCTCCTGCTCAAACTGTACCAGTCCGCCAATTTGTACTTTCAGCAGGACTTGAAGCAATCCGTCAGCTATTTCGCGCAAGCCTACAGCATGGCCCCGAACTATGGGGACACCCTCCAGAAGTACCCACAGGCTCTGCAAAAGTACGGGGATCAACTGATGAGCCAAGGCAAGCCTTGTGATGCCGCCCCAGAATATCAAGCCGCACTGAACATCAAGCCAAATGGCTCGGGTTTGCAGAAGGCACTCGATGCGGCCAATTCCGGCTGCACGGCCCAACATGCACCCCCGCCGACTTCTGCCGCGCCAACCGCCACGCCCTAGGTCTTGGTCTGAAAACACTGGGAATGGAGGGCCTGACCTTTCGCCTCAGGCGCTCCTGGTGTCAGGGGCAACCGCTTGACAACGGCTGTCGGGCGCACCATTGGGAGGAAGGAGACAAGAGACAAACGCTCATCAGGGGCTTGGCAAGGCAGGCGAAGGGTCCACGGCCCGGATGAGCGGGATTGAAGCTCGGCCAGCTTGGGCCCGCGCGAGCGGACCACTTCTCCGGGATGGGCCGCGCTGCCCCCCTTGTCTTTAGGGTAAAATCCTGTTCCCATCAGATTGGCCCCGCCAGCAGGACTAGGGTACCGGTTTGTTTGAAGTCGTTTTCCTAGGCACCTCCGCCTCCGCCCCTTCGATCCAGCGCGGACTGCCTGCTCAAATGGTCCTTTTTCGCGATCACCGTTTCTTGATTGATTGCGGGGAGGGAACGCAACGTCAGATACTGCAGTCGGGGCTGGGATTCAAGCGCCTGGACAAGATCCTGATTACTCATGCCCATCTGGACCACATCCTCGGCCTGGCCGGGCTTCTCTCGACCTTTTCTCGTTGGGAGACCCTGGACCGGCTGGAGATCTGGGCCGGGGGTCCGGCCCTTAGCCGAATCCGAGACCTCCTCTTCGGAGTAGTCCTGCGCGGCGCGCGTCCTCCCTTGGAGGTCGTCCTGCGGGAGATCAGCGAAGGGGGGCTTATGGAGGACGACTATTTCGCCCTCTCCGCCTTTCCGGTGGCCCACCGCGGGGGAGGGACCTTTGGGTTCGTCTTCGAGGAGAAACCGCGCCGACCCTTTCTGGTCGAACGAGCCGAGGCCCTGGGGATTCCGGCCGGCCCGATTCGCCGTCAACTCGTTGAGGAAAGGGCGATCCGCCTGGAGGGTGGACGCTGGGTTGAGCCGGATGAGGTCTTGGGACCCCTCACCCCGGGAGCCAAACTGGTGCACGTCGGAGATTGTGGGAGCACCCGGGAATTGGTGGCGGTCTGCCAGAATGCTGACGGTCTTGTCATCGAGGCCACCTACCTGGACGTGGAGGCCGAACTGGCGGCTCAGTTCGCGCACCTGACAGCCCGCCAAGCGGCTTGCCTGGCCAAGGAAGCGAACGTTCGACAACTCTACCTCACTCATATTTCGCGAAGGTATCGAGATTGGGAGATCCTGGCCGAAGCGCAGGAGATCTTTCCGAGCACGGTTGTCGCCCGCGACTTCGATCACCATCAGATCGCCAGGCGAAAGGCGCTCTGACCGCCCCACCGAACGGACCACGAAGCCCGGCCCCCAGGCCCGTTGAGGGCTCCCGTTGCAACAGGACGCTCTCCCCTGCTTCGCCTCTGGCCGAGGAGAAGCGTGGGCGGCCGAACAGTTGTGCGAAGAAATTCCCGAGCGAAAGGGAGTTTGGGCAAGAGACCCGCAGAACTGCCTCGGCGCCCTGAATGAGGTACAATCTCTGCGGTGGGGAATATGGTTCCTGGAGAGTGCGTATGCCGGTTTATGAGTATGTATGTGAAGATTGTGGCCGAGAGTTTGATGCGCTGCGCGCCATGCAGCAGGCAGATGCCCCGTTGACATGCGAGGCCTGCGGCGGCGAGCACAGCCAGAGGAAGCTGTCGGTATTTTTTGCGCAGAGTTCGGGCCGGAGCGTGCCGGGCACCAGCGCGGGCGGCTGTGCCGGCTGCGCTGGAGGTAGTTGTAGCGCCTGCTCGAATTAGGGGCAGGGTCACAGGGGATCCATTCACACAGGCGGGCGGCCCCTTATCCGGGGACCCCCCGACGTCGCGGCCAAAAGACGGGCAGGATTGCCCGTTTTTCTATTCTTCATTGTTGCAATTCCCTTGACATCAGCGGGTTGCTAGGTGTAACATGTCTAGACTGACCCCCTCCCCCCCGGGGGGGGCATGGCGGGAGGCGCGCATGCAGGACCCTGAAGAGACCCTCAAGCGATTGAAGAACGCGGTCGGCCATCTGGAGGGCGTCATCAAGATGGTTGAGCGCGACGCGTATTGCGTGGATGTCATCCGCCAGATCCAGGCGGTGCAGGCCTCGCTCAACAAGGTGAGCACACACATCCTCGACAACCACCTGCATTCTTGCGTGACCACGGCGATACGCGGAGACAGCCTGGATGAGAGGGAGCGAGTCCTGCACGAGATCGCCGAAGTGTTTGAGATGTCCTCCAAGGTTTGATGAAGGCCGCGGAAAGGAAGGAGAAAAGAACATGACGAGCGTGACCTATACGGTGCCGAACATCTCGTGCCTGCACTGTATCCACACCATCCAGAGTGAGGTAGGCGGGCTGTCCGGGGTGCGCCAGGTGGAGGCGGACCTGGCCACGAAGGAGGTTCGTGTGGCCTTCGATGCGCCGGCGACGGAGGACCAGATTCTGTCCCTGCTGAAGGAGATCAATTACGCCCCGGCCGGGACCTAGGCCCACGTAGCAGGAAGGTGTCGCTTGCAAACAGAGCAAATCACTCTCCCCATCCTGGGGATGACCTGTGCCAATTGCGTCGCCACGATTGAGCGCAACGTGAAGCGTCTTCCGGGGGTCGCCTCCGCCTCGGTCAATCTGGCATCGGAGCGGGCCGTTGTGGAATATGACCCCGACCTGCTGGATCAGGGGGCGATCATCGCGAAGATCCGCTCGGCCGGATACGATGTCGCGACAGGTCAGGCCAATCTCTCCTTGCGTCGGATCGGTGATGACAATGATGCGCGCCGCATCGAAAAGCGACTGCGGGCTCGCAGGGGGGTCTTGGAGGCGAAGGTCTCCTGGGCGACGGAGCAGGCAGTCGTCCGCTACTTGCCGACCGAAGTCAGCCAGGCGGACCTACGGCGAGACATCGCTTCTGCGGGCTTTGAGATCCTCGAAACGGAAGGCCCTCTAGAGGACGCGGAGGCCGCTGCCCGCCAGCGGGAGATCGCCCACCAACGATACCGCCTGGCAGTGGGGTTGATCTTTACCCTGCCTCTTCTTGCGCTTGCCATGGGAAGAGATTCTGGCTTGATCCCTGCGGCCTGGGGCCAGGCGGCGCCTTTCAACTGGTTCCTCTTCGCCCTGGCCACGCCCGTGCAGTTCTACGTGGGCTGGCAGTATTACGTGGGGGGCTACAAAGCGCTACGCAATGGGTCGGCCAACATGGACGTCCTCATCGCGATGGGCTCTTCCGTGGCGTACTTCTACTCCCTGCCGGTGTTGTTGGGATGGCTGCGGGGCCCGGTGTACTTTGATACCGCGGCGGTGATTGTCACCCTCATCGTGCTGGGCAAGTACCTTGAAGCGCGCGCCAAGGGACGCACCTCCGATGCCCTGCGCAAGCTGATGGGCTTGCAGACCCCTACCGCGCGCGTCCTTCGAGAAGGAAAGGAGTTGGACCTTGCCGTCGACCAAGTTCGTGTCGGGGACAAGCTCCTGGTTCGACCGGGAGAGAGGATTCCCGTGGATGGGGTGGTCGTGGAGGGACGATCCGCGGTTGACGAGTCGATGATCAGCGGGGAGCCAATGCCCGTCTCCAAAGGGCCGGGCGATCCGGTGATTGGGGCTACCCTCAACCGGCAAGGCTCCTTCATCTTTGAGGCCACCAAAATCGGAAGGGACACGGCCCTGGCTCAGATCATCCGCCTGGTGGAGGAGGCCCAGGGCAGCAAGGCTCCGGTCCAGCGCATGGCGGACCGGATCTCGGCCGTGTTTGTCCCGGTCGTGATCGGCCTCGCGGCCATCACTTTTCTCGGCTGGTTCTTCTGGGGCCCGGCTCCCAGCGGGGATGCGACCCGCCTCACGCAGGCACTCATTCCAACGGTCGCTGTTCTGGTGATCGCTTGTCCCTGTGCGCTCGGGCTGGCGACCCCCACCGCGGTGATGGTGGGCACGGGCAAGGGTGCCCAGATGGGGATCCTCATCCGGGACGCGGAATCCTTGGAGAATGCCGGTCGGGTCACCGTCGTGGCGCTGGACAAGACCGGTACCGTCACGCGGGGCCTGCCGACCGTCACCGATGTCTATCTATACGCCTGGGAACAAGGTGAAGAGGAATTCTTGCGCTTGGTGGCATCGGCGGAGAAAAACTCGGAACACCCTTTGGGCGAGGCGATCGTGGCTGCCGCCGGTTCGCGAGGGGTGCCCCTGGCACAGCCCGAGGCCTTCCAGGCGGAGATGGGGAAGGGCATTCAGGCGACGGTCGAGGGGCACGACATCCGGATCGGCAGCCAGCGCTACCTGGAGGCGGAAGGTGCCAGTCCCAATGGTCTCCTGGCTGAAGTCAAACGACTCCAGGCCGAGGCCAAGACCGTGATGATGGTCTCCATTGATCGGCGCGTGGCGGGTCTGGTCGCGGTGGCCGACAGCCTTAAAGAGGGCTCGGCGCAGGCGATTGCTGAGCTGCGAAAGATGGGCCTGGGCGTGGTGCTCCTGACCGGGGACAATCGCCAATCGGCCGAGGCGATCGGACTCAAGGTGGGAGTGAACCGGGTGCTCTCTGACATCTTGCCCGCCGACAAGGCAACCGAAATCAAGCGGTTGCAGGCAGGCGGAGAACGGGTGGCCATGGTGGGCGATGGGATCAACGACGCTCCGGCCCTTGCCCAAGCGGATGTCGGCATCGCGATCGGCACAGGGACTGATGTGGCCATGGCCGCGGCACCCTTGACCCTCATTGGGGGCGATCTGAGGGGGGTGGTGCGCGCCATTTCTCTCTCGCGCGGCACCCTGCGGACCATCCGCCAGAATCTCTTCTGGGCCTTCTTCTATAACATCCTCTTGATCCCTGCGGCCGCGGCGGGTCTTCTGAACCCGATGGTCGCGGCGGGCGCCATGGCCTTCAGCTCAGTTTTCGTTGTTACCAACAGCTTGCGCCTGCGCGGCTTTCGTCCCGGTTGAAGATTCAGATCTTAACCTCCTTTTTCGAGCGTTGCGGTTGAAGCCGGAGCGCAGCGGATAGCAAGCTCCGGCTTTTCATGGGGGAGGGGCCGCCGAGAGGGAGCCGGATGGCACGCGGGCCGTTGGGCGGCTTGCGCCCAGGCATCAAGGTCAGGGGCCTCACGCCCTGCGTGGATCAGTCAGGCTCAAGGGGCGGCGGGCCCCTGGCCCTTCAAGGAAGGCGAGGGTGGAGGCGCCCCGGCCCTTCTATCGAGCGGAATCGAATTCGCCCCGGGCCAGGCGAGGCCTCTCGGGCTGAGCAGGTTCAGATAGATATGAGACGGTAGGACTAGCAGAAACAGAGCATCGGGATCATCCTTGGGGTGCGCCAACACCTCGCAAAGGAAGGTCCCGATGCGCATCGTAGGATATCCCCGATCGT
>JBEKSY010000003.1:0-146534 GCA_049516595.1 Anaerolineales bacterium
ACGTAGACAGCCTGCATGGAGGTAATCGAACCGCGTTTCGTCGAAGTGATGCGTTCCTGAAGCTCGCCCATCTCCGTGCCCAGCGTGGGTTGATAGCCGACGGCCGAGGGCATCCGCCCGAGCAGGGCAGAAACCTCCGAGCCGGACATGCTGAAGCGGTAAATGTTGTCGATAAACAGCAGCACATCCCGACCCTGATCGCGGAAGTACTCGGCCATGGTCAGAGCGGTCAAGCCCACCCGCAGGCGCACGCCGGGCGGTTCATTCATCTGCCCGAAGACCATGACCGTGTCCTTCATTACGCCGGACTCCAGCATTTCCCGGTAGAGCTGTGTGCCCTCGCGGGTGCGCTCGCCCACACCCGCAAAAACGGAGTTCCCCTTGTGGACTTTGGCGATCGTGCGGATGAGCTCCATGATGATGACCGTCTTGCCAACCCCGGCTCCCCCAAAGATGCCCGTCTTGCCGCCCCGAGTGAACGGAGCGATGAGGTCGATCACCTTCAGTCCGGTCTCGAAGACCTCGGTGTGCGTCGATTGCTCGGTCATCAGAGGAGCGAGGCGATGAATCGGGGCTCGATCTTCGCTGTGAATTGGCCCACCCTCATCGATCGGCTGCCCCAGCACGTTAAAGATTCGACCCAGAGTGGGCGGCCCGACCGGCACGGTGATCGGGCCGCCGCTGGACGCCACCGGCATCCCTCGCTGCAGACCATCGGTCGTGTCCATGGCCAAGCACCGCACCCAGTAATCCCCCAAGTAGTTTTCGACTTCCAGCACCAAAGGCTCGTTTCCCTCGCGGCGGACCTCCAAGGCGTCATAAATCTCGGGCAATCGACCGGCCGGAAACTCGCAATCGATCACCCCGCCTTGAATCTGCACAATCCGGCCGGTTAGATTGGCCATCCCCGGGTTCCTCCGTTGGTGCCTCGGTGGCGAGCCTCAGACGACATAGCTCTTAACCGCCACCCGCGCAGACCCGGACATCGCTTCCGCCCCCCCAGCAATATCCAGCAAGTCGCTCGTAATGCTCTCCTGGCGAGCTTTGTTGTAATCCAGTTGAAGGTTTCCGACGAGCTCAAGCGCATTTTCTGTAGCGTGGCTCATGGTGACCATGCGCGCCGCGTGTTCACTTGCCAGAGATTCCAGAATTGCCTGATACACCTGGAGCATGGTGAAGCGAGGGATGATCCGGTCCAGCAACTCGGCCCGTCCCGGTTCGTAAAGATACACGGGTTGCGGGCCCGGCGGCGGCGCCTCGCTTCGCGGGTGTCTCGCCACCTCGGGAACGTGCATCGGAAGCAATCGCCGGATTCTTGGGTGCTGGTGGATAAAGCTAATGAATTCCGTGTAGGCCAGGTAGACCTCATCGGCCTGCTGGCTCAAGAACTCATTGACCGCAAGACGGCCAATGGCCGAGACATCGGCGAAACCAGGCACGGTCGGTAAGTGGCTGAATTCCGCCACCAGATCCGCCCCGCGCCGTATCAGCATTTCGCGCCCTTTTCGTCCCACGACGACGTACTGGACGGGCACCGGACTCGCCCGGAACAAACCCAATGTCTCCCGCACGATGTTGATATTGTAGGCCCCAGCCAGCCCCCGATCCCCGCTGATCATCAGGACCAGAACGTGGTTGATCTTGGGACGGCTAACCAGGAGCGGATGAAGGCTCTCTCCGCCCGGTTGATTCGCAAGATCCTGCAGGACCTGCCAAGCTTTGCTGGCATAGGGACGAGCGGAGACCGCGGCTTGCTGGGCGCGGCGCACCTTACTGGCGCTCACCGCCTCCAGGGCCTTGGTAACCTGGGCGATGTTCCTCACGCTCCGGATCCTGAGGCGCATTTCTCGCAGCGAGGGCATGTCCTCTCCGGCGACTCCAAAATCGTCTCCCGACTTGGAGGCTAGGTCCTCCAAGTGGAGGCGTAGCCTTCCAGGGCTTCCTTCAGGCGAGCTTCCACTTCCGGGCTCAACTTCGCCTCCCGCTCAATGGCCTGAGGCACGTCGGCGTAGGTCGTGTCCAGGAAACTGAGCAGGCCCTCCTTCCAGGCGGCCATCTTCTCCAAGGCGACCTGATCCGCGAATCCATTCGTTCCGGCGTAAATGAGGACCACTTGCCGACCCATGGAAATCGGTGAGTACTGCGATTGTTTGACAATCTCCTGCAATCGGTAGCCGCGGTTTAGCTGCATCTGGGTCGTGCGATCGAGATCGGAACCAAACTGGGCAAAGGCCGCGAGATCGCGGAACTGAGCCATTTCCAGGCGTAGTTTTCCGGCCACTTGGCGCATGGCCTTGGTTTGCGCATCTCCTCCTACCCGAGAAACCGAAATGCCCACGTTCAATGCCGGGCGAATGCCCGCGTAGAACAGGTTGGCCTCCAGATAGATCTGACCGTCGGTGATGGAGATGACATTGGTGGGGATGTAGGCCGAGACGTCGCCCAGCAGGGTCTCGATGATCGGCAACGCGGTCAGCGAACCGCCGGACCCCTTGACCTTCGCGATCCGGTAGTTCTCCGGATCAGGCATCTTGGTGAGAGCCTCGCGCGCATCGTGCTCCGAGAGCGGGCCCGCGTACACCCTCGCATCGACCGCCTCTTCCTCCCGCGCCTGCACGCCGGGCATTTCCTTGGGAACGATCACGTACTTGTCCGCGAGGCGCGCCGCGCGCTCGAGCAGACGCGAATGCAGGTAAAAGACATCCCCCGGGTAGGCTTCCCGACCGGGAGGTCGCCTCAACAGCAGGGAAACCTGGCGGTAGGCCCAGGCGTGCTTGGAAAGGTCGTCATACACGATCAGAGCATCGCGGCCCGACTCCATGAACTCCTCGCCAATTGCGCATCCGGCATAGGGAGCAATGTATTGCATGGCGGCCGGGTCATCCGCTGGGGACATCACCACTACGGTGTGTTCCATGGCTCGGTAACGCTCTAGGACGGCCACCGTATTCGCGACCGAGGACTTCTTTTGCCCAATGGCCACATAAATGCAAAGGAGATCCTTGTCTCGTTGGTTGATGATCGTGTCAATCGCGATGGCCGTTTTCCCCGTCTGGCGATCTCCGATGATCAGTTCTCGCTGCCCGCGCCCGATAGGGATCATTGAGTCGATAGCGATCAGTCCGGTTTGCACCGCGGTATCGACATCCTGACGCTTGGCCACGCCTGGAGCCACACGCTCCACCGCACGATAGCGCGCCAAACGGATCGGGCCCTTCCCGTCCAGTGGCTCACCCAAAGGGTTGATCACGCGCCCCAGCAATCCCTCTCCCACAGGAACCGAGGCAATTCGCCCCGTGCCGCGGACCTCCGTACCCTCTTCAATTCCGGTGAAGTCGCCGAGCACAATTACCCCGACGTTGTCGCGGCCCAGGTTGAAGGCAATGCCGATCGCCCCGTTGCCAAACCGGACGAGCTCCTGAGACCGGATGTCGGACAACCCGCGAACCCGGGCAATTCCATCCCCAGCTTCAAGGACCGTCCCGATGCCCTCGGCAACGAGCTTGGCTTCGTATTTTGAAATCTGGCCTTGAAGCTCGCTCGCGATCTGCTTGCCGAGATCGGACATTTCGTCCCTCCCGTTGCTCCCTGCGTTTCCCGCGAACCCAGCTCAAGTTCCGCGAAATGGGCGCACAGCAACCCGCCAGCCTTGTCCGCTGAGCACGGGGACAGGCCCCGAATACAATCCGCGAAAGTGACTAGTCTCTTCTGCCTCGCGGGACTCCAAGCGCCACGTTATGATAACTGAAGGGCCATTTAATGTCTAGCGATTCCGATGCGACGATGCAGAATCTCCGGGTGTCAACCCTCGTCGGCAGGGCCCCCGCGTTCTTCCACCGCCGAGCTCTGCCGGACGGCATCGACCTGCCTCAATGCCCTGGCCAGGCTGGACGTCCAGCGTCCCGAAATCCTTTGGGCCCTTGGCAGGCTACCTTGGAGCGAAATACTGAAGGGCAAGCTTGAGGCGCGACTCGGCATCCACAGGTGCATCCCGAGGGAGGGATTGCATCGCGCTCTGGGCTTCCAGCGCGGTGTAGCCGAGAGAGGTGAGGGCCGCCAAGATATCCGCATCTGCCTCCACCCACCCGCTCTCCTCCGCTCCTCCCAGGGCATGAAGTTTGTCCTTTAGGTGGAAAACGATCTTCTCAGCAGTTTTCCGCCCCACACCCGGAATGCCCATCAGGCGCTCCGGTTGGGCCCGCGCGACCGCCTGACGAAAGGCCTCGGACGGAAGATGGCTCAGAAGCGAAAGGGCCACCTTGGGACCGACCCCCTCCACACCCAGGAGGAGATCGAAAACCATGCGTTGATCCGCAGTTTCAAATCCGAACAGCGCCAGAGCATCTTCCCGCACCAGGAGACGGGTGAAGAGTGCCACCGGCTGCCCAACGCGGGCGTGTTCGGCGACGGGACCGGGCACCGCAACCTGGAACCCGACGCCGCTGATTTCCACCACCAGGCGCCCTTCCTCAACTTGCTCAACCCGACCGCGAAGGGAAGCGATCATCGCCCTAAGGCAATCTGCTGAAGGCGGGACGAGTGCAGGTGGCATATGGCGATCGCCAGTGCGTCGGCGGCGTCGTCAGGCTCTGGGCGCTCGGCCAGTCCCAACAATAAACGCACCATTTCCTGAATCTGACGTTTGTCAGCCGCCCCATATCCGGCTACCGCCTGCTTTACTTCCCGGGGGGAGTACTCGCTTACTTCCAACCCTGCCTCAGCCAGAGCCAGGAGAGCTACCCCCCTCGCCTCCCCCACCGACATAGCGGTCCGGACGTTCTTCTGGAAGAAAAGCTTCTCCACGGCCGCAGTCGACGGGCTGTGGAGAGCGATCAACTCTTGAAGTTGATGGTGGATGCTCTGCATTCTGCGCGGGATGGGCCAATCGGCGGGTGTGGTCAACACCCCGTAGGCAACCGCCACGATCCCCTGCTCGGCCTCGTCAACGAGGCCGTAGCCCGTCCGGGCCGTGCCCGGATCAATGCCGAGGGCTCTGACGTAGGAATTCAATCCGGGAGCCATCCAGGATATCGCCAGACCCGCCCTGCCCATCCGGAACGCGCCCCGCGGGGCGCAGGGCAAGGTTCGCCCTCGCAGCTACTCTGCGGCCTCCATAGCAGCGACTGCCTCATCCGTAATTTGCAAGTTGGAATACACGGCCTGGACGTCGTCCAACTCCTCCAGACTCTCGATCACCTTCATGACTTGCAGGGTTTCGTCTGCTCCCAGGGAGATCCTTTGCTGGGGCTCCATTCGCAAGCTCGTCTCCTCGGGTGTGATCCCGGCCCGGGCCACCCGGTCGCCGATGGCCTTGAAGGCTTCCACCGGGGCGTAGATTTCAATCACATCCTCCCCGATCACGACATCATCCGCGCCCACTTCTACGGCCATCTCAAAAACTTGGTCCGAGTCGGCCCCTTCCGCCGGAATCGCAAAATACGCCTTTCGGTTGAACTGCCAGGCGACGGACCCGGCTTCCCCCAAGCTGCCGCCAGCTCGAGTGAGGATTCGCCTGACGTCGGCCACAGCACGATTTCGGTTGTCGGTCACACATTCGATCAGCAGGGCCACCCCGTGGGAGGCATATCCCTCGTACAGAATCTGCTCGAGCGCCCCGCCTTCTCGGTCCTCCCCGGTTCCTCTCCGGATCGCACGCTCAATACTGTCCTTGGGCATGTTGCTGCTTTTGGCCTTCTCGACGGCCAGCCGCAACTTGAAGTTCGATTCCAGCTCGGCGCCACTCTCTCGGGCGGCGAGCACGATTTCACGGGCCAGGCGAGTGAAAAGCTGGCCGCGCTTGGCATCGGCCACCCCTTTCTTGCGCTTGATGGTTGCCCACTTGGAATGACCGGACATGTGACTCTCTCCTTAGGAGGGCAAGGGGTTGATCCTCAGTCCGTGCGCCTGGGAAGCCACTGCCCCGCCCGGTACCTCAAGGCAAGGATGAAAACTTGAGTTAGGATGAACCAACCGAGCCAGCTGATTGCGCCACATCGAGACGCACCGCCTCTCGGTTGAGTGTGGGAGTCACTAACCTGCGCCCGACCGGAAACCCGAATGGGTCAGAATGGGACGGGGCCAACGGGTCGTCAAGTCTTGTGGATGATTATACCATTGCGTTTGGGACCTCATTGGGCATCCGCAGCGGTCATGACCCGGCAGGCCGCACCGCCACTCAAGCGCAAAGCAGTTCGGGCGCCTCTCCAAGACTCGCCCGCAAGAAAGGGGGGATGGGAATTGCCGGACCGGCCCACAGCTCGGACCCCGCGCGATCCGTAACCACAATCAATGGCTCCTTGCGGCAAGCGTTCCTTAACCGATTGCCGCTGAAGCCGAGGCTGTTCCGGACGGCCCTACCCTCCGTCTCGTGCCCCCAAGACGACGGCCCTTACCGTCGCCTGAAGGACCACTCTAGGTCCGGTCTGATTTAGCCTTGCATCCAAAAGCTTTTGTCCTCCCGGGGAGACCCGGAGAGGCCGCCATCGGCGGATGAGGTCGGGTGCCTCGGGAGGCGGTCACATCCCTCAGGCGGGGATGGGCCTAACCTGTCCTCCTTGCCCCCGGGAGCCATGCGGCTCAAGATCCTCGCCGGGCCAATGAGAAGAATCCAAACCCGCCCCGCGATCCTTCGAGATCTGGGCAGATCAGCGGGACGCGCCCAGCTGGTCGACCCGAGCTCGGAGCTTCTGCTGGATTCCGGCGGCTTCCTGTTCGTCCTGGTAGTTGTGGCGGGGCCAAAAGAAGCCCCTCAGCCCGTCTTTTTTTCGCCGCGGCACCAAGTGCACGTGCAGATGAGCCACGCTCTGGCTGACCTTGTCGTTGATGGCCAGAAAGATACCCTCGGCCTCCATAGCTTCCTCAACGGCTCGGCTCAACAGCCGCGCCTTCGCAAAGAAATGGGCAATTTCCTGTTCGGGCAAATCTTGAAAGGTCGAGTAGTGGTCTCTTGGGATAAGCAGGCAGTGGCCGGGAAAAAGAGGCCGGCGGTCCAGGAAAGCCAAACACCGATTGTCCTCGTAGACGATCCAGGCGGGCACGGAGCCTTGAACAATCCTGCAGAAAGGGCAGCCCTCCTGCGCGCCACCAGAGGTGGTGAGACTTTCTTCCATAGAGTCTCCTGCTCCATTCGAATGTGAGATCTTGGCTTTCTGTCTCGAGCTCCGACCGTGCCTGGCGCCTGCGCGCAAGTCGAGACGGATGCAACCCGGCCAAAGCCTCCCCAGAGCCCGGCGCCACTCAAGGGTGCCCAAAATCGATTGTGTAGTACCCGCCGTAGGGACTCGAGGCGTCCCAAGCGTAGCCTACCCCGATTTGGCTGTAGTGAACATTAAGAATGTTGTCGCGATGCGGAGTGCTATTCATCCACCAGCTGAAAGCGCTCTGAGGATCGACGTGACCCACATAGTAGTTTTCACCGATCCAGCTGAAGGTGTAACCCTGGCGACCCACTCGCTCACGAAGCGTGGATCCGTCAGATCCGGTGTGAGAGGCAAAGTTGTTGCAGGCCATGTCGAAGTTGTGTTCGCGCGCGGCCGCCGTGAGTTGGGTTTGGGGAGTCAGCGAAGGCAATCCGTGGGCAGCCCGAGCCGAGTTCACCAGGGCGATGACCGCGGTCTCATAGTCGCTCCTGCCAGTCGCCGGGCAGTCATAGAAGGCAGAGGGCGTGATCAAGGTCGGCGAAGGGACTGTGGGGGTGGAGGAGACCGAGGAACCGGCAGGGGGGGCCGCTGAGGGACTCGAAATCGAAGGGATGGGGATCCCTTCCGGAGCGGTAGCACGCGCTTCCCCGGTCAGAATGGGCGGGGCAGGACTGGCAGGGGCAAGGAGCAGGGGTTCGAAGGTCGGCCGCAGGGCTTGATAGGATAGATCCTGCGACAGCGCGCACGCGGAAACGGCCAAGGGAAGGAGAACTAGCAGGATGAGGTTCCTGCGAATCGACTGAGCACCTGTGGGCCGCGACGGCACCTGCATGATCCTCCCACCCGATATCATTCGAGTTCCCAGGACCGGGACAAGAGAGCAAGCGCAGCGCTGGGGCCTGTCTGGCACCTCTCCGTCAGCGCCCAGACCCGGGACACCATGGTAGAATCCGCGTTGTGGGGCCCCTGTAGCTCAGCGGATAGAGCGTTGCCCCCCGGAGGCAAAGACCGGTGTTCAATTCACCGCAGGGGCGCTCTCGAGAATGGCCCTTACCTCTCCCCGGGCTTTTCTCCTCAAGCCAGTTCTACCCAGGCAACCTTTTGCGAGCGCGTAACGTAATGAGCAAACGTGCTGCGACCCCTCAGGCCCATCACCTCTCCTGGGTTCAGAAGCATGGTCTTACCCAAGCGTTCCTCGTGCGCGATGTGGTCGTGGCCATAGCAGACTAGGTCATAGAGGCCCGAAGCCGCCAGAGCTCTTGCGACTTCCGGGTAGTGCGTCATCGCCACGCGGGTTCCCTCGAGGTCGAGCTCCGCCAGTTCTCCATGCAGAAAGAAATTGCCCGCCTTGGCCGCGGCAACGGTGATCATCTGTCGGTCACCGTCGTTATTCCCCCAAACCAAGTGAATTGGCCTGCCCTTAACGCCTAGAGCAAGCCGATCCACCATGAATGGAGAACACAAATCTCCGCAATGGAGGACCACGTCTGCCTCGGCCAGCTGGGGCAAGGCGCTCTCGAGACGCCAGATGTTGTCGTGCGTGTCACTCAGTACGGCGATTCGCATCACTGTCCTCCGGCATCCCAGATCTCCCCTCCGGGCGCCGCCCGGAGCCCCGGGCCCAACGGCCAGGCAGGGTCGCGCTTGCGGGCACGCTCAACCGGAGAGCGGCCAGCATCCTTTTGCCCTCGAAATGGATTGTGCATCGAGCGCGGCGAAATCTCAACCCCGCTGGATCGTTTGCAAGGATTCGGTAACTCCGCGCACGATTTCGCCCGGCTGCGGACAAGAGAGGGCATCCTCGGCTCCCGGCCTCAAGAAGCCCCGGACCCGGGGTGGAGGGGCCTCAGTTCCCACGGCAGGAGGAAACCTTGAGCTGCTACCCGACCCGAGAGGCACTTCTCCACAAGAGTGGACAAAAGGCCCAGCACACCATCGATCGGCCCCCAGACGGCCTTGAACCGGCCAGACCCACGGAGTTCTTGGGCCGAGCGGTTCCTAGAGGGCCAATCCGGCTTGGCGGAAGCGATCCTCGAGTGTGGTGACCAGCTCTGAAAACGAGGCCTCCAGGTAGGGGAACCCGAACCATGCCACCCCCAGCCCGAAAAGGATTCCGGTCAGGATCCGCATCCAGGAATTGAAGGAGCCGAGTGCATCACCCGCATAGAACCAAGAAGGCAGGGCATTCTGAGTGAGTGCCGTGAGCCAGAGATTGCTGTCGCGAAACCCCTGCCCAATTCCCGCCAGGTCGCTGAGGAAATGAGTGCCCCCATCGACAGCCATCGGCAGCAACAGGAGGATCATTCCCCACCAAGGCAAGGCCTTGATCCTCTTCCGCCAGGGCCACCAAAGCGAGGCAAACAAGAGGGTGCTGGTGTACATCGAAACCATGCGATCCGACCAAGCGACCTTCCACCCCAGCGAGGCATTGCCAACGAACCGGCGGAGGATGAACGGGTCATTGGTGTCGGCAAAAACGGCCTGGATGGTCTTCAACGAGTACATTCCTCGAGGGCCGAACAGGAAAAAAGACCGCTCGGGGAGCTGATGGCACTGCGTTGAGTAAAGGGTGTAGATAGCGTTCCCGGCCCCGGTCCAACCCAAATGCATGAAGACCGGCGCGAGGAATGGAAGCCCGACGTAAATCCCCAGGAGGAAACCGACGGCCATCATCCAATGACGGCTCGCCTGCAGGAAAAAACGGTCGATCGCCACCACTTCCCGTCGCGCGCTCGAGCTGAGAAGGGATGCTGACTCCGTCAATGATTTCACTCCGGTGGGCGCCTCAAGCCCGGATCGCCAGGGAAAGACAACAATGGAGGGGGGATTCTCAAGGCGCGGCCGACCTGCCAAGTGCCGAAGGCCTATCGAGGGCTCGGCTTGGAGGAGGGCCTGCTCACGAAAGCCTCCGGACTCTTGTCGAACGAGGTCTTGCAACCCGGTGAGCAGAAATAGTAAGTCTTGCCCTGGTATTCGGACTTCGCGGCGGCTGTCGTGGGATCCACCCTCATTCCGCAAACTGGATCCTTTTCCATTTGGACCTCTCCTCTCTGAGGCTTCTCTGGCCAGCTTAGAGTGGGTAGCCCGACCTGACTTGGGCGGGCGCCTCTCGTAAGGCCGTCATCCCTCATCCAAATACTACTCCCGACCCCGCCCCGGCTTGTTCGAGGTTTCACGACTCGCTCAAGCAAACGGGCGCCAGCCTAGATAAGCTCTCCGTAGACAGCTGAGCGGATTCGGTTTCTGACTTCCTTGCGGCCCAGGGCTCCTGCCATCCCCGCCAGGATCTCGGTCGTCAGATAGAATGGGAGGCTCGAAAACACGCGGGCCACCACTTCCGGGTAATCCACACGACCGGAAAGTAAATCGAGGAAGGCACTGGTCGCCAACGGATTGCGAACTCCCAGCGCGTAACAGAGCACGGGCAAGCGGTAAAAGAGTTGCGCAAGGAGCAGACCAAAGGCGTGGCTTCGGCCGATCTCGCGCTGGATGCGGGCGGAGTACTCTCCCGCATGGTCTTCGACAATGCACCTTGCCGCCAGCCTCCCGCTCTTTACGGCGTAACGAATGCCCTCCCCTGTCAGAGGGTCGATCAAGCCGGCCGCATCGCCTACGAGCAGTCCTCTTCCCGTTGCGATGCGCTGGCTCCCGAGATAGACTGGCAAAGGATGCCCGTGAAGCGGGACCCCCTCCAGTGAGATTCCGTATTCCGCCATCACTTGCTTAAGCACAGCTTGCATCTCTCCCGGCCGGGGCCGAAATGCTCCGATCCCCACCGAGAGGTGAGTTGCTTTGGGGAAGATCCACAGATACCCTGCGCGAATCCTGCCAAAGACAAAAACGGGGGCCTCCGCAAATCGCCCAAACACCTCGGGCGGAACCGGAGCTTCTGCCTCAATCGCTGCCGCCACACGCTTTCCCCGGCGCAATCCAAGATCCCGAGCCACCACTGAGCTGGCTCCATCTGCGCCGATGACGTAGTCCGCCTCCAGTGACGACTTCCCTTCGCTCTCCACGATGACGCGGTCGGACAGCTCCCGCACGTGGCTCACAGGGACTCCCTGCCTCACCTCGGCCCGCGCATGATCGAGCAGATAAGCGTCAAACTTGTCTCGCATTACCATGCGGATCTGTCCTGGCGGAAGCTCGAAGCGAACCGATCGGGAGCGGAACGAATAGGTTATTGAGCGAACGGAGGATTCCACCACCGGATCAAACGGAAAGGGGAATTGCCGAAGCAGTCCTTGGGAGAGCCCTCCCCCACAAGCTTTGTAGCGAGGCAGATGGTCCCTCTCCAGAACCACCACCCGCTTGCCCGCCTCGCCTAGCTCGTAGGCCGCTGTCGCTCCCCCCGGACCGGCTCCAACCACCACCACATCAAAGCGCTGGCTCATCGGCCTTGATCCTCGAAGATCATCCCAGTAGAGATTCCTTCCGTCCCCGTCGGATCCTCGGGGGCTCGGCGCCAGTGGGTCCTTTCATGCCAGCCTGCTCATGAGGTAATCCGCGAAACCGTCCGGCCAACGGCGTCCTCGCCCAAATCATCCAAGCACACCGGACGGGACAATCCCGGGGATGGCCCAGCGGCACAACCAAGAGGCTCCTTGCCAGGCTCTCTCAATTCCCGCATCACTTCCCACTGGACAACCGGGCCCGCGAGACCCCCGCGGTCGGCTAAGGCGCGGCATGCTTGCCATCTAGAAACCTAACGAGGTGACCGGGGTAATTGCCTTGGATTTGACCTTGAGCAAACCCCTGGGCTTGCTTTTCAGATCCGTGCCCGCGTCAAACACAACCGATCCGATTTGGAGTAGCCCAGGCGGTCCGTGCTGGGACAAGCCCCCGGGCCGGTGATTGTCCGAGGCCCCGCCCTCCCCCGCTACGCAGCCCGCCTCCTTCAGGGCAGCAAGGTCTTTTCGCTCCCGACGGTTTTTTCCCTAAAGATTAGGGTCAGGAGTTCCTGGCCCAGGGCGGTCGAGCGCTTGGCGATTTTTCTCCCCCCAAGCTAGAGGGCCTGCCTGCCCAGCCGGCTCGAGACCTGTGCGCCTCCGATGAGTGGCAGCCCTCGGGCGCTGGACAGTTCTCTCTCTGCCAGACCGTTCTATCCTGTTCGCTGCTGGTCTTGTGCTCCTAATCCGCCCAGGCGGGTTGTTTCGCCGCGACCGGTGCCTGCGCCCCCTCTGCGGCGATGAAACCACGCTGGCATGGTCGATGCAAGCGCTCGGCTCTCGCCTCCTCACGTGATAGGAGCCGCCGCCGGAGGTGGAGCCGGGGCTTCTCCCCTGGCTCGAGTCAACTGCCCGACCAGGTCATAAGGAAGCGCGCCCGTGATCCGGACCGGCACAATGCAACCTATCGGGGCTTGGCCTTCGATCAGGACAAGGCCGTCTACTTCCGGGGCATCGCGGAAGGAGCGTCCGACAGCAATGTTCTTCTTTCTATCCTCGCCTTCGACAAGTACGGCCATCGTTCTTCCCACCCAGGCCTGATTCTTTTCCAAGCCGATCGACTTCTGAAGTTCCATCAAGCGGGCGCGGCGTTCCTCCTTCACCACCCCCGGAACGGTATCCTCAAGTCGGCCGCTTTCGGTCCCCGGCTCGTGGGAATAGGTGAAGCAACCGACCCGATCAAACCGCATTTCGTTCAGGAAGTCAATCAGGGTCTCGAATTCCTCCTCGGTTTCTCCGGGGTAACCGACGATGAAGGTGCTGCGGATAGCCAAGTCCGGAATGGCAGCACGCATCCGCTCGAGAGTCGAGCGCATCCGATCCAGGTTGGATGGCCTGCGCATCCTGCGCAGGACTCGGGGATCGGCGTGCTGGAGGGGCAGATCGAGATAGGGAACAATTCTTGAGTGAGAAGCGAGGGTCTCAATCAACCGATCCGTAACCGCTCCTGGAAAAGCGTACATCAGGCGTACCCATTCGACTCCAGGGACCTCCGGCAGCATCGCCTCAAGAAGCCGAGAAAGTCCGTCGTTCCAGCCCAGGTCGCGGCCATAGTCGGTGGTATCCTGGGCGATCAGGATGATCTCGCGCACGCCGCGCGCCTGCAGAATCCTCGCCTCCTCCAGGAGCCGCTCTATCGGTCGGCTGACGGCGGTCCCCTTGATCAGCGGGATGGCGCAGAAGGCGCAAGGGCGACGACATCCGTCCGCGATCTTCAGATACGCACTGGCCCCCTGGATTGAGGCACGCAAGACCCCGCGTTCATCGCGGCCGACGGTGGGCGAATCGGTCGGGAGATGGTAACGTTCGGTCGGGCCGCTCCCGTCGCGCGGCCGCTGGAGGAGGTCGACAACATCCATCCACCGCCGCGTGCCCAGGATCCCATCGATCCCGGGCACCTCGCGCGCAACCTCTGCCCCGAATCTTTGGGTCATACATCCGGCTGCGATCAGGAGCTGCCCGGGCTTCTTCCCAGAGGCCAACTCGCGAAGCACGCGCAGCGATTCCTCGCGCGCCGGTCCAATGAAACCACATGTGTTGACGATCAACACTTGCGCCCGATTGGCCTGCCTCACGGCGCGGTACCCGGCCTGTTCAAGGAGCGCGGCCATAGAGTCCGAATCGACCGTGTTCTTGGAGCATCCCAAGCTAACCAAATGAAACCGAGGTGCCGTGCTCAATCAGCCTCCTGGGGCGACCGTGGTTGCTGCGAGAGGGGTTGCCCCTCGGGGAGTCGGCGCGAGAGTCTCTGTCGGAGCCGGGGTGGGGGTGATTGTGGGGGTCGGAGTCTGAGCTCCGGTCAGCGTCCAGATGCGAATCAATGTCTCTCCAAAAGTCCCCAAGGACCCTTGATCCTGACCATCGTACTCAACCTGTAGAGCGGAAGCGTCGCCGGCATAGAGGGCGACCGTTTGTGCCCCTTCGAAATTCTGAAGGTCGCCCGAAAACAAGCGGCCATTAAAGGCCTCTTTGCCATCCACGAGAACACGCAAGTAGGTCTCGTGCCTGGCGACCACCCGGAGCTTGACCGTGGTGAAAACTCCTCCCAACGGAGTCGCTTGAGGAGTCAGGCCAGCCAATCCTCCCGGCTCGACGGCTGCGGCCACCACACCCCCGGCGTCTGCCCCTTGGGTAGAGGTCGACCCGGGCTGGGCGGGGCTCAGTTCGGTACCGCTGGACAGGACCATCGAAGAGGCCAAGGAGATCGCGGAAGACCCCCGCGAGAGAAAGCCAACCAGCTGCACGCTCCCCCAGGCCAGAATCCCAACGACCAGAACTCCGACCGTCCCGCTGAGGAGGACGTCCAGGCGCACAAAGCGGCGCCAAGGTGATCCCAAACGCACCGTGGAGCGGACCGGAACAGGCCGGGAGGCAAGGGGCCTGGAGGGGGCCTCTGTCGGCCTGGGGCGAGTTCCTCCGGCATGGGCCAGGAGTTCCTCCCCATCCATCCCCAGGTAAGTGGCATAGGTCCGGATGAAGCCGCGTGCTTGCGCCTCCGAAGGCATCGCGGACAGGTCATCGCTTTCGATCGCAGCCAAGAAGCGCGCCCGGATGTAAGTCTTTCGCTCAACATCCTCCAGCGAAAGGCGGAGTGATTCCCTCCTCTGGCGGAGGACCGTCCCCAGTGACTCGCTCATCTCAAATGCCCTGAGGGACTTCCTTGGATCCTTGAGGCGAGGGAACGCAGCTGCCCATGGCCCCCGCTCGAGCTCTTGGCCTGGGACCTCGGAACCACGCTTGCGGGGGAGCCCTTTGGCAGCGGGCCGGTTCGTCCCGCCCGAAATAGGAGTTTGCCGGTGAAACGGTCAGTTCGCATTGAGAAGCGGGAGTGAGCCCGACGTGCGCACCTTCTAGGGCATGTTCTGGAGACCGGTGGGCGCGATGATCTGGGCTGATCTGGCTTGCTCCCCTTCGGTGGACCCGCTCGGACTCCGTTTTCTCTCAGCGCGGAGCCCGGGCGGCGCCTACCCGGTGGAGCTTGATCCCCAGGGGCAGGTTCCGGGGAAGCACATTGTGCCTCAAGGTGATCAGCCTCCGCTCGCCGGTCACCTTCGGCTTCCCGCGCAGAAGGAACCGCCTGAAGTGTCTCACTTCCTTGATCTGACCCAATGGCAGCCCGGCGATCGCCTTGCGCACCTTGTAGCCTGCTGCGCGGCCACATGCGTAGATCGCCGACAGGTCCAGCGCGACCATCACACCGCTCATGCACATCGCCAGGTGGCCCTGCGGCAACCACTCGCGCAAGTCGGCAGGCAACAGCAGGGGCTGATCCAAATTGGCAGGCCGGAAGCGTTTGTCCGTGCCTCTCAGTATACAGACTCGGACCCTTCCATCCATCTACACTTCGTCTATTTCTCCGACAGGCTCCTTGGAGGAACCCTGCGGAGTTTCCTGGGCTACCGTCGGGGCTTGGACCGCTGGGACCGGCTGGCCTTCCTCTCCCTCCCGGATCACGACCACGGTTACCTCGGGTACCACGTCCACCGTGAGGCGAATCGGGATCGAATGGGTGCCCAACTCCCGTAAGGGTTGGTGGGCGACATGTCGCCGGTCAACATGGATTCCAGTTTTTCGTTCAATGGCCGCGGTGATGTCCCCCGTGGTGATGGACCCGAACAGCTTGCCGGTATCACCCGCCCTGGCCGTGAAGGTGAAGCTCAAGCCCTGGAGGCGTTCCGCCACCGCCGTCATTTCTTGGTTGAGACGAGCACGTTCCGCAAGGGCGGACTGGCGGATCCGGTCAGCTTGTTTGAGAGCCCCCGGGGTGGCCAGCACGGCGAGCTTCTGAGGGATCAAGAAGTTGCGACCGAATCCGTCCGCTACCTTCTTGACATCTCCCGCGCGACCCAGCTTGTACACGTCCCTAAGCAACAGCACTTTCATGGCCAAGCCCTTTCTAAACGATTGGGCGTTCCTTGCGAACGCCCGGATTGGACCCTACTCTCCTGGGTCCTAGCGAAGGGTACGACGCCAGGGAGGATTTTACCAGTCCCCCCAAGATCGGTCAAAGCAGACCCGGGATATATTACAGGCCCCTCCAAGAGTGCACAGCTGGGGGTGACAGGTGACGTAGTGGATATCCCCCTGGCACCCCGATTGCCGCTTGACCCCTCAGTCTTTGTTCGAATACCGGCGAATGAGATGATGAATTGGGTGATTTGGGCTTGAGTTCCTAGCCAGGGTCAATTGCAGATTGGTTTTCCGGTGCCTGGACAAATCTAAGATTTGACGGCTGAAGTGTTGCGGGGCATGGCTTGATCTGAATTTGAGAAGGGGAGTCGAACCCGTGAAGGTTATTTCGGGGGATTTGGGGATTGTTGATGAACTCTTTTTCCCATTTTCTTGTTCTTGCATGTCTCAGCGCTGGAGTTGCGTTTCTTCGGGGGGTATTTTGTGTGCGGTGAATTCATTTTGAATTCTTTTCGGGGAATTGATTTTCGAGTTTCCCCGACTACATCTTTTCTTCCCCGCGCGCAACAAACCGCCCATCTGATATCCCCAAGGCTCGAACGATATCGTGGCTGATTCCACGGTTTTTCAAGTCAGGGTTCCGCTGGGAATCAGATTCGTGATCTGCCAAAGCAGGGTCATTCATGTGCAATGAGAATACCGAACGATCGGTCATTTTCTAGCTAGTCCACAACCAGTTTTCTGATTTCATGATCGACATGATTTGTGGCAGATCATGCTCGAGGAATTGCAGCCATTTCTTGTTGATCTCCGATTCGATATCTTCAGCGGCTGTCTCCTCATAGTCCGTTGGAGTAAGAATCTGTCGCTCGTAGATCGCATTCCACTTCTTGGCCAATGCCTTTTGGGACGGCTTGAAGGGCGGTTTGTTAGCATGTGCCATGTCCATGAGCCTTTGCCTAGTATCCTGTGGCCCTGGTCCGATAACAAGGTGGAGCCAAAGTCGGTCCTCGCTGTTATGGAATTCGAACAAGAGCATGCGCTTTGAACGAGTCCAACCATCCCCCTGAAGGAGGATGGGAACGTCCCATTCCCTCACTCCAAAGTTGATATAGGATTTGACCGTGCGATCAAGGACCAAGGAATGTTGATCCTCGATGAGTCCCTTCAGTAGTTCCCCGATTTCCCCCTGTCGGTCAGAGCGGTACTCATAAATCAAGTTGAATGCGCGTTGGTGTTTGCGATAAATCCGCCGGCAGAGATCTGCAATTTCCGATTCGTTCACGATATGCCTCCTCAACATCTGTGTGTAATGGGAAATGGCAACTTTGACATCGGGCCCAACACTCGATGAACGCGCCTCCATTAGTTGTTCGAGTATCGTACAAACCAAAGTGTAATCGACAGGTATGTAGGAGTCGTCTTTGGGCTGGTCGCCCTCCGGGGTGAGGAAGAGCCCCAAGATGTGCCAATCGGGGTAGTGCTGGCTCACGGTTCTTCGGTAGCGTTGGAGTTGCTCGCCGTGTTCGCCCGCGTGTATCTTGTTCTCGATGATTACAGCTAGGCGGTTACGCTCATCTGTCAGCAAAATATCGATATTCTGCCATTCGCGTTGCACCATGATTTCATTCAAATCCCATATGTCCAGATCAATGGGGGTTATTGGCAGAGTCTGCTCTGGTAAGGTTGCCAGAGCTCTCTGCAATAGGCGTTTGACAAAGATGTCCCCCAACCCATGGTTTTGAGATGGGTCAAGAAGAAATGATAGAAAATCGGAATGTCGCACCTCAGCGTGCACTGCCCCAACAGCCTCGAATATGTTGAACTGGTCCAGCAGAGTTTCCAGTTCTTCTAGATCTTGGTTGTCAACGACAAGGGCCTCAAGAGCTTTCCCATCCAAGTCTGTGTCGTTCATCTTCTGCTCGATTCGGCATCAACTGCTTTTGCCATGTCATTCTTCTGGATGGTCGATTTCAATTCTCATCTGCCAGGGTGACTCCGAGTCTTTTGATTGGTCGGCAAACGCAAACCAAGCAAGAGCCGGCAGGGTGGTCAGTGTACCCATTGGAGAATCTCGAGACGACCTCTCTACGACCTACAGGCAATGCAAGCCGTACATATCGCCAAGCGCGCCGGGTCAGCTTCGGTGCGTTGTTAGGCATCTGCAAGTCAAACGGCCGTTCAGGCAATCATCGCCGTGACTTGCTTCAACATCCCAAGTACCGCCGTTCGTGCTGCCTTGTTCGTATTCAGTACCAGCGGACTGGGATGCAACATGTGCACCACGTCCACGTTCGGAGCCTGTTGGTGTACGCACGGCTCTGCCCTCTGAGCCTTGCGTCCTACTAGCACAGCCACATGCAACCTCGGCAAGCTCGCGAGAAGTGACTCCAAGTACGGCAAGGCCTCGGCAATGTCATCGCTCCTGGCTGGGCGAATCTTGGAGCCTGTTCCTATGTACCAGGGAATGATGTTCCACGACACGGTCAACGTCCTATCGAGCCCTGCCTCTCTGTTCAGGAGAAGGAAGTTCTTCGCTGTCTCGTCCGGATTGTTCCTGGAAACAAACCCGCTTGCAACCGCTCGAGGCCCCGGCGCCTCCAATAGGAAAAGGCACCGTGCATCAATCCCTCCATCGTCGGGGTCGAAGTAGGGAACCTCCCTCTCCAAGCCTACTTCCCGTCGGATCCTTCGGACGAGTTGGTTCAGCAGGAGAACGTGAGGCTCGTCGACGCGGGCCAAGCGAGCAGCGCGTTCATCAGGATTCCCTAGAGACTTGGGCTCATCTGGCAGTATCTTCATCGGGATGTACTGGCCTTCCGACGCCTAAATGGTCTCGAGCAATGCTTTGCGATGGAAGCGGGCATCACCTCCCAGACTCATGGGCAAGACAACCATCACTAACCGTCCGGCCCGCCAGGTCAGCATCAGTGAGTTGTTAGACAGCGCCGTTGCCGGCTGGCAGGGATTTGATGAACCGATCAAACGAGTAATTCTCTAGAATTGGCATGTTCGCCTGCGAAAGGTTGATGCCCCATTCAGGGAGGCTCTTCTTGCCTTCGTAATCACGGGTGGCAAGGAGCTTGTTGGGAGTGAGCCACTGAGTCGAGGGGATCACGTATAGTGACGGAGGCTGAAGCTGCTGAAACAAGACAATCGCGGCGAGGAGTCTGTCGTTCGGGCGGAACTTATCCTTCTGGAGGAAGATGTAGTTATGACCTCTTGCGGACTTGACCTGGACATCAAAATACGGGCCTGGGTGCATTCGAACCACGAAGTCGACCCCGTGCTCGTCGACCTCCGCGGAGAAGACATCGAAACCCCAGAGCGTGAACTCCATCTTCGCGGAGTACTCGGCAAACTTCCCGACCTGAAGCGGACTGAGCCGCTCCCAATCGTATCGCTCCATTGGATGCCTCCTTTCTGTCCTACCTGACGGCCTCGAGCTTAGTCGCTCGGCAGAACCGGGCAATGCCACCTCAATGTGTCCTGGACCTCGGCGAGGCGGCGCAAGCCTCTCGGGGGTCCTCGATTCCATGGTTGGTCCCCCTGTCAAGACAGAGTCTGTTCACGGACCCTGTTGTTTTACGGTTCCCGGATCTCGTAATCGCTAAATTGAACGTCGACACTCCGCCTCGGGTTCTGAACGTCAACACTGACTCCAATGCCGCCTTTCGCTGTCGACCCTGAATCATAGGTAAGTTGCGATTGGAACAGATCATTGATGAAGAATGTGAAAACTGAGCCCTCTGCATCGACTGTTAGCTTGTTCCATTCGCCATTCGGCTGGAGGCCGGAGGCATCGGTTAACCCTTGTAGATTGATGTAGTTTCCGTGCTCGTCATCTGAGCCAACGTAGTACTTGCCGTCTGCGGTAAGCCAGAACCCAATCATGCTGCTGTACGATTGGTGATAGAGCCGGAACACCAACCCATATGACGCGCTTGGATCCGCGTCCACCAACAGCGCTTTTATGGATGCATTGAAATCGTAATAGGTACCATATGGGGCGCACCACCTGCTCGCGCTGTTGTCGCCACTCGTAAACGTCACGTGATACGTGTTCTGGTTAAAGAAGAACCGAGTCTTGCCTCCGTCGGCGTCGATTCGTGGTTGCGGGTTATCGCACCAACCGAAGAGATTCTTGGTCAGGGGATCATACTTAGTGCGCTTCCAATTGGCCACTTTGGTCGCCACTGCGTACCCCTGTTCGGACAGATCAGAGGGGGCTTGTCGTGTGAGCAGCTGTCCTGTGAACTGCGGAGGGATTGTGGGTTGGGCAGGAGGAGGTGCTGTTACAGTCGGCGCGATGGTTGGAGGAGAGGGAAGGCGTCCAGCTTCGGAGGTCAGTGTCGCATTCACCGAAACCGCAACGAGGGTCGCCTGCTGCCCTGCGGTTGGGCCGCAAGATCCCACTAATAGGGAGAGCAAGACAAGGACACGAGCAGGCCACCGACTTAGAAGAGGCAGTCTTTTCATTCCGTCCCCCTTTCGGGTGAAGCCCAGTCGGCGTGTGGGTCGCCCATTTCTGTTTTCTACATAATACAATGGGACACCCGAGAGGGAAGCAACTTTGCAAAGTGCAATCAAGGTGCACGGGGCTGTGGCCGAATACCAAACGAAGAGACCTGATCTCGGCCCAAATCAGCGAGGAACGTGGCACATTTCTCAATGAGGGTCCTATCCATGGCTGGGTCGTCCTGTTGACTGTGGTTTTCCAGTACTTCTCGGGCCCACCCTGCTGCCATCGCCGCCACCTTGGGAAGACGCTTCTTCGAGGGCCTTTTCACGCCTTTTCGAAGGTAGTGGACCTCGCGCTTGCTGTAACCAGTTTCCTTCTGGATTCGGGCAGCAGGAATCTCTTCCAGTATCGGCTGAACCATCTCCCATAGATCCCGCTCGTAGACATTGAGCACCCGCTCCTCCTCATCGACTAAGCCTGCCTGAACAAGCTCCAGCTCATTGGCTTCCTTGCCGATATGGACGACGCTATCGACTTCGATGTGGCGGGGGCCAAGCAACCCAACCGTCTTTCTTGTGCATGGCTTTCCGTCCGGACCTGCCGATTTTGTCTCGGGCTGCTGTGCATGCTCAAGAATCAGGTCCTCGTAAGTACGGCCTATGCAGGTCCTTGGGGCCATCGAAAGTCCGCGGCCTGCCACGATCACATAGAAACCCTCTGACGGGTCGTGGATGTTTACCCATTGGCTAATCCCCTTGCCCGCTTCACCCACGGGCCTGATGAGGCAGAGGGATTCCTCACGAGGAATGTCGGGGGGTCGTCCCGCGATCGGGTCCAAGGGCACGTGTTCTAAGAAGTTGAAGGGCTTGACCGCGTCCCGGTATTCCTTCGCGGGCCCATTGGGCTGGGCGGGGTTTTTCGCGTTGAAAGGCCCGAACCAATTCATCATGCCGGGCGTCGTGATGGAAACTCGGGTATGGGCCAGTTGGCCAGCCCACAATGGCCTCGGCCTTCTTCTGAGGCCCATGGCCGGGCAGACGATTTGACCCCAAGCCTGTTCGATCCAATCATGGACGGGCGCACCTGTCAGCGGGTCCACCGGTGGGAGATAGTACCCCAACCCATGCTCGCTGCACTTCCGCATGACCGGTTCGCGCCCTTCCAGGTTGAACAGGGCGTACCGTTTTGATGACACGCAGAAGCACCAGAGTTGCTTCCGTTCACGTGCTTCTCCTGGAGCGTAGTTTTCATCCTCTAGCCTCAAGATGCTCCCGGGGACGATTCCGCGATCGTAGGGGTTCAACCTTGCGAACTTCAAGCGGATCTCCTCCACCTGGGCCCAAGACAAAGCCTTGATTGCGCCAAGCCCTCGGGGGCGCGATGTAGTGCCTCCGGGGTAGCGGACGAGACCACCATTCTCATTTGCCACAACCGCGATGCTGTCCGTGTCCACGAAGGCAAATGTGCCTCCTCGGTTTTGGACCTCAAGCTCTGCCAGCGTGAGCATCAGCCTAGCCGCGCCCGTAAGAAGGCATCCGAGAATTGGGAAGTAGAACGGGCCTGCCTCCTCCGGGTAGTCGGTCACGGAGTCGAACCTTTCCGCACCGTAGACCTTGATCTCTGTCCCTGGGTTCTCCTGCCTGTTCAGCTCAATGAAGATGCCGTAACTCGTGGAGTTGGCCAGAATCTTCAGGGCGTGCTGGAGCCGCTCCCGCTCCTGCGGGTCGAGACCCTCATCTTGTTTGATCGAGTACCGGGCTTCAATTACCGCCCGGAAGAAGTCGTCAACCTTAGGGTCAATGTGGACGGATCCCCCAAAGTCAACCTCCTTGAGCCTCGCCTGCTTCCCCTTTGGGCGGAACCTAATGGCGCGGATAACCTTGGGAGGCTTCCCCGTGTGAAGTTTGCTCGCGATGCAGTCCGCAAGGGTGTAACAAAGAGGGGTCTTCGATTTGACTCGAGTGAGACCGATCGAATATTGCCCGTTGCCAGCCTGGCTGTAGTCGGCCCGGACAGGGAGAAGATCGTCCTCTGGGAGCACCTCAACCAAAGCGGGCAGATCCTGCCATGATGCGGGATCGAAAAGGTCTTCGGCAGTGATACGGTCGAGCAAGCCGGTCACCTCCTCGGTGGCATCGATCACTTCGATCTCTTCGGCGGTAACGAATCCCCAGAGGCCCATGAGCGAGTTGACCGTGGGATACGTGCTCAGGAAGTCGAGGTAGACCACCGGTAGTGGGACCCGCCGATTCCGGCACCCCGCTCGGCCTCCGTAGTACGCAGTCATCGCCCATCCCTGCACCTGCGCCCGGCTCATGCGCAACTTCTTTTCGACCCGGAGCCGGGGAAGGTGAATGCCCATGGCCTTCAGGTATGCCTTGCCTATGGTGGCGGGGGAGTACGCGCGATTCGGTGTCAGTTCAATCGGGTGGCGGCGGAATTCCTGCAGGAGCTTCTGATAGAGCTCCGAGGTCGCAAGGACGCCCCGGCGGGCGTAGTCGAGATAATCCTTGGTGAGGGTCCCACGATCCGCGGCCTGCAATTTGAGGTTCTCAACCCCAAACCGGAGGCAGGCGCTCTCTAGACTGTGAGATTCCCCCGTCAGCGCATAGGCCAGCGTTCGGCAATCCACAAACCATCCTCGGAAGGTGAGTTCCCGGTTTCCCTGTTTCCTTGCCATGTACTCTTTCTGCCATGCCGACGTGAACTGGGGTATTGCCCGTTTGTTGTCAATCGACTTCACGGCAATGCGGGGGAAAAAACCATCCTGCTTCACGCGGCCCTTTTTATCCTTGTATGTGCGCGTCACGAAGCTGAAACCACCCTTAGTGGCGCCGCCACGCGCCTTGCCCCACCTGACGGCCAGGCGGCTGATGTCAAAAGGGAGGTTGAAACCTACCACGGCAGCCCTCCCATCATAGGCGTAGCGCATGAACACATCCTTAAGGAACTGCTCGCGGGTGTTCAGTTGTAATGGTTCGCCACCCGCGGCATCACCCTCGCGGTGGGACCGGCAGTACTGACGCAGACTTTCCACCTCCTCCTGAGTTAGGTCATCTGCATGGAAGACGCCTTCGAGAAGGAGTTCCTCATGGTCGTAGAGGCGGTAGAAACCAAATCTGAGTCGCTGCGACGCGTCCGTGGTGGTCTCGCAGTCAAGGACCAGCGCGAGGCGAGGGTACGGCTGGACTTCCCGTGGCCCGTCGGCTTTGCGGCTCTCCTTCTTCAGTCGCCCAGCATGGGTTGTGTGCGCCCTGACAGCGACAGTGAGCCGAGAGGATGCGCTCACTTACCCCGCTCCCTTCGCCAAGCCTCGAACTGCTCGCCCCAGTCCTCCCCGGCCCTCTCAGAGAAGAATTGAGCCAGATCCTCAAGAGTCTTGGCTTGCTGCTCGGCCTCCTCCGCTTGATGCCTGAGCACGTTCGATCTTCCCCTCAGCCATGCAGCTTGGAGGTGAAGAGGATCGCTCTTGGGGTTCTGCAGGGTTTCGCGAGGCCACTCGTTTTGCATGTCAGAAAGCACTGCGTGGTCGTTTGCGGGAATGAGGACAATGAAGCTGTCGTTCTTCCGCCCGGCAGGGTGATGGCGCTGGTACGGAGACAGCCCTCTTCCTATGAGGCGGCAGTTCTCGCATAGAACCCTGCCTCGTGGGCGGGGGAGTACTCGCAGATCCGTGGCCCCGCAGCGCTCGCAACGCGCTCCAGCTCCAAGCCTTATTCCCTTCTTTGCGAGCCGGAGGGCCCTGTTGGCCTTCTCTCTTGCCATCCGCCTTGCCCTTCACTTTGATCCGACGTCCTCGTATATCGTTTCGAACTTGAACTCGCCAGCATCTCCAAGGTTCTCCAGCGCCTCGGAGCGAATCAGGAAAGGCCAACTAACCTTGCCCGACCTGATTGACTTGCCTCGAAACCGGCGGAGTTCCCTGCCGTCTCCAGTTGCCACGTACTTGGCGACCGCGTTCCAGTATTCGCCGATCAACGATGCTGACCGCGAGTCTCGCACCTCGAGGTCGATCACCCCTTCCCTTGTGGGGAAGCGCATAATCCTCAATAAGCGGTCGTATGGTTTGGCGGTCCAAAGACCCTTTGAGCGGCGGAGCGCGGGTTTCACGTACTTGGTGACGGTTCTCGAGGTGATGCGCCGGTCGGGGTTCATGAGGTTGAACTGCCTGACCGCCGCGCTCTTGTCTGACTTTCCTTGCCGCATGATGCTCAGGACCTCCAGCGCGTCCGCCCGCTTCTGTTGCGCGACAGGGGAAAGCCTGCGGATTGCGGCAATTGTGTTGAAGGAACGGTAGGCGCGGCGCTCCGCGCTGTAGCTGCCGTAGCCCTTGGATCGGGCCAGGGCGTCTCGGTAGGCCTGCTTGGTCCTGAATCGTCGCCGTGCGAAGTGGCCTCGCGTAGGGATGTACGGTCCGTGATGGAGCCTCGCGTGACGAGCCATTGACCTCCTACGCCTTTCTCCTTGGAGTGCGTCGCGATACACCTGTTGCTTCTCCAGCGGGTGCTCCTTCGCTAGCCAGCAACTGGAGGATGGCTTGCTCAACAACAGCAGACAGATCGATCCCGCTGCGAACTGTGTACCCGTACAGCTGCCCGAGCACCTGCAACGGGAGCCTGATAGCAAGGGTTCCAAGGTGCGGGTTTTCACTCATTTGCCTTCTAGTCATCGGCCTGACCTCCTTCTGCGCTACCTTCAAGGATGCATCTCTGGAAAAAGGCCCTTTGACACGATTCTTGGGAATGGTAAAATAGGGGTGTGGAAGAGCTCCAAAGGCTGAGTGATCTGGTATCCATCGCGCGTCGCTGGGGACGCGACGATCGCTTCGTGCGTCAGGCAGTTGACGCGGGGATTGTCCCCAAGGCATCTCGGCGGGGGCTGGGAAGGGGCCGGGGTCAGCGGTGGATTTATCCGGCGGGAGCAGGGCTGATTCTCGAGGCAGTGCTTCGCCTGCGGGCCATGGGCCTTAGAGGAAACTCGCTTCGCTTCGCCCTTTGGTGGATAGGGCGTGGGGAGTTCTCCCAAAGCGTACCAAACTTCATAACATCCTTTTTCGCGCACCCCATTGGTGGCATGTGGTCCAGACTTTCGGAGATCATAAAAAGGGCTGAGCTGGTATCACCGTTATTGTCGGACGTTGAGTCCAATGCCGCTCTTGATGAACTCGGGCCAGCTGACATTCTCACAACAGAACTAGATGATTTCTTGACGGAAACCGATCTGCGTCCTCTTCAGAAGGTGTTCAGAACCGAAGATACAAACGACCAACTGGATGAGTGGCAGCTTCGTGATGTGGCTAGAGTATTCCCGGCAACATTACTTGGGTTCTCTCCGGCCCAAGTTGGAGGGGATGCTCAGTTCCTGAAAGAATTTCTGATGCCTCCAGGACCTCATTCAGAGAAAGGTGCGAGAGTCACGGCGTCCGGGTTTTCGGACACTGTCCAAACACCAGGATGGTTTGGAGTTCTTCAAGGGGCGGTGAACTCCGCGTCTCCTCAATCGTTTGAAATTGCGCGTGAAGTGTTGAGAGAAAATCGCTCTCTTCGCGATTTCATCGATTTGACCCGAGGGATACTGGTTGACATTGTCACAGGAGTTTCCGAGCGTGAGCGTCGGAGACTTGGGGCTTGGTCCAAGCCGCCTATGGCAGCACGTGCCTTGATATTGGGCTGGCTGCTGTTCATCAGCAGGCTTGCCCCAAAGGCCAGTCAACGGTAGAAGCACCAGCTGGCCTGGAAGGAAAGAGAAGAACCCCCGCGACTGCTGGAACAGTCCGGGGGCATGGCGCAGGGAAAGGAGCTTCCCCATGCAGACCCATTCTAGCATTACCCCCACCGTAGTAACTATCCCAATCAAGAAGGGCATAGCCGTGCTCTCGGGCTACGGCCTGCGAGTTGCGGTCGAGCACGGACGCCTGTGCTTGACCGATGGCATCGGAATATCGAGACGACAAGCCCGCTTCAGCAAGGCCACCAGCGGTATCAAGCGGCTGGTGCTGCTCGGGCACAGTGGCGTTGTCTCCCTCGAGGCCTTGCGATGGCTTCACGATGTCAGGGCCGCAATGGTACAGATCGATGCTGACGGCAAGTTGATCCTCGCCAACGCGACTCTTATAGAGGGGCTGACCCATTTGCGGCGAGCCCAGGTCCTTGCGGCTGGAACAGAATGTGGTTCGCGAATCGTCTCCAAGCTCCTTGCGGACAAAGTGAGGGGCCAAGCTGAAGTAGCCCAAAGGATAGGGGCCGCGGACGCGGGGCGAGATTTAGCTGGACGCGCAGACCGCCTGGGGCAAGCGACCAACATCCACGACGCAGCCAAGCTGGAGGGCCAGGCAGCACGAATCTACTGGGAGGCCTGGGCACCCGTCCGCGTGAGTTTCGTGCGACATGACGCGCGTAAGGTGCCCGAGCATTGGACAACCTTTGGAGCGCGCCAATCCCCGATCACGAACTCACCCCGGAACGCGGCAAATCCGGCAAACGCTCTGCTCAACTACCTCTATGCCATCCTGGAAGCGGAAACAAGGATCGCCTTGCTTACGGTTGGCCTGGACCCAGGCTTAGGTCTTCTGCACGCGGATCTAGCCAGCAGGGATTCGCTGGCCTGCGACGTGATGGAGCCCGTGAGGCCAAGTGTCGACTCCTGGCTCTTGGATTTCCTCCAGAGGAATTCTTTCGCCCGGAACGAATTCTTCGAGAGAGCAGACGGAACAGTCCGGCTCACCTCACGACTAACGGTGATCCTGGCGGAGACCGCGCCCGAATGGGCGAGACAGGTTGCCGCAATTGCTGAGTGGGTGGCTTCGACTCTTATGCGGGAGAAGGGCCGGACACAGGGGCTAGGTTTGAGGAATGGGGGGCTGCCGACCCCGCTAACCCAATCGAATAGGTCTGCTGGCAGACATGTTCAAGGCCCAAAGTCTTCTCCGGCAGCCAGCCCAGGCAAGGCGACCCCTTTACGCCTATGCCGCGAATGCGGGAGGCAGATACCTAAGGGTAAAGGTAGATTCTGCTCTGAGCAGTGCTTTCAGTCCTACAAGCGTGAGGTGGACACCCCGAGATTTTCCAAGGTTGGCATCCTGAAGCTGGCGGAGTTAAGAGCAAAGGGAATGGACCCGACGCACGGCGGAGACGTGGGTCGGAGACGGGGCCAGTCGAATGCCCGGCGCGCAAGGGAGCGGGCAGCGTGGGAGAAGCTGGGACTTGACCTAAGAGCGGAAAAGGAGCGATTCAAGAGGGACATTCTTCCCGCTTTGCAGGGAGTGCCACTCAGCCGCATAATAAAGGGAACGGGTCTCTCGCGACGCTACGCCTCCATGATCCGGAGGGGAATGTTCGTCCCGCATCCTGTCCACTACGAGGAATTATCTGGGCTGATACAGGCCACGGGGTAGCAGTAGCAGGTCGAATCACTGGTGTGCCAGCCCCGAAGGGCCTTCGTTTCGCACTATCAGAGACCAAATGGCCGGACCATCTGACAGGGGTCGATCCCCTTCGGGCAAGGAATTCTCTTACGATGAGGCAAGTCGCCTCCTTTCAGATACGATCAAGAGGGCGGAAGACCTAGCTTCTCAAGTCACTGCCGCATTCAGAAGTCCATGGACCCTAGATCCCAGCACGGCAGTTCGCGCCGTCTTCGGCTACTGGGTCGGGAAAGCATTCCGTCATCTAAGAGCAATCACTGCCCTCGCCAAGCAACGTGACCTTGTGAAGGTTGCTGACGTTCATCACCGGCAAATGCTGGAGATATTCTTGCAGGCACGCGCTGTTATCTCGGCAGAAGGCCCAGTCAGAGAACGAATGGCCCAGAAGGTATCCGCCTGGGGTTGTGTTGACTATTTGGAGAAGATGGAGAGATTCAAGGATGCCCCTTTTGGCAGGAAAGGCTATCTCGAGATTCAGGAACAGCTAACCCACTTCGACCCTGGCCTAGTAGAGGAGATTCGTAAAGACCGCGGAAAGAAGAAGATGTATTGGTTCGGCACGTCCTTTACAAAACTTGGGTCAACTCTGAGCAGAGGGGAAGAGGATCTAGGCCTACTGTATCGCATCACATCGGGCCAATCTCACGGATCATGGGACATCGCGCTCGACGTCGCAAATCCCGAACCAGGACACCTTGATTTCCGAGGGTACCCTAACGAGGCCCAATTGGCCTTATGGGCCGCGGACGCTGTTGACCAAGCGATGCTCTTGTATCATAGGCTCTGGAACGAGGTGGCGGAAGCAGTAGGCGCCCCATTGGTACGTCTTCCTGCGGAACCAGGCTCTTTCTCGCTTGCTCCACCTGTGTGACCTATCTTCGGTGCCTGGGCCGCGGGGTTGCCAAACACCTCGCTCGAGTCGACTCGCCGGTCTGGCTTCAACCATATGGTGACCTGCCTGCCGTCTAATCATGGAATGGAGTGGAGTTGCCCTGGCCCATCTAGCGGCTCAATTCGAGGCAGTTGCGCAGCCTCTGGATACTTTCCAGTCGTTGGTCGGGCAAGTTCGACGAACATGTGGCTCCGTTTCCGTTGCGCTATACTTGATGCCAGACATTGCACTTAGAGGGTCCTCGTTGCGCGCTCTCGCACGATACACATTAAGCGTTTTCAAGAGTTGGCGCTCAATCTTGAGCCTCATCTTTTTTGCGGCGGCCCTAGTCCAGACTTTCACGAGGGTCAGCCTCTTGCTGCCAACCTGGGTCTGGATCATGCTCGTTGTTATCGGTATCTACCTCTCCGCGTTCCAGGTCTACTCTCAGCTCGAAGCGAGCTATCCCAAAGGTGCCGCCCTCAAGCTCGAATGCAGCCGTGTGAGTTTCGGGGGTGGCGGATGGGCAAATCGAATGCCTTTGCTGCCCCTGAATTTCAACCTCATCCTCACTCTTCGGAACACTGGAGAGGAACAGGCGCAGCTGAAGGACATCGCCGTCTCTGCCTTTAGATCCGGCACGACGCTAATCTCTGCTTCCCCGAGGCCGCCACTCTTGAAGGACGCTCCACCCCTCAGCAGTTACATTCCAATCACATTGCCATTCGTTGTCGAAGCAGACTACCTGAACCCTCACTTGAGATGCGAGATCAGGGTTGACTTGGCTGAGGAAGATCCACCTGCATTTGCGAAGCGCTTGAATGAGCTTGATCAATTCCACTTGCAGGTTACTTACACCTACGAAGGCCTTCGAGGTCCTGTCAGGACAGGGACATGTGATATCGATGGCTCGTTCGCTGATTTCAAGGCAGAGGTCATTCAGAGGTGGAAGGAGACCAAAGACCACGACCTTGTCTATGCAGCAACTGGCCTCTAGCCCTCCAGCCGCGGCTACCCAACACATCGCCAGACTGTATGAAGACATGAGCCGGCGGGCTGCTTAGCGCGAGGCCGTAAGTTGGCTTGGCAATCATTAGTCCCAGGCGAGGTTTCCGATCCGCAAAGCCATATGGTCCGCCCAGACAGTCCAATCCGAGCAAACCTTCCGCACTAGCTATGCCTCACACTTTCGAACAGTCCAAAGATGACATCGCCCGACTGGTGAAACACTTCGCCATCAACCGTGAGCAGTACACCACGTCCGATTACAAGGAGGCGCAGGCGCGGCAGGAGTTCATTGACCCAATGTTCGCCGCGCTGGGATGGGACGTGTCCAACAGTCAAGGAGCCGCACCCAACTACCGCGAGGTCGTCGTTGAAGACTCCTTGGAAATTGAGGGGCAGAAGAAGGCCCCCGACTACGTCTTTCGAGTGGGGCGCGAGCGCAAGTTCTTCGCAGAGGCCAAGAAGCCCGGAATTGACCTGAAGAGCAGCGCTGCTTCTGCTTACCAACTGCGGCGTTACGCGTGGACGGCCAAGCTCCCTCTCTCTCTTCTCACCGACTTTGACGAATTGGCCGTTTACGATTGCCTGGTCCGTCCCTCGGACGAGGACAAGGCTAGCGTCGCTCGGGTTAGCTATCTCACCTTCACTGAATATCCTGACCGGTGGCGCGAAGTTTGGGACGTGTTCTCGCGCGAGGCTGTTTGGGGCGGATCGTTTGACAAGTTCGTGGCGACAGGCAAGGGGAAACACGGCACTTCCACAGTGGACGCTGAGTTCTTGAAGGAAATCGAGGGCTGGCGCGAAGCTCTAGCTCACAACTTGGCCCTGCGCAATCCGCACCTCACGGTTGACGAGCTTTGCGATTCTGTCCAGCGCACGATTGACCGAATCATTTTCCTTCGCATGGCAGAAGACCGGGGCATTGAGGAGTATGGGAGTATGCAGCGGCTGATTGAGAAGGAAGGTATCTACCCACAGCTGCTGGAACTGTTTCACCACGCAGACAAGCGCTACAACTCGGGCCTCTTTGACTTCTCAAAGGGCGGCGACCATCTGACGCCAACGCTGGACCTGGACGACAAGACTATCAAGAGTGTCTTGGCTGATCTGTACTTCCCCCAGTCGCCATACGAGTTCAGCGTGCTCCCCGTCGAAATCCTGGGCAACGTGTACGAGCAGTTCTTGGGCAAGGTGATCCGGCTCACGCCGGGCCATCAAGCCAGGGTGGAGGAGAAGCCCGAGGTAAAGAAGGCAGGCGGCGTGTACTACACGCCTGCCTATATCGTCGACTACATTGTGATGAACACAGTGGGCACGCAAGTTGAGGGCAGGAGTCCGGATGAACTTGAGGGTTTCCGGGTCCTCGACCCCGCGTGCGGTTCTGGCTCCTTTCTCCTCGGCGCGTATCAATTCCTTCTTGACCACTATCTGAAGTGGTACACGGCAAACAGCCCGGAGAAGCAGAAGAAAGAAGTCTATCGCCTCTCAGGCTCGGGGTCCAACGGCGTCGATTGGCACCTCACGACTTCAGAAAAGAAGCGCATCCTCACCGAGCACATCTTCGGTGTCGACATTGACAGGCAAGCAGTAGAGGTCACCAAACTGTCACTGCTTCTCAAGGTGCTGGAGACTGACGTCGGGGTCACGTTAACCCAGCAGTTGACGCTTCTCCCTGGGGAAGCGCAGGAGCGCGCTCTGCCTAATTTGGACCAGAACATCAAATGCGGAAACAGTCTGATAGGCACGGACTACTTCACTGGCCAGGTGATGCCAGATAACGACGAACTAAGGCGCGTGAATCCATTCGACTGGAAGCAAGGGTTTCCTGAGGCGATGAAGGCGGGCGGGTTCGACTGCGTGATTGGGAATCCGCCCTACATCCGAATGGAGGGCTTCAAGGAACTGAAGGACTATCTCAAGTCCAACTATGACTGCCATGACGAACGATCGGACTTCTATTCCTATTTCGTTGAGCGTGGTCATATTGTCCTTAAGGCGCGGGGCAGATTTGGAATGATTATCTCCAACAAATTCCTTCGTGCCAACTACGGGAAGCCATTACGCGGATTTCTAAGTCAGAATGCGAGCATTGACCGGATCGTAGACCTGGCCGGGTTACCCGTATTTGCTGGCGCCACGGTCCGAACGATCATTCTCCTCACCAGTCGGGAGAGTGGCACCGCCTCGTCGTCGTTCCTGTACTGTCCCCCTCCTTCTATCAGCCGCTTCAACACCGTCGCTAGTAGCTCTGTCACCCTCGAACAGGCTATACAGGGCACTCTGTATGATGTTGACACAGTAACATTGACTCAACAGGTCTGGAGTTTTCCCCAACGTGCCACCAGCAACCTGCTCAGACGGTTACGGGGGTCGACGATTCCCCTGGTGGAGTATTGCGGGGGGCAGATCTGCATGGGTGTCAAGTCGGGCTTGTCGGAGGCTTTTGTCGTCGATGCCACGACACGCAAGACGATCCTTAGCAGTAATCGGGACGCCAAATCACTGATGAAACCTTTCCTGAATGGCCGCAATCTTCGGCGTTACTACATCGACTGGAGTGGCACATACATTATCTATACCTACCACGGTGTTGCGATTGAGCAATACCCTGCCGTTGAAGAGCACCTTAGACGTTTCAAGTCCCAACTCCTCAAACGAGCAACACGTCAAGCGTGGTATGAACTTCAGCAGCCCCAGTTCAACTTCGTTCACTATATGGACGGGCCCAAGATCATCTTTCCCGATATTGCTCCTGCTCCACGGTTCGCTCTTGATGAAAAGGGGTTCTACGGTTCAAACACGACGTATTTCATTCCACGTCGCGACTTGTACTTGTTGGCCTTGCTCAACTCCCGCCTTGGAGCTTTCTATTTTCGGCAGACCTGCGCTGGGCTCGAAGGGGCGAACGAGACCTACTTGAGGTTCTTCGGGCAGTATCTTGAGGGTTTCCCCGTTCATCCGATTGACCCCTCCGTTCCAGCCGAAAACGAGCGCCACGGCAAAATGGTGGCACTTGCAGAGCAAATGCTTGACCTGCACAAGCGACTGGCCGCCTCGCCAGATGAGGGCGAGCAAGCACGCCTGGGTAGGCTCATCGCATCGACGGATCTGGAGATCGACACGCTTGTGTACGAGTTGTATGGGCTGACGGAAGAGGAAGTCGCGATAGTGGAAGGCGCAAATGATCCGCGTCGTGCACAAATCGACAAAGTCTGAGGTCAGTTGCGCCTCAGCAAACTACGAAAACGCACAATAGGGTCTTGCGCGGAGATTAAGAAAGGGAAGAGGCAGACGTAGAACAGTAGACTCAAGCCTCAATTCTTCGAACAGAATTCGAAATAGATTAACTGCACTCAAGATACCTCCCAAAGAAACGCAATTCCAGTGTTGAGACAAGCAAAACAAGATTAAGGGGAGAAAGAGTTCATAACCAATTCCCCTATTGCCCCCAAATAACATTCACGGGTCCAACTCCGCTTTTCAAATTTCAAACAAGCCACTTGCCCATCTGACTTGCGGCATCAAATCTCGGCTTGGTTTCACGGAACCGAGAAATGGATCTGCAACTCCACCAGCTGTGAAACAGGCCGCAAATCCAGCAATTCCCAATCTCAAGCAGCCGAAATCAACCAATAATCCAAAAAGCTATCGACAATTGGCGACCTGAAATGGCGGTCAGCTGGCACCCGCAGTGCACTCTTGGTGGGCCCTGTAATATATCCCGTCAAAGCAGACCCGGGATACATTACAGGGCAGGAAATCTGTGCACGAGAAAGGGCGCTTTCCTGGAATTGCGAGACGCAATTCCTCCCTCAATGGTCTAAGTCTCAAGTATTGCCGTATGGTCTGGAGACTGTCTTCGGGTATGAGGGTTTCGCCGCTTGACCTAAGTTCTTCGAAGGCGAATTGTGCCGCCAGGCGTGTGAGGCGTTGCAGGGTCCTTCCTCTTGGTTTTCGCTGACACTTGCGATACTAGTACGCCGCTCTTTTTGAGAAGCCGGCTGCCCGCAGGGTGGAAATGGGTCAGAAGTCGTTGACCTTGTCGAAGGCTGCCAAGTTGCTGACCACGGAAGCGACTGGGATTGGGAGCGTAACCTGACACCGGACAGCCATTTCATGGCAAAGAGCCTGGCGTTGATAGGCCACGGCCGCTTTAGCAGCTTCGCGAGGCTAATCGCCGAGTCAGAGGGATGCAAGAATTTGCGGTCGGGCTAGAATCGAACATGCGTCTCCATCTCGGGGAGGTCCATTGATCTCTGCGAGGACCCTGCGGGAAAAAGGAATGTGCAGGAAGAATTTGCTTGACGTCGTCTGTATCGGCGCAATGCTTTTGTACGCTGGGGTATCGAGTGTGCAAGGCTGGCGTGCACGCCCTCTCTACAACCCTGATCTGTTGCCCTACTATGCAGGAGCCTACTCGATGCTCCACGGTGGCCAGGTTCTGGAAAGGGGACAAATCACGAGCTACGGCTCGTATAGCACCCCAGGGACCGTTTACTTGATGATTCCTGGCATGATTCTGTTTCGGGATCCTCGCTTGCAGGACATCCCCGGAGCACTGGCCGTCCACGCAGCAACGCTTGTGTTCTTGTATTTGGTCGGCCGAAAGCTGTTTGACCGGCCAATAGCGGTCGGAGCCGTTGTGGGTTATGGGGTGTCCTGGTGGAGCCCCCCAAGCCTATGGCCAATTGGCCAGCCCGCCTTTGTGGTCGCCACGATCTACTTTCTTCTGAGGTGGGGGCAGGACAGACGCCGGTGGGCTCTTCCTGCAGCGATCGTCACCACCGCACTCGGCCTTTACGTGTACCTTGCCATACTCCCCGTAATCTTTCTATTCCCCTTGTTCTGGCTCGCCTATCGTCCACCCGTGTCAGCCCGAGGTCTTTTGCTCGCCCTCGGGACTGCTGTTTTGATTTGGGCGCCTTACTTGCGCTTCGAGAGTGGCCGGGGCTTCCAGGACCTTGGATCCATGCTCGAATTGAGGACAGTTGGAGGGGGGGCCGCTTCCACGCAGTCCTTCCCAACCTACTGCAATGCCTCAATGCCCGGGAGCTCGAACACTTGGGAAGGAACGTATATTGACCTGGGTTTCCCGGAGGGAGGCACAAAGCTCTATGTCGACCAAGGAGCCGGCCTTGTAGCCCACGTAAGGTATCGGGTATGCGCCGTATTCACTAATCTTGACCGCAATTTCGATGCATCCTTCTTCATTTGGCAGGCCAACCCCGTGGCCAATGTAGTTCTTCTCACGCTGGCATGGATTGGAATTGCCTCGATGGTCGCGCTTGTAGCGAACTCGATCAGGCGGCTGACCGTTCTAATTCACGCTTTCTGGGCCACTCCGCCGTGGACTGTCGTCCTCGGGTCGCTTTTCGGCGCAGTACTGCTATGGGGACTGATGGGTGCCCTACCTACAATTTACAAACTTTTCATCCATTCAGGATTGACTGATCAGTGGACTGCAGTGATTGATCAGGCTCAAGTCTTTCTGCCTCTCCTGGCCGCGAGCCTCGCACTTGGGGCCTGGCTGGCCCAAGGGTTAAGTGATGCGGGACACGGAAAGGCGAATCTTGGATTGAGCATCCTCGTCCTATGGGGAATTGTGGTGGTGATGAGTGAGCCAAATCGGGCTGTGCGGTTCTGGTGGCTTGTTCCATTGGAGATACTGGCGGTAATGGTTGGTTTGGTCCAGGTATCCAAGTTCATTCCCCGACAGCGGATCGTGGAGCCCGTGCTCATCGGATGTGCGGTATTGGCCCTTGTGCCCAGCCTCCGATTGGAGCGGCTAGCTGACGGTTGGGGCCGAGAGGGATTCGCTGGAACGGACACAGGCCAAATACCGGTTGTCGACTTCATCGGCGCAGAGGCGAAAGAAGCGAATCGCTCGGAACTATTTGTAGGGTATGACATCAGTGCGATTGATTACTCGAGGGTGTTCGCAGCCACAGGAGACGACCTGTACCGCGCGGGAGCGTGGTTTGACTACCTTTTTCTGTCGCGACAAGGCATTCGGAACCTCAACAGATCGGTTGCCGGCCTTGATCCGCGAGACGAATACAGAATACTTGGACTGAAGGCTGATCAGGCTCTACCGATAGATTCGCCCTGGCTAGGCTTCAGTCCAGTTGCTCGACTTGGTCAGTATCTCGTCTACAAGCGCCGTTAGAAGTCTTGCTGGAAAGCGGGCTGTGGGGCGCGAAGTAGACCAGGAAGTTGGATTAACGAGGCCGATGGGCACCGAAGGGTATTTTGAGTGGAGCGAATTCATTTTGAATTCTGTTCGGGGAATTGAGCCTTCAGTCCGATGAATTTCGTATGGTTTCTTCCCTTTTCATGCTCGCCGACCATGGAATTTCAAGTGCAGATCCCGGGAATTGGATGGACTAAGGGGGAGTTTCCCATTCCGGAACCGCAATTAGCATAGATCATCCCCGCAAGGAATTCCCAACAAACAGATCATTCGCTATTTCGCGGGTTCTTGACTAATTCAGCATAGAGTTTGATCGCGAGAATATCCTCGGCGGGAAAGTATAGGGCCTGCAGCGACGAAGTCGGAAGGGGAGGGATCTCAGCTTCAATCCGGTCAAACGCCCAAACTCTCCAGCGGATCACGGACCACCTCGGCGCCCAGGGAGGGGGGAGTGGAAATCCCTAGGGCGAGGGTGTAGAGGCTTGGGTCTCACCCGTCCCCGCTCCACAGCCTGCCAAGAATCCTGACTGCCTCTTGGCACCGCTGGCCCAGGCACTGTCTTTAGCCTGGTTCCTGGGGTATGTAGACCCGATAGGCGCCGAACTTCCGGACCGCGTAGCCAACTCCTCCCCCGGGGGGCTGTTCCGAGCCCAGGACATATATGGTAGTGGGGCTGGCGACACAGTTATCCAGCCCGAAACCATAGCGACCTAGTGTCTTGACATGCCTGAATTGCGCTTGGGGATCAACGTACTGGATCGTGCCAAGGTAATCACCAGGATTCATGTGGTCTTCAAACAGGACGAATATTTCGGGTTGGTTCACATGGTCCGTCACACACACCGGATAGTTACCTTCTTGACTTGCCAACGTCAATGCTGGAAGCAATCCAGTGAAAAACCCACGATCGGCGGCCTGGCGGTACGCCGCACCATGATAATCACGCGTAAAGAGGATGAAACCCACCCCCAGGGCGCACATGCCAACTAGGAAGAGGGGCCTAGAGTGCAGGGCGCAATAATCGATAGCATGAATGTCACAAAGCTGTTCGGACTGAACGTTAGGAGGTTGCGAAGGGCGGCAGGGATTTCCCAGGAGGAGCTTGCGAGAAGAGCTGGCCTTCATAGGACGTACATTGGCGCAGTGGAATGGGCCGAGAGGAACATCACTCTGATCAGCGCCGAGAAAATCGCGAGGGCGTTAGGTGTGGCCCTCAAGGACTGTCTGGACGATCAGAAATGAGCCTCTCGGTCCTCGCCTACAACCTCATGAGAGCTATCAACATCCTCGGTGTCCCCAAATTGATCAGGGTCCTCGGGTGAGGGCCCCGTCTCTTCTCATTCCAGCCGGGTTTTCACACGCCCACACGACGGGTTAGGCCGCTCCATAGACTGGGCAGCATTCGCTCAATCTTGAGTAAGAACGACTAACGTGACGTCGTCCGCCTGAGGCGCGCCCTCGACAAAGGCATTGAGGTCAGCCTCTACGTGCGCGAGGAGTTCACCAGCTTTCCGGGGTGCGGCGGCAATAGCAGCAGTCAGACGATTGATCCCATAATCTTCGTTGCGCGGATGCGGATGCCATGCTTCAGTCACACCGTCGGTGTACATCACAACTGCGTCGCCAGGCCCGAGCGTGATTGTCGCCTCGCTCAATTGCAGTTCATCCAACACTCCAAGCGTGGCACCAGTTCGGGCTAATGGCTCTATTGTCCCAGATGCGCGCCGCATCATTGGTGGATTGTGCCCCGCATTTGCATACTGGATCGTTTGCTTCTTTGGGTCAAGCACCCCAAGAAAGACCGTGACCAATATCCCCGATGAAGACTGCCGGAGGATCGTCTGGTTGACCTCCATCAACACTGCCGCCGGACTGCGATGTCGCAACGCTCCAGAGAGAATGAGACTGTGTACCATCGCCATATACAGCGCGGCAGCAGTGCCCTTATCGGCGACATCGCCAATCACGATCCCCCAGCGGCCTTCCGCCAGTGGAAAGATGTCGTAGAAATCCCCGGCGACCTCGCGCGCCGGATGCCAAGCGCTCGCGAGACCAAAGCCGGGGATGTCAGGCATTTCACGCGGCATGAGGCCCGCTTGTACTTCGCGAGCGACCTGCAGTTCGTTTTCGAGATCGATACGTCGCGCCTCTGCAACCTCGTAGAAATGGGCGCGCTCGAGCGCAATGACGAGATGTCCGGTGACCGCAGAGAGAAAATGCAAATCCGCGTGGGTCAGGAACTGCCATTCGGCGGTCGCGACATTGATAACACCAAGCGGCTTACCTTGTGAGATCAGGGGCGCACTGGCGTGAAAGAGGAGACCTTGGTTATCACCTGCGGCGCGCATGGACTCTCGCAAGCGTGTGCATTCAATGATATTGACGGCACGTGTGAGGCGTTCTTGGATGAGGAGTTGCTGGCAGTGGCAAGCGGGCGGCTGTCGGAGAAAGCGGCGATCGTCGCGTTCGAGGCCGGGGGGTAAGCTACAGGCAGTAGCCAGTGCGAAGCCGTGTGGCGGTAAATCCCCTGCGGAGAAAACACCAAGGTGTGATTTGGCGAGCATGGATACCCACCCAGCCTGCAAATTCATTACTTTGAGCAGTGTTCTCAGCGTGCTGTCGAGAGCGCTCCGGATATCTACGGAGTTGTTGAGCACCTCTACGATTTGACCGAGAGCGAGCAGTCTCTCCACCTCGCGCTCATGAAGGTTTTCGGGCAGGGTCTGTTGCCGCTGCTGAATCTTCTCGCTCGTGAGGAAGGGGCGGTCAAAGTCATAGTCATCAAATGGGTTGTCAGCAATGACCCCCTCAGTTTGCGCCCACTGGTAAAATCGTTTGAGCGCGGCAACATGCTCTTCGAGCGCGGCGGGGTCAGCACCCTTAGCGCGCAGGTCAAATAGGTAAGTCCGCAGGTCTACATCGTCCTCAGCACTGGGGATGAAAACCGCGGCGCGGCGATGCGCCTGCCATTCGAAATAGCCGCGCACGGCAGGCACCGCCGGGTCGGACCGAGATAGGGATGAGGCGAAACGCTCCAAGAGAACCATGGTATTTGCTCCTGCAGATGCCGACTTTGAGACAAGAGCACCAGCGTTCGACTGCACGCGGTTGTTGGGCCTTGCCCTGAATTATCAGACCCCCTGGGCGGTCTCCCTGTTTGCAGCGGCCTAACTAGTGATTCTACGGATCCCCCTCCGGTTGATGATGCGCGGCGCGCAGTGTCGACCTATCACCCGCGCGCGAGGCAATTGGACTGCTGTATATCCGTGTTGTGTATTCAGCTGTTCATGTGGTAGGAGTCTAGTCTAGTCTAGTGCCAACTCGAGGGCAAACCCGACTTGCTGCATTGGACTAGATTCTTCCCGCTTGGGACTGTGAATCCGCAACCAGGAGCCGGTGCAGTCTATACCCACCGTGCAGGGATGGTAGGTCACGAGTCCGCAGCGCGAATCATCACCCCCTTGCGGGATGATTAGAATCACTAGTTGGGCGGGCAGGTTTTCTCGCTAGCTAGGCCGGACTAGGCATGGGGGACCATCATGTCGGTTCAAACGATCAGGGTTGTCATTGCCGGCGCGCTCCTCCTTCACGGGATCGCACACGCGATAGGGCTCGGCGCACTTCTCGCTCAAAGCCTGCGCGGCCTCTCCACGTCTTGGGTGGCTGTTCGATCGTGGCTGTTTCCCACTCTCTCAACAAACACGGCAGCGACAGCGGCCGTGCCTTTCTGGATTGTCCCGACCATTGGTTTCATCGCGTCATCTGCCTCTTTCTGGGGCATCCTTGTTCCTAGCGGATGGTGGAGACAACTAGCCCTTGCCGGTTCCATCGCGTCGATTCTGGGTATCGCGCTCTTCTCCGGATCGTGGCCTGGTTCGCCGAATAGCGAACGGTCCATCCTCAACACATCGATTGCGCTGATCATGAACATTGTGATCCTCGTCGCTCAGCTTTGGCTCCACTGGCCCTCGGAGGTATTGTTTGGCAAGTGAGCGACTCCGTGCGAGTGATAGGCCGCCCGACAACTCGCTGATGCTGGCCCGGCGGGCTGGGCCGTGTGTGCCGCTCGCTTCGCCCGCGAGAAACTCGAGGAAATGCACGCCCTGTACATACCCGCGGAGGGTATTCTCAGCATCGAGTTGTACGCTGTATCACTGAAATACCCACAAAGGAGCCGATAATGCATTTCCTGCAGGATAATCCACGCCAATTACATTTAGGCAATTCTGCATTTGAATTCACATTGTCCGGAAATACGCGAACCAAATCACGCACAATTCCAAATGGTGCATTTCCGAAATCACATTGTGCACGCGAAATCCAAGGTAACACGAATAGATGCGGAGAAATGCCTGCACCAGATATCCATAACTCGGAAATAGCCCCGCGATAGGCAGATCAATTCCAGTAATCCCAAGTACGAATCACTTTGAATTCCATTTCGTCAAGCCGGCCAGGAAGGTCGGCCGGCGGCGACCGCCAAGGGTGCAACTTTTCTGCGCCCCATAACCTATCCCGTCAAAGCAGACCCCCAGCTTGCAAGCCGAACCCTGTTGTAAAGAAGCTGATTGCGGTACACTTCCGCGGAATTGCTGTGCGAGAGGGAGAGCCGTGGCCGCACACGACAACCGCGACCAAGATGCCCTCCAATGCTCTTAGGTCTCCGCGAACCCCCTTCAGACCAATGGGCGGATTCCATCTCAGTGCTCCCACCGGTCGGGTCAAGGCCCCGGGCTACCCCTCTAAGTGAAGCTTGGATTCGTTGCCCAGGGGGTTTCCACGCAACTGGCCCGCTGCGGCTTTCTCGCCGCGAAGGCCAAGAAGGTTCGGTGCCCATCTGCGAGGGATACACCGGTCGCGATGGCCTCTCGTGTCGCGGGGAGCCGGTCTCGCTCAGGTCAGCCCTCTCGCGGAGGGCCGGGGCGCCAGGATCCCCAAGCCTGTCCCCTTGGGCTCCTGGGAGGATTGGTGAAGAGGCGCAAGGCGAATGGAACGATCGTTTCATTCGCGCGGAGTCTCTAGCGACCAGCGCTGGAGCGGACCGTGGCTCTGGGAAAAGAGATTGATTGCCGCGGCAGGTGTCGATCCGATGGGATCAAGTCTTGGTGAGTGCGGCCGGCAGGGAGGCGCGCTGACGGAAAAAAAGGCTGGCGACCCAAGAATCTGGCGGAATCGGAGTAGGGTCTCAGCCCGGGCTGGAACTCCTGGGGGCGGGTCTGGGGATCTCCATCAACGCTTCCCCGTCCTTTTTGATCGCCAGGCTACTCGTTGGTTGTGAGACACGGGCTTCCGAATGACAGCCTTCCCGACCCTGCTCATCGTCCCCACCGCGGCGGTATGCCTGCATGAGAGCAACGATCCTGGCCGAACCGAACCGCTGATTGAGCAGTTGAACCGCGAGGGGGTCATCCGGAATCCTCCAGTGATCGCGCCTCTGGATCCAGCTCTCTCTTGCTACGTTGTCCTGGATGGATCCAACCGCGTCACCGCCTTCCAAGCCATGGGCCTGCCGCACATGATCGCGCAGGTCGTGGAGTACGGAAGCGATCAGGTCCAGCTCTCCTCGTGGAATCACCTCGTGCTCAGCCTTCCCGGGCAGACGATGCTCACCCGCCTCAGCGATCTGAGCGGGTTACAGATCCGCCCCAGCGACTACGAGACCGCTCGCGGGCAACTTTTGGACCGAGAGATCTCAGCCTATCTCGACCTGCCGGAGACCGGTCTCCTCACCCTGACCGGCCATGACCAGGATTTGCTTTCCATGGCAGATCTACTGCGCGCGATCGTCGGGGTCTATGCTGACCAAGGGAAGATCCTGCGGACGCAAGCCGACCGCCTCGGCGATGTGCAAGGGATCATGGTTCCCCTCCAGGCGCTCGTCGTTTTCCCCCGGTTCGAGCCCGCGGATATTGTCGAACTGGCTGGGCACGGGCGGAACTTGCCGGCCGGGATCACCCGCCACGTCATTTCGCCGCGCGCCTTGCGTCTCAACTACCCTCTATCGGAACTCTCCTCCGGGCTCACCCTGGAAGAGAAGAACCGTCGCCTCAGGGAATGGATCCACCGGAAGACCCTGAGTCAATCCGTGCGCTACTACGCGGAAGCAACTATCCTCTTCGACGAGTAGCCCCGCTCTACAACTGCTGGTAGCGGACGTTGCCAACGACGAACACCGTTGAGCGAACCCCTTTGGGATCGGCAGGGGAAGAACTGTGCTTGGAAATGATGCTCAGCGCCGCCTCCACCTGATCCTCCTCGGCTCCGATGAGGAAAGTCGTATTGCCCTCATGAAGCCAGCCTCCAGTGGAGGCGATCCGCGTCACCCGGAACTTTTGGGCAAGCAATTCGGGAAGCATATGAGCCGTATCGGAGTCGCGGACTATTGCGAAGATGAGCTTCATGGGTACACCTCGCATCGCTCGACCTCGAGCAAGAGCAGAGTCGCTCCCTGGACCTCAACCGCCACCGGCGATCCCAAAGGCAGGTGAGATCCTTCATAAGGCATGGAGACGTATTCGGTCCGAGTGTGACAAGTCTGATGCAGCAACTCAATCGCCAGCGGCTCGTCGGCAGCTGGCAGGCCGAGGAGGAGCACAGCCACTTCCCGCCCCAGAAAGCCTCCGCCAGCATTAATGACGGTCGGAGCGAAACCCCCGTGCTCCAAGGCCTCCGTTGTGGCTCCCCGGTCGACCGGCTGCACGATGGCCATCAAAAGTGTCTGATAGGGTAAGCGCGTCATCAGCGCACCTCTCTCACTAGGCAGACTGCCACTCTTCTGCCACCGCCCAACCCTCCTCGGCGCAAGCCCAGGGGGGTCTCCCGTGTGGCCCAACCTGAAGGCCAGCCAGAAGGGTTGCTCTCCAGCCCCATTCCAACCCCTCTACTTCCGTCTTCGTGCTCTCCGCAGACATGAGGAGAATCATCCCAACCTGTCCGCGCCTGCCGAGGGTCCTGGATTCCGGCACCCGCGGGGGTCAAGACGAGGCACTGTCGTTGCCAATCGGTCGCGATGGGGCCATGAATCGAACCCGCCGCCGATTCGCCGAAGGAAATGGGGCTTGCTGCGCGGGTCCCCTCCGCGCCCGGCAGCGCGGCAAGGCTCAGGATCGAGGCCGGGGAGATTCAGGGAGGGCAAAGGGGTCAAGGGCCAGTTCATTTCGCGCGCTGTGGGACTGGGGGAGTTGTTCCCTCTCGCCGAAGGGCATTCTACCAGAAGACACCCAGCGGTTGAGCTGCCCCTCCCCAGGGACCCCCCGCCGGCCAGGAGTATCCTTTTCGCCCTCAGCCAGGGCGAATGCCTCCTTGGGGGAAGGCTGACCCTTGGGCAGTGCGGGGTCTGTCTTCTTCCCGCGACTTCCCCGGGAATCCTTCGTAGCCGGACGCGCGCAATCGCATATGCTGGTTCATGTCAGAGGCGGAGAGGTCAGGCCGCACCGCGCTTCGAAATTGAGCAGGGGCAGCGAGAGCGACGCGTTGGCTATGCTACAATAGTCACGGGGCATTCTCCGATCACTGAGGTCCGGGTCGCAATCTGTCTTTGAGAGCCACGCGGAGTACGAGGCACCATGGAGACGAGCCAACGGCGTGGAAAGTACTTCGAGGAGTTTAGCGTGGGGCAGCGGATTGTGACCGCTGGCCGGACCATCACCGAGGCCGACGTGGTAGGGTTTGCTGGCCTAACGGGCGATTACAACCAGATTCACACCGACGCCGAATTCGCGCGCAACACTCTTTACGCGCAGCGGATCGCTCACGGCCTGCTCGGTCTCTCGATCGCCTCGGGGCTGGCCGTACAAACCGGGGTGATGGAAGGTACCGTCCTGGCGTTCCGAGAAGTGAACGAGTGGAAGTTCAGTCGGCCGGTCTTTCTTGGCGATACCCTGCATGCTGAACTCGAGGTTGCATCCACCAAGGCCATTCCGCGCCTGGGGGGCGGCTCGGTGGAACTTCGGGTGAGCGTGAATAACCAGAAAGACGAGGCAGTCATGGCTGGGCGTTGGACTGTTCTAATTCAAGGCCGGCCGTCCGCAGATCCATGAACGAATCTCCCGCCGAGCGATTCCGTCGACTCGCCAAGGAAACGCCCGACCCCCCCACCCCCGCCACGCCCGAACCCCCCGCTCCGCCACCCATAAACCCTCCGAGCGAGGACACCCTCTTTCCGCCTCGTCAAGAAAACCCGATCGTGCCCATGGCCGCCCATCCGGAGTCCGCTCCGACCCACTCCAGGCGGCCTCGCAAGGGCCGGCGGAGTCAGACCTCTGCCTCGGCCCCCGTGGGACCCGGCCCGGCCGCAGAGACCCCCTCCTCCTCAGCCCCCCACAAATCCAAGCGAGGAAAAAGAGGTGGGCCTTCCTGCTTCGGATGTCTCCTGCGTTTGGGCATAGCGGCGTTGTTCCTGCTCACAGCCGTGGTCTTCGCCGCGGCCGGTGCGGGCATCTATGGGTATTATCGGGTTGCCGCCACCCTGCCCTCCGTGGACAACCTGCGAGCCCGTGCCTCGCAGTTTGAAACGACCCGTATCTTCGACGCGGACGGGAACCTGCTCTATGAGATTCTGGATCCAACGGAAGGCCGGCGCACCTACGTCCCCCTCGCGAAAATCTCTCCCTACATGATCGCGACCACCTTGGCCACAGAGGACAAGAACTTCTTTACCAACCCCGGCTTTGATCCCAGGGCCATCGTCCGCGCCTACTTGCAGAACTACCAGGCGGGGGAGACGGTATCAGGTGCCTCCACAATAACCCAGCAGTTGGCCCGGGCGCTCCTCTTTGGCCCTGAAGAGCGCACCCAGCTGAGCTACGCGCGCAAAGTGCGCGAGGCCCTTCTGGCGGTCGAAATCACCCGACGCTATTCGAAAGACGAGATCCTCGAGCTCTACCTGAATGAGATCTACTATGGCAACCTCTCGTATGGGGTGGAAGCGGCCGCCGAGACCTACTTCCACACTTCGGCGGACAAGCTGACGTTGGCTCAGGCCTCGTTTCTGGCGGGACTTCCCCAGGCACCTTCCGTCTACGACGTCTTCGGCAACCATGACGCCACGCTCGAGCGTCAGCGGGAGGTGCTAACACTTACGGTGCAAGCGGTCCAAGAAAAGGGCTGCATTGCAGTCGGTGGGCAGGTGGCGCCCCTGTGCATCACCCCCGATGAAGCCCGTGCCGCGGCGGCGGAAACTGAGACCTACACCTTTGTCCCTCCGAACGAACCCATGCGGGATCCACATTGGGTTAACTACATACGGCAGCTCCTGGAAGAGCAGTACGATCCACAAACCATTTATCGCGCAGGATTCCAGGTCTACACCACGCTCGACCCGCGTCTGCAGGATATCGCCCAGTCGATCGTGCGCGACCAGGTAGCTGGGCTGGCCTCCCGGCACATCACGGGGGCAGCCCTAGTGGCCATCCGTCCCGCCACAGGTGAGATCCTGGCCATGGTCGGCTCGCCGGATTACAACGCGCAACCGGCCGGACAAGTGAACATGGCCATCCAGCCACGCCAGCCCGGGTCCTCGATCAAGCCGATTACCTATGTGGAGGCGTTTGAGAAAGGGTGGACCCCAGCCACCCTGATCTGGGACGTGCCCTCAGAGTTTCCGCCCTCCGGCAACCCGAGCGACACGCATCCTCCTTACAAGCCGGTCAACTACGATGGGCTTTTCCATGGGCCGGTCACGGTGCGGACCGCCCTGGCGAATTCCTTCAACATCCCGGCCGTGAAGACCCTTCAGTTTGTCGGGGTGTACGACGATCCGAACCTTCCTCCAGGTAACAGCCTGGTTGGGATGGCCGAGCGTTTGGGGATTACGACCCTGAACCGCCCCGACTACGGGCTGGCTCTCACTCTGGGTGGGGGGGCGGTCACGCCCTTGCAATTGACCGGAGCCTATGCGGTCTTTGCCAACGGAGGACGCCGGATCCCACCGGTCGCAATCACGCGGATCACTACCTACGATGGCCGACCGGTCTTCCAGTATCAGCCGCCGGCCGGCGAACAGGTAATCCGCCCTGAGCACGCCTTTCTGATCGACTCCATACTTTCCGACAACGTGGCTCGCACGCCGGAATTCGGGGCCCACTCGGTCCTCAACCTGCCTTTCCAGGTAGCGGCCAAGACTGGGACCACGAATGACTTTCGGGATAATTGGACCCTGGGCTTCACGCCCGATCTCGCCGTAGGCGTCTGGGTGGGCAACCCGGATAACACCCCGATGCAGGGCACGACCGGGTTGACGGGTGCGGCTCCGATCTGGTCGCAGTTCATGAATGTTGCCATTCAGCAGCTCACCGCCGGGAAGCCCAAGCCGTTTGCCCCCCCCGCCGGAGTCGTCCAGGACCAGATCTGCACCGTCTCCGGGGCCCAGCCCAGCGATCATTGCAAGGGCACCCGCATGGAGTATTTCGCCGCGGATCAACCCCCCTTGCCCAGCGATCAAGACCTTTGGCGTGAGGTCTGGATCGATACGTTCACCCAGCTGCGCGCTTCTGCGGCTTGCTCCGACTTCGTGGCAAAGGAACTGACGATCGCAGTCAGCGACCCTTGGGCCCGCAAATGGCTCAGCGACAATCCGGACGGTCAGAAGTGGGCGAAAGCGAACGGGTTCCCGCATCCGATCGTCTTTTATCCGGACCAGGAGTGCACCGCGAATAGCCCGCACCCCATCCTGGCCATCACTTCCCCGGCGGAGGGGCAAACCCTCATGGCCTCCACCGTGAGCATATCCGGCAAAGCCGACGCCAGCGGGGACTTCGACCACTATCTCCTGGAGTATGGGCTCGGACCAGACCCAAGTAACTGGCAGTCCCTCAGCGGGCCTTCCGGAAGCCCTCTCTCTTCTCCCCAAAAGATTGCGGATTGGAATGTCTCGGGGATTCCCGACGGCATCCTTACTCTGCGTCTGACGGTGTTCTCCAAGGAAGGGGGGAAGGCCGAAACACGGGTCCACTTCAACCTATTCAAACCCACCCCCACCCCGACGCCCACGCCCACTCCCACCATCACGCCCACTCCGACCTTCACACCTACTCCCACCTTCACGCCTACCCTCGCCCCTACAGATACCCTGACTCCCACCCCCACGGACACACCGCTCCCCAGCGACACCCCGACCCCGGCTCCAAGCGACACTTCCACCCCCTTCCCCAGCGACACCCCGACCCCGGCCCCGACGGCTTGACCCTGGCTCCACGGCCCGCCCTGAGCGGTTGAACTTGGCCACTCTCTCCCGCGCTATAATCGCCAGGCAACTGCGGTGAAATCGTCTTCCGAGGGGAAAGCTCTTGGCCAACCTGCAATCCGCGGAACGCTCCGAAGGCGCCGGCGAGAAGCGGACGGTCGCTCTGATGTCCATTTTCGCCGCCGTGTTCCTGACCTGCATGAAGCTCGTGGTAGGTATTCTGACCGGGAGCCTGGGCATCCTTTCGGAGGCTGCCCATTCGGGCCTGGACCTGATTGCGGCGGTCGTCACCTTCCTGGCGGTGCGGGTCTCCGCCCTTCCCCCTTCTCAGAGGTACACCTACGGCCATGGGAAAGTGGAAAACCTTTCCGCGCTCGTGGAAGCGCTCTTGTTGCTGCTGACCTGTGGCTGGATTCTCTACGAAGGGGTCACGCGCTTGTTCTTCAAGGCTGTCCCCATCGAGGTGAATCTCTGGGCCTTTTTGGTCATGGCGGCGTCCATTCTGATCGACTTTTCGCGCTCCCGGGCTCTCAGCCGGGTGGCCAAGCGATACGCCAGCCAAGCCCTGGAGGCAGATGCCATTCACTTCGCCACAGATATCTGGTCCTCCAGCGTGGTGCTGCTGGGACTCGTCCTGGTTCTGGTGGCCGAGCGGACCGGGATAGGGGCGCTGGCCAAGGCGGACGCGGTCGCGGCTCTGGGGGTCGCCTCGATTGTGATCTACGTCGGTGTGCAAATGGGCCGCAGGACGGTCTTCGCCTTGTTAGATGGGGTATCTCCCAGCCTGCGGGATGAACTCGAGCGGGTGGTGAAAGTCCCGGGAGTGATGGCGGTCAAGCGCGTGCGCGTTCGCCGGAGCGGGCCTGAGTCCTTTGCTGACCTTCAGCTGGCCATCCCGCGCGATGTTTCGCTCGAGCGGGCCCACGAAATCGCCGGCCAGGCCGAGGGGGCCGTGCGCGAAGTGCTGCCCGGATCCGACGTCGTGGTCGAACTCCTTCCCGGTCGGAGCGAGGACGAGCAAACGGTCACCACGGTTCGCACTCTGGCCGCGCGCTTTGGGATGGGCGCCCACAGCATCCGCATCTACGACACCGGCGGAAGCCGATCCCTTGAATTGCACTTGGAAGTCAGCGATCGCCTCAGCGTGGAAGAAGCTCACCTTCAGGCGACGGAATTTGAGCAAGCCATCCGCCGGAGCCTGCCCTACCTGGAGCGCGTGATCACGCACCTGGAGCCCGCCGGGGATACCACCTCCCTTCGTCAAGCCGCCCCCGAGGAGCAAAGCGTGGTCGTTCAAGCTCTGTGGGAAGTGCTCGAGAAAGGGGATGTGCGCTGCCATCCTCACGATATCGAGGTTCACCGGGTTGGGGCCGAACTCGCCCTCTCCTTTCACTGCATCCTCGACTCGGGCGAATCCATCGCAGATGCTCACCAGTTCACCGAATTCGTCGAGCGCAGTCTGCGAAGGAAGGTGCCCGCGGTGGGCCGGGTCACCATCCACGTCGAACCGGCCCAGCCCGCTGAGGGCTAGCCCCGTGCCCCGGCTCTCTCCCCGTGCCTCCGGACGACAGGCAGAAGCCTCCTCTGAGAACCTGCTTCCCCGGCTGGCGGCGCGGGCCGGCAAGATGGAAATTGGACCGTCGTGCGAGATCGCCTGGCGGTGGCAGGCTCCGCATCTTCTTGAGTCGCAACGGATGGGAGTGGGGGTCACCCCCATGGGCAGGCGGCTGGGATGAACCTAGACGTACGATCCAGAGACGTCAAGACCGCTCGGGCGGTCAATCTCGGTCTGGCCTCCAATGTCTTCCTGGCGATACTGAAGACGCTCTTCGGAATTGTCGGAAACAGCCCGGCCCTTTTGGCCGATGGCCTCAATTCGACCTCCGATGTGGCCTACTATCTCGTCGTCTCCATCTTCATGCGACTTTCCCACAAGCCGCCCGACTTGGAGCACCCTTACGGGTACCGCCAATTCGAAGACGTGGCTGCTCTCGTGGTGGGCGCCTTTGTGGTGACCACGGGCATCGCCATCCTGTGGGATTCGCTCGGCCGAATGTACGCCGTCTGGACTCAGCGCAGCAAGTTTGAGGGCGCGGCGGTCGACGCCCTGGCAGTGGCTGTCTTCACCGTTCTCCTCAAACTCGGGTTGACCTTCTACACCCGAGCGATTAGCCTCCAGACGCGCAACCCAGCGATCCAGGCGCTGGCCTTCGATCACCGCAATGACGTGATCGCCGCTCTGGCCGTGAGCCTGGGGATTCTCGTGGGTCGTTCCGGGCTGCCGTGGGTTGACCCACTGGCCGGGGCGATTGTCTCGATCATCATTCTTCGAACCGGGATCGAAATCCTACGAGGCTCCTCTCAGGAGCTAATGGGCTCCGTTCCCAGCGAGTGGCTCTCTGCCCAGATTCAATCCCTTCTCGCCGGTTTTCCCGCGGTAGAGCAGGTCGAAGAAATTCATGCCCATCGATTCGGGCCCTACCTGGTCGTCAATCTCACCATCGGAATCGAGGGATCCTTGACCGTCACCGAGGGAGACCGCATCGCTTCGCAGGTGGAGGACCGACTCCTGCGCAACATCGAGTACCTCAGCCAGGTTCACATCCACTATCATCCGAGTAAGCTCGTGTCGGCAGAGAGCAGGCCGCAGCTTGTCGTGAGATCCAATCGGGAGAAACTCAACTGAGACGACCGGCACCCCTCTTCCCTCCTCCCGCGTGCCTGCGCGCGCCCCAGGAATCTGAGCCATGGTCCAGCCCGGGTTCGAGGCTCTGGCCTCGGGCAGGTAGTTCAGAATGCCAAGCGCTTCCTTTCGTTTTTACCAGGAACTGAACGACTTCCTGGACTCTTCCCGCCAGAAGATCGAGTTTCGCCACGAGTGGAAGGGACGGGCCTCGATCAAGGACTTGATCGAATCGATTGGAGTCCCGCACACAGAAGTTGACCTGATCCTGGTGAACGGCGAATCCGTCGCTTTCTCCTATGTCGCCCAAGAAGGAGATCGCATCAGCGTCTATCCGGTTTTTGAATCGATGGACATCGGGACCGTGAGCCGATTGCGGCCCAGCCCGCTTCGCGAGTCCCGCTTTGTGCTCGATGGGCATCTCGGCCGGCTCGCGGCTTATCTTCGGCTTCTCGGTTTTGACGCCCTGTGGAGCAGCCAGCTCGCCGATCCGGAACTGGCAAAGATCTCTCATGAGGATCAGCGCATCCTCCTCACTCGGGATCGGGGACTCCTCAAGCGCAAGGCGGTAACCCACGGGTACTATGTGCGCTCCCCCCGGCCCGTGGACCAGCTACAAGAAGTTGTGGATCGCTTCGACTTGCGGGGTCGGGCGCTACCGTTCACGCGTTGCGCAAGCTGCAACGGACTCCTTGAGGCCGTGCCGCTGGCCCGCATTCATCACAGGCTGGAACCGGGAACGGCCACTCACTACCACCAGTTCTGGACCTGCACTTCCTGCGGAAAGGTGTACTGGCAAGGCTCGCACTACCGCCGCATCCGACAACTGCTCGACCCTGTCCTCAACCCTGGGCCCTAGGCCCCGCCTGCCCCCGGGGGGCCGGGCTCGCCCCGCGGGGTCCAAGGTTCGGTGACGGCCGATTGGGGAAGTCCCGGAACACCCGGTACGGATCTTGTTCGAAGTGGTAGAGCTTGGCTACCTCGATCTGGAAAACACGCAGCCAGGAGAGACGGTGGAGGGCAACTGCCAGGAGCGTTCCCAAGGCCGGACCGACCCCGTGGATCCACCTCCCCCTCCAATTCATGGACAACAGCAGAGGGCCGAGGCTGCGTGCGGGATTTGTGCTCGTCCCCGAGAGCGCAGCCTCCAGGTAGACCCTGGCTGCATAAAGCACCGGGAAGAGCAAGGGTGTGAAGGGCCGAAGTCTTCGTTGGCTCACGAAGAGAAACAATCCGGCGATCAAGGCGAACGTCGTTGCAATCTCTCCACCGGTGGCCTGCAGAAACGAGTAGCCCGATCCCGGCAGAGTCGCCCCAAATTGGACGCTCCGTCCCATCTCGCCCCAACCTAAGAGCGGCGGGGCTCCCAGCAGAGCTCCCAAAAGCTGTGCCCCGGCGTAGGCCAGCGCCTACCACGCCCGCATCTTCCCAGCCAACCAGAAGGAAAAACTGACCGCCAGGTTGATGTGGGCTCCGCTCAGCCGACCCAGAGGAGGTACGGCGATGAGCGCGCCGGTCATTCCAAAAAGGAATCCCGTAAGCGCCCGGCGAGTCCCCGGATCAGGAAATAGCCTGAAAACGGGACTTCCCAGACCGAAATCGAGGAATGACCATGGAGACACCCGCGCAGACCAATAGCGCGGTCCCCCAAGCTCAGCCACCAGAGGCCTCCAGATCCTTGTCCAGCTCGGCAGCCAAGGTCTCCATCGTGGGGCGCGGCGATCTCGGCCGAGGCGGGAGGCGAGAAGAGCATCCGCCAGGCCGACCGGAGGGCGCGCGTTTGAAGTGAGACCATGCCGAGCGGCTATCCCGTCTTGGCGATCAGCGTGCCCATGCGGGAGATTTCATAGCCTGGGAGGCTCATCACCGCAGCCTGGAATTCCGGGTCGGCGAGGACCTCTCGCAGGGAGCGGAGCTTCGGGCTCTCCAGTTGATCGATCGGAACGACCAAGTCGTATTGTTCGCTGGCGACGGGGAGGAAGTCGAGCCCAAGCGCCAGCGCTGCCGCCCGGATTCCGAGTGCACAGTCCGCGGCCCCGGAAGCCACTTGGGCCGCAACAGCCAGGTGTGTGTATTCCTCCCGTTCGTATCCGTGGATCCGGTCGGCCTCGATCCCGCCGCGATTCAGGTGGTAGTCGAGCAGCACCCGAGTCCCCGCTCCTCGCTGGCGATTGACAAAAACGACTTCCGGTCGGACCAAGTCCTGGAAGGAGCGAATAGCCTTCGGATTGCCCGAAGCCACCATAAGACCCTGCTCGCGATCGACAAATCCGAGCACAACCACGGGTGTCTCGGGCAAGTACTGGCGGACATAGGAAAGGTTGTACTCTCCCGTGGACGGGTCAAGCAGGTGAGATCCTGCCACGTGGGCTTCTCCTCTTCGCAGGGCCAGGAGCCCACCCAGGCTTCCTGCATTGGCTGAGGTCAGGCGGAGCCCGTGACGAGCCAAGAACTGGGCCAGCAGATCCAGGGTGAGGTCATGGGAGCCGATGGCCACGATCGTCCGCTCAATCTCCGCCGGAGATCGGTAGAGATGAACCGTAACTCGGTCACCGGCCGCGTATCCCTGCACGTACCGGGGAATCTGCACGATGCCGTCCGCACGCACGAGCGAGGAAATGACCCCGGCACCTCTCAAAAGGGGCGCCGCCACGACCTTTTCGCCCACTCGTCCAACCGACACCCGCAAGAACTCGGTATCGCCGAGAGGGGAGGTAACCTTGCGTGTGAGCACGGCTTCCACGGTAGGCGCATCCTCTGAGGCACGGCCCAGCCACTGGTCAAGCAAAGGGCGGACAAAGATTTCGCCGGTGAGCGCCGCGCTGGCTGCGAATCCGGGAACCCCAATGACCGGGACCTCCCCTCGGACCTCACGGCTCGACGCGGCCGCCCGGTTCGGGACCCGCACCCGACCGAGGATGACCGGGTGTCCAGGTCGGACCGCGATCCCATGCACCAAAACCTCGCCCAGAGACGCGATCGTTTGGGCGGAGTAGTCCTCCCTCCCGGCCGATGACCCCGCGTTGAGGAGAATGAGATCGTGACCTTCGGCCGCCTTGCCAACCGCCTCTCGGATAGCCTCGAGCTCATCCCGAACGATCTCGAAACGATCGCAAAGGCCTCCCCAACTCTGGACCTGGGCGGCGAGGACAATGGAGTTGAATTCCGGAACCTGACCCGGCTTCAGCAGCGTGCCCAGCGGAACCAGTTCGCTTCCGGTCGGGATCACCGCGACACGAGGTCGCCTGCGAACGACCACGGTCCTGTGGCCGGAGGCGGCAATCGCGCCCAGGTCCACCGGGCGCAGGGTCTGGCCGGCCGGAAGGACGAGTTCGGTAGCAACGATGTCCTCTCCTAAGGACCGCACGTTCGCCCAAGGCGCAATCGCGCTTCGAATCTCAATCTGCGCCGAAGGCCCGTCCTTTCCCGGAATTGGCTGGGTAGCTTCAATGGGGACGACCGCATCGAACCCGAGCGGGAGCGCATCGCCTGTGTCCACGCCGCGGGCCTGCGATTCCAACTCCAGTGCGATCGGAGAGGTAGCGCTGGCCCCTTCGGTCTGGGTGGAGCGAACTGCGTACCCGTCCATCGCGGCCGCATGGTAGGGGGGCGAGGAAAGGCGAGCCCAGACCGGCTCCGCCGTGACTCGACCGAGCGCCTGCTCGAGGGGAACCTCCTCCCCGGGCAGGGGTGTCCACCACCCGGTCTCCTGAAGCATGTGCTGGAACAGGGCCTGGGCTTCCTCAAGAGGGATATCGTGGAGGTAGACGTTGCGATTGGGCATTCTCTTCTCGGGCCTCAAGAGAGGAGGGGCAGAAGGGACCCCCGGGTCATCGACTCGGACAAAGCCCCGTGCCTTCCCCACGCCAGGGCAGGATCTTCAGAAACGCCGCCAACGATTCGCTGCCTTGAATTTCAATGCGATTCAGATAGAAGATGTTGCCCAGACCCTGCAAGGGGGAGGGCCCCAGACCCACCGCCGCATGGTACCCGGCCTCACTGACCATCCTGCCCAGGTCCGGAGAGAACTCTCCATAGGGGTAGGCAAACGTATCCACCGTGACCCCCAGCGCCTTTTCCAAGTCCACTTTGGAGAGACGAACCTCAGCCCAGGCCTGGCCCTGGGTCATGGAGGCAAGATGTCCGTGGGTGCGGGAATGAGAGCCAATCTCCATGCCCGCAGAAACCATCTCCTTCAGCTCGGCCCAAGTGACCGTCCCCGGGGCCCCCGGATAGGTGCTGGGGATGTAGAAGGTCCCCACGTCTCCGTTTTCTTGTAGCAGGGGGAAGATGGTCTGGAACTCATCCACCCATCCGTCGTCGAAGCTGATGACGATGGGCCGCTGCGGCAGGGTCCCCTGTCCCAGAAGGGCGGAGGCAATCTGGCTGACCCGCACTGTGTGGTAGCCCAGCTCCTGCAACATCTCCAGTTGGGCTTTGAAATCGGCTGGGGTGACATCGTATCGAGAAGTTGACTCGTCCCCCGACTGCAATTGCTCCTCCCCCACGTGGTGGTAAAGGAGAATCGGGGCCAGCAGCTGATGCCGCCCTGGGCTGTACACAGGAGGAGGTGCACACAGGACGGCTTGCAGTCCGGCATCGGGCGAGGGGGTTGCCTGGAGGGTCGGGGTCGGACTCGGCAGAATCTCGCCCGTCTCCGTTAGGGTGGGGGCCCGGGACGGAGTCGGGCTGACCGCCAGGGGCATCGCAGTCCGCTCCGGCGTTTGGCCAGCCAGGCCTCCGAACCGCGAGCGACCGGTGCATCCCACGAGCAGGATGGCACTCGCGGTGAATCCCAGGGCAAGAGAAGAAGCAAAACGCCAACGCATCTTGGTCTCGTTCGTCCGTCGCTCCACAGAACTTGTGGGTCGCTGAAGTGGCCCTTGGCCCCTAAGGATCGAAGGGCAGGAACTCGAGCAACTCGCCCTCCGCCACGCCGTTTGCGTTGCCGGGGATGACCAACAACCCATCTGCCCGGACCAAGGTGAAGATATGGTTTGACTTTCCAAAAACCGGATCTGCCCAACTCTCTCCTTCGCGCTGGGTCAGCCGGCAAGGGATGAAGTCCTCGCGGCCGGTCTGGGAAGCGAGGTTGCGGGTCACCCTTAGGCGTAGGCTGCGTCCCCTGGCAAGATCACGGCGACCCAACTGGCGCATCAGGGAAGGAACGAGCAACAGCATCGCCACCACGGTCGCGCTGACCGGATTGCCTGGCAAGCCAAGAATCGGCTTGCCGGCGTGCAGGGCGACCAAGGTGGGCTTGCCCGGCTTTAGGGCAATTCCATGGGCGATAATCCCCGGCTGGGAGATTTCTGCGACCACGCGGGCAGTCATGTCCCGCGCGCTCACCGACGATCCGGCGGAGATCACCAGACCATCGCACTCAAACAGAGCCCGCTGGCAGGCGGTCTTGAGCTCTTGATAATCGTCCGGAATGATCCCATACCCGACGGACTCGGCGCCGGACTCTTTTGCGATCGCCTCGAGGACATAGGAATTGACATCCCGCACTTGGCCAACGATCGGCTTGCAATCCGGGGGGATGATTTCATCCCCGGTAGCAACGATGGCCAGGCGAGGGCGACGCACGACTTCGACTGTCAGGACCCCAGCTCCCATGAGCCCGCCGATATCTTGCGGGCGGAGACGCTGGCCAGAAGGCAAGAGGACCTGCCCAGGCTGGACATCCTCACCCACGCGAAGGACATTTTCGCCCACCGACACCGGCCTGAGAACCTCGATTTCTTCTTCACGCGAGATCTGGGTGTCCTCCAGCATAATCACGGCGTCGCAACCCTGCGGAACCTGGCCGCCGGTGTGGATCGCAGCAGCCTGCCCAGGGGTCACCAGCATCTGCGCAGGGCGACCCATGGGAACTTCCCCGATGAGCCGCAGGTAGGCTGGGAGCGTGGCGCTGGCCCCGTGGGTATCTCGGGCCCGGAGCGCATACCCGTCCACTTCGCTGCGCGTGAACGACGGCATCGACTCGAGGGCAAGCACGTCCGTCGACGTCACCCGGCCCAGCGCCATCGGCGTGGCAACCCGATCTGTGGTTTCCAATGGCCGAATCCCGTCAAGAAGACGTGAGAGCACTTCCTGGATCGACAAAAGGTTCAGAAACTCGGCCATGGGTCAATCCGCGCAACCCTGCGGGTGGGGGCCTGAAGAACCCGCACGCAGATAAGAAAGGCGAGGCGTTTCGGAGGCCTCGAGCGGAACAGGATCCCGCGGCCGTCCGTCGCCAACTGCGAAGGAAGCACCTGGGTCAGAGCAAGAAAGTCTCCCGGGCAATCCGAGCCGGAGCCTGTTAGCCGCCACGCCCCGCCCTCCTTCCAAGGTGAGCCCACCAAGGCGGGGTGGTGCGAACGGCCCGCAACCGACCCAGGCCGCGCCGAATGGAGGGCGGCAGGGGATCTGGCGCTCGGGGCATTCTCACCTGGACCCACTGGAGCCTGCCCCTAAGCCAGGGATGACCAATTGAATGCGATTCGCGGGTCCTCGACAGGAATGGTCTGTTCTGGGGCGGAGTCTCCCAGCGCGGAGGTGGAGAGAATGAGCATCCCCGCAGGGGGACCCTCCATCACCTGCAACCCGGCTGCTACCCCAAAGGGAATGAGCAAGAGTCCCAGGGGATTGCGGTCCAGGCGCACCACTTGAGTGCACCCGAGAGACGGAGAGGTCTCACGCAAGTCGTGCAGCGCAGCCCAGCTCGCCCCATCGAGCATGGCCCATACCCGGTCCGCATCTGGGCGAAGGGAGAAGCCCAGCCGGGTTTTCGGCTCGGCCGAGAGCCAGGCCGCTTCGCCGAATCGTCCGAGCAGGTGGTCAGTGTCTCGCAAGATGCCTTGGATGCCTCCCACTCGAGCCGGAAGCGGCCCTGTGAACAAGTCGAATATGTTGGCCTCTTTCACGGGCGGGATTCCTACAACTCCAGGTGCTCTCTAACCACGGCGCAGCAGGGCCTGATGCCGCGGGGGAAGGCGCGGCAAGATACCTTTGGGCTCGACCCGTTGCGATCGGCAGCAAGGTGGGAGGATTATAGCATCTGAAGACCGCGATTCCTGGGGGTCTGGGGGAACTTGACCCCGGTCACCCCCGGCCAGAGGACCGGGGCCGGAATGCAGCCTGCATCCATCCGATCCCCGACTTCGTCTCTGCGCTGGATGGCCTCGACTGCCAGCAGAAGAACGGATCTCAGACAGAAGAGCGGGCGGCCTGGTCCATGTCGCAGGCATGGTCAAGGCGGTGTTGTGCTGCCTGGCGAGCGAACTCTTCGACGGTCAGGGGTATCCCTTCGGCGTTGATGCCTCGGGCGTCCAACCTCTCGTCGTCCAATGAGGCGACAAAGTCAATCCAGCGGTGAAAGCCCGCTTCGATCTCGTGGAGATTCTCCTCCGGAGGGCTCGCGGCTTTCTTCTCCACGGCGCGCCGATTCCAGCGCGCCAAGTCGAAACCGTCCGGAAGGGCTGCCTCTCCACGGGCAACTCGCCTAGCCTGCCCAAGAATCCCTGCCTCGGCATCGGCCAAGTGGGCCAGCACCTCGCGAATCCGCCAGCTCGGATCTCCCGGGTAGACCATGACCTCCGAGTGATCCCCAGCCAATCGCTGGAGGCGAGGCCAGGACTGGGCATGACAGGTCTTCACGAAAAGGATCAAAGCCTCCGTCCGGGAGGAATCCTGTTCGATTCCGACCGGCGCACGGGCCGTTGCCCCGCCGGAGGGCACCGGGTTCCCGCTGTTCAGCGCCCGACGGGCATCTCGCATGTGGAGCATCGGATGGCGGTAAACAAGCTGCAGCATCTCCCCGAGGGTGGTCCACCCCAGCCAAGGGTGACGACCGCGGCGGCCCAGGTCCGGCTCGGTGAGACTCTCCACCAGCTGGACCAGGGCTTTTCGATCTCGGGAGAAGCCGTCCAGCAAGGCCCCGAGCGAAACCTGAGACCGTCGAGCGGCCTCGGTCTCGTTGAAAGTATTTAAGTCGAAGTCGTCTGGGAGCCCCGGCCCTCCACTGAGGATGTCTTTCAGCGTGTGGAGTACGGTCGCCTCGGAGGAGACGAGGTGGGCCAGGAGATCTTTTACCTTCCAGGCACCTCCGTCGGTGTAGACCTGCTGATCCAGATCCCGTGGCGAAAGCGCCCCAAAGAAGTCGCGCGTCTTTTCACCCTCTTCGGTCAGGCGTGCCACGATTCGCTCCACCTCCCTTGACATGGGATTCCTCCCGCTCCTGCGGCCAACTTCCGCCTGCTAGACGCGAACCGAGCTCGGAACTTGAGCTGGGCGCTCTCCCGCCCGCGGATCAGGCCCGGATCCTAGGCGATGAGTGCCCCACCATCCACGACGAGGGTGGTACCGGTGACAAAATCCTCCCGAATGAGGTAGAGCACGGCTCGGCCAATGTCTTCGGGATAGCCAGCACGCTGCAGGGTCAGATGGTGAGCCACCCGGTGCCAACGAGCGGGGTCCATTCCCTCCGGCATGGCCACCGGCCCGGGGGCCACCGCGTTGACGCGGACCGCCGGACCGAGAGCCTTAGCCAGCACTTGGGTGAGCATGAGAACCCCCGCCTTGCTTATTGAGTGCACCGGGTAACGGGCCCAAGCCTGGAGGCCGGCCACATCGGCAATGTTCACGATTACACCCCCCTGGGGGCCCATGAGTCGCACCGCCTCCTGCGAGCAGAAGAACGGGGACTTGAGATTCGTATCGATGGTGCGGTCCCAGTCTCCCTCGCTAAGATCGCGAACGTCTCCGGCATCCATGATCGCGGCGGAATTCACCAAGATGTCCAGCCGACCGAACGCCTCTGCGACTTGGCGAAACAGGCGCCCGATCTCGGCCCGTTGGCTCAAGTCGGCTTGGAGACAGATGCCCCTGCCACCCAGTCTCTGGACCTGCTTGAGCGTGGCCTGCACCTCAGCCTCCGAACTGCGGTGGTAGTGCAGGATGACCTCAGCGCCCGCGTCAGCCAAAGCCAGCAGGATGGCTTTTCCGACCCGTCGAGCAGATCCGGTAACCAGGGCAATCTTGCCTGCGGGGTCCATGGCGCCGCTCGTCGACCGGATCTATCTGCGGATGAAATTGGAGATGAAGAACCACAGGTTAGCCGGCCGCTCGGCTAACCTTCGCATGAAATACGGATACCACTCGGTCCCGTACGGAACATAGACCCGGACCGCATGGCCCTGCGCCGCCAGAGTTTCCTGCAGGTCTCGGCGGATCCCGTAGAGCATCTGAAATTCAAACTGGTCGCGGGCGATATTGTGTTCGCGTGCATACTGCGCCACCGCCCGGATGATTCTCTCGTCATGGGTCGCTATGGCCGCCAGCGGGGGAATACAGCGACGCGGGTCGGCAGGGAGGCGGGCCGCTTGGCTGGTTTCCAGGAGCCTTTTCGCCACGGCCAAGTAGTTCTGGTCTACGTCGCGCTTGTCAGGGAAGGCGATCTCGGCCGGTTCCTTGTAGGCCCCCTTGCAAAGGCGGAGGCGCGTCCCCTCCGAGAGCAGTTTCTCCACATCCTGTCGGCTTCGGTAAAGGTATGCTTGAATGACGACCCCCACGTTGTCATATCCCAGGGTCCGCATTTGCTCATAGAGCCCCAGCGTGGGATCCACGCAGGTGGAATCCTCCATGTCGATCCGGACGAATATTCCCTTTTGCTTCGCCCGGTCGAGGATTTTCCTGAGGTTCACCGCGCACAGATCGAGCGAGAGTTGCTGTCCCAGCTGGGAGAGCTTCAGCGAAGCGTTCGCGCAGACGTCTGCCTTGGAGATCTCCTCGAGCAAGTCGAGATAGTCCTCCGTCGCTCGCACTGCGTCGTCCGTGGTTACCACGCTTTCCCCCAGGTGATCCACTGTCGCGGTTACCTGGCGGGCATTCAACTCACGAATGGCGCGGATGGCATCCGGCAGCGTCTCCCCGGCCACAAATCGCAAGGCCACGCGCCGGGCCAGGCCGGATTCGGTAACCAAGCGCCGTGACCACCTCGCGGTTGACAGGTTGAGCAGGACGGAGCGCAGCATTGGGTCTCCTTTCAGCCGGAGGGTCTGCCTCCCCTGGCCGGCCAGAGTAGAAAGGGCCGAGACGGTCAAGACCCCCAGCGGAGCGGATCCGCCCCCCTGGTCCGGGTCCCGGAGCGACTCAGGTCCTCCGGGCGAGGACCTGAGCGCGGATCGACGGGTCGGCTCCGGTCAGCCTCTCACCTCGACCTGGGTGCCAAGCCGCTGTTCCGAGTAGAAGGTCAGGGGCACGATCGGTCGCGCCCAGCGGTAGACCCAGAGCGCCTCCGCTGGCCGCATGTTGATGCAACCGTCACTCCTCGGCCGCCCGAAATCGTTGTGCCAGTAGACGCCATGAAAGGCGATGCCGGCCATGGTGAAGAGCGAGACCCAGGGAACACCCGGAAACTCGTTGGCCTCAATGTCGCTGGTCAGTCTCCCGTCCCCCATGTGCCGGCTCGGTATCTTTTGGAATACCGCGAACTGGCCGATGGGGGTCCAGGTTTTCCCCTCCCGGACCGAGGGATTTGCCCGGTACCTGCCACCGGAAATCGTCGTCGCAAACACCGCCCGACCCGACTCAAAGGCGGTCAGACGTTGCTGAGCCAGATCGACCTCGATCCGCTTCTGCTCAAGGGGGATTTCGGGAGAAAGAGGTTCGAGTTCAGCCAGTTCAAACACTCGCAAGTATTTGGCGTGGACGTAGGAACGCTTATAGAGGCGCTCGTCAAGAAGAGTGTACCAAGGCTCCCCATCGACTCCTTGGACGACACCCACAACCCAGAAGACCGCGCTGCAGTACAGCCGATAAAGGGGCCGGCTGGAAAGGTTGGCCTGCTCGTAAGATTGGGTGTAAGGCACGGTCACTTCGGCCAAGCGGCCCGGGGCATCGATCGCCCCCAGGGGAGGGTTGAGGATATCGCGAACGGGCTGGAGATAGGCCGTGTGAGCGAACCCGTCCGCTAGATGGAACCAGCGCGGGTTCCCAGACGGCCCATTCGGCCCAATCACCTCCTCCCGCACCGGAACTACTTCATCTCGGCTCAACCGGCGAACCAGAGGGGCCTCTGGATCCGGATTGTCCAGAACGCCAATCCCGAACCGCGTGGCGCGTGCCAAGGACTGCCCGTCGGGAGAATCGCCAGGAGGCAGAGTCAGGGGAGTGAACGCAAGCGTCCCGAGCGTCAAACCCGCAATTCGAAGAAACTCACGCCGCGAGAAGCGAGACATGACCGCCATTTTAACCCGGCCAACGCGGAGTGCGCGAACCGGATGCGGCCGGGGAGAGAAGGGCGTGGACTCAGGCGGCAGGAGGGGGAACCGGCAGATCCTGCTCCCGCACCTTGACCCAGCGGTCGCCTTCCTCGATCAGCATCACCGGGATGTCATCCCGTATCGGATACTTGCGACCGCAGCCGGGTTCCTGGCACACGAGCCACGAATCCTTGACGAGCTTCAGGAAACCATCCTTGGTCTGAACGCAGTTTGGGCAGCGCAGGATTTCGAGCAAGTCGGGTGAGATCATTTGATCCTCTCCGGGTGGATGCCATCGACTCGGGACGAAACGGTCCGCGCGCGAGGGCGTGAGCCGGATGCCTCTCAAGCCTACTTCGGCGGACAGGGATCCCCATTGACGTGCGGATGGGCGGGACTGTACTGACAGACGGCCCCCCAGGCCATGTAGGTCGTATTGATGTGGTCAACCCTCGACGGCTGGCCCGCCAGCGTAACTGTGCGCGTGACATAGACATCGGCACCCTGGACGGCCCAGTCCACCTGTTGCCACGGTTGGCTCAGATCCGGATTCTCAACCCATTTGGGGGCCGGGGGGTCCTTCATATTGATCGGTCCGGATGAGTATTGGGTGACGACCCGGCCATCGGAGGTTGAGTAGAAGCTCCAGGTCAAACGGCCTTTGGTCCGATCAACCTCGGTCTCCATGAGAATCCAGTAGGGGCTGTCGTTCAGAAATCGAAAGTCGACCTGGGGGACAAAGACGGTCGCATCAAATCCGGCCCCCAGGTGCTCGGGCCCATCGAAATTCTCGTAGTACTTCACCCGATACGCGTGGGGATAGCGCTCGACGATGGGGAATCCCGTCATAAAGGCCGTTCGGTAGAAGGTTGTGCTCACCTGGCAGACCCCTCCGCCCGCGCCCAGGATCGTCCGGTTGCCGACAATGATCAGAGCCTGGTCGTAGCCTGTGTCGAAGCTCACATTCCCCAGGTATTGTGCCATCGAGAAGTTCTCCCCCGGGGCGACCAGGACCCCATCGAACTTGCTGGCCGCCAGTTCGATGTTGTGGATGCGGGCATTGCTCGACCCCTTGAAGCCGGTCCATTGTTGCCCCTTGGGAAGCAGGCCGCTGATCCCCAAACTGGACGCGGTAGCTTTGTCGCCCACCTTCGGATCCACGTAGGTGAGAACCAACGAGGCCTGATGTTGACCGGCCGCTATGGCCGCCTGGATGGACGAGACCGACTTCGCCAGATCCAGGCCGCGGCCTTTCACCCCGCCCTGCAAGAGCACAAGCTGCCCGGTGGTCTCATCCAAGTGAAAGCGCGGGTTCTGAGGAGGCCGCCCCAACTTCGGGGCAAGGGAGTTCAGGAAAGCGGCCAGCTGCGTATCCTCGAGGGCCAGCGCATACTGGACGCTACTGCCTGCATTCACCCGGCGGAAAGTGAGCATTGAGGACAAGTCCCGGGGCGACCAGATCCAGGGCCCCGGGTCCCCCGCGACGGCTTGAGGCAGCACCACGCTGAACGGTTCGGAAAGCAGGGCCTGCGCCTTCTGGGCCTGGGCGGAAGCATCCAGCACCAACGGTGCGCTCTGCTGGGTTACCAGAGGAATCGTGGCTTCGGTCATGCTCCCGAGGGGAACCGCCAGAAGCGAAAGCGTGGTCGAAATATCCACCTGCCGGCCCAATTGGCCCGGCAGCGCCTCCACCTGAGTGCCGTTCATGCGCAAGCGCGCTTCGACCGTCGGTTGATCCAGAAGGAGCGCGATCCTTTGCAGGAAGGCTTGAGCGCTGCCCGCGTCGTACTGAACAATCACGGGAAGGCTCCGTCCGAAGAATCGCGCGGAGGCTTGATCCACCATGTCGACCCAAGGATCTCCAGACCGCCCCACCCGGAAGGCCTGGTTGAGGGTCCCCAGGAGATCGATCGACATCCCCAGCTGCGAGGGGGAAGCCCGCCAAGATTGACTGCCCTCGGTGAAAGTGATGACGCCGTCCTGGGGATAGGACAAGCCCCCAACGAGCTGCCGGGCCGCCTGTTCGGCAGTGAGTCCGGAAAGGTCCAATCCGCCGACCGAGACCCCGGGATAGATACGACCGTTGTAGGCGGACTGATAGAAACCCAGGCCGGCTGCGGATAGGATGAGCAGCGAGACTGCCCCGGCCAAGGCGACGGCCATGATCTGCATGGCGACGCGAAGGAAAGCCGGCCGGCCCGCACGCGTTGTGTGCGCTACCGGGAAGATCGGTTGAGTTGCCATAGGTCGACGATTATACCCGCACGGCTTTGGCCCTCCCGGGGGGAGGGATTCATTGAGTTGGCCGGGTTCCCGTGCCTCCACTCCGCCGGCTTGGCCGAGTCGTCTTCAGAGGTGGGGGCCGTCCTCGAAAGGGGTGGGCCTCCTTTCCCCTGCGACGAGGATTCAAGATCGCGGATCCCTCGGCCCAGCAGCCCTGCGAGAGCCCATTCGACCTGCCCGCGATATCCCCCAATTGGGTATTCCTGTTCTCGCAAGGACGCCTGGACCGAACGACTTCGGTCCCCGCTGGGCCCTCCGAGAGGACCGCCCTTCAGGTCTTTCTCAAAGAGATTGTTCAAGCCGCTCACGAGCTTGCTGCTCCTCACCCATTCGACGCCTTGCATCCCAAACGAACTCCCTGGAGAGCAACTCGCAAACCCTGGGCAGTGCTGCCTTTGCCGCGGAGAGATCCAGGAATGCCAACCGGAGACGACGAGCCAGGACATCGATGGGCGTCTGTGCCAGTTCCTCTCGCGCGGCCCACAGGACCTCGGCCTCCAGGTATGGATACCCGGGCGCCAACCTCGCGGAGTACCCCTGGGTGGCCACCTTGGCCACGCTCTCCGACCGGTCCCCGTAGGCCTGATTCAGGTAATCCGCGATGTCTCGCTCGAGCCCGAAACTCTGCGCAAGCCTTGCCGCATTTCCGGGGTCATAGCCTGCCCCGCCCACCAAGGGGAGACCATTCGTTTGGCATTTCCGCGCGGCCCGCAGATTGTTGATCTTGAGCGTCTGGTCGACGCAGTCCTCCGCCATCTTGCGATAGGTTGTCCACTTGCCGCCCGTGATTGTGATCAGGCCCGACGGGCTTCGCACGATGACGTGATCGCGGGAAAGCTTCGCGGTGCCTCCCGCCTTGGGATCCGAGACCAGAGGGCGGAGACCGCACCAGGCGGCTTTGACATCTGCGCGAGAGATCTCGCCCTCAAAGTACCGCCTCAGATGGCGGAGGATGTACTCGATCTCCTCTTCCGTCGCCCGCGGGTGGTCGCTTACTTCGGCGGGGTTGTCCGTTGTTCCGGCCAATACCTGGCCCAACCAGGGGAGCGCAAAGGCCACCCGTCCATCTTCCGTCTTGGGAATCAGCATGCCGGTCCCACGGGGGATGAAGGATCCGTCCAGGATGAGGTGGACGCCCGAACTTGCGCTGACCATGGGGGCAACTGCCGGGTCATCCATCCTGCGGATGGTGTCGGTGTACGGCCCGGTGGCATTGACCAACCCGCGAGCGTTCACTTCGAAAGTCTGACCATCCCGGACATCGCGCAGTTGGGCTCCCACCACCTTCCCTCGTTTTTGGATCAGGCCGGTTGCCTCGACGTAGTTGGCCACGGCCGCACCTTGAGCGATAGCCGTGAGCGCGATGCTCACGTTCATACGAGCGTCGTCGAATTGGCCGTCGTAGTAGAGCACGGCGCCGACCAAGCCCTTCTGCCGTAATGTGGGCATCCGCTCGAGCGCGGCGCGCTTGGGGAGAAAGCGACTGGGACCCACGCTCGCTTTCCCAGAGAGCCCGTCGTACATCTTCAGACCGGTCCAGTAGTAAGGAGCCTCCCAGAGCTTATACAGCGGCGTGATCAGAGTGATCGCACGCGCCAGGTGCGGGGCGAGGCGTAGCAACACCGCACGCTCATGCAGGGCATCGCGCACCAAGTTGAATTGGCTCACGTCGAAGCCCTTGATCGCTTGCTCGAGATAGCGCACCCCTCCATGGATGAGCTTAGTGCTGCGTGAAGAGGTGCCTTCGGAAAAGTCCTGCCGCTCGACCAGGGCGACCTTCAATCCTCGGGAGGCAGCGTCAAGGGCGACCCCACAGCCTGTGGCTCCGCCCCCAATCACCAAAAGGTCAAACGTCTCCGTCCTCATGCGTTCGATTTGGTCCTTGCGATGCATGGATAGCCTCCCCAATTCAAATCCGATGGACTCTCCAAGCGGAGACCCTTCGGCTGTCATCTGGCAGCCTGAGGACGCCGTCAAGTCGCCCCCCGGTGTAGGATACCCGACGCGCCGCGTCCCAAGGTATGAGTTTGCTCGCCCAGAGCAGCGCCATCCGGCCCTACGCTGCAGCTCGAGCGGATTGGGTCTCAGCCTCGTCGGCCAATCCCCTCCTGCAGGGAGTGATCTCCCCCTCCATCGTGCCGCTCTCTGTCCGAAGGTTCCGCTTGGTTTCTCACCGCCGCATACCGCGAGAGAAGATGAACCCAAGGAAGCGAAACACGGCCAAAGACGCGCGCCCCTTGCAGGTGCTCTCGGAACTGCTGGGCCTGCCCGAAGGGCTCGATCAACAGTCCCGCCCGCCCCAGCTCGACGGGGTGGTGGCTGTCACTGCCCGCCGTTTGCCCAAGCCCATGCCGGGCGGCAAACCTTCGTGCCCGAAGATTGCCTCCTGGAAAAGCACAGCGCGCATTCAGCCCCTCGACTGCGTCTATCCAAGGCAGGAATTCCAAGAGGTCCACCTCGCTCCAGGACCCCGATCGGAAGCGATCGAAAGGATGGGCCACGCTGACGACGCCGTCTTGGGCTCGGATGAGCGAGATTGCCTCCCGCGGATCCAGGCCCGCAGGGACTTCCTCGTGAAGAAAGTAGGCAAGCAGCTCGCCCCGAGTGGTCATCACCTCCTCGCCCAGAATGACAAGATCCGGGGCGAGACTGGCCACCTCCAGCGCCCCTCGAAGAGAGTTGTGGTCCGTGATCGCGATTTGGTCAAGTTTCGCCCGGCGGGCCGCGGCCACAAACTGCTCGGGACGGGTGAGCGAGTCTTTTGATCGATAGGTGTGGGCATGCAAGTCAACGCGCCACATCCGAGGTTTCTCCATTTCTCTCCAACCTGTGCCACAGTGAGGGGGTTGCAATCCAGACCAGCAGACCGAGCCCAACCCCGAACCAGAGGGTCCCCAGTCGGATGAGAAGGGTGGCAGCGACGGCCACGGCATGCGGGGGGGCAAGCGTCAGAAGCAAAAGGCCAGTGAGGCTGGCTTCGGCGGCGCCCAATCCGCCAGGCAAGGCCGAAACAGCGCCTACCACGGTCGAAAACGCGAGCACAAAAACGGCCAGCACAAGGGTGTTCACGCTGTTGGGCATCCCCAGTCCGCGGAGAATCAGGAAGAAACCAACTCCCTCGCCGAGCCAGGAAACCGTTCCCAGGCTAACCGCAATCAGAGTGGGGCCCGGTCGAAACAGGCGGTAGCTAGCCTCGTAGAAACCGTGCAAAGGGTGGATTCTTGCCCCAAGAACCGGGAATGTCTCCATCCTGGAGAGAATCCAGAGAGCCAGAGGGCGAATCTGGGAGACAACCACCACCCCCAGAAGAGCAAGCAGAACCGCCAGGAACCCCGGCCACAAGCGAGGGTAGGTAATCACGCCCAGAAGCGACAGGATTAGGACCGCCAGACCGTCACTGATGCGCTCCGCAATCACGATCGGAAGGCCGCTGGCAAAAGGCAGACCGCTCCATTCGCTGAGCCAAAACGCCTTAAGCGCCTCCCCCACCTTACCGGGTGTGACGGCGAGCGGGAACCCGGCCACAAACAGTCGCGCGCTGCGCAGCGCGGGGAGGTTGGTCACCCCCAGCCAGCGAACATAGAAATGCCATTTGACGAACCGGAGAACATAGTTGAACAATGTGCACACCAATGTAAGTGGGAAGATCTCCCAGGGGAATCGACTCAGGGTCACCCGAAGCGCCGACATATCCGACCAGAAAGCGAGGCCGAGGGTCACTAGGAGGCCGAGCCCAAACCCAATCATCAACCCATTGCGCAGATTGGGAAGGCGCGTCTTCGCCGTGCTGGAGTAAGGGGGAAGACTCATCTCGGCGGGATCTTGCCTGAGCTCCGGAGGGGCCGCCACGGCATACCACCCCTTAGCTTGCAACGGGCCGGGGGTCTTCACGGGCGGCGCCACGGTCTCCTCCATCCGCACTTGGATGGAAAGACATGTCCAGATTGGGTTCCAGCGAGCTCGGCTAGTGCAGAAACAGTACTCCGAAGACGACCAACGCGACGACCACCCCCAGCCCAAGGAGCGCTTGCACCACCGTCTTTGGCTCCATTCCCGGCATCACCACCCGGCCATCCCCATAGGATCGGAAGAGCTCACCCCACCCGGTCCGGAGGGCCTCCCGCACGCGCTTTCTACCCACAAAGGGATACCAATAGACATTGTGATAGAAATTGCTGGCGAAGTAGGCCCAGGGCACAAGAGGCGTCCGCAGCAAGAGCGGCTCCATGAAGTGGAGCCAGCCGTGATAGATCATCTTCTGGCCGCGGGAAGCGAAAGTATCCTCTCGGCGAAAGTTCCAGTTGGGCTCCTGGTTGATGTCGTATCCTAGAATCTCAATTTTGCTGGGGTCACCCACCCCCAAATCAAGTTCGTGCGCTTTGCGGATGAACCGCAAGCTCATTGGGTCGAAGCCCTGAAGTTTGGCTGAGACCGCATCTATGGCTACCTGGTCGGCGGAGGCCAACAGGATGTCCTTGACATGCCAACGCATCGCACGCGGACCAGGGCCATCGCCCGCAAACGTGCCGTCCATCACCGCGAAGAGTCCAGGGTGAATCTCCTGCTGGATCATCAGGAGATCGACCAGGGTGTCATCGATCACGCCATGAGTCCAATGGCGCTCGCGGTGCAGGAGACCCCCGAAGGCGTTCTTCATTGCCCCGCTGATCGAGGTGAATACGTGGGTCTTGACCGTCGGGAGGTGAACCATATTCTTGCCCAGGAGCGCCTTGGGAATATAGACCCCGGCGGGGTACACCTTGTCCAGCACGAGGAAAGCCCGTTTTGGCTCGTAGCGGAACCATTCGAATTTCTGTTCATACAGGTAGATGCAGGGGACCCCGTACTTGTCGGTGACGAATTTGTGCTTGTTGTTGAACTCGCCGACGCGGGTATCGACCACCACCGTGTCATTGTGGATGCCCACCAAATCGGAATACCCCATATTGCGCAACGCGACGAGGGTCCCTTCCAGCTGCCAAGGTTCCGTGGAGCAGGCCGGATACCAAGTTTGCCAAGAGATATTGATCTTGACTCCGGTTGTGACATTCCTAGGCAGCGCTTGTTCCACCCCGGCCAGCTTCATCACGCGTTCCACATCCCTGATCACGGTAGCGGGGGTAGTCTTGAGGACGGCGACTTTTCCCTTGCCGAAGAAATCGCTCATTCCGACCCTCCGAGCCCAAACGCAGTGTTGCCTGTGGCAAGCTGGGGGAGTTCATCAGCCGGGATCGTGCCCTGGCGACTCGAACATTCTAATGCCGGGAAGATGGAGCGTCCAGCGCTCAAGGGTAAGGCCGGAGATCTTCCTTCGAGGTGGCTATGCGCTTGCAGGCGAAGGAGGTGGCCTAGCTGGCAGGCCCGGGTTTCGAAGACCTGGAGCTCTGGGTGCCATGGATGCGTCTGCGAGAGGAAGGCGCCAGCGTGACCGTGGTCGGGATCCGTGCGGGGGAAAAGTATGCCGGCAAGACCGACCTTCCGGCCCACGCAGATGTAGGCTGCGAAGAGGCTCGGGCCGATGATTACGACGCGGCAGTGGTCCCCGGCGGAGGGGCACCCGCCAAGTTGCGGCGATTCGATGGGGTCGGAAGGCCTGTGCGCGAGGCCCATCTGTCAGGCAAGACAGTCGGAATGATCTGCCACGCGCCACTCGTAGGCATCAGCGCGGGGATCGTTCGAGGACACGCAGCCGTGGGCAGCGAGGGGATTAAGGACGATTGGGTGAACGGCCGAACCGCGTGGTGAGACGATCCAGCTTTTCGCAGCGGCAATCTCGTCTGTGGCCGAGCGGTCGCCGACATCCCCGACTTCTGTAGGGAATTGGGGAGCGCCATCGCCTCGCAGTAGCCCTATTCCGCCAGGCTGCCGCTCCGTCCTCCTCGCCCGGATCCCCCTGGGGCGCGGCGTCCAACCCGTCGGTCGATCCGGAGAGGAATGTCCCCTGACCTATCTGAGATAGTCAGCCGCGGTACTCTCTGACCTGATGCATGCCCCTGCGGACCAAACCCAGCGCCCGCCGCTCCGCCTCGGCCTTGATCTTCTCCTCATCCAGCGTGAGCAGCTCACCATCCCGATACAGCCAGCGACCGTCAACCATCAGGTGAGTCACGTCCGCCGCCTTAGCGCAATGCACCACATTGGCCACCAAGTCATGGCGGGGTAGGAGATGGGGACGGTCCATGTCGATGAGCGCAATGTCGGCGGCGGACCCGGAGGAGATCATTCCCGAATCGACAAAACCGGCTGCCCTAGCCCCATTCCGGCTCGCCATTCTCAGCACCAAGTCCCCGGGGATTGCCTGAGGATCTCGCTGCTCGTGTTTTTGGAGAATGGCCGTCTCTCGCAGGGAGGCGAGCATGTCCAGATCACCATTCGAAGCCGGGCCGTCGGTCCCGATTGCGACGTTCACGCCCTTGGCCAGGAAGCGAGCCAAGTTGTTCACCCCCATCGCAAGCTTCATGTAGGTGATCGGCGCATGGGGCACGGTGACCCGATGTCGGGCCAGGATGTCCAGGTCTTGATCGCTTGCCGCCAGGCAATGGGCGGCAATGCAACCCCCGGGCGCGCCCAGAACCCCGAGCCTCTCGAGATGCTCCACAGGGGTCCGCCCGTATTCGCGAAGGGAGTTATCGACTTGCTCCTGCGATTCGGCAACATGCAAATGGATCCCCAGGCTTCGACTTTGAGCCAACTCGGCCACCCGCGCCAGAAACGCGGGCGGACAGACATACGGGGAATGAGGCCCGAGGAACAGGTGCAGGCGACCGTCAGCGCGACCCCGCCAGCGGTCGATGAACGCCAGCGTTCCCTCCAGATTTGCGCCGATCTCCTTCTCGTCGCCAATGCCGAAGACACACCAGGCCAACCCCGCCTTCATCCCCGATTGCTCAAGCACCTCGGCCACGCGATCCATGTAGAAGTAGTGATCGTTGAACCCTGCGGTCCCCCCGCGAATCATCTCGCACGCGGCGAGAGCAGCTCCCCAGTAAACGTCTTCGGGGCCGAGCGCGGACTCGGCCACCCATATCTTCTCATTCAGCCAGCGTGGAAAGGACAAATCCTCGGCCCAGCCTCGCTCGAAGGTCATGGGACTGTGGCAATGCGCGTTGAAGAAAGCTGGTATCGCGACATGATTGGTGGCATCCACCGTCTCATCCGGCTCAAAACCCGGCGGGGTCTGCCCGACGCCGACAATTCTCCTGTCACTTATGGCAAGCCGGCTTCCACGCAGTACGGTGCCTTGCTCGTCGAGCGTGATCACGTCCACGTTGCGGATCAGGGTTCGGGTCATGCCCTCTCCTCCGCTGCCATTGTACAGGGCAGAGCTTCCTACCGCTGGGTCCCAATAAGGCAACTCGATAAAAACGCGACGGGAGGTTGATCCTGGCCCTGCTCAGATGGCGCATGGGTCCGTTTGGGGGCCTTCTGTCTAACTCCTCTGCCCCTGGACCCCTCCCCTCCCACCCACCCTCAAGATGCCCCAAGCGGTCGGAGGAGCCAGGGCGTGGAGGGACGTTGTCGAAATCAGGACGCGGAGGATAAGAGCGAAGGTTGAGATGCGCTTACCCTGGCTCTCTGGCCACATCCTAATTCTCGTCGTCGACCCAAGCCAACGATGGAGGTCACCCCGACAGCGCAGTTCAGGCGAGGACGGGGCGGGTCGCAATGCGCGACCACCCTGGCAGACCTGACCGAAAGGCAAAGCTCTCGGGGCTGAAGCCAGAGGGCGGCTACTTAACCAAAACCTGGTTCACATTCAGAATCCACTGGGGTTCTGGGATGGTCATGGCGGCAAGCTTCGCGGTTCCTAGTGTCTTATTGACACTCAGGATAACCTCGTTGTTGAGTTGATCGCGCGTAAGGGTGATGCTTGCTCCCCCACTACCGGTCACGGTGACCTGAGAGAAGTCGTTGACTCCAGCGGCCGAGAGTACATCCGTCACGCTGGGTCCCGCCTCGTGATTTCCGCTCAACGTGATCTGTTGATAGGTGAGTGCCCTCAGCGCAGTAACGGACATTGGCACGCTTGTCCCGTCCGGCCGGATTACCTGAAATACGCTCGATTGGCTTGCGCTCGATGTCGGCTCACCCAGGATCGTGTGCTTGACCGTGCTTCGGATGCCGCTGCACCCGGAAAGCAGTATCAAGCCAACGATCAGGAGCCACACCCTTGTGGTCTTTGCCGTCATTGTTCTCCTCCTGCGAGTCGTGGATAGGTCGGACTTGCATTCTGCCAGCACGGTCCGGGGGGTCCAAAATGGATGCTGGCCGCTTCGAATTCTACCAGGAGATCATGCGAGAAAGGGAAGATCCCCTCACCTCCGCAGGAGCGCCAGCCGGAGGGCGGATCGACCTGGCTCCTTCTTTTCCGCCCAAAGCTCGCGGGCCTGGATGCCGCAGGGCCCAGGCAAGGTGACCGGATTGGCTAGGGACCTCACGCTCCTTTTGAAGACAAGTGAACCTCGCCATTGGTGCCCTGTTGCGGTCGTAGGTTTCCTTGCCGGGTTCCGCCGCGGCGTCACAGAAGCCCCCCCGTTCCCTTGGGGTCGTTCGTGGTTCTGCCCGTCGCAGTCAATGGCCTCGGGACCTATCCCATTCTCGCGCGTGGCGAATTGGCACCCGCCATTCTCACGAACGCCATCTCGCATTCACCCCTCAGCCATTCGACGGCTGTCAGCCTGCATTTCGCCTTATACTTGACTTCGGGTCTTGCCTTGACTGGGCAGGGCCTAATTCGGAAATCAGGAAACGAGGCATGGGATTTCGAGATCCTCACTCCTACAGCGACTCGGCCCAGGGCAAGATCGAGCGGATTTGGTTTTTGATCAGGGCGGATTTCTCCGAGAGTGTGCTCCGCGTCAAAGCGCACTACGCTCTGCAGAAGCCGGCATCGGGCTCATTATTCCTCGACACTCGAGGCCTGCACGTGGAGCGCGTTACCGCCGATGGTCTCAACCTCCCCTGGGAGATCGACCGCCGCGATGCGATCCTCGGCGAACGCCTCCATCTGAAGAACCTGCGCCAAGTCACCCAGTTCGCCATTGAAGTCACAACTTCACCGGACGCCATGGCCCTGCAGTGGATGAAGCCTAGCCAGACCCTGGGTGGCAAGCTGCCATTCCTGTACAGCCAGTGCCAATCGATACAGGCGCGCTCTGTCTTCCCCTGTCAGGATACCCCTTCGGTGCGATTCACCTACGAAGCCGAGCTGGAGGTTCCCCAGGCGCTGACCGCCGTGATGGCGGCCGAGCCCATGGGAACCGAGCGCATGGGAAAGAGCACTCTTTACAAGTTCACCATGCGCCAGCCAATTCCCTCCTACCTCTTCGCCCTGGCCGTGGGGGACATCCAATTCCGGGAAATTGGGAGTCGCACAGGTATCTACGCGGAGCCAGAGATGGCGGGACCCTCGGCCTGGGAGTTCGCCGAGAATGAGGCCAAGCTCGCCGCCGCCGAGCAGTTACTCGGACCCTACCTGTGGGATCGGTACGACATCCTGGTTCTGCCTCCCTCCTTTCCATTTGGAGGCATGGAGAATCCGCGCCTGACCTTCCTGAGCCCCCTGGTTGTCCTGGGGGACCGAAGCCGGACCAGCGTGGTATCGCACGAATTGGCCCACGCTTGGACCGGCAATCTCGTGACCAATGCCACCTGGGAGGATTTTTGGCTGAACGAGGGCTGGACCACCTACGCCGAGGGGCGGATCACCGAAGTGCTTCAGGGACACGACTTCAACGACTTGGTCAGCGTGGTAGGGCTGAACCACTTATTCGAAGACATGCACCGCTTTGGGGAGAACGCGAAGGAGACCTGCTTGAAGTTCTCCCAGGTGGGCCTGGATCCAGAAGAGGTCTATTCGCAAGTCCCATACATCAAGGGCAGCATGTTCCTGGTGGCGCTCGAAGAGGCGGTTGGCCGGAAGGCATTTGACACCTTCATCCAGAAGTACATCTCAACCTACCGCTTCCAGTCGCTGAGCACGGAGGAGTTTGTCCGCTTCCTGACGGGCGAACTGCCCGAGGCCGTTCGCCGGGTGGATGTCGACCAATGGATATACAAGCCCGGGTACCCAGCGGATGCCCCCCGGCAGAGTTCCATCCTATATGACGACGTGCGAGCCAAGCTCGATGGCTATCAACAGGGGATCTTCCCCAGCCAAGAGGCCGTTTCCAGCTGGGTTCCACAACAGGTCCTGCTTTTCTTGCAGCTTCTGCCGAAAAGGATTCCGGTCGAAGACTGCCGCCACTTGGAGCGGCTGTTCGATCTGCCCAAGGTGCGCTACCCGGCAATATTGGTTCAATTCTTTCAAGTTGCGATCGCCAGCGGTTACCGCGAAGTGATGTCGAGCGTGGAGCGTTTCGCGCAGGCGGTGGGCAATCGCTGGGCGCTCGGCCAGCTCTTCCAGGCCTTGGCGGAGGGGGAGTGGACCCGAGAGCTGGCCAGGCCTCTGTTCGAACGCTATCGTGATCGGAACCATCCGCTGACGGTCGCTCACGTGGAGCAGATCCTGAACAAGGCGGGCTTGTAGGATGGGCGGCCCAATTGCCCTTGGCTGGGTCTGCCCAGATACCTTCCCCGACCGCAAACGCTTCCACCTCACCTCGAAGATCACCGAATCTGGGGCAACACCGGGAGAGGCGATGCTCGACGCGTCCTGGCAAAGGGGCTAGCTCAATAGGCCTGTCCCAAGGCGCAGCGAGGTCTCGAGGAATCCCATGAACCCAGCAGACGCTCTCGGCGGGATGGCTGCCCTTCTCGCCGCGGCAGCTTGGGGCATTGGCGATTTCGCTGGAGGCCTTTCCACTCGGCACCGCAATCCATTCCAGATTCTTGCCCTGGGCTCGCTCTCGGGTCTGATCTGCCTCGCCGTCGCGGCAGCAATCCGCGGCGAGGCGTGGCCCGACCGGTCTTCGATTCTGTGGAGTGCCGCGGCGGGGCTGGCCGGGGCGATTGGGATTGTCTCTCTGTATCAAGGCCTCGCTGAGGCGGAGGCGGCACTGGTCGCCCCAACCTCGGCTGTCGTGAGCGCGATCTTGCCGGTGGCTCTCAATGCCCTCCTGTCAGGGCCCTTCGCGGCAGCAAAATGGTTCGGGATTGCCGCCGGCGTGGGCGGGATCTGGATGATTTCCAGGCGCCCCCAAAATGGGCCAGGAGGAAAGGGGTTAGTTCTGGCCGTCCTTTCGGGACTGGGATTTGGGGGGTTCTTCGTGCTGATTGCCCAGGTCCAACATGGAAGCCTCTTTTCACCCTTGGTCATCTCCAAGGCCGTTGAGTTGCTCTTCGCGGTGCTTGTGCTGACGCTGCGTGGATCAAGCACCCCGTTTTCGATTCGGTCCCCGCTGCCCCTGGCGGCCGGCATTTGCGATGCGGGCGGCAACGTTTTCTATTTGCTCGCGTCGCAACTTACCCGCTTCGCGCTTGCCGCGGTTATCTCTTCCATGTCCCCCGCAGTCACAGTCCTGCTGGCTGGTGCAATACTAAAGCAGAAGGTGAAGACGGTCCAGAAGCTGGGGATCGTATTTTGTCTTATCGGAGTGGGACTGATCGTTTCCAGCTAAGACTTGAACCCGGGGTCCAAGTTCTATCGACTGGAGGACGAGAACGATTACACCCCCGGTGTCTAATCTTGCGCGGCGCCCGAGCCAGGTCGAACTCTGGGGCGTGTCCTTCTTGCGAAGACCGCGGGAGTCCTCCACCGTGCCTAGAAGCCCATCCCGTTTCGCTCCTTGGCGCCGAGCCTCCGGATCGAATCGCACTTGAATTGGACCGCGCTGTAAGAGCGAACGTCAGATCTCTGTCCCGGACAGGGTGCAGAGAGACGACGCCTCGAGGCACCGGCACGAGTTCGCCACGAAGATGCGTCCGGAGGAGAGGCTCTCCCCCAAACTCACAAGCCCAACTCCATCTGGATGCCAAACTATCAGCTTGCATCCCCCGCTGCCCCGCGTTTCTTCCTCGCAGTCTGACCGTGTCGTGCCCGTCGCCTTCATGCTTCTCGCGGGTGCCCTGCATCTCTTTGCGGCCCCCATGGAACTGACCCACGCCTTTGCGCACAGCCCCTTCATCCTGTTGGCAGGGGTTGCCGAGATCGATTGGACTGTCGCTGCGCGGCCGCACCCTCCTTGTCGGGAGCACCCTGGCGACCGCCCTAATCGTCCTCTGGGTGATCACCCCCATTCTGCCTGCTCCTTTCTCCGGCGAGGGGGAGCGGGTGGACCCCCTGCGGATCGCGGTCCAATTCTTACAGATGGCAGCAATCCTCGCTATTTTGAGGGCGGTCGGCAGGGAAGGTCTTGCCGCCTCGCGAGGCCGATCTCCTCTACCCCCGGTGGTTGCCTCGATCCTGCTCGGAATCCCTGCTGGCGTTCCAGGGTATGCCCTGGGGCTTTGGGCTCAGTCCATCCTCCCATTCCTGTCCGGCACAGTTTCGCCCGAGCGGAATCTGCGAGATCGGGAATCGCTGGGAGTTTCGAAGGCGCCCGAGGACCCCCCCACGTCCTTCCCGTTCTTTCCTTCGAGGCTGGCCCCCACTTGAAAGGACTGCCAGGCGGGAAGCCCGAAACCCGGCACCCTTGAGGGAGGACGTGGTCCTGCTGAGCGGACGCCCGGAAAGCGTATCTCGATGGAGCCAAAGCCCCCACCCCAAGGGAAATGATGCGCTACAATCGCTCCGTCGCCCTGCCAGGCGGAACGGCCTGGCGCAGTGCTCCCGCAGCACCTTCACCTCATGGAATACGGACCGACGACTATGAAGGCGGCACAACGACCGATCGTGGTGACGGGCATGGGGGTGATCTCGCCTCTCGGTAATGATCTGGCCACGACGTGGCAAAGGCTTACCCAGGGCGAGTCCGGGGTCGCAACCCTGGACGAACTGGTGTCTGAGGAATTGCCGGTCAAGATCGCTGCCAGGGTGCAGGGATTCAATCCCGAGGACTACCTGGACCGCAAGGAGGCTCGACGGCTGGCGGCCTTTACGCACTATGCTGTGGCAGCCGCCGATGAAGGCCTTCAGATGGCCTGCCTAGACCTGGAGCAAGAGGACCGAACCCGGGTCGGGGTGGAAATCGGCAGCGCGCTCGGCGGGTCCAGCATCATCGAAGAACAACGTTTGGTCTTCCAGCAGCGAGGGCCCAAGGGCGTCAATCCCTCCCTCATTCCCGCAATCCTGATTAACACAGCCGCGTGCTATGTGTCCATCCACTTTGGGGCCAAAGGCCCGATTGGCGCACCGGTCGCAGCCTGCGCGACCGGGACCGTGGCCGTCGGCAACGCCGCCCGGGCGCTGGCCCTGGGGGAGGCGGACGTGATGATCTGTGGGGGCACGGATAGTGTGCTGACCCCCTTTTCCATCACGGCGTTCAGCCGTCTCGGCGCCCTGTCCTCGCGGCCCGTTCCTCCACAGGAAGCCTGCGCCCCGTTCGACCGGGATCGAGATGGCACCGTCCTGGGGGAAGGCGCGGCGATACTGGTGTTGGAGACTCTGGACCATGCGCAAGACCGGGGCGCGCGCATCCTGGCCGAGGTGGCCGGCTATTGCCTCACCGGAGATGCCTATCACACGGTGGCCCCAGACCCGAGCGGTGAGGGCGCCGCTCGGGCAATCCGCGGGGCACTGCTCGATGCGAGGACTGCCCCCGAGAACCTGGATTGGATCTGCGCTCACGGGACCGGCACTCAGATGAACGACCTGGCAGAGACGGTGGCGATCAAGAAGGCCCTGGGGGAGGCAGCTTTCCGCGTTCCGGTGAGCTCCATCAAGGCCAGTGTCGGTCACATGTTGGGGGGAGCCGGGGCCATTTCCTGCCTCGCGGCCGTGCAAGCCATCCTTTTCGGCCTCCTTCCGCCCACCCTTAACTACCACACGCCCGACCCACAATGCGACCTGGATTACGTTCCCAACCAAGCCCGACAGAAACCCGTCTCCAACGTCCTGATCAATAGTTTCGGCTTCGGAGGACAGAACGCATGCCTGGTGTTCCGCAGCGCGAAGTGAAGCCCCTCCCGGCGGGTTCGCAGCGTCCGCTGGGAGAGTTCTTCAAGTGCCCAGCGACCGCCAGGCCAAGGAGGACCCTCTTTTTCCCGCCTCTGGGAGACCCGCCCGTCTAGATGGAAAGATTCGGGCTTGCGCTTTGTCGTCGCCAGCAATGCTCCCCCCGCGGTCCATTTGGGGACGATGCCTGTACATGTCAGAACTTTTCTTTCGAATTCGTCGCTCCTCGATCCATGGATCGGGCGCCTTCGCCGTAAAGCGCATTCGCAAGGGCGTCCGAGTCATCGAGTACGCTGGCGAGCGCATCACGCCGGAGGAAGCGGATGCACGCTTCGACGACGATGAGAATCCCTCAGGGCGAGTGCTTCTTTTCACGGTGGATCGCCACATAATCATCGATGCGGGTCAGGGGGGAAATGAGGCGCAGTTCATCAATCACTCGTGCGATCCGAACTGCGAATCGCTCATCGAGGACGGGCATGTCTTCATCGAGACGACCCGCGAGATCGCCCTCGGGGAGGAACTCACATACGACTACCACCTTCAGCGAGAAGGGCTCAGCCCCTCCGAGGCCAGGAGGCTCTACCCGTGCCACTGTGGATTAGTGACGTGCCGGGGAACCCTCATCGATCCACCCAAGAAAAGACGTCGCCCAGGGCCTGGCAAGGTGGCCCCTTCACGATCTCGGCCTCCGAAAAGGCGAAGCCGTCTGCCAGCCGGATGAGAAGTATGGTTGCCCGGGCGGGTCCGTCGGACTCACAGAGTAGCAGGCGGAATCGAAGGGCAAGAGCCTCCGGGACAAGGCGGTTAGCTCCCGCGATGAAAGACACAGGAATCCGGAGGGGCTCACGGTGACGCAAGGCCAGGCGACGTCCTACCTCGGGAAGGTTGAATATTGTGATCGGTACGTCACCGCCTACAAACTAAAGCCGGGGAGGAGGGCCAATTGATCTATTGGGCTGCATTTGCACTGATCACGATTCTCACGTACTTCCTCCCGGGCTACGCGCTTCTCTCTTGCGTGAGACTTGAGGGCATCGGGCGAATGGGACGCGCCCTTCTGGCCGTTCCGGTATCCCTGGTCCTGGTTCCGTACGCCTTGGTCCTGGTTGGGTCAGTGTTTCCCTTGGTACCCTCCTTGTGGATGCTCGCCGCGGGTTGCCTCCTGATGTTTGCGGCGGCGCTCGTCCGTGGAAGGAAGCCCCGCAATAGGACCCTGACACTGTTGCCAAGAAACCAGGGAGCCTCTTCGGCGAGGGCGCTCGAATGGGTGGGAGTTTCGGCCTTTATCCTTGCGTTTGCCGCTTTGGTAAACCTGCCGAATGTCGACCTGTTAGTGCATGGAGATCAAAGCTTCCTAGCGGGGACTTATGACGCCTATTTCCACATGGCGGAGCTGACCTCCGTCGCACGCAGTGGGATTCCTCCATTGCACTACTTCTTCCCCGATGCCAATCTCAGCTACTACTACTGGTCCTGGATCTACCCCGCAGCGATTGCCAACCAGGGATTGCTGCATGTCCCCCTGGCCCGAGCTTATGCCGTTCACGCGTTCATTCAGGTAGTGGCCTTCTTGGGGCTTTGCTACTACTTTCTGCGCCTGAATCTCTCCCACGCTCTGGGGAGACTTTCCGGCCTCGCATTTCTGACCGTGTTTGGCGGGCTGGACTTTTTCGTCACCATGGATCGCAGCCTCGTGGATCACGAGTGGTGGCAGGGGTCAGTTGCCTGGCTCGTCTCGCCGAATCAGATCTCCTCGTTCGCGACGGTCTACATGTGGGTCCCCCAGCACCTAGCAGGTGGAATGGCTTTTGTCTTGGGTCTGATGCTATGGAGGCACGTGCGCGCGCGGGCGGAGATCAGGTGGGGGGCGCTTGGCGTCCTTCTCGCCTTCATCCTGGGTACGAGCCCATATATCTTTATGGTATCAGGCCTGGCGGTCCTCTTGTGGGGAATCTACTACCGGAAGGCTCTGCTCTCCTGGCGTACGATCATTCTCGTACTACTGGCGCTGCTGTTCTTCGGACTAGGCAGCTGGAGGCAGCTGGCCACCACGCTGGGTCACGGGACTCCCTTGCAATGGAACACCTTCCGGGTGCCCTTCCTCGAGAAATTCTTGGGCGTTCAGACAAGCAAGCCGGTCCTGGTCGATCGTGTCCTCACCTTCCTTTTTTTTCCGGCCGTCGCGAGTTGGATCCTCCTGATTGAGATCGGCCTGCCCTTTATTCTGTACGTGCTCTGGGCTCTCCGACGTGGACTTCCGGACCGCACCGGATGGGTCCGTTTCCTTTTGATCTTCCCAGCGCTCATCTTCCTGCTGATCTGTCTGGTGAGCCAAGTGGCGGGATCAGACAACCTGTCCATGTATGGCATGATCCCAGCCCAAATCACCATTGTCGTAGCGGCGGCAATGTACCTGGACCAGGCACGGTTTCGCTTGAAGAATTTGATGGCTAAGATCGGGATTGCCTACCTGGCCTTGATCATCGCGGCATTGCAGGTCACAACCTGGATGATTGATCTCCAAACCATGTCCCGTGCTCCAATTGGAACTGCCTTGGGAGTGCACCAGGAACTGTTCTGGGAAGGCGTAGACCTAGCCTCATCACCTGGCTTCCCCCATTCCCTTGACTACATCCATTGGATCAATGCACATGCTCCCGCCTCCGCCCTGGTCGTCGAAGGTGACCCTTTGCCTTCGGACGACATTCGCCTCCGACTCCTGGAACGCATGCGCTTCATGTCCCCACAGTCTGTGGCGGCGCTGCCTAACGGCCATCACGACCTTGAATTGCTTTCCGCTGTGGACCACACCAGGCTTCAGAAGGAGATGATGGGCAAGAGCGTCCTCGAGGCGGCGCTGAGCTCTCGGTACGTCCAGCTCCGGAAGCCGGAGATCCTCTACGTGGATCGGGGGAAGAGCGCGACCAACCTCGGGAAAGTTGTCTACCATGACGCGTACGTCACGATTTACGAAATTACGACGGGTGCCAGGGCGAATTGATCTTCTGACCTGCGTTTGGGTGGTCCGGGGCCGCGCATCCTTCGACCCGGGCCATGCGCTTCACCGGTTCGTGAGCCTTGACGATCTTGGCTGACGCGGAGGGTTGCTCCTCGCCTTGGCTGCTTTGCTCGTTGGGGCTTCGTTCTGGCTCATCGGGACCCCGAATTCCCGGCCGATCCCACCTGCGCTGTGAGAAGGGCTAGCCATAGCTCTCCTTCTTGCGGTTTCTGCCCAGCCGTGTAAGCCGCTGGAAGGGGGTCACTTCCGGCTGGACCATCACTAGGTGCCGAGAGGAGTAATATCCTCGTCGGATGGATTGATCTCCGCAAGCTTGGGGAGCAGTGAACACATGCCCTGCAGGATCAGACGAACCCCCCTCACCATCCTATCAGGCCTGAGCCGATATCAGACAAGGGGCGTGGGTGGATAGGCGCTGCGCCGGTCGCCACACGGCTCGTCACATGCGGGTACGCAGGGATCATTGCCCATTGATTGGAGGGTGGAGAGGTCGAGAGACTTGATGCTGGATTTCCTCAAGGCGATCTGGAATGCCATGTTCCACTTTGGGTTCCTGGGAAGCGATCTGCGGACCTGGGCCGGGATGTTGCTTCTCGTCACGCTTTCTGGGGTGATCTGGATCACATGGTTCTTATGGTTGGCCGGGCAGAGCCAAGACGTGCTATTTGCCGTCGTGGGGTCGGGTCTTCTCTGCATGGCTCAGGTCATCGCAACAGAACTAGGCGTTGGCCTTGCGAGGGGGCTGTATGGGCCCGTGCTAGCAGTCATCAATCTGGGATTGGCTGCGGGGATCTTTTTTGCAGGCGTCTGGCCTTTTCGAACCAAGATCATCCGCAGGCAAAAGGAGTGGTTGGCGCATATAAGAAGCGCCAGGCCCTCCAGGTTTGTGTGGGCCCTGCTCCTTCTGGTTGCGTTGGCCGCCGCACGCAGCGTCGTTCAGGCCTTTTCCCTGCCTCCTCGCGAGTGGGACGCGCTCGTGTACCACTTCCCGATCATGGCCTTCATCTATCAGGCTCACGCCGTCGAGCCCATCATCAGCCCAGGGATTCGCACCACCACCTACCCGTTTAACGGGGAGTTGCTTGCCCTGTGGAATCTGATCTTTGCTGGGGTCGACAAGCTTGTTGATCTTGCGGCACTCCCTGGGATTCTGATCGGAGCGCTCGCGGTGTATGGGATTGCCCGACACTGGGGAGCAACGCGGAACGGGGCCGCGGCTGGAGCCGCCGTTTTTGCACTTGCCCCGACGATGGTGATCCAGCAGGTTAGTGCTCACGGCGATGCGCTAATGGCCTCTGTCTTCGCTATGGGAGTGTATTGCATTCTGGCCTTCGTCCCGGATCGGACGGCGGAGGTTCAAGAATACGTGCTGGCCGTCTTGGCCGGGACAGCCATTGGACTGATTGCGGCGATCAAGTATGCCGGGCTGTTCTACGCCGCGGGATTGGCCATCCTCTTCATGGTGAAGCTGGCCGTTCGCCGAAGCCATCTTGGCTCTCTTGCCTCACAACGCGGACAAGCACGAATCGCTTATCCGATTCTCGTGGCGGCCGTCCTTGCCCTAGCCCTTGGAGGGCTACCCCTACCTTCGCAATATCGTGGTGTTCAGGAACCCTCTTGCACCCTTCAACGTTCGCCTCGCGGGCTACACCATCTTCAAGGGGGAGAGGGAAACTGCGGAGCTCATTACGACGAATACCCCTCCTAACCTTCTCAAGGCGCCCTTGCCGGAGCGCTTAGTTATGATCTGGCTGGAGCCGTATACATCGATTTATGATGAGACCTTGTCCGGGTCGGGCCCACTCTGGTTCTTTCTCGGCCTGCCTTCCTTATTGGTATGGGCAGTTCACAACATCGTTCGACGAAGGTGGGAGGAGACCCTGATCACCTTGTTGGTTCTCCTCGGCTATGCCGCGACTCCCGCTTTCTGGGTCCCTCGCTATGGCACACCCATCGTGCTGTTGGGAGCGCTGGCCCTGGCTTGGATCTTTGGCCGATTGAAACAAGGCGTCCAGCGAGTCCTCTGCGCAGAAGTCCTCATGGGGGCTTGCTTCGTGATTTTCTTGACGATGGACCTGGGGAGAGTGGATCCCCGTGTTTTGCGATTACATGGCTTGGAGAACAGACTTCACGCGATCGAGCGCCGAATTCGCAGGGGCGGGGCGAGGCGCCCTGCTTTGCGTGGAAGACGAGACCCGCATAAACCCGGCTCGGATCACGTACAGCGCCTGGTTCAGTTTGTCTATCCTCTGTACGGCCCGGATTTTCGCAACACAGTGGTGTACATTCCTCCAACCAACGAATTGGAGTGGCAACGCCTGCTGGACCAAGAGAGAATTGGCCTTGTGATCACCGTCAAGTCAAAGCCCCAATACACGTGGATTTCAGATGATCCGGAGTTCGTGCGAGTGAGTTCCCACGGAGGGTATTATGTCTTCGCGCGCAAGTAGAGAATCCCTGGACTCTTGGCCAGGGATGTATGGCCTTGTATTCTTAGCCGTCACGCTTGGGCTTCTGACGGTGTACGCGCTCCAGCCGCATCGACTGGCGAGCCTGGTGAACGAGGCGGGTTGGATCAAGGCCGTGGCGAAACTCATTCTTGTGCATGGGGTATGAAGGTCATATTGCCGGAGACGTTGCCAGATGGAGTTGCGAGCGCTTTCGGTCGACTTTTCCTCTGACGACGAGTCGAGGGTGGCAGCGGCGAGTGCTTCGGAGCAACCAAGATGACATCGTCATTGCTTATGTTCGTCCTGAGCGGGCTCTGCTATCTACTACCTGGACTAGCGCTTCTTACGGCCGTTCGCGTGCAAGGCATCCACTGGATTGCGAAGGTGATGCTCTCGGTGCCTCTTTCTCTCGTAGTGGTCCCCTTTCTGTTCGGGGTGTCGTCCGATTTTGGGAGGATCCAGGTCTCGTTTGGCTTGTATGCGGCCATCACAGGTGCGCTTTGGCTGACTTCCATCCTGCTCATTACCACCGGCCACCGGCCCACCATAGCGTTTCGCCCCCAAAATGGAGGCGGAGGTGCTGTCTCTTCCACAGAATGGCTGATCACAGTGTTCGTGATTGCCGGGGTTGCAGTCATGCTGAGTCTCCCCAGAGCCGACGCCCTGGTCCACGGATCAGCCGCGCTTTCCCTCGGCCCCAATGACACGCATTGGCAGCTTGCCGAGCTGGTTTCGGTGGCCCGGACGGGTCTGCCTCCAGACCACTATTTCTTCCCCGACGCCAGGCTCGCCTACTACTGCTGGTCGCTGATCTACCCTGCTCTCCTCGGCAGCCAGCAACTCGTGCGCTCCTCATTGGCCCAATCGCTCGCGGTCCATTCGATTGTCCAGGCAATTTCTTATCTGGGAATCTTGTATTGGTTCCTGCGCATGAACCTGAGGTCCTGGATGGCGCGTATCCTTGGGTTCGCCTTTCTTACGGTTGCGGGGGGGTATGACTTTTTTGTCCAGGCCATTCCAGGGGGCGCGGAAAACTGGCAGAAGGGAGTCGCTTGGCTGGTCTCTCGTACGATCATCCCCAGCCTGCTCGATCGCCTGATGGCTTACCCGCAACACATCGCCGGGCTCATGGCCTTCTTGCTAGTTCTCATTGCCTGGCGCAACCTGAGAGCCCACGTCGCTTTGCGACTGGTGCTCCTCGGGCTCCTGATGGCCTTCACATTGGGAACGAGCGCGGAGATTTTCCTTGCCGAGTGCCTCGGATTGTTGATCGTTGCAATCCTGTACGGAAGCCGCTGGCTGCTGCACCCCAGCCGGTTGGCGGGTTTGGGCCTGCGAGAACGGATCGGCATCGCCAAGTCCAAGACCTCTGTCCTGCTCGGCGCTGCGGGATGCTTGGCCGTGTTTGTCATGGGCTCTGCCCAGCCTTTCCAGCTCACCACGGCGAATTCGGTGCGGCTTACTTGGAGCTCGTTTCGGGTTCCCTTGCTTGAGCGGTTCCTGAATTCGTCAAGTTACAAACTCGCCGTGATGGATCGAGTCCTGACAGTGCTGGGCCTCCCCGTGGCCGCCGTGTGGGTATTGATGATTGAGGTTGGTTTCCCCTTGCTCATTTTTCTCGGCTGGGTCGCACTGGGCGCCTGGAAGAGGTCGTCCGTCTGGAAGCGGTTCCTGATTGCCTTTCCAATAATTGGTTTCATTCTTCTCTTTTTGGTAAGGGACACGAGTCAGGCAAACAATCTATCCATAAACGGGTCGCTGCCTCTTCAGGTGTGCCTGGTGGCGGGCGCGGCTACCGCCATCGATGGGCTCCCCTGGCGAAAGATGAGCTCCTTGGGGAGGGTGATGGTTGTCTACCTTGGCACCCTAATCGTTATTTCGCAAGCCATCTCGCCGATGATCGAGCTCATAGAGAACTTCAAGGTTCCACTTGGGGCGGCTCTGCAAGTCCAGGGTCCAGTAACGGTCGCACGGATTATCGTGGCTCAGCCCCCGGCCAGTTGGCCGGCGTCTCTCGCATATATTCGCTGGGCCAATGCGTCTACGCCGGAGAATGCGCTATTCATCGAAGAGGCACCGAGCCAGCCGGACACTCCCGTCTTTCGCAGGCTGGAACGGCTGCGACTCCTTGAGTTGCGGGCGGACAAGCCCATGACCTACTATTATATCGATGCCGAGGTCGTGGCTTCGAGTGATCTCAAGTCAATGGAGGACAGGATACGGTCTTCGGATCTTCGGGAGGAAGCGCTGAAACTGGACTATGTGAAGCGGGTGAGGCCACCGCTCTATTATGTGTCCAGAACGGGATCCAAGGACGGTTGGGGCAAACCGGTATATAGCGATCGCTGGGTTATTGTCTACGCATTGAGCTACCCCAATTGACCTGTCTTTCCTGTCCCAACGGAGACAAGGGCGCCGGGGATGTGCCTGCCGATCCCGCGGCCGAGTCATTGATCGGGCCAGAGCGGCTGGGCGTGTTCGCCATGCTTTTCGAGTGGGCGAAGGATGGCAAGAATTTCCCAATCCTCCGCCGCGGGGACAATCTTTACCAGTACCTGGACGTCGAAGACCTGTGCCAAGCCATCTGGCTGTGCCTCACCTTTCCGTGTGCGTCGGTCAACGACACTTTCAACATCGGAGCCAAAGAGTACGGGACCCCCCGCAGCGACTTCCAAGCGGTTCTCGATGAGGCGGGATATGGCGGGCGCATCATCTCCCTTCCCGAAGCTCCCGCCGTGCTCGCCTTGCGGATCCTTGAGTCCCTACACCTTTCGCCTCTGTACAAATGGGTGTACGAGACAATCGGAAAGGAGTCTTTCGTGTCCATCGAGAAGGCGGAGCGGGTGCTCGGGTTTCAGCCGAGGTACTCCAATCGCGCGGCACTCGTCCGGAGCTTCCATTGGTATCGGGCCAATCAATCTCGGTTTCAGGGAATGGGGGGCATTTCCCACCGTCGTCCCTGGCGACAGGGTCTGCTCCACATGGCAAAGTGGTTCTTTTAGGGCCAAGGGGTCTCCCGAAGATCTCAGTGCCCGCGAGCCTCAAGTTCGCTGCGGCTGATGTACACTTCCCCCCGGCGGCCTCCCGCCGCAGGCGAGTTGGGGCCCCTGGGGCCAGGCAGGGTCCGCGGGAGGTCGGGTCTCCCGCTTTCGGGAGCCTGTCGACTGCTTGCCCAACGAAGGAGATCTCGCATGAGTATCTTGCTCGATGGTTCCGGTCTATCGGTCGAGAAGCTGGTCCGCATTGCTCGATTGGGAGAGAAAGTGGACCTCAGCGCAGATGCACTCGAGCGAATCCGGACCTGCCGGGGCATGCTCGAAGACAAGCTCCGGGCGCACGAGATCATGTACGGAGTGAACACTGGAATCGGCGAGTTCTCCGAAGTCGTCCTCTCCGACGAACAGGTTCAGCAGTTCCAGCGCTACCTGATCTACAACCACGCCGCAGGGATTGGGGAACCGGCGCCCATTGAGTATGTACGCGGGGCCATGGCGAGCCGAATCAATGTCCACGCCCACGGCAACTCAGGATGCCGACCCGAAATCACCCAAACGCTGGTCGAAATGCTGAATCGAGGTCTTACCCCGGTTGTCTGCCAGAAAGGCTCGGTGGGGGCTTCAGGGGATCTGGCACCCATGGCTCAGATGGCGCTCTTGCTAATGGGCGAAGGCGAGGCTTTTTTTGAGGGACAGCGCCTCCCGGGAAAGGAGGCTATGGCGAGGGCGGGGATCCCAGTCCCCGACCTGCAGGCACGTGATGGGCTGGCCGCGATCAATGGTTCGAACCTGCTGACCGCTATGAGCGCGCTTCATCTCTATGACATGAACCGCTGGCTCAAACAGGCGGAGATTGCCTGCGCTATGAGCCTGGAAGCCCTGTTGGCAAACATGAAACCCTACGATGTTCGCCTTCACCAGGTTCGTGGATTCCAAGGAGCCGTGAGAAGCGCAAAAGCGATCCTGCGATGCATCCAGGGCAGCGATCTCTTGACCGGCAAGATGAAGACCAAGATCCAAGATGCGTACTCGATGCGCTCCTCGCCCCAAGTCATCGGGGCCGCTCACGACGCCGTCGCCTGGGCCAAGGCCCAAGTGGAGATAGAGCTCAATGGGGTAGGGGATAACCCGATCTTCCTCCCGGAGTACAAGCTGACCCTGACCGGCGCGAATTTCCAAGGGACTCCGGTATCGTTGCCGATGGACCTGGCCGGCGTAGCCATCACGATGGTGTGCGTGCTGTCCGAACGGCGTCTGAATCGCCTGACCAATCCGGCGCTGAGTGAAGGACTGCCGGCTTTCCTGACCAAGGGGGCGGGGATGTTCTCCGGCATGATGCTCAGCCAGTACACCGCCGACAGTCTGATCGTGGAACAGCGTATCCTCTCGGCGCCTGCCAGCATCGAATCCATTCCAGCCGCGGCGGATCAAGAGGACTTCGTCTCAATGGGCATGAACACGGCAATCAAGAATGCCCAGATTCTTGAGAACGCCTGCGGGGTCTTGGCCATCGAGTTCATGGCTGCTGCCCAGGGTTTGGACTTCCGTGCCTTCGCGCCCGGTCGCGGGACCCACGTGGCGCATCAGGTGATCCGCAAGTATGTCGATCACCTGGAAGAGGATCGCCCCCTGTATACAGACCACAACAAGCTGGTGCCCGTGGTCAGGTCAGGCGAGATCCTCGAGGCGGTCGAGAGCGCCGTGGGAAGCCTCGAATCGTGATACTGGTTCGTCCGCATCCTGTGCGCACGAAGGCGGCTATACACTGAGACGCACTCGTCCGCCGAATCCGCCCCCTGCAGGTCTTGTTTCGGACCCTTGTCTTCCCCCCTCCCCTCCGATTCTCAGCAACCTCATTCGTTCCATTAGCGCTTCCGGCCTCCTCGCCACGAGCCTCTTATATGAGACCGCGAGCCCGATTTTCCTCATCACCTCGTGGCGGACTTTGGCCGAGATACACTAGCCCTCCCGCCTCCGAATCGTCACACAGGAGGGAACCCCCGCACGAGGTGAGGCCTCCGGGGAGGTATCGCTGACTTCCGCGTGTACGGATTGTGAGCCCCGGAACATTCCGATCCCGGCCCCCACCACAAACTGTGACTGGCCGCGGTTGCCCTCTGAACCTGGCGAGGGATCCCCCAGTCCCTCCTTGTCCATCATCTTGGTGAGAAAAAGACCTGTCTTCCAACTCGGACGGGGACAAACCATTCCCGCTCCACGTCCCCGATGCTCGAGCCTTCGCGTTCTGCGGTTGTCAAGCCGGGCGAGTGTGGACGCGGCTTCTGGGGCTACGGTCCGCCCACGGGGCGGGCTACGGCTCGGCTGGATGTCGGCCGCGCCTGCTACGATCGCTCCAGGACAGGATTGAGTCTCCAGGGTTTGCAGCTCGCCGCCTGGGGATTGCAGGACGAGAATTGGGAAAACCCTCCCACTCGGGCTACAATGGCAGCCAAGCGATAAAACCGATCTGGGGACGAGCCTATTCGTTCCATCATGAAGGGGGGGAGAGCCGCCGTGCCCTCGCCGAACCAAGGGGAGCCCTTCAGCCGAGGCGGAAGCACCCCGTGGGCAAGCTGATTGTCGTGGTTGGCACCTCCGGTGCGGGCAAGACCACCCTGACCCGGGTCTTGGCGAGAAATGGGCGGTTGGTGACCGGGGTGGAGCAACACCGGGAACGCCCGTTTCAGGAGGCGTTCGCCCTTGACCTTCATCGATTTGGGCTCGCCAATCAGCTGGACTATCTCCTCTTCCGAGCCGAACAAGAGCTGACCATTCGCCATGGCCCGGAGCCAGGAATCCAAGACGGCGGCCTGGATCTGGACTTCCAGGTCTTCACTCGGCTCTTTCACTCGAAGGGATACCTGAGCGACCCGGAGTTCTCGCTTTGCGAAAGGCTTTACCTCATCCTGCGTGCGACCTTGCCTCCCCCGGATCTCATCCTCCGTCTGATCGCGCCTCTTGACCTTCTCACCCAGCGATACCGCAAGAGAGGCCGACCCTTTGAGATCGCCAAGCTGGAGGATCTCCCGATCATGGAGCGCCTCCTGGGACAGTGGCTCGACACCATAACCAGGGTTCCCCGGATCACCGTCGATGGTAGCCGGGACAAGACCCATTTCAGGGCGATGGCCCCGGACATCCTCAAGGAAATCAACCAAGTCGTTTCCTTGAGGGCAGACTAATTTATGACCCTGCCCTGGCCCCGGACGGTCTGAACTCAACGCAAGGACCCGAGCCTACGCCCGGGTCCTTGGATGATTCTCCCCCGCCTCAGGCGGCCTTTTTGCCAGCCTCCAGAGAAACGGGCCGGCAGCAGAGCACGAGCTGCTTGGCCGCGCGGACCTCATCCAATCTCGAAACCGGGGCATTGTGGGGTGCCCCCGTAAGGAGTTCGGGCTGAGTTCTCGCCTCCTCGGCGATTTTCAGGAGCGCATCGGCGAAAGCGTCGAGGGTCTGCTTGCTCTCGGTCTCGGTAGGCTCGATCATCAAGGCCTCGGGCACAATCAGAGGAAAGTAGTTTGTAGGCGGATGAAAGCCGAAGTCCATCAGACGTTTGGAGATGTCCAGCGCCCGGACCCCGGGAGCCTGTTCCCACTTGCCCTCCACCACGAACTCGTGCTTGCAAAGGCGATCGTAGGGAACGTGATAGGTCTCGCGCAGGCGCACTCGCAGGTAGTTGGCGTTGAGCACAGCATGGTTGGCCACCTCCCGCAAACCTCTGGCTCCCTGCATGCGGATGTAAGTGTACGCACGGACCAGCATCCCGAAGTTTCCGTGAAAAGCCTTCACCCGCCCAATGGTTCTCTTGGGCGTGACGAATCCATACAGGGGGGGTTCCTCTTCGCGTCCTGGCGCGACGATTCCCACGATGGGTGTCGGCAGGAAGTCTATCAGGTGCTTGGCCACTCCCACCGGTCCCGAACCGGGGCCGCCTCCGCCGTGCGGGGTCGAAAAGGTCTTGTGCAGGTTGAAATGCAGGACGTCAAATCCGGTGTCCCCCGGCCGGACGATGCCCAGCAAGGCGTTCAGGTTCGCGCCATCCCCATACAGGAGGGCCCCGCACTGGTGGAGGCACTTCACGATTTCTTCGATGTTTTCGTCGAAGAGGCCGAGGGTGTTCGGGTTGGTGAGCATCAGCCCTACCACTGTCTCGTCACAGATCGCGCGCAGCGCCTCCAGGTCAAGGTTGCCCCGCGCATCCGAAGGCAACTCAATGGCTTGCAGCCCGGCCATGGTCGTGCTGGCCGGGTTGGTCCCATGAGCTGAGTCGGGGATGAGGATCTTGGTGCGCTTGTTGTCGCCCCGGCTTCGGTGATAGGCCCGCATGATCATCACGCCCGTGAACTCACCCTGCGCGCCGGCCGAGGGCTGAAGGCAGACCCCTGCCATGCCCGAGATCTCCTTCAGCCACTCTTGAAGTTCGTACATCAAGGTCAGATTGCCCTGCGAGAAGCTCGGGTCCTGAAGTGGATGACTGAAAGCAAACCCGGGCAGGCGGGCCGCGTCTTCGTTGACCTTGGGGTTGTACTTCATCGTGCAGGAACCCAGCGGATAGAAGCCCTTGTCGACCCCGTAATTCATCTGCGACAAACGCAAAAAGTGGCGCACGACGTCGACCTCCGAGAGTTCGGGCAAGGGAAGATCCGCTCGCAGGAGGTGGGATGGCAGCTCGCTCTCCGGGACATCGGTCGTGGGAAGCGCCACTCCCTCTCGACCGGGAACCGAGATCTCGTAGACCAGTGGCTCCGTCATTTCGTGCCTCCCTTCCCCGAGAACTCACCCAAGGCGGTAACGAGGCTGTCGATGTCCTCTCGCGTGTTCAATTCCGTTACGGCAACGAGCATGTGGTCCTTGAGACCTGGGAAATCTCGGCCCAGGTCATAGCCTCCCAAAATGTCCCACTCCTCTAACAGAAAGCGGTTGATTTCGGAAATCGGCTTGGGACAACGCAGGACGAATTCGTGAAAGAACGGCCCTCGGCTGACCAGGCTGAAACCTGCCACCCGGGAGAGCTGTTCGGCCGCGTAGTGAGCCTTGTGATAGCAGAGTTCGGCGACCCGCCTCAGCCCTTGCTTGCCCATCTGACTCAAGTACACCGCGGCCGCCAGTGTCATCAGCCCCTGGTTGGTGCAGATATTGGAGCTGGCGCGCGCACGCTTGATGTGTTGTTCCCGTGCCGAAAGAGTGAGAACGTAGCCGCGCCTTCCTTGGGCGTCTTGTGTCTGTCCCACCAGGCGCCCCGCCATCTTATGGACGAAAGCCTGGCGAGTGGCGAAAAAACCAAGGTAAGGGCCGCCAAAGGAGAGGGGGATTCCCAAGGGCTGACCCTCTCCACAGACCACATCCGCGCCCATCTCGCCGGGTGGCTTGAGCAAACCCAAGGCGATCGGGTTTGTGACTACGGCCAAGAGCGCGCCCTTTCGGTGGACGGAATCCGCCAGCGGGGTCAGGTCCTCCACCTCCCCCAAGAAATTCGGGTACTGCGCGATGACGAGAGTGGTTTCCTCATCGACCCGGGAGGCCAAGGAATCGGCGCGGCTGCGCTCTTGCAAGTCGGGCAAATCCTTGGGCGGGTCGTCTCCCCCGATATCCACGTCCACTCCCTGCATATACGTGCGCACGACCTCCCGGTATTGAGGGTGAAGACTGGGCGAGAGCAGTATCTTGTTGCGATGGCGAACTTGGTTTAGGGCCAGGATGACCGCCTCCGCTGTCGCGGTGGCGCCGTCATAGTGAGAAGCGTTCGAGACTTCCATCCCCGTGAGATTGGTAATCAGGCTTTGATACTCGAAGACGGCCTGCAAGGTACCCTGAGAGATCTCGGGCTGATACGGTGTGTAGGCAGTGTAGAACTCCCCGCGCAGGAGAATATGCTGGACCGCCGATGGGATGAAATGATTGTAGGCGCCGGCACCCAAGAAGCAGGCGGTGTGCTGGGTCTCGAGATTCGCCTCGGAGAGATCGCGCAGCTCCCTGATCGCCTCGATTTCCGACAGGGGCTCAGGAAGATCCAGCCTGGGGAAGCGCACCTGCGGCGGAACGTCAGCAAAGAGCTCGTCGATCGTTTTGACCCCGATCATCGCCAGCATGGTCTCTCGTTCTTGGTCCGTATGAGGAATGTATGGCATCCCGCACCCCCTGGCGCTAGTGCTCGCGCCCGGCGCAATAGGCCTCGTAGGCCTTCGCGTCCATGAGCCCGTCGAGGGCCTTTGGGTCGGCTGGCGTGAACTTCACCATCCAGGCCACCCCGTAGGGGTCCTTGTTGAGGACCTCCGGGTTGGAGGGTAGGGCTTCATTGACCTCCAAGATCGTCCCCGACACCGGGAGGTAGACCTCCGAGGCCGCCTTGACGGACTCGACCGAGGCCACAGGATCTCCTCCCTTGAGGGAGGCGCCCACGGCGGCGGTCACCTCCACATAGACAATGTCGGAAAGCTGCGACTGGGCGAAGTCCGTAATACCCAAGGTGGCGGCCTTCCCGTCCAGGCCGACCCACTCGTCCGACTTGGTGTATTTCAGATGGCTTGGGAAATTCATGGCTGGCCTCCCTCACAGAGAATAGCAAACAAAAAACGCGCACTTCGCAGTGCGCGTCCTCTGTTGCAGATACCTGAGAGATTCCCCCCGCTAGGGGGTTGCCCCTTCGGTGAAAGGAACACTTTCCAGAGGATTCGAGCCCGGGGTCCCTTGGACCTGAGAGATTCGCCCCAACCTGCACCGGGTTGTGGCTTGCCCCTTCGGTGCTCCGCTCACTCGGAGTCTCTTCCCCGCGCTGCCTATTCAATTTTGTCCGATTGTATGGCCCACCGGGCGCCAAGTCAAGTTGCGCCCGGGATAGGTTACAGGGTCTGGAAAGAGTGCACTCTTGGGCTGTCGGGTGCCAGTCCGGGGATCCCCACCCCTCCCCCCAATTGCCGCTTGCCCCCTTCAATTCTTGTCCGAATACTGGAGCATGAGAGGATGAATTGCAGTATTCGCAATTGAGTTCCTGGCTGGAGGCAATTGCAGATTGGTTTTTTGGTGCCGCGACAAACCCAAGATTTGATGCCCCCACTCTTGGAGGTCATGGATTGTTGGGAATTCTAGAAATGGAGTCGAACCCGTGAAGATTACTTGGGAGGACTTGGGAATTGGTTATGAACTCTTTTCCCCTTTTTTTTCTTGTTCTTGCTTATCTCAGCGGCGGTGAGGTAGCCTAGCGGACGTTCACCTTGCTCAACGGGGACTACATCAGGCTCTATCAATATGAACTGTGGTTCGGCCTCCCCATACGGTGTGTCGGCGTCTAGGGTTAGACGGAAGGGCTCAGCCACATCCTGGAGTGTGAACGCCCCCAGGATGGTCTCAAAGGGAGTTGGCTTTCGCCTTGTAAGAGCCATCGACTCCTTCTGTGCCGCCCAACGGCCTCGAGCTAAGCTGCCCGGCGGAAGCGAGCGGAAGTGGGCAAGGCCGACTTCACACCAGCACAACCCGGAACTTCAACTTAGGCGAGTACTGCTTCTTGCTTATAGGCAATGGCTCCTCCCTGAGCAGCCCTGGCCGCAGCCTTTCCTGGCATTCAGGCCAGGGCCTACCCCAGCTTCCGAAGACGTCAACTCCACATCACCGGGTTGTCCAAGATTCTGGGGTCAGCGCCCTTGCATTTCAATGAAACGGTATAGAATCGGCCCGCGCACAATATCATGGTGCAAGTGAACTGGGAATCGCTGCAATGAATCCTAGTTGCAGAAACGATACCCTGAAGTGGCTACCACAAGGTGCTGGTCAGAGCCCAAACGGGCAGGCCAGCGCTTTATCTTTCTGGTCCCCGTCAAGAATGTGTCAAGGAGGTGGCCTTATAAGCAAATGTTGATCCAGATTCCTTTGCTTCAAATGGGGTCATTTGTTCTCACCAGTTGTCCAACACAACAAGGAGAAATCAAGATGAATAATATAGATACTGGGGCTACTGCCCTGGTGCTGGTCAGCGCAGCACTGGTCATGCTTATGACGCCGGGATTGGCCTTCTTTTACGGGGGGCTTGTCCGCCGCAAGAACGTGCTGACCATCATGATGCAAAGTTTTGTCTCGATGGGTATCGTCACAATCATCTGGGTCCTTGTCGGATTCAGCCTGATGCACGGTAAAGACATTGGCGGCCTCATTGGGAATCCGTTCCAATACTTTGGCTTGCAAGGCGTGTCTTCTGCTACCATGCAGGTTCCGGGTTCCACGCAGACGCTGCCGCTTTTGGCGTATTTTGTCTTCCAGGAAATGTTTGCGATCATTACTCCGGCCTTGATTACTGGCGCTTTCGCTGACCGGGTCAGCTTCAAGAGCTATCTGATTTTTCTGGTCTTATGGAGCCTTCTTGTTTACGCGCCCATAGCTCACTGGGTTTGGGGCGGCGGCTTCCTGGCACAAATGGGCGTTGCGGACTTCGCCGGAGGGATGGTGGTGCATACCAGCGCTGGATTTGCCGCGCTGGCGTCCATTCTGGTCATTGGTAAACGGAAGATCAAGAAGGGGGAAAAACTCGCGCCGCACAATGTCACGTATGTCGCGCTCGGGGCGGCTTTATTGTGGTTTGGCTGGTTCGGCTTCAATGGCGGCAGCGCGCTGGGATCGAATGGATTGGCGGCCGTGGCTTTTGTTAACACTGACGTTGCTGCTTCGGTGGCGATGATCACCTGGATGATCATAGATTGGGTCCGTGAAGGAAAGCCCAATATGGTCGGGGCCATGACCGGAGCGGTTGTCGGACTGGCAACGATCACACCGGCAGCCGGTTACGTTCAGCCATGGGCCGCGGCTGTTATTGGCATTATTTGCGCCTTTGTCTGCTATGGCGCGATCCAGCTGCGGGGGAGAATGGGTTGGGATGACGCGTTGGATGTCTGGGGAGTGCATGGGGTGGGCGGCGCGCTCGGGACGATCCTGGTCGGCGTCTTCGCCGGGGTTGCGGTGAACAAGGTCAGCGGATTGCTCGAGGGCAACGTTCACCAATTCCTGATCCAATTACTGGGAGCCGGGGTTGCGATTGCCTATTCGTTTGTCCTGACTTATGTACTCCTGCGGTTGGTAAATCTGATCACGCCTGTGCGTGTGCCCGAAGAAATGGAGATTGGAGGCCTGGACGAGGGGTTGTTTGGAGAAGAGGCTTATGTAGAGTAAGCTGGAACATCATCCACCCAGCCGTTCCATGTTTAGAGCCAAGACGGCTGGGTGGAATCATTACACGCATGGATGCTCAAACAATCTTTTAGGGCATGTGCAGAGACTGCGACAGGGCAAAATGCCATTTGAAGGTTCTGATTGTATGTCGTCGGACCAAATGGGACAAGACCGGCAATTTGCTAAGAGACACTCCTCGGCCCTAGTATAGCTGTGAGGGAGTCCGATTGGCCGAGAAGATAGGAAGTGCGGAAGCCCCTGGCCGGACGATCCGCCGGGCCTGGAGACCTCGAGAGGTGCTCGCTCACCTCGTTTTCTACCCCGAGGCTTATATGTGCCCGGTACGCTCCCGTCTGCATCGGATCCCATGGGAGCCTCTGGAAGGCAGGTTCCGGGAGGTCAACGCTCGGGCCGTATTGGAGAATCACAAGACTTCCGCGCGGCGCTTGGTCCACCGGTTTCGGAGTGCGAATGAGGAACTGAGGGACCTCTGCCAGGACTGCAATCCGGACCCGATCCTCATCGAGATCCAGAGAGGCTCGAAGCCTCGCACCCTGTCGACCCTAGTCCTCCGAGTCGAAGCCCACCTCCGCAACCACCGCAAAGAACTGGCTCGCTCCCTTACCGACGAAAATCGTTCGCAAGCGGGCGGGGAGTAACTGCCGCTGCCGTTCTGTGCTATGCTGTCTCGACGACAGGTCGGAACCAAGCTGGAGGCCTCGAGCATTCCTGGACTGGACCGCACGGCTCCTTCGGCACCTGGGTGGCAGCGCCTGATTCAACGAGCCGCGGCTTCGCGACCCGCGTCCGCGGTCCTGGCGCGGACTCTTCACCTCGTCGATGTTCCGCTCCTGCGTCTATCCGCAGGTCGCCATTCATTAACCCGCTGGCTCACGGGGCTCCCGGTGATTATCGTGACGACCATCGGAGCGAGAACCGGGCGGCCTCGGACCACCCCTCTGCTGGCACTGCAAGATGGAAAGCGCATCGTGCTCATTGCGTCCAGCTACGGGCGCCTCCATCACCCGGGCTGGTACTACAACCTCCGGCGTCATCCCCACGCCTTGATTGCCCTCGGCCGACTCAAACGTTCGTACCGTGCTCGAGAAGCTTCGGGGGAGGAGCGCGAAGCCTACTGGGCCAAGGCAACTCATGCCTACCGGGGCTTCGCCGCTTACGCACGTCGTGCTCCCGGGCGCATCATCCCCGTGATCGTACTCACCCCGGAAGATGAGGATGCGGGCGGTTTCCAGGGCGGACAGGGATGGACCCGGTCGCAATGGGAGGTGAGTCCAGATGGGCAGCCCGAAGAGGCGTCCGGTCCTTGAGGGGCATGCCTCCGATGGCTCGCCACGTAGTCGGGGAGGCTGTGCTCCCCAACCGCGGTGGGCCGCTAAGAAAGGGCAAGACATGGCTTCTTCAGCCTCTCAAACAGGTGCTCTGGATCACCCTACCCTGGCCCTCGGTCTGGTGGAGGTGCAGTCGGGCGCCGTGGTTAGCCGGACGCTGGTCAAGAAAGCCAGCGGGACGGTGACCCTGTTCGCCTTTGATTCGGGGGAGGAACTCAGCGAGCACACCGCCCCTTATGGCGCTCTTCTATACGCTCTGCGGGGGGAAGCCGAAGTGCGCATCTCCGGAAAACCTCACGAGGTCCATGACGGCGAGCTGCTTGAGCTCCCAGCCAATCAGCCGCATGCCCTGCGCGCTCACAGCACGTTCAAGATGATGCTTATCATGATCCGGGAGTAACCGATCCGCCTTCCCGGATTCTCCCGCATGCCACCGATCCAGTCCTCCCGCGTTCCGTCCGTTGCCCAGGCATTGGCGGAGTCCCTTGCCGCCGTTTCCATTTGGGGGGTCATCGTTCGTCTTTGTCAAGGTCGGCCTTCGCTTCGTCGGGCCGATCACACTCGCCGGCCTGAGGTACTTCGCTGCCTTTCTGGTCCTCCTGCCTTTTCTCCTGAGCAGACCACGGGCGCCACGCTCTCTGGACCGAAATCTGTGGATCCAACTCGCAGCCTTTGGTCTGAGCGCCTATGCTGTTTGAAATGGTGCCTTCTTCTAGTCTTTGGAGTACCTCCCTCCCACAACGTTGTCTTTTCTGATGGGCATCCTGCCCATCCTGATCTTGGTCGGAAGCGTAATCCGGCTTTGAGAGATCGCCGCCCCGGTTCAGCTAGCCGGAATCCTCATCAGCATGTCGGGCGCCCTTCTTTTCTTCTGGCGGGGAATCGGACTCGGAGCTCCCTTGGGGCTGGGCTTGGTCGCCATCGGTCTGGTCGCATTTGCGTTCTTCGGCCTCCTTGGGCGCGAGCTCGCACGCAGTCAGAGGATCGATTCGCTCGCCCTCACCGCCATCCCCCTCGGCTTCGGTGGAGGGGCGCTGATCTGCGCCGTTATTCCCTTTGGAGGGGATCCCCTCCCTCTCCCTTCCTCTGCTGGCAATTGTGCTCTGGCTCGCCACAGCCAGTACGGCCCTGGCCTATCTGCTTTACAACCACGCCTTGCAGAGACTGTCGGCAATCGAGATGAATGTAATGCTGGGCCTCTCCCCGTTCGCCACGGCATTGTTCGCCCGGCTTGTGCTGAGCGAGAATCTCAGCACAATCCAATACCTCGGAATCGGGGTCGCCGTGGCCGGCATCCTCTTGGTCCAGAAGCGCAATCTCCTGCCCCTGGGTGCCTTGTCGATGGGCCTAAAGCTGGGAAACTTGATCCCCAGGAGTCCGCCGGCGCCCAGTACCACGTCGGCTTCGGAGACTCCTCGATCTCCATCCAGGGACTAGAATCCTAACGCGGAGCCAGACAGGAACGGCTCGGGAGGCACGCCATGGGACGTCTTTCGGGAAAACAAGCGCTTGTCATCGGAGGAGGACGCGGCTTGGGTCGGGCCATCGCTCTGGCATTTGCCGCCGAGGGAGCGGATGTGGCGATCGCGAGTCGCACACAGCCGCAGCTCGAGGAGGTTGCCGAGTCAATACGGTCCCTCGGTCAAAAGGCCTTCCCGCTGGAAGCGGACGTTCGCCAAAGTGGATCTGTGAAGGATATGGTCGGCGCAGCGCTGACCTCCTTGGGCCATATCGACCTCCTGGTGAACAGCGCAGGGGTGGGTTGGACACAAAGGCTGGTCGACACCCCCGATGAGACATGGAATTGGATTCTCGAAACCAACCTGAATGGCACCTTCTATGCCTGTCGCGAGGTGGGCCGGCTCATGATGAACCAAGGTGCCGGAAACATTATCAACATCGCCTCGGTCGCGGGGGTCAAGGGGCCGCCGGGTCTGGGGGCCTATGCCGCCAGCAAAGGGGGAGTGATCGCTTTGACCAAGACCCTCGCCCTAGAGCTGGCAAGGTTTGGGGTTCGCGTGAACGCCATTGCTCCGGGGTACTTCCGAACGGAGATGAACGCGGTCGCGCTTGACGATCCGTCCATCGGGCCCAAAATCGTGCGGCGGATCCCTCTGCGCCGCGTCGGTCGACCTGAGGAGATCGGGCCTCTGGCTGTCTATCTGGCAAGTGAAGAGTCCGCTTTTGCGACCGGAGAGATCTTCTTCCTCAGCGGCGGTGAGACGGCACTGTAGGATCCTGGCTGCCATGAGCCCACGCCCTGCGGGTCGCTCCCGGCTAGGCGGAGGGGGTCATCCTAGGAACTCATGAGGCGCGGGGAAGACCCGTGCCGCCCCGGACTGGCCTTCGCATCCAGACTCTGCAGGAGATGCAGAGGAACTAGAGCAGGACGAAACCTTTCGCCCCCGATCAACTCGAAGGCAAAAGATCCCTTGGACAAGGGCTCTTAGGACCCCACCCAGTTGTATGTTCGCTCAACCGCTTTGTTCCACCCGGCATAAAGTTGTTCCCGCTCACCCGGTTCCATTTTCGGGGTCCACTCCCGATCTTTTCCCCAGTTCCTCCGCAGGTCTTCCAGTTCCCGCCAGAAGCCCGTAGCCAGACCGGCCGCATAGGCCGCGCCCAGGCTGGTCGTCTCCGCAACCCTGGGACGAACTACCCGCACCCCAAGCAGGTCTGCCTGGAACTGCATGAGCAGGTTGTTCACGACCATTCCGCCATCGACCTTCAGGGTCGTGAGCTTCACCCCAGAGTCCTTTTCCATGGCATCCCGCACCTCGCGGATTTGGTAGGCCGTCGCCTCAAGGGCGGCACGGGCGATGTGCCCGCGGTTGACGTAGCGGGTGAGACCCACAATCACTCCACGGGCATCCGATCGCCAGCGGGGCGCGAACAATCCTGAAAAAGCAGGCACGAAATAGATCCCTCCATTGTCCTCGACGGATCCGGCCAGCTCCTCGATGTCGGAGGATTTCTCGATGATGCCCAAATTGTCCCGCAACCACTGCACCAGGGCTCCCGTGATCGCGATGGATCCCTCCAAGCAATACACTGCAGGCGAATCACCCAGTTGGTAGGCGACCGTTGTGATCAGCCCACTTCTCGAGGCAACGGGCCGGGCGCCCGTGTTGAGCAGCATGAAACAGCCCGTGCCGTACGTACTCTTGGCTTCTCCCGAATCGAAGCAGGTCTGACCGACCAGGGCGGCTTGTTGATCACCCAGATCGCCGCAAACCGGGATGGCCGCAGCCAGCGGACCATCCACCTGAGTCATCCCATAGAACTGGGGGTCGGAGGAGGCACGAATTTGAGGCAACATCGCACGAGGGATTTGGAACGCACCCAGAATTCCCTCGTCCCAATCCAGGCGAGCCAGGTCCATCAGGAGGGTCCGGCTGGCATTGGTGACATCCGTAACGTGTACCCCCCCGCTCGGCCCCCCGGTCAGCCACCAAATCAGCCAGCTGTCGATATTCCCAAAGAGGGCCTCACCCTTCTCCGCATCCGCCCGCAAGCCGGGTATGGCGTCCAACATCCACTTGATCTTGGGCGCGGAGAAATAGGTTGCGAGGGGCAGGCCTGTCTTCGCCCGGAAGCGCTCTTGGCCGCCGTCTCGCGCGAGCTCATTGCAGATCACATCCGTGCGTGTGTCCTGCCAGACGATCGCATTCCCATAGGGTTGGCCTGTGCGTCGGTTCCAGATGACCGTCGTCTCCCTTTGGTTTGTGATCCCCACCCCTGCAATATCGCTGGGGGAGACTCCCCCTTTTTCAAGCCCCAGGCGAATGACCTCACGCGTCCGCTGCCAGATCTCGAGCGGAGCGTGCTCGACCCACCCGGGCTTTGGGTAGATCTGCTCATGCTCCTTCTGCGCCGAGGCGATCACCTGTCCGGAATGGTTGAAAACCATGAAGCGGGTGCTGGTGGTTCCTTGATCAATAGCTGCGGCGTATTTGGGCATGGGTTATCCTCCGCTCCGGCTTGGAAGAGCCTGGAGTCTGGTCCGCCGTCTTTCTCAACTCGGATCCCTTGGAAAGCCGTCCCCGGGGTGCCGGGAGCCCCAAACCGGGATCTGCGAGACGGAACTCAATCCGAATTGCGGCTTTGCCCAGTGCTGCTTCTCTGGCTACAATTAGACCATGCGCCCAAGGCGAGGTGCAAGTCTGATCGTAGCGTCGGTCCTCCTGGCTTTGTTCAGTGCGGCTCCGTACCTCTGGGCTGCGCGGTCCTCAGGGGCCCTCTATCAGTTTGCGGGATTCCTGATCAACCCGCTGGACGGGCTGAGCTACCTTGCCAAGATGCGCGAGGGTTGGCAGGGATCTTGGCTGTTCACCCTTCCTTTCACAGCCGACCCAGGGCCAGGCACGTTCCTTTTCAGCTATTTCCTGCTCTTAGGGCATCTTGCCCGCACCCTTCACCTCCCGCTCCTGGTGACCTATCACGCCAGTCGAATTCTGGCGGGTGCCCTTCTCCTCTATACGGCCTGGGTCTTCTACAATCGCATTGGTCTCGGCCCGCGGGAGTGCCGGATTGCATGGTGGATGACGGCCCTCGGCTCAGGCTTGGGCTGGATCGCCGTCCCTCTGGGAGCTTTTCCCGCGGACCTTTGGGTGGCAGAGTATGTTCCCTTCTTGGCCATCCTGTCGAGCGCGCACTTTCCCCTTGCGCTGGCCTTGTTGCTCTGGGTGGTGATGCTCGTGGCACTCTTCCCCGAGTGGCGCGGGTTGGGCAAAGCCGTCACCATTGCGGCGCTCAGCTTCGCGCTGGCCTCGCTGCAACCCTTTATGATCCTGCCCGCCGGGTTGGCGCTCGCCGTTTGGTCCCTGCTTCAATTCCAGTTCGGCGACGCTTCAAGGGCTCGGGAATCATGCCTAGGCCTCACGGCGGCCGCACTGGGATCCGCACCTTGGGCTGCCTACTACGCCTGGGCGACGAGCCACCAACCTCAACTTGCAATTTGGGCCGCACAGAACCAGACACCGACGCCTGCGCCTTGGGACGTGGCTCTGGCCCTTGGACTTCCCGGGCTGCTTGCGGGAATCGGAATCGTCGCCCTGCTGAGACGCTGGCAGGCGGATGGTGCTTTGCAAGGGACGGATAGCAACTTGCTCATACTCGGTCTTTGGGCCATCCTGACGGCTTTCCTGATTTACCTTCCATTCGCGCTTCAGCGCAGGCTGATGGGGGGATGGTTCTTTCCACTGGCAGGGCTTGCGGGACCGGTCTTGGCAGGCTGGATCAGGTCCAGCCGATTCCCCTCCCTTCGCCTGACCGGCGCATTCGCCCTCCTGATCCCAAGTAATCTCATCGTCCTAGCCGCGCTCTCACACGGAGTGATCGCGCATGATCCCTCTCTCTACCTGACCCGGGACGAAAGCCACGCGCTTGAATTCCTGGAATCCAGGGCCAATCCGGAGGCGGTAGTGGTCGCCTCCCCGGAGATGGGCAGTTTCATTCCAGGCCGCACGGGCATGAAGGTCCTCTACGGCCACCCGTTTGAGACTCCGCACGCCGCAGAGATGCGCCAGAACGTCGAAGCGTTCTTCACTCGTATGAGCGAGGATGACCAGGGAGCGTTTGTGCGGGAACAAAGAATCAACTATATCTTCTATGGCCCCCGGGAAAGAAAGCTCGGCCCCCTTCTGGCCTCCGGTCTGACCAGCGTCTTCAGTAGCCAGACCGTGACAGTCTACGCGACGCGCCTACAGGCCGGTCCATGAGCAGGCTGCGGTCCCCGTTCTGGCTCTTTCTGGTGCTCCCCGCACTGTGGCTCTTGCCTCTCACCCTTCATCCCAACAGTCTCGCCTATCCCCCAGGAAGTCCGTTCACGGATCTCGCGATCACTCACTGGCCCAACGCCATTCTTCTGCGCAGTTCATTGTTCTCCTGGGGCCAGGTGCCGCTTTGGAACCCTCAGATCCTGGCTGGAACTCCCTTCGCCGCCGACCCCCTCTCGGGATTGTGGTATCCACTCCTCTGGCTTGCCATTTTTCTCCCCCTGCCCTTCGCCTTCAATCTGCTCTTCTATCTCCATCTCGTGTGGGCTGGCGTCGGAGCTTTCCGCTTGGCAAGGGAGGAGGGGTTGGCGGTCAGCTCCAGCCTGATCGCAGGGATCGCCTTTGGTGGAATGCCCGAGCTAACCGCACACGTGGGCTCGGGCCACCTCACTCTGGTCCTGGCCGTGTGTTGGACTCCCTGGCTGCTGATTGCCCTTCGGCGGGCCGTGCAACTCCAGTCCTACCGCAAAATGGCCACGGCGGGCCTGCTCCTCGGCATCATCTTCCTGGTGGACTCGCGCTGGGCCTACCCCGCTGGCCTGCTGGCTCTCGCCTATGGGCTGCGGACCGCATGGAGCTCACGAAAATCTGCGCGGTTCGTGCTGTCGGCCGGAGGCCTTGCTGCCTTGACGGCTGCCGGTCTCGCGGCGTGTCTTGCTCTTCCGCTGATTCAGTTCGTATCACTCTCGACAAGGGTCAGCCTGGGCCCCAGCGAATCGTCCGCCTACTCACTCCCCCTGAGATACCTAGCCGGCCTAGTCCTTCCCAACCTCGGTGGATTCGCCGAATGGGTCACCTATCCCGGGCTGGCCATTCTTGCCCTCGCACTGTTCTCAGTCGCCGGAAAGAAATCGGGTTGGTTCTGGCCCGGGGTTTTTCTGGGAGCCCTGGTCATGGCGCTGGGAGAGAACACGCCCCTCTTTCCCCTGGTGACCCACATTCTGCCCGGCCTGAGCCTCTTGCGAGTCCCCGCCCGGTTCCTGTTCTTGGCCGATTTGGCGCTGGCCCTGATGGCAGCCAGAGGAGTGGAGGTCTGGCAATCGGCGGATGGGCACCATCCTCAGAGGCTGGGTGGGGTGGTCGGCGCTGTTCTGATGGGCGCGGGCCTCGGCTTGGTTGGATTCTCCCTCTTTCAGCCCGCGCGGGCAGACTGGGTCACCGGACTGGTTGCCCTTGGACTCGGCCTGGTGATTCTCGCGCGATCCGCCTTCGGACTCCGAGGACCGGTCGCCTTGACGCTCCTTGCCCTCCTGGGGATTCTGGACTTGGCGCGGGTGGATGTCTCCTTTCTGGATGTTCGACCTGCTCCCACCGCCCCAGAGACGGCCCAGGCGCTCCGGGGTGGAATGGACCAGAACCCGGGCCCTTTTCGTACCTACTCGCCTTCGTACAGCCTTCCTCAGCCAAGCGCGGCCCAGAAGGGGCTTCAGCTTGTGGATGGAATCGATCCTCTTCAACTCCGATCAACCGTTGAAGTGGTGTCCCAGGCCTCGGGGGTGGCGAGCACAGGGTACAGCGTGACCCTGCCCCCCTTCTCCAGCGGCGATCCCGATCGAGACAACTCGCAGGCCATCCCGGACCCATTTCGGCTCGGGGAGCTCAACGTGCGGTACGTTGTGACCGCCTTTCCCATTCAGGTCGAGGGCCTGCGGCTTCAGGAAATATCAGAGGAAAGGTATATTTACCGGAACGAGCTTGAACTTCCGCGAGCCTGGGTCGCCGCCTCCAAGGACCGGTGGGATGTGCCCTTGGCCGATCGCCCCGTGATCCTGTTTCGGAATACACCCAACCAATTGGAGATGAGCGCCACGGGTCCGGGCTGGCTGATTCTAAGCGAAGCCTACTATCCAGGCTGGGTCGCCCACGTGGATGGAGTGCAGGAGAACATTGAGCAGATCGCGGGCTGGTTTCGCGGCCTGCCGCTCGCTCCGGGGCCGCATGAGGTGGATTGGGAGTTTTCACCGCCGACCCTCTGGATCGGCCTCGGGATCACCGCTCTAACCATCCTGGCCTATTTGGGAGCACAGCGATGGGTCAGGTGAGCCGTCGCGAGTGGCGCTGGGTCACGATCTTCACGATCATCGCGCTCTTCCTTTTGCTGCTGCCCTATGCTCTTGGATTCTCCCGGGAGGGCACCCAGTGGCGATTCTCTGGGTTCCTCGTTGGCGTGGAGGATGGCAACTCCTATATCGCCAAGATGCGGCAGGGTTCAGACGGTGCCTGGCTATATCGGCTGGCGTACACCAGCGAGCCTCAGCGCGGCGCCCTGATCTATCTCCCCTACCTGCTGCTGGGCAAACTGGCCGCACCTCCCGCCCTTCACCTGCAACTCATCGCCCTCTTCCACCTAGCGCGACTGGCCGCCGCCGCAGGAATGATTTTTGTGACCTATCGGTTTCTGGCGATGTTCGTGGCGGACATTTCGCTTCGAAGGCTAGGCCTCCTTTTGGCCACCCTGGGGGGAGGATTGGGCTGGGTTCAGTTCGCGTCAGGAAGCATGACCTCCTGGACCAGCATGCCGCTCGAGTTCTACTCCCCCGAGTCCTTCGGCTTTCTCGAAGCTTTCACCGCCCCTCATCTGGCAGCGGCCCATGCGCTCCTTTTGCTCAGCCTCATCTTCTTTCTGCGGGGCGCGCTATCGGCAGACCGCGGCGGGGGCTGGAAAGCCGGAGCGGCACTGCTGGGCGCTTGGCTTTTTCAGCCACTGACCGTGCCCATCGCCTGGGCGGTCATGGCTGCCTACGTGGCGCTGATTGCGATCGCAGATCGCATTGGCCTTCGAGGCCGGAGACTGACACCGGGCTCCTCCTGGCTGCGGGCCCGGCCATCTCAATTGCAGCTCGCCTTCGGCCACGCGGCCCGTGCCGTGAGTTTGTCCTTTGTACCCGTGGTCTACTCAGCGGCCGCGTTCAATTTGGATCCCGTCCTGCGTCAATGGACCTCACAGAATCTCCTGCCCTCTCCTCCGGCGGTGGAGTACTTGATTTCCTACGGCCTGCTTCTCTTGTTTGCCATTCCTGGGTTCTTCGCCGTGGTGCGCCGCAGGGAGGCGGGTGGAGTCCTGCTCGTTGGTTGGCTTCTGGTTTTTCCGGCGCTGGTCTACTTCCCGATCAATCTTCAGCGTCGACTGGCGGACGGTTTTTTCGTCGCCCTACTGGCCCTGGCGCTGGGAGGCTATGAGTTTCTCGAACCGCGTATGCCGCGTGGGTTCCCCAGGCTATTGCGGATTCTCCTCGTGACCCTGAGCCTTCCTGCCACCGTTCTCGTGTATGTCGGGTCGATCCGCAACGCGCTGCAACCTGCCTCCCCAGGATTCCTTCCGGCGTCCGAGGTAGGCATCTTGAACTGGCTCGATCAGAATGCCGACCCAAGGAGCGTGGTCCTTTGCTCTTTTGACACAGGAAATGCTGTGCCGGCCTACACTGATCTCATCCCCTACATTGGGCACGGGCCGGAAACCCTTTATCTCCAAGAGAAGCTCCAGTCCGTCAACGCCTTCTTCGCCCCGGGGAGCACGGACTCCATCCGCCAGGAGATTCTTGACAAGACCAGCGCCGGTTGGGTTATCCTTGGGCCATCCGAGCGGTCGCAATCACTGGAAAACGATCTCGCCCGTCTGAGCGGTCTCACTTTGCGGTTCCAAGCCTCCGACTGGCAAGTGTATCAGGTGAAGGCGGCCTCCGGCCCGTAGAGGCAGTCTCTCGCTCTGACGGGACGGACTGTGCCGATCCGCGAGGCAGCTCGCCCTAACCCATGCATAGAGAAACCCTCATCTCTAAGCTTCCTCTCTTGGTTGTACTGGCCGCTGCCATGCTCCTTTTCTGGCGCCTTCTCTTCGCCGGCCAGGTCATCTTTTGGGGCGTCCCGCTTCTCCAGTTCTACCCATGGCGATTCCTCGCTCGCCAGCTGGTGGCCCAAGGGGAGCTGCCCTTGTGGGACCCCTATCTGGGGATGGGTGCACCACTTTTGGCAAACGCGCAATCGGCCTTGCTGTATCCCCCCAATTGGCTATTGTTCGTGCTCCCGCTGGACCACGCTCAAGGCTGGCTCCTGGCAGCTCACATCGTCCTGGGCGGGTGGGGGATGATTAGGCTCGCCCGGCGGCTCGGCATCGATTCTTTTGGACAGGCCGTTGCAGGATTGGCCTTCGCGCTCTCGGCGTACCCCGTGGCTCGGGCGGGATTCCTGAGCATTAACGCCGCGCTAGCTTGGCTTCCGTGGATCATCCTGGCAGGAGAGAGGCTGGTGCGCGAGGAACAGGGGAGTGCGACCATCCTCGGTGTGCTCCTTGCCCTGCAGATCCTCGCTGGCCACCTGCAGACGACCTGGTACACCTGGCTCCTGCTGGCCGGGTGGATCACGGCCAGATCGCTGGAGCCAAGATGGAGCTGGAGCCGACGCGCGAATGCCCTCGGTCGTCTGGCGCTTGGTTCCGGCCTGGCCGTACTTCTTTCCGCCGCGCAGTTGCTCCCTACTTTCGAGTACCTGCTCCAATCACAGCGAGCAGGGGGAATCGACGTTTCGATTGGATTGACCTACTCGTTCTGGCCCTGGCACCTTCTCACTCTCTTGATGCCCAACCTGTTTGGAAACCCGGTGAACGGGGACTACTGGGGATATGGCAACTACTGGGAGGATGCAATCTACATCGGGGTGTTGCCGTGCCTGCTTGCTGGGTACGCCCTGGTCGGGTGGTGGAAGAGACGCCTGGGCTCTCCATGTCGAGTCGCTGACCTGCCCCACGGCTTCCTTGCCCTCCTGCTCCCGGTTAGCCTGGTCCTCGCCATAGGCCAACAATCCCCAGTGTTTCTTCTCCTGTTTCGGTGGGTGCCCACCTTCAATCTGTTCCAAGCACCAACCCGCATGATGATCTGGGCCGTGTTTGCCCTGGCGCTGCTCTCCGGGGAAGGTGCCATGGCCTGGCGGCGTGCGGAGGGCCCCCGCGCCGTCTGGGCCCGGAGGCTGCTCGTTACTTCGATTGCCGTCCTCCTCGGCTGCGCGGCAGCCGCGGCGATCACTCCGGTGAGGTCGACCCTCATCACCGCCTTCTTTCGGCTTGGAGTTCTGGGGGCTGCCTCCTGCCTGCTCTGGCTTCTCGCGGTGCGGAAGGAGGGCGATCCGGTTCGCCCCCAGGACCCCCGGTCGCCTCTCCTCCCCATCGGGAGCATGGTTGCTATCCTTCTGATCTCCGCTGACCTAGTTTGGGCCGACTACGGATTGGTGCCTTCCACGAGCTCGCGCCTGTATTCAGCGGCCAACCCGTCCGCTCTCACGCTCGCCAGCGAACTTGGGGGACATCGATACTATCTGCTCTCCCAAGCCGCGTATCAAACTATGTATGAGCGTTTCTTCCGATTTGACACTTTTCAGGGCACCTCGGACTGGATGCAAGTTCGGGAAAGCGAATTACCGAATGTGTCGCTGATCGACGGGATTTCATCGGCCAACAATTTCGATCCTCTGGTTCCAGCCAGGACATCGGAATTGCTGGCTGAGACCGAAAGGCTCCAACCAGCGGCGCAGCAGAAACTCTGGGCCATGATGGACGTCGGTCTGCTACTCGACTCCGGCGGATGGAAGAAGGTGGGTACGGAACCGGAGCGGGCCTGGGGCGTTTGCTCTGCTCAATGGGTTGTGGAGGGGGGGCAGGCCCTACAGGCCGTCCTTTCCCCCGGCTTCGATCCCTTCCGAGAGGTGATCCTGGAGGTTGGAAAGGGCAAGGCAGCACCGCAGTGTGCCCAGCCCCCCCAGGTGGAAAAGATCGCGACCCAGGGGGGGGATGCCCTCCAGCTCTGGATCCACTCCCAGGGCACGGGCTATCTGGTCCTTTCCGACGCCTACTACCCAGGGTGGCAGGTAACTCTCGACGGGGCCTGGGCCCCTCTCTTGCGGGCCGATTACGCCTTCCGCGCGGTCCAGGTCCCTCCGGGTGATCACCAGGTGGAATTCCGTTATCGACCCTGGTCTTTCTGGGGGGGAGCGTTGCTGTCGGCCGCGACGTTGGCAGCCCTGGCTGGCCTGGGGCTGAGAGGGCGATTCCGGCGCAGGGAGGCTGGGCATGGCTAGCTCTGCGAGGTCGGCCCAGCCGAGCCTCATCCCCGGCCGGTTCGCCGCGCGGGTCCTCCCGGCCTTCCTGGTCTTGCTTCTGAGCGCGGGGTATGCCGTCTGGGTTCTTTCTCGAGCGAATTGGGACCCGAGGGTGTTCGCCGACCTGGGCAGCCGGTACGCTCTCGGTCAGGCGAATGGCAGCGAAGGATACGACGGCCAATTCAACTATTTCATCGCGCTCGACCCTCGGCCGCAGTTCGTGGCCTCGCGGCTGGACGTCCCCGCCTACCGCTACCAGCGGATTCTCTATCCCTTGCTGGCCCGGGTCGTGTCGGGCGCAAACCCCACGATTCTCCCCTGGGCACTTCTGGGGATAAACCTGGTCTCCGTGGCGGTGGCCACACTGCTGACCTCGGAACTGCTTCGGAATCGAGGTGCGAGCCCGTGGCACTCGATCCCCTTTGGCCTCTGGGTGGGCCTGCTCGGCAGCCTGCGCACCGATCTGAGCGAGCCACTGGCATTCGCCCTGGTCGCCCTGGCTGTCCTCTTGGACGACCGAGGCCTGCCCGCGGGTTCGGGTCTTCTGTTTGCCCTTGCCGCCTTTGCGAAGGAAACAACCTTGGTCTTCCTTCTGGCGTGGGCAATATGGGGATGGGTCGCCACAGGCCAATCGAGGGCGTTTCTGCGACGGCTCTTGCCAGCCGTCCCTTTTGCGGTTTTCCAGGTCTGGCTCTACCTGGTCTTCGGATCATTCGGAATCGGGAGCGGGGGGGCCCAGGGGACGCCCTTTGAACTCGTGCCTTTCCTCGGACTCTTGCGGGCAGGGCAGTCCGGCTCCCTGGTCCTGGCAGTGTTGGCCGCCGTCTACGCTCCCGGCATTCTCGTGCCAGCCGTGTGGGGGATCCTCTCCCCCCTGAGACAGTGGCTCCGGAAGCAGGCTACCTTGGAATCCCTGTTTCTTTTTGCTTCCGCGCTGGCCCTCGCGTTGGCTCCGTTCTCGACCTTCCGCGAGCCTCTGGGGATCACTCGCCTCGCATCCGGTATGATATTGGCCGGACTTCTGCAGGCGGCCCGCCAAGCGAGGCGGTCAATCCTTCGGTACGCATGGGTCGGGCTCGCCTATTTGGCTTTCATCGTGGGATGAGAGATGCTCGAACGCATCCAGCCGATCGCTGATCGCCTCGTTGAAAACGTTGGAAGGGTCATTATCGGCAAGCGCACGGAGGTGGAGTTGGCCTTGATCGGGATGCTGTCGCAAGGCCATCTGCTCATTGAGGACGTGCCGGGCGTAGGCAAGACGATGCTTGCTAGGAGCTTGGCAGTCTCCCTGGGAGGCTCCTTCAGCCGTATCCAGTTCACGCCAGACATGCTTCCCAGCGATGTCACCGGCGTTTCGATCTTTAACCAGCAGTCTCGTGAGTTCGAGTTTCGCTCCGGACCGATCCTGGCCCAGATTGTCCTGGCCGATGAGATCAATCGTGCCACGCCGAAGACCCAGGCCGCTTTGCTTGAGGCCATGGATGAACGTCAGGTGACGGTGGACGGCGTCACCCACCGCCTGCCGGAACCCTTCCTGGTCCTAGCGACTCAAAACCCCATTGAGTACGAGGGGACCTTTCCATTGCCCGAGGCTCAGCTGGATCGCTTCCTCATGCGGATTCGCTTGGGATACCCTATTCTCAGCGAGGAAGTCCGGATCCTCGAGAGCCAACAGCTTCACCACCCCATCGAAACCCTGCAACAGGTGACCGACGCGCGAGAGTTTGTCGACGCCCAAATGGCTGTGCGCGAGGTCTATGTCGATCCGCTCGTCAAACACTACATTGTGGACCTGGTGAACAACACCCGTCGGTACAGCGATGTCTATCTGGGTGCCAGTCCGCGGGGCAGCCTGGGTTTGATGCGCACCTCACAGGCGCGCGCCGCGACCCGAGGCCGGGACTATGTGACTCCCGACGACGTGAAGGCCCTCGCCATTCCCGTGCTGGCTCACCGTTTGCTGCTGGAGCCTTCAGCGCGCCTGGAAGGAACAACGCCCGCCGCGGTTCTGCAAGAGATCCTCGGCTCCGTGGCGGTTCCAGGAGGCGATCTGAGGCGGCCCGTCTAACCCCCATGCCTGAGTCGCAAGCGCGATCGGCGGGATCGCCGCCTCCCCATACTCCCGCGGACCGGCGGAAGGCGATCACGATCCGCCGACGAATCGTCTTGGTGCTGTTGGCCGCCTGCTTGCTGGCGGCTTTCCAAACCGGTTCCTCCATTTTCTTTGGCGTGGCCTACCTGTGGGCAGGTCTGCTCGCGGTGAGCTGGTTGTGGGTTCGCATGGGTCTGCGCGGCCTGGTGCTCCGTCGGGAACTCCGCAGTCCGGAGAGCCGCGTGGGCCTGATCCTCGAAGAGCGCTTCGCCCTGGAAAATCACAGCCGCTGGCCTCACTTCTGGGTTGAGCTGTGGGATGAGTCCACCCTCCCCGACCATCGGGCCTCAACCGTGATCACCGGCCTGGGGGGCGGGCGAGCGAGGCAATGGGTCGTGCGCACGCTTTGTCGAAGACGCGGCCGGTTCCGCCTCGGACCTCTCACGGCGCGGGTCGTGGACCCCTTCGGCATTTTCCAGGCCGAGGCAAGATTCTCAAAGACCTCCCAGTTGCTGGTCCAGCCGTACGTGGTGAATCTCCCGGTCGTCTACCTCGGCCCCAGCCAGCTTTCGGGTGGGGCCTCGGTTCAGCGCAAGACGTCGGCCGTCACGCCGAGTGCGGCTGGCGTGCGAGATTATGCCCCGGGTGATTCGCTCAGCCGGATTCACTGGCCCTCGACCGCCCGCCGCGGGCATCTCATTTCCAAAGAATTCGAACTGGATCCCAAGTCTGAGGTCTGGATCTACCTGGATGAGCACCGAGAGGTCCATTGTTCGCTCCCCGAGCAGGAAGAGCCCGAGGACAAAGGCGCGCCCTTCTGGCTCAAGCACCGCCTCTTTCGCCTGCCCAGCGCAACCGAGGAATACGGAATCGCGGCAGCCGCCTCTCTGGCACAGTACTTTCTGCGCCACGATCGCTCCGTCGGCCTCCTCACTTATGGCCCCGAACGTGAGGCGATTCAACCCGATCGGGGAGAGCGCCAGCGCATGCGAATCATGCAAGTGCTCTCTGCGGTTCAGGCGGAGGGTACGCTGGCGGCCGGGGATGTGATCCGTCTGGAAGCCAATGGCTTTCCACGCGGAGCGGCCGTAGTGCTCATCTCTCCTTCGGGCGATCTGAAGATCAGCCTGGCGGCACAGATTCTTCGCAGCCGCGGTTTGGAGATCTCCGTGATTCTCATTGAGCGATCGACCTTTGGCGCAGCCGATGACGTTCAAGGACTGGCCAGGCAGCTGCAGGGCTTGAGAGTTGGCGTGCGTATCCTGCGCCGAAACCAAGACTTGGCCGTCGGTCTGATGGGGCAGGCCCTCCCCAGGTTTCTCCCGGTCCCTTGAGGCCACGGCCCCGCCTTGACGGCGCTCGCTGTGCGGGCACCCATTGCCTCGGGTCGGCTCGATAACACACGGGCCGGAGGGACGCAAGAACCCGTGCGTGGGGACGGCCACTCCCCCAGGACAAAGAAGAGGCAAGGCCCTGGGCGGCTCGGGCCGTCTGGCCCCGCATCTCCCCCCGACTCCTTGACATCTCGCGGGCTCGATGTACAATCTCGCCCACACAAACGAGTTCGCAAGAAGACCTGTGCAGGGCAAAGTACCCGGATGGCCTCTCAGAGAGCTGCCGGAGGATGCGAGGCAGTCAGGTCCAGCGGGGAATTCCACCCTGTCGGCCAAGTGGCCAGTCTCCCGTGAGCGGCGTGATCGCCTAAGCGGGACGGGAAGGCCCGTTAACGCCCCAACGAGGCTGCCGGGAGCTGTCGGCAGCAAACCCAGGTGGCACCACGAGCGGTCCCTCGTCCTGCGGGGTTCTTTGGGGAACCCAGGATGGAGGGACCGATTGTTGTTTCGGAGGACGGGAGGCAGAATGCTCGATTTGAATCTTGTCCGCAATCAAACGGAAGAGGTCCGCCGGGCGTTGGCCAGCCGCCAGGCGGAAGATCCGCTGGATCGCATCCTGGAGCTGGACGCCCAGCGTCGTTCTTTGCTTGGCGAGGTAGAGGGGCTCCGTGCCCGGCGGAATACGGTCAGCAAGGAGATTGCGAGGATGCCGGACGCCTCGGCCCGTCAGGAGAAGATCGCCGAGATGAAGTCGGTCGGGGACCGCATCGGATCAGTCGACACTCGCGTGCGGCAAACGGAAGAGGAGCTCAATCGCCTCCTCGGGAGCCTCCCCAATCTGCCTGACCCGCGCACCCCCATCGGCAAGGATGAGGGTGAGAATGTGGTCGTGCGCTACGAGGGAGAACCTCGCCAGTTCCCCTTTCCCATGAAGCCGCATTGGGACCTGGGTCCGCAACTTGGCATCCTCAATTTCGAGCAGGGAGCCCGCATGACCGGTTCCCGCTTCTATGTCCTGCACGGAGCCGGGGCGAGGCTCCAAAGGGCCTTGATCGCCTGGATGCTCGAGTTGCATACCCAACAGGGGTACCAGGAGGCCTACCCTCCCTTCCTGGTCCGTTCTCAGGCCCTGTTTGCGGCCGGACAGCTTCCTAAGTTCGCCGACAATCTCTACCACGACGCGGAGGAGGATCTCTGGTTGGTCCCGACCGCGGAGGTGCCTCTGACCAATCTTCACGCGGACGAGATCTTGGAGGCGGACGTTCTGCCCCTCTGGTACGCGGCCTACACCCCCTGCTTCCGCCGCGAAAAGATGGCGGCGGGCAGGGATGTGCGCGGCATCAAGCGCGGCCACCAGTTTGATAAGGTCGAAATGTACAAGTTCTGCACTCCGCAGACGTCCGAAGACGAGCTCGAGCGAATGCTCGCCGATGCCGAGCAGACCTGCCACCTGCTGGGGCTGGCCTATCGGATCAAGATCCAATGCACCGGCGACCTCGGGTTCAGCGCTCAGCGGACCTACGATGTCGAGGTGTGGGCACCCGGCTGCGAGGAGTGGTTGGAAGTCTCTTCGGTTTCCAACTGCGGAGACTTCCAGGCCCGGCGCGCAAATATTCGCTATCGCCCGGGGCGAGGCTCGCATCCCGAGTTTGTTCACACCCTGAATGGTTCCGGCCTCGGCCTGCCGAGGACCCTGATTGCCGTGCTTGAGAATGGCCAGACTCCGGAGGGGACCGTGCGCATCCCGCAAGTGCTTCTGCCCTGGATGGGGGGGATCGAGGAGATCGCCCCCATCCAGAAACCGACGCGCCCTACGGCCTGAGGGCGCGCCGCACCCCGTCCGGCCCTTGCCCATCGGGCGGGCCAGGCTTCCCTCCCCTGCGGTTGGTCGCTTTGGCTAACAGAGGCGGACGACGGGCGGGGGGACGGGGTTTCTCCGGAGCGGAGGCGCGCCGTTCCCACTTGGGGACTACCCTCGGTTCGATCGCGAATCAGGGGGCGAAAAACAAGTAGTTCTGGCCCATGCGCTCCAGCCCCTCTTCTGCCCAGTGGCACACCATGGCCGACTCATCACTCAGCGCCCGGTACAAGGGGCCAATTGCCTGCTCGTTGTTCATCAGCGCCAGAGCTCGCGCCGCTTCGATTCTTGCAGGAAGGGTTCCCGTCTCAAGTACGTCGACCAGCTCCGGGAGCGCCTCGGCACCCATCCTCAAGAGAACCTCGCCGGCCAGTCTCGCGCTGATCGGATCCTGATCGGCCAGCCTAGGCACTAAGGAGGGGACCAACTCCGCCGAATGGTTCTCTACCAGAGCCCGAAGGGCGCATTGCCTGACCGATAGATCCGGGTCTCCCAGCGCCGAAGCGATGGCCCGGATGGCAGCCTCTTCATGAAAGGAGGCGAGAGCCCGAACAGCCCACCAGCGGCGATCCGGGCAGGGATCGCTCATGAGACGGGTGAGGGCAGGGAGAGCGCCTGGCTGGAGGGCCAGGGCGAGGGCCGCCGCCTCGGCAATTGTCTCGTCTCCACCGGTCAGCTTTTGGACCAGCGCGGGAAGGCTGTCGCCGGTCGTCATCGAATCATATGGCGCCGAGGGTTGGGGGTCTGTCACAGTATAATCGGCACAGATTCGGCGAAAAGCCCGGACAGGTCAATCAGGTTGGCCATCCTTTCGAGGAGACAGAGGTAATGTCGAAATACATTTCATTCGTCACCGGCGCGATCTTGGGAATCTTCGTGGGGGGCCTCTTGAGCCTGCTCCTTACTCCCTACTCCGGCGCGCAACTACGCTTGGAGGCCCGGCACGCGGCCGATGCCCGGCGTGAGGAACTCCAAGACCGGCTTGCTGAACTGCGCTCTTCTCGCCCCACTTCAACACCCTGATTCTCTGGGTCGGCTGCACAGGGCGCGCGTCATTTGCCTCACCCGATTCAGGGAGTGATCTCGTACTGATAGGGAGCCTTGAGCCGCGTAAAGCGGGCGGTGCCCATGACCACGAGCACCGCCGTGTCCCCTGATTTGAGAGAGAGATCGGCCTCGCCATAACCACGATCATCCAGAGCGATCGGCTGCACGCGGATCCGGTTCGCCTGCTGGAGGATCAGCAGCACCCGATAGGTCTGCGGGATCTCATTGCTGAGGCGCACAAAACCTAGTCCCTCCCAGCCTCCCCAGTCCTGCTCGAAATCCGCGTGGTATCCAATTTGGGGGATCGAGAAGTTGTCGAGCAGGAGACCTTCTCCGTTCACCTCCGCATCCGTGACGTACTCAAAGCGAAGGAGGATATGTTTCCCCGCGTAGGGAGAGAGATCCACATTCTCCGCGACCCATGCCGGGCTGTCCCCCCCTCCGCTCTTCCCAGTGTATCCCCACCCATAGTTGTTACCTTGCGGATTGCTCTCCGTTCCCGAAGGCGTGTGCAGGGGCTGCCAAGTCTGGCCGCCGTCCGTGGAGGCTTCCAGGTAAGCGTAATCATAGTTTTTCTCAATATCGAACCATGCCTGATAGTGGAATGTGATCGGCGTGGTCGGGGGCAAATCGAAGCCTCGAGTGAGGGTCATGTCGGATTCGTCGCCCGCATTGGACCAGACATCGTATTGGCCCTGCACGGGATCCACCGGGAGCACCTGGGCCTGCGAATGGCCTGCCAGACGCAGGTGATAATCCCCTGCGCAGCGGATAAGGATGTAATCAATACCGTACTGGGCGACGTCCCGGGACTGGACGCCGGTGGGGCAACTGGTGAGGGTCTCGGTGACGCGAGCGTGGGGGGCCTGCGGGTAGTTGGGAAAGGCGAACCGCCCGTCCCCTACGCCGGGATTGTCAAGATAAAGCGCGGCAGAGAAATCAGCGAATAGATCATCGGCCGTGATCGGTCTCCCAGTCTGCGGATCTTTCTCTCCCAGCTCTTGGAGGGTGTCATCCACGCTGTCCAGGCCGTGCTTTGGGTCGCGTACAAGGGCCTGGGTGGCCGCGCTGCCGAAACGGTTGAGAAAGTAGTCCAGAAAGAGGAAGCTGGCCCCGTAATGCGGGGAGGTGTCCTCCTGATGATCGTCTGGCCAGAAGTTGAGCTGCAGGTCCGTGTTTTGAGCATACACGCGGTCGAATCCACCCACGCTGAAGCCGTTGAGGAATTCAGCCAGTACCGAGGCCCCTTCGTTCAGCCAAGCATCCTCATTGCGGTCTTGGTACCAGTGGATCATGTGCTGAAACTCATGGGCCAGCACTCCGCCCGTGTAGCCATCCGCCAGGGGCGCGGCGTCTGCGTTCAGATAGAACATTTCATGGGCATTCGAAAAGGGATGGGCCAGCGGAGAATACTCGTCTACCGAGGAAAAGTATCCCGCCACGGAGGACCCCAGGTTGCGAGCAAAGAGAATGTACAGGTGCACATCCCCGTCGACCCCGGGGGTCCACTCGGAACCGAAGAACTGCCGATCGGTCGTGTATGTCTTGTCCTCAAAACGGTCCACCAGCGCTCGTACGTCCTGATCGTTGGCGTTTATCCCCTTCTCGATCCAGAAGTAGACGTGGGGGGTGGCATACTGGAGGATGGCCTCAACGTCAAAGTTCTCATCGGTGTCTGCGTTGCTCGCGTGGAAAGTTCGAACCGTCCCCAAGGGAATCGGTTCAGCCGAGGTGGCGACCACGCGCGGGACATTTTGCTTTCCGCCCAATCTCTCGGCCAGGTCGACCAGGTCCGACATGGGAATGGCATCGCCCTCAAGATTAGAAAGATTCACCTCCGCCGGGGCCGCCACAGGACTGGCAATAGCCAGCGGCGTGGGGGTCAGGCTGGGGGGCTGGTAGACGGGGGTGGCCGCCTCCGTGACGTAGACGTCGACGGAGGGCATGTTCTTGACGAGGAGGGACCCGAGGTAGGCGGTGCCCCCGACCAGGGTCACGCACATGCAACCAGCCAGGAGGCCGCCGCATCCGATCAGGATCCACACCCAGCGCTTCATCGCCCACCACCCGGATCAAGAATGACCAACTCTACCACAGCCGACTCCGGGGATGGCTTTTCTGTCGGGCGGGGGCCCACCGGGGGAACCGGGAGATCAGCTTCTCCGGCGCCGAATCACCAGCGTGGTGCCTTCCGGCGGGGCGATCGGGAGGTGCACCGTGAAGACAGCACCTCCGCTCGGGTCGTTCCCGGCCTCGATCGTGCCACGGTGTGCCTGCACGATTTCCTTGCAGATGGCCAATCCGAGGCCAGCTCCGCGCCCTCCTCGCTCCGCGCGGAAAAAGCGCTGAAACAGCCTCGGCAGGGCCTCAGAGGGAATGCCGGGGCCGGTGTCCCGGACTTGAATGTGGACCTCGGCCTGGAGGGGCCAAGCCCGCAGGAGCACGCTTCCTCCGGCGGGGGTATGGCGCACGGCATTGTCGAGCAGGTTGTCGAAGACCTGGGCCATTCGGTCGCTGTCTGCCATCACAGGAGGCAATGGGTCGATCTGAGCCGTCAGGTGGATCCCCCCATCCCTGGCTCTGGGTTGAAAACGCTCCAAGGCGGCTTGGATCTCAGGGCGCAAGTCCATCCGGCGGCGTTGAATACCTGCCAGGCCCGCCTCGGCGCGCGCGAGGTCCAGTAGCCCTTCCACCAGCCTCTGCAGTCGTTCAGTCTCCTGCTGAATCACGCCCGCGGACTGGTGAACGGCCTCAGGGGAACCCGCCGTGCCATCCAGGATCGCCTGGGAAAAACCTCGGATCGAAGTCAGAGGAGTGCGCAGCTCATGGGACACGTTCGCCAGCAACTCATCCTGCGACTTCAGGCTGGACTGGACCCGCCGCGTCATCTCCTGGAAAGAGGCCTCCAGCTCCCGGATTTCCTCCGGGCCTTCGCTCGGCACCTTCTGCTCGAAATCCCCGTCGGCGACCTGCTGGGTGGCCATGGCCAGTTGGCGCAAGGGCCGCGAGACCCAGCGCGAGATGAGCCAGGCCAGCACCAGCGAGAGAAGGAAGGCCGCACAAGTCGCTTCCAGGAAAAAGGGCAGCAGCTCATCCCCCAGCACACTGGGCGGGCTCCCTTGGGTCTGAAGCTCGGCGGCCAGCAGAAGATCTTTGCCACCGAAGGGTTGCGCGGCAAAAAGCCATTGGCGTCCTTGTGGGTCCTGGAAAGTCCCCAGCCGCGACCGGAGGAGAGGCAGAGCCAGACGCCTCAGATTCGTGGGAGAGCCTTGGTCGGGTCGGCTGTCCGCCAAGACCGCGCCTTGACGATCGACGACCAAGAAGCGCAGGCCGAAAGCCTGATCCTCTTGGTGAAGATAATTCTCCAGATTTTGTCCGTTGGCAGGCAGGGCTGGCTGGGCTGAATCGAGAGCTTGGATCAGGCGAGAGTAGACTTGGCGAGTCGGCATCGGCAACCGCAAGAGCAGAATCAGGAGTGCCGCGCCGACGATGATCAGAACGATGACGGCCAGGAAGAGATAGGAGGCGAGCAGGCGCGAACGGAGGCTGGAAAGCATGGGGGGATTGTCAGTGCCCGGAGGGGACCACCAGCTTGTATCCTACGCCGGTCACCGTCTCGAGGCGGACGGCCGAGCCGGCGATCTTCTTGCGCAAATGGGCCACATGCACATCCACGGTGCGCGTCTGTCCGTAGAAGTCAAAGCCCCAAACCAGGCTGAGCAGCTGCTCACGCGTGAGCACGATTCCCCGGTGTTTGGCTAGGCAGAGGAGCAGATCGAACTCCTTGGCACGCAGGCCGAGGGCCCGTTCTCCCACCTGCACCTCCCTGCGCGCCGGATCAATGCTGAGATCCGCCAGGTGCAGGGGCTCTTCTCCTGGCGAGGCTGAGATTTCCGCCCGGCGCAGGATGGCCTTAACCCGGGCCACGAGCTCGCGCGGGTTGAAAGGCTTGGTCATGTAGTCGTCCGCACCCAGCTCCAGGCCGACAATCTTGTCCAGGTCGTCCTCGCGGGCTGTGAGCATGAGGATGGGAACATTCGACTGCGCACGAATCCTTCGGCAGACGTCAAACCCGTCGATGCCGGGAAGCATGACGTCGAGCACGACCAACGCGGGCAGACGGCCTTGGACTTCCTCCAAGGCCTGCTCCCCGCTCGCCGCGGACCGTACCTGGAAACCCTCGCGCTCCAGGTACATGCGCGCCAGCTCAACGATGTGAGCCTCGTCGTCAACGATCAGGATGGATTCGCGTCCGCCGGTCATAGGATGGCTGCGGTGTCCCCATTCATTCCGTTGCAGCGATGCACTCAATCTCGACCGCCGCTCCCCTCGGCAGCGCCGCAACTTGAACGGTTGAGCGAGCGGGTGGCGAGTCTTGGAAGAACTCGCCGTAGACGGCGTTCATCCTCCCAAATTCCGCCATATCCTTAAGGAAGACCGTAGTCTTGAGAACCTTCTGCAGCGAGGAGCCTGCTGCCTCGAGCAGTTCGGAGAGGTTGCGCATGACCTGCCGGGTCTCGGCTTCAACCCCACCGGGGACCAGCTCTCCTCGTTGCGGATCTATCCCGATCTGCCCAGCCGTGAAGACCAAGTTTCCAAACTTAACGGCCGGCGAGTACGGGCCGATCGCCTTTGGCGCTCTGTCTGAAAGAATCGCCTTTCGCATGGGCATCTCCTACCTGCTGCCAGAAGTGAGGCGGCTTTCCGTTCCGTCTCTGCCGAGCGCTGAACGCGCCGCCCGGAATGAATCCGAGGAATTTTACGCATCGGCCGCCGATAAGTCAATGAATCCTGCGTCTCCGACCCGCAGCGGATGGGGAGGGTGGCGAGCCTTTCGCGTCGCGTCCCTTCGGACTGGGAGAGGCAATAACCCGCGGGCCCCCACCTCACCTCAAGGCCACGCGCCGCAGCTCCGGCGGTCGATCCGCTCCTGCGACCCTCCTGGCCGGCTCGCCAGGAATCGCCCGACTGCTTATAATGGATCGCGAGGGACGGATGCATGCGCCTGACCGCTCGCGGGGTCGTCACACAGGTCGCCATCGCCTAGAAAGACAGGCGACGCTACAAATCTACCTTCCCATCGCGGGCTGCTCCCTGCTGATCGTCGCGGCATTCCTGTGGGTCGCGATGCGAAGCCACGCCAGCCGCGTATCGTTCTCGAATCTTTCCGTCGCGTTCTTTACCTTGCCCCTGCTTGTCCTTGGCCTGCTTGGGCTGGTTTTGGCGTTCGTTCTCCTCTTCGGAGTCGGCTGGCTCCTGCGCAACCTTCCTCCTTACGCGGAAACGCTTCAGGAGTGGGCTCAGCGCGGGGCTGGGATCACCCGCCGAGTGGCCGACCTGATCGTAGCCCCGCTGGTCCTGGCGAAAACGGCCGGAGAAACCGTGAGAGGGGCGCTCCGTGCCTTAGCACTGAACTTCCCCTTTCGAAAGGATGACTAGCTTTGGGGGAAACCATGCTTTCCTCAGGTAATCGTCGTGGGCAAGGTTGGGCCCTCCTCATCGGGGCCATCCTGGGCGGGCTGGCTGGACTGGGGGCGGCCTACGTGTACGTCCAGGCCCGCAACAAGGCGGGCAAGGAAGGGGCTTCCGTGACCCCTTCGAGCGCAGTCAGATTAGGGATTCTCCTGCTGGGCTTAATTCGCCAGGTTGGCGAAGTCGCCGAAGGCCACAAGTAGCCTCGCTTCTCCCCCACTTACCGCCAGGGAAACTCTGCCCCCACGGATCCCATCGGGGCACGGGCGTGCCTCTGGGCCTGTTCGACCCCGGGCCAAGGCGCCATCTCCATCAGCCTTGCCAGTGTGGAGGGATGAGGAAGGGTTGTCTCCAGGCAATCCATCGTTTCCGGTCCCGAACCCCTGTGGTGGTACGATACACCCGGCGCCAGCCTGCGCTCCGGTCCCGGCTTGGGGCCCTTCGGCGGCCCACCGACTCGCAGCCACGCTGGATCTGATCAAACCAGGAGAGACCATGCGCGTACTCATCCCCGGAGGTACGGGGCTGATCGGCCACGCCCTGGCGTCCCGGCTGCTGGCGAGCGGGGATACGGTCATTGTGCTCTCCCGCAATCCAGCCCGTGCCCGCCCCATGCCTGCGGGAACCGAGCTGCACCCTTGGGATGGACGCACGAGCAGAGGCTGGGCACCACTGGTCGAGGAGGCCGACGCCGTGGTCAACCTAGTCGGGGAGAATCTCGCCACGGGCCGATGGACATCCGCGCGCAAAAAACGCATCCTGGAAAGCCGGGCCCTTGGCGGAGTTGCCCTGACCGAAGCCATCCGGGCGGCCAGACACAAGCCGAGGGTGTTGGTCCAATCCTCTGCTGTCGGTTATTACGGAACCGAGCGCGAAACCGCACTGGAGGAGACCTCGCCGCCAGGGAATGACTTCCTGGCGCAGGTCTGCGCGGCCTGGGAGGCCTCCACCTCCGAAGTGGAGCCCATGGGTGTGCGGCGCGTGGTCACCCGTTCTGCGGTGGTCCTCAGCCGCCAGGGGGGCGCTTTCCTTCCACTCTATTTCCAAACTCGACTTTTTGTTGGCGGCCGATTGGGGTCCGGCCGTCAACCCTTCCCCTGGGTTCACATCGCCGACCTCGTCGAGGCCACGCGTTTCTTTCTGACCGAGGAACGAGCCCAGGGGGCCTACAACCTTCTGGCTCCGGAGATACCTACGAACGCTGAGTTCGTCCAGGCCCTGGCCCAGGGGATGGGAAGGCCCGCGATCCTCTGGATCCCGGCCTTCGCCATGCGGTTGGTCTTGGGGGAGCTGGCCGACACGCTCTTGAAGGGACAGCGACCCACCACCCGACGCCTGACGGATCTTGGCTTTGCCTTCCGCTTTCCAAGGGTCCAAGAAGCCTTGAGAGATCTGCTTCAACGGTGAAGACCTCCTGGGAATCGGAAAACCCGCCTGGGCGTGAGCCGGAGGATTCCAAACCAGACTAGTTTCCAGTCCCTGCACAACTCGTCCGGAAGGAGGAGAGCTGTGGTCGAAACGGAGATGGAATTGGGGAAAAGTGGCGTGAGGGTGCTGCCTCTGGGGACGGGGTGCTGGGCCTGGGGAGATCGCCTGGTTTGGGGGTACGGCCGGAATTACCACCAAGAGGACATTCGCCAGGCTTTCCGGATCAGCCTCGCGCAGGGTATCGACTTTTTCGACACCGCGGAGTTCTACGGATTTGGGCAATCGGAAAAGTATCTGGGCAGTTTCATTCAAGAATTCGGGGGCGCCAGGCGGATCATCGTTGCCACCAAATACTTCCCTTATCCCTGGCGCGTGACCCCTCGCGCGGTGGTCCGGACGCTGCAATCCAGCCTGCGCCGGCTGCGCCTCGCAGCTGTTGATTTATATCAAGTCCACTGGCCGATTCCGCCTTCCGGGGTGGAGATGTGGATGCAGGGCATGGCTGAGGCGGTCCGGGAGGGCCTCGCCCGGGCGGTGGGGGTTTCGAACTTCAATGCGGAACTCACCCAGCGAGCTCACGATGCCCTGGCCAGGAGAGGGATTCCCCTCGCAACGAACCAGGTGCAATACAACCTGCTGGACCGAGGTCTGGAGCGAACCGGCCTGGAGCGCGTGTGTCGCGATCTGGGCGTAACCATCATAGCTTACAGTCCACTTGCCCAGGGATTACTAACAGGGAAGTACTCGCCGCAGAATCCTTTACCGGGCGCCTACCGACGGCTGCAATGGGGCAGGTTTGTGCGTCGTGCCGCCCTGCTTGTGACGACCTTGCGTGAGATCGGGCAGGCCCATGAGGGGAAAACACCGGGTCAGGTGGCCTTGAACTGGGTGATTTGCAAGGGGGCCCTGCCCATCCCCGGTGCCAAGAATGCGGCCCAGGCCAGCGAGAATGCCGGCGCTCTCGGCTGGCGACTCACTTCGGAGGAGGTGGCGCTTCTGGATGAGTCCAGCTCGAGAAGGATGGATTGAGGGGTGACCTGCCTGGGGTCCCATGATTGGGCCATCCCCCGCCCTCCTTCGGAACGGCGGGATCCGAGGACCCAGCCTGGCCCGGCTAGGGTCTCGGTCGGAACCTAGGTTCCGCTTGAAGGGATCTCATCCTTCCGTGTCTTCCTCCGTGTTAAGAGCGCTGCTCGCAGGACCCGAGAGCCATCGCTCTCAGGGATCGGTTCCTGAACCAATCTGTGGAGAGCCGAGCGGTGCACCCTGGCTCCGGGATGGGGTTGGGCCGAGCATAAGGTTCAGCCGCCGCCCTTCCTCAAGCTGGGTCAGATCACTGCTCCCGGCGGGATCGCATTCCAGCCGCTAGGGAAGTGCGGGCAGGCCTCTCATCCAACGGATGGATGCGCTGAACACCGATCGTGTGGTCCTCGTTGGAGGCCTCGCCGCGGAGTGCGTCGATGGGTAGGCGTTGCAGTAGCCCTCGGCCATGACGAGGCAATGATCCGGGCGACAGCAACGGCCTGCTCCGGAGAGGTGACCTATTCATGGATCCGTTGCGCCAGGACGATTTCAAAGCGGTCCCTTGCGCGTCTCCTCCAGTCCGGCCCGCTGGTCCACACGCCGAACGGCCTCACCCAGCCGACAGGGCGGGCTCTCCGCCGGGTTGTCCACAAGGCTCATACAGCATCTCACGACCGGCGAGGGCGGGCTGGGACCCTGATTAAGGGCAATTGGACCTGAACCTCCCCTCGCCTTGCCCTTCCAAGCAGATCGCCCAGCCCGCATTTCCTCCTGGTTATGACGTGCGGCTTGGCGCTTCACTTTCTGCCGCGAGGGGAGGGCGGTCATCGAATTGGCTCCTGTAGGCCCGCCGGCGGGATTTCCCTCCGTCCCCCGGTAGTTTGCGCCGACAGGTGCCGCCTGCAGCTGCCGCGGAGGCGGCCCATCCGCCTCTGCACAGCTTGTGTCAAAGACGGAGGTAGGGTCATGCCCAAAGAGAGCGTGGGGTTCGAAGCCCCGGATTTCTCCCTCGAAGATGTGCGGGGAAGGACAGTTCGACTCTCGGACTACCGTGGCAGGCAGCACGTCGTGCTGGTGTTTAACCGGGGCTTTGGTTGACCCTTCTGCCGCGCGCACATGGCGCAGTTGCGCCACAATTACCCAGAGTTCCGCACACGCAACGCCGAGGTCTTGGTCGTGGGGCCCGACGAGCCGAAGGTCTTCCGCAGCTACTGGGAATCCCAATCCCTGCCGATGGTTGGGCTTCTCGACCCGGATCACCGGGTCGCCGATCTGTATGGTCAAGAGGTAGTTGCCTGGCGCCTGGGTCGAATGCCTTCCGTTCTGGTGATCGACCTGCAGGGACAAGTCCGATTTGTTCACTATGGTCGCTCCATGCGAGATATCCCCAAGGTCTCGTTGATACTCTCAATCCTGGACCGAATGAACCAAGAGCGGGCAAGCCGCCCATAGCGGGAAGCGAGTTGGTGTCTCCATCGGGCGGGCCACGGGGTCTGCCTGCGGGAATGGTCTCGGCGGGGAGCGGCAGCCTCCGAAAGGGGTGAGCTGAGGCGAACGGTGAACCGGCTCGACCTTTCTCCGGTGAATCCTCCCCGGAATTGAGTAGTCTGGGGGGACGCGGTTGGGGGTTGGGCATGCCCGGCCTTCCGTGGAGGGTTGAGCCGGGGGCCCAAAGGTTGCAACTTGGATCGAGAAACCTCTGGAAGTGCCCCTTCGAGCAAAGGCCACCAGGCCCCAATCCGGCTAGCGGAATTCGATTGCCTTCGCTAGAATGGTTGAGGGAGGGGCAGGGGCGGGCCTCGCGATCCGCCGCCAGGTCTGAGGAAGGAGAAAGGCATGGTCGAAATCGCACAGATCCTTGCTAAGATTGATGGCGTCGGTGGGGCCGTCCTGGTTGCGGAGGACGGGGTGGTGCTTGCCCACACATTGGAAGGGGATGCGGAGAAAGAGGGCGCGGTAGCTGCCTTCTTGGGAGCAGCGGCCGCGCAGGCCGGGGAGGCAATGAAGCTGGGTCGGCTGAAGCGGGTCACGGTCTCGATGGCCAATAACCACATCGTGGTGCTCAAGAGCAAAGAGTACTTTGTCGGCTTGCTACTCCAGGAGGGAGCCTCGCCCGCGCTGGTTGCTTCGCGCGCCGAGACCTTGTTGGAAGGGGTCAAGTAGTCATGCGCAATTATCTGGAGGAAATCAATGGCGTGATTGGGGTGACGGGCAGCCTGCTGTGTAGCCCGGATGGAACCTTGATCGCCTCCGTTCTGCCCGAGGCCATGTCCGAGGAAACCTTGCTGGTCGTTTCGCGCACTCTCGCCAAGACCCTGGATGGGCTCCGGTTGGCTAGGCACCGGAAGGTCACCGAGATGGACCTGGCCTACGAATCGGGCCGACTGGTGGTGAAGAATCTCGGCGAAGGATACCTGATCATCCTGTGCACGCCGAACATCAACGTCTCGCTCTTGAACTTGACTGCGAACCTTGTAGTCAAGAGATTGCAGGAGGCGCTCAAGGCGGGTGGAGCGCCGTCCAAGAGGGCCGCCGGTCCGAACGTTCCACCGATGCCTGAGCCCCCGCCCCAGGCTGTCACCCCTGCCCCGCCCACGGTTGCGGTCCCCGCCCCCCTTGCACCGCGCCTTCAGGCTGCCTTGGACATCGTGACGGCGGGGCGCGAGAGGCGAGTCGTCTTGAGGGTCATGGGGGAAGGAGCTGTGCGCATACGCTGCCCCTCCGTTGCCGACAAACCCACCCGCCCCGAGGAGGAAGATACCGTCCAGCTGGCCGCTCGCTCCGGACAGCAGGTGGAAGCGACCTTGAAGGGCATGGGCTATATCGGGGACTCCCGCTTCAACACGCTCTTTGGCAGCGAGCGCATGCGGTTCGCCCACCCGCAGACGCATCTTTATGTGGAAATCTTCTACGACCACGTGGCCTCATACCACCGCCTGGAGATAGGCAGCCGGCTGCACCTTGACGATTGCACCCTACCACTGGCAGATCTCCTTCTGAGCCAGCTCCAGAATGTGCAGGCGAGCGAGCCGGATTTCTGGCGCATGGCGGCCGTGCTGATCGATCACGACCTGGGGGGCCCAGGGCAGCCCGAGGCGATCGACGTCACTCACATCGTGACGCTCTGCTCAGAGGATTGGGGCTGGTACAAGACCGTCATGATGAACCTGGAGAAGTGCCTGGAGTGGGTTCCCAAGCAACTTCCCGCAGACCGATCGCCGGGGTTCCAGCACCATGTGGCAAGGCTGCACGAGATGATCGAGGACGCCCCCAAGTCCCTACGCTGGCAGACGCGGGCGCGGATCGGCGAGCGCCAGCGCTGGTACGAATTGCCGGAGTAGGCGGAAAAGGGGAACCTCCCGTGGCTATACAAAGGTCACAAGAGCCCAACCGATCGGTTGGGCTCTTGTGACCGGGGAAAAAGTGTTGGTCTTTGTTTAACTCTTCTGCTTTCAAACCACCAGACGATTGAAGAAGGAGCGGTAGCGCTGCAAGGCCTTGCGGAGATCTTCAGTAGAGACATCATTGCCCTGATTCCACTGGCCCTCCAGCGAGCTATGTTCGTTTGCGAACATCTGGGTGATTTGCCCGATCACCTCAGATACCAGCGCATCCGCCTGCAGGACAGCAGAGCGCGGTTCGTCCACAAACTTGCCCTGGATCTCATTCCAGAGCGTGCGAAAACGCTCTGATTCCTTACGGTTAAGCAGGGCCGCCGATGATCCGGCATTCGTGCCGACAAGGGCTTCGTGAGTAATCGTCTCGCCCATTGGAGCCTCGTGGAAAAGAGCCCCATCCACCGGGACTTTGTTCGCAAAAAGATCCGAATTTACTACCGGGCTGGTCGTGTCCTTATCGGTTCTCTCAACGATATCTGAGGTATTCATATGTTTCTCCTCTCCAAAATACTGTCCATTCACCTCTATTTCTTTTCTTTCTTTTCTGGAGCGACTGTCTCTGTTTTGAGGAGTTCATCGAACAGAGACCGGTAATAAATCATGGCCTGCCTTAATTCTTCAGTATCTGCCTGGTGGTGCTCATTTTTAATCGCGATCTCCCGCGCGGCACGGTAATTACTCACCAAAGCAGGATAATTCACCGAGATATCGGCCGCCCGCTGCTCAAAATCAGATACTGGATAGGCACGAATCTGCATGACTTCCATGATCAGGTGGTCGGCCTCTACAGTCGCCTGTCCTGGTTGGTCGACAAATTTGGCCTGGACAGAAGTCCAATCAGCCAGATAACGCTCGCGCTCCTTAATGGAAAGTGGACGAATATTCAAAGTCCCAACATGCTTCCGTCGTTCATCCAGCTCTGTTTGTGCTTTCTTCTCGTTACCCATGGTCTTCACAGTGCGATCATATTCAGATCCACCATATTGATCATGGAACCGCTCCGAACGTCTACGGCGGGAAAAAATCGGCCCCAATATGGCGCCCAGGATCACCAATACCACAACAACAGCGATGATAATATATAGAGTATTCATAAGAAATCTCCTTGGATTTGATCTGACAGGCCTGATGCGTAAATGAGCCGTAGCAGGCTTGTCGAGCTACGAAACCGTATGGAACTCCTTTTTCATCTTACAATCAATATTTCCCGGCCGCATCCATCGACTGGGGAATATCGATCTCCGCCATTTGGGGGAGACATAAGAAAGCAGGGCGCGTCGCATTCTGCTTTGGTGGATGCCATTTAATATGATATATGATCTGCACTCCAATACTACAAAAGTGTTTTCATCTGGAATCGGAATTCAAACAAAATAGGGAGGTCTCATTCTTCGCCGTCGCCGTTCCGCGCTGGAGCAGCGCCTCGACCTCTTCTTTGGTGATAGTCTGGACGACCCCCGCTACGATCAGCGGCGGCTCGATCTGGCGGATTACATTGACCTTGACCAGCCCCTCGTCCAACGCCCAATGCCACAGCGCCGAGAGGTTGGTGTGGATATTGTTCACCAATTTGGCCGACAGGGGTGCTGCTTCGCGCGGAGCAAGACCATCCGGGTGGGCGATATACTCCTGCTCCAGCCAGCCAAAAAAACTCCACCAGGCGGGCGCGCGGGATCGAGGCAATAGGTGGATCGTCCGGGAAATAGAACAGCAGCTTTTTGAAGGGGACGCGGTCGCCGAAGATGGTATGGTCGCTCTTGCCGGCCGCCTGCTTGCAGCGGATCATCCCCTCGCAGGCTTGAGATAATGTGATTTGTTTACTCGATAAGAAAACTCCTCTCCTGGATTAATTCCGAGTACGGCAAATCGGTTTTTTTGTCTCCAGAGAGGAGCGAGCCGTGAGGTCTATACTTCGACCATTATTCGATTTTTGCCGACCAAAAAGCACACGGCTAGTCTGGGAGACTAGCCGTGTGCCCTTTAGTCGGGGCGCCGGGATTTGAACCCGGGACCTCACGGACCCGAACCGTGCGCTCTACCGAACTGAGCCACGCCCCGATTCGCTGGCATTATATCGCACCCCCCCATGCCCAGCGCAGGAATGTGATGGCCCGACATAAGGCTCGGCCGGGTCTGTGTCTCCCCTTTTGGGCTGCAACAATCATGGGACGATGGGTCGGGCCAGCGAGCGGAAAGTCCCGGGGGGCCTCTTCTCGGATGGGAATAGGACAGGACGGGCCCCTTAGGAATGCGGCGCTCGCGGCTCCTCTCCAACCGCCTCCTGCCGGTCGGGGATCCGGAAGGCGAAACGGCTACCCTTGCCCACCACGCTCTCGGCCCAGATCCGGCCGCCGTGGCGGTCGACCATCGACTTGGCGACCGAGAGCCCCAGGCCCAGGCCTCCGCGTCGCCTGCGGAGATGCGACTCGACTTGATAGAAGCGATCGAAAATGCGCTCCAGCTTGTCGGCCGGGATTCCGATCCCATCGTCGACGACCTCGAACTCCACCCAACCGGACCGCTCGCCAGCCCCGGCCGGGATCCCCCGCGCACCCACGAGCAGATGGCCTCCTGGACCGGTGAAGGAAAGGGCGTTGTCCACCAGGTTCTCGAGAGCCAGCAACACCTTCTCCCGGTCTGCCTCCAGCAGCATCCCGATGGGGGTACATTCGGTCCGCAGGTTGATGTAGCGCTGCTGTGCGGTGAGGGCGAAACGCTGGCGGATGTCGTCCAGGGCCTCCTGCACGGAGAACGTCTTGGGGGTGAGCTTGGAAACGTTGGGATCCAGGTAAGTAAGTCGCGAGAGATCCTCGATAATCTTCTTTAACCGTTCCGCATTGCGCACAATGACTTCCAACTGGTCCCGTACCTCGGGCGAAGCCCCCTCCCGTAGAAATGCGGCATGACCAAGGATCAACCCCAAAGGGGTCCGAAACTCGTGTGAGGCAATCGCAATAAAGTCGGATTTGACTGTGTCCAGGCTGGAGAGTTGCTTGTAGGCCTCCTGAACATCCCGCAGCAGGCGGATATTGCCGATCGCGGTGGCCGCCTGGACGGAAAGACTCTCTAGGAGAGAAGCGTCTTCCCCAGTATAATCAGCACCGCCTCCCTTGTTGAGGGCCTTCAGCACCCCGATGGACTTGTCGCGAAAAACGAGTGGGACCGCCAGGACGGATCTCGTCGGCAGGCCGAGCAGTTGACCCAGGGCCTGGAGGGGGCGCGAATCCTGTCCTCGCACCTGGAGCACGGCAGGCCTTCGCCGCCGGAACACCTGGCCAGCGATGCTGTGCTCAAGCGGAATGGATACAACCTTCATGGCTTCCGGGGTCAGCCAGGGAGCCACCTCGAGGCGGAGTTGTTGGATCTCCGGGTCAAACAAAAGGAGGCAGCTGTACTCGCTGTCCGATAGTTCGGTGGCCGCATCTACGATGGCTTGCAGGAGTGGCTGAAGTTCCAGCGTGGTGGCCAGAACCCGATGGATTTCGAGGAGCCGTTCCAGACGCCGGACTCTTTCGACCGCCAGTGGGAAATTGACGTCCATAGGGGATTGACTCAATCGATTATAGCATAGGCATTTTCTCGAGAAGGAATGGACGGCGCTGCGATTAGGAGGGACAAGGCATGTCCGCAACATCGAACAAGAAAGTCCGGGTGGCCATCATCGGCGTGGGGAATTGCGCCTCCTCACTGGTCCAGGGAGTTCATTTCTATCAAGACGCCGCGGAGGGGGTCGCGATCCCGGGCCTGATGCACGCCACCCTGGGCGGCTATCACATTGGCGACATTGAATTCACGGCGGCCTTCGATGTGGTCGAGGGGAAGGTGGGTAAGGACCTGTCCGAGGCCATCTACGCCTATCCCAACAACACGATCCGGTTCGCGGATGTTCCCTCTCTAGGAATCCCGGTGTATCGAGGCATGACCCACGATGGTTTGGGCAAGTACCTCTCCCAGGTCGTCAAAAAGGCCCCGGGCCCAACGGCAGATATCGTCCGCATCCTGAAGGAAACGCAAACGGACGTGGTGGTGAATTATCTCCCGGTGGGCTCAGAAATGGCGACCAAGTGGTATGTCGAACAGGTGCTCGAGGCGGGCTGCGCGCTCGTGAACTGTATTCCCGTCTTCATCGCCAGCCAACCGTATTGGCAGGAGCGGTTCGAGCAGCGCGGCCTTCCCGTCATCGGCGACGACATCAAGAGTCAGGTAGGGGCCACGATTGTGCATCGCGTACTCACTTCTCTCTTCGTGGATCGGGGAGTCCGGCTCGACCACACCTATCAACTGAACTTTGGCGGAAATACCGACTTCTACAACATGTTGGAGCGCGAGAGGCTGGAGAGCAAGAAGATCTCCAAGACGGGCGCCGTGACCTCGCAGCTGCCTTACAAACTTCCTGAGCAGGATGTGCACGTGGGCCCAAGCGACTACGTACCCTGGCTCACCGACCGCAAGTTCTGCTATATCCGCATGGAGGGGACAACCTTTGGCAATGTGCCTCTCAACCTGGAGCTGAAACTGGAAGTCTGGGATTCCCCGAACTCCGCGGGGGTCGTCATCGATGCCATTCGATGCGCCAAGATCGCCCTGGACCGGGGCCTGAAGGGCGCCGTGGAAGCACCTTCCTCGTACTTCATGAAGACGCCTCCCAAGCAGTTCACGGACAACGAGGCTCATCAGCGCCTGGAGGATTTTATCGAGGGATCCTAAGGGAACTCCCTTCCAGGCATCGATACAGCCGACCGGCCTCCGGAAGCTACCCGTGCCAACCGCGATGGAGACATCCCAATTCATTGGTGAACCCATTCGGGTTGGATTTGAGGAAGATCCTCTTCTCCTCAAGAAACCCAAGTGCCCTTCCAGATTCGAATGGAGGGGAGTGACATACCAGATCCTCGAGGTCTTGGCGGAATGGCACACGTACCGTCGGCGGGGGCAAGCCGAAGGTGAGCGGCCAGGCCCGCCAGGCGAGATCCCGTCCCAGAGAGGATCCTGGGGAGTCGGAAAAACGTACTTTCGAGTGAGGACCGGGGCGGGGCGTGTGTTTGTGCTCTACTACGATCGAACCCCCCGCGATGTGGACGACCGAGGGGGAGCCTGGCTGCTGCGGGAAGAGATTCTGGGTCATTCGCCGCAATAGCCGAAATCCAGTCCAGCCCTCGTGAGTGGGAAAGCCTGCAAGCCGGGGACCTATTGGACCGGAACGGACATCCAGTGGGTGCCGCCATCCGTGGTCGAGTAGACCTGGTTCCCGGAGGCAGCCCAGCCCGTCTTAGGATCCACGAAAAGAATGCGCTCCACCCCCACACCGGCCGATATCGCTTCGCTGGAAAGCACAGGTTTCCAAGCTTGTCCACCATCCACGGTCCTGTACAAGGTGCCCTGGGCGAGACCCATCCAACCCACCTGCGATGAGGCCAGGGAGAGGCCCGCCACATAGCCCGAGATCGGCAGGGTGCTGCCCCCGTTGATGGAAGCCGAGGCCGCCAGATTCCAGTGATTGCCCCCGTCCCCGGAAACAAAGATCGACTTCTCCTGCAGGCCCATGCCGTGGTCTCCGCCACACAAGATCCAGACGTGATTCGCATCGAGCGCGGCAATAGCCGTCTCGAAGGAGGACACACAGGGTGAGGCCAGTTCTTTCCAACTTGCCCCTCCGTCATGAGTGACCATCAGGTTGCTTGGAGCTCCCCCGATCCAGGAGAGGATCCAGGCATCGCTGGCGGTGGGTCGCGTCATTTTCACCTCGACGCCCAAGAGCTGAGGTTGCACGCTCAGGGGTTGCCACCCCGCGTTCGCCCCCCCAAAGGCCAGCAACTCAAACGTGCACTGGGTCAAATCCGTGCAACTACGCTGGAGGGCCCACGCCGTTCCGCCGGCAACCTCCAGGGCAGCGATTTCCCCGACCGGGTTCTGATCCAACCAGGACTTGCCTCCATCGGTCGTGGCGAAGAATCCCGGGCCGAAGACCCATCCCCGCTGGGCATCCAGAAACCGGACTTGGCTGACGTCCTTCCCCGGAACCGCAGAACCTTGGGCAGAGGGGGTAGGTGTGGGCTGCGGGGACACGGGTTGGGCCAGAGCGGTCCATGTTCGGCCGCCGTCATCCGTCGTGTAGACCGATGGGCTGCAGATTCCGGAGGCGTCACAGGCCGTGCCCAGCACCCAGCCCCGACTCGCATTGATAAAATCCAAATCCTGGATGCTGGCCGGCGCGCTCGAGAGAGGACCTGGACCCTGGCTCGCGGTAGGCACTTGCGTTGGAGTTGCCGAGGGGATAGCTGTCGTCGCAGTCGGGGTCAACCCTGAGGCCGTGGCTGTAGGTGTGTTGGTCAAGGGAACAGTTGCCTGCGGGCTTGGGACCTCCGTTGCCTGGGGGGGCGTGAGCCGCACGCCCAGGCACCCGGTCATCACCCATGCCAGGCTGAGCCCGGCCAACGCTTGGATTGTGCTTCTTCTCACCACAGATCCTCCTTGCCGGTTTCGCCGGTGTCCCCCAGGAGACCCTCATTAGGGTTGGTCTCCGCTTCGCTGGAACTCATCCAGCCCGCAAAGAATCCGCACTACCCGCTTGAGGCGCGGCCTAAGGGAGGTTGCAAAGGACGCGCCAACCCGTAGCTACTCGAGTTGCTTTGCAAGCCCCAGCCGCAAGAAGATGACGGGGGCTAGGTACACGGCCCAGAATCCGGTAGTTGCGGAGAGAAGATACAGAAAGGTTAACCCCCTCCAAGAGGGAGAGGCCGGGAGAAGTCGCGCGAGGCCACCCCCCCACGCCAGGATTCCAGACATTCCAATCAGGTACCTGAGCGCGCGCTTGCTCAGATTGCCTTGGGCCTGGAAGCGAGCGTATCGGCGCGACAGCGCCGCCCCCGCGCCCAGCCCAAGCAAGAGTCCGGCAGCCGCGACCGGATCATTTGGCGAGCGGGGATTCTGGAAGTTCCCGGGCACACCTCGGGACGCAGTAATCGCCCATTCGGGCGGATCCGCTTGGGAGGCCAGAGCCCAGAGGGTCCCTCCGGAAAGGACCAGGAGGAGAAGAGAGCAAACGAGCGCCAGGGAAAGCTGGGATATGAGCTTGGCCTGGCTGACCCAAGCCTCCGCTCTGGGAAGAATCCGGATGAAAACAAGCCAGGCGAGGCCTCCGACCATCCATCCCGCGGCAACATCGATCGGGAAGTGAACCCCCAGGTAGATGCGCGACATGGAGATGGCCAGGACGAGGAACCCGGCCAAGACCCAGGCCCACCAGCGACTGATCCCCTTGGCGAAGAAAAGCCCAACGGCGGAGGCCGCTGAGGCATGCCCGGAGGGCAATCCGTACGAAGTCTCTGTTGAGAGCACGCGAACCGCCGGATCGTACCAGTAAGGGCGCGGCATATGAAAAACAAGCTTAAGCAGCCCAGTCAGGCCATCTACGGTGACCAAGAGAAACGCCAGGCGTATTCCCAGGGAGGCATCCAGGCACCAATAGACAAGGGTCACAAGGAACAGAAAGAACCCTCCCCCGCCGAGAAGAGTGAATAACTGCGCGGGCAGGAGCAACCCGGGACCCAGGGACTGTGCCTGCCTGACAATCTGAGCACCCCATTGCAGCAAAGTACCCATTCCCATCCTCTCTCACGGTTCCGCCGAAATCCGAGTCCTCAGTACTCCTTGGCGGGCAGTCATCCCGGTAGCCGCGGTTCGGGAAGGGGCAGGCTCGACCCGTGGCCGGAGGCAGGAGAGAGACCCCAGGTGAGAAGCATCGTCAGGGCCACAAGGACCGCGCTGACCTGAAACGGCAGCGAGGGTTGCCTCTCGAAGAGAAGACCTGCAACAATGGGCGCAAGGACCATAGCCACGGCGGTGGCCGTTTCGGAGAGCCCAAACGCCAGTCCCATCCCATTTCCCTCGACCACCCGTCCAACCAGGGAGGTAGACAGCGAGCGAGCAACCCCGAAGCCCGCGCGGAGGAAGTAGCCCAAAAGGTAGAACGGCAATCCGGTCCCGAGCCAAAGCAGCAGGCAGGAACTGAGGAGCATCCCTTGTGCCAGGATCCAGCCCCGGCGAGGGTGATGAGTCCCAAGCAGGGAGTTGAAGACAACCAGACCCAATGCGTTGGCTGAGCCCAGCAGGCCGATCGTCTCAACGGGCACGGCATGGACCCGTTGGAGGAAATTCGGCGCCAGAGGAATGCTGATATACATGGCCAATCCCGCCGTCAGCACCAGCACCAACAACTGCAGGAAATCCCGGTTCAGGGCGAGCGATCCGCCCAGGTACGGACCGCGGGCGTTGGAGGGTGCCTGGGGGGAGATCGGTATCAACACCGCCGTCGAAAGGACGAAAAGCAGACTGGCCACGCCATAGACCGTCCGCAGCCCAAAATGGGCTGCGATCAGGCCGCCAAGTGCCGGAGAGGCCACGGCTCCGGCCCCGTAGATTGCCGCCACCGCGGTGATCGCTCGTTCCACGCTGAGCGCGCCGCGACTGGAGACGACATACGAGTTGAAAACCGGGGTGACAAAGGCGGTCGAGAAGTACAGGGTGATCCCGGCCGTGAAGAGGGGCAGACCCGGAGCAAAGTACATGATCAGCGCTGCCAGGAGTCCCAGCCACCAACCGGCCAGCATGACCGGCCTGCGCCCCAGGCGATCACCAAGATACCCCGCCGGGACGAGAAAGAGCACGGTTCCCACCGAGGCCATCCCCAGCACCGTCCCAATTTGCTCGGGCGATGCCCCCAGACTGCGAATGTAGAGTGGCTGGATGTACAGGAAGGTTCCCTCGCCCAGGCCCCAAATGAAGAGGGAAAGGGCAATCCGGCGAAGGTCGGAACTCACGCCAGATCATCCCGACAAACGGAGTGCACCCATTCCGCGCACGCTCTCCAAACGCGGCGATGTTCCACATCCTCAGTCACAACATGACCCGAGCGTTCAACCCAGAGCAGTTCCTTGCGGCCTGGGTGGAGCGTCCCAAAGAGCTCCTCGGCGCTTTCGGGCGGAACGCTCTGGTCCGTCCGCGACTGAACAACCAGAACAGGAGCCTTCACGATGGACAGTCGATCCCGGGTGTGACGCACGAGGGCATCCATCTCGGCGATGGCACGCACCGGGTAGCCCGGGTAGTCGACGTGATCTTTGGCTGCGCTCGGATCGACCCAGTCGGGCGGGCCTTTGCCCACGCGAGGAACAAGGACAGACAACCAGCGGGCATAGCGAAGGCGCCAATCCTTGGGCAACCGAATGGGGGTACTCAGGGCTACCACGCCGCGGACGGGCAACCGAGAGGCCAGCTCCAGGCTCAGCAGGGCTCCCATGGAAAGGCCCATCACGACGATCTTTCGCGTGGCACCTTTCAGAATCCAGTAACCATCCTCACACGAAACGACCCAGTCTCTCCACCGTGCTCGGACCATGTCGCTGGGACTCGTCCCGTGAGCAAAAAGCCGGACGCCCAGAACGGTGTAGCCTCTTCGGTTGAGGTAGTTCCCGAGGCCACGCATTTCGTTGGGCGCGCCGGTGAATCCGTGAACCAAAAGGCACCCCACCGGCCCCCCCAATAAGAACCAGGGCTGGTTGCCCTCGGGTGTCAGCATGGCGTGCAGTGTCTCCGATGCCATTCCTGGGACCCCAATGGGGAGAGTACGGCCGTTTGCCGAATTCCCTTGCCTAGGCCTCGACCTGCTGAAGACCGCGCGGCAGGGAGGTCAGCACCTCGACGCCCTGCTCCGTCACGCACACGTCGTCCTCGATGCGAATTCCGCCCTGGCCATGGAGGTAGACGCCGGGTTCCACGGTGAAGGTCATCCCGGGCAGGAGCGTCTCGGCATTGCCCTCCCGGATGTACGGCTCCTCATGGGCCTCCAGGCCGAGCCCATGGCCCGTGCGATGTACAAATTGCAGTCCAAATCCGGCCTCCCGGATCGCCCGACGCGCCGCCCGGTCCACTTGCTCAGCCGATACCCCTGGGCCGATGGCCTGGCGGCCGGCCTCGTTCGCCGTGCGAACCGCCTCGAAAGCCATTCGTAGCCGCCCGCCGATTTCTCCAGCCACATAGGTTCGAGTCACGTCGGACGCGTATCCCCGGCACGTCGCGCCCCAATCGAGGAGAACCAATTCATCATGAGCCAGCTTGCGTTCCGTTGGAACCGCATGGGGCAGAGCCGAGTTGGGCCCAAAGGCGACGATCGGAGCAAAAGGGAGTTCGGCATCCGACCCCGCACGAATTGATTGGAGCAAGATCTCCGAAGCAAAGTCCCGTTCCGTCACACCCGGGCGCAGCCGAGGCATGGCATTGCGGATGGCCTGCTCCGCGATCCGGACTGCTTCCCGCATGGCTTCCAGCTCCTGCTCGTCCTTGCAGGCTCTCAAGTTGTACAGGAGAGGATCCCCGTTCGCGCGCTCGACCTTCTGAAATGCCGCCTCCAGAAGATCCAGTTCGATCAGGCGCATGCGCCGATGTTCAACCGCCAGCCGGGGCTGCAAGGTTTTCAGGGAGCGCGCGGCGGCTTTGAAGGCGGCGGTCCGCGAAGCCTCATCCTCCGCATACGGGAAGGGTCGGAGACCAACTTCATCCTCCTGGAGCTTTCCAACCTCCAGTTCTGGAAGAATGATGACTGGATCTCCCGAGCGAGGGAAGATCGCGACGACCGGACGCTCCATCAAGTGAAATGACAGGCCCGTCAGGTAGAAGAGGTTAGGTCCGGGAACAAGGGCCACCGCATCCACCTTGGCCGTTGCAAGGTGGACGGCTAATCGCTCGAGGCGTTGCAGATTCATAAGAGAAACCTGGGAGAAATGCGGAATGACCAAATGTACCACAACTGCACGGGCCCCGCCCTCTGGGCGCGCCAAAGGAGTCGCCTCATGGACACATCCCTCCTCTTCCTATACACTTGCCCCGAGGAAAGCATGCGGGCTATCCCTTCCCGATCCGATCCGGGCAATTTGTCCCTGGAGGAGCAGGCGGCGCAATCCGTTCGGGCCCCTTTTGCCCTTCCCCGTTATGGGTTTCCCCCAGGGATCCTCCCACCGATCCTTCTGAGTGCCCTCCTTGGAATTCGCCGGAGCTTTCAGGCGGACTGCCGCTGGCTGGTCCGCGGCATATCCAATTTGGAAATCATCGGCGAGGTTCCCGACCTCTTTCCCCTTCCCGCTTTGGAGGGTGAAGACCCTCCGGCCAGGGGGTGGCTGATTACGATGAATCATTTTCACCGACCGGGCTTTGGCGTTTGGTGGATACCGATCGCGATCGCCTCCCGGCTGCCTGTCAACATGAGCTGGGTGATGGCCGGCGCCTGGACCTATCCAGACGCATTTCGGGGCCGGACTCTTACGCCGCTGTCTCAATGGCTCTTCGGCAGGATCGCGCGCGTGTACGGCTTCGTCAACATGCCGCCCATGCCGCCCCGGCCCGGGGAGGTGGCCCAGCGCGCCCAGGCCGTTCGCCGCGTTCTAACCTGGGTTCGTGCCACAGCCAGACCCGTGCTCGGCTTCGCCCCAGAAGGGATGGACCCGCCGCCGGGGCAAATGATCATGCCCCCGTCGGGGGTTGGCCGCTTCATCGCCCACCTTGCGAACAGTGGCTTGGCCATCTTGCCGGTTGCAGGGTTTGAGCAGGCGGACTCTCTCTGCCTGCGCTTCGGCGAGCCCTACCGACTCCCGGCGCGATTCCCTGGCCGCCGGCACGATCTCGATGGGCAGGTCTGCGAGTGCGTTATGCGCGCTATCGCGGACTGCCTTCCGGCTTCCCTGCGGAGTCCGATTCTGCCGATGCCCTGAGCCAGCGGCCGTTTCGACCCAACCTCTGGCCGCCGGACAACCGATGGGTTCGTCGCTCCCGAACTCCTCACCCCCTGCGCGGGCGGGTGTCCCGCACGGGCACCATCATGGCAGTTCCCATTGCGTAGCAGAGCGCGGCGATGAGAAACAGAACGCTGTAGGCGAGATGCGCCGAATGAGGACGCAGGGCATCCAGCAAGAAACCGCCTGCCCCGGCCAAGACCCCGGACCCCGCCGTTGCGATATTCGAGATCCCCAGGTAGCGACCCCCCTCCTGGGAAGGTAGAAGGTCGGCCGCCCAGGCCCAGTTCACGCTCAAGAAGATGCCGATGCTGATGCCGATCAACGCTCCGAAGATGAGGACAAGAGACAAACGGGTGGCCTGGGTCATCAGGAGCGCACCCAATGTGCCCAGCACCCCGGAGGCAAGGTTTAAGCCTTTGCGGCCAATGCGATCACTCAGCCACCCCGCCGGGTATGCAACCACGGCAATGGCCAGGGCGATAATGGCCAGTAGGTAGCTCACCTCTCCCGCGGGATTGGCGGAGTGAAGAACGTCCTGCAAGAAGTACAAAGCATAGTTGCGAACCAAATTCACACCAAGCAAGATGAACAACCTCGAAATCAACCAGAGAAAGAAATCCCGACTGTGGAAAAGGGCTCGCAGGGAGGCAGACAGACCCCTGACCTGCGAGGTCTGCGCGCGGGGCGGGGCCGACGCCGGTGGAGCCCCCTGAAAAGGCCGTTCCGACACAAACAGGGCGGTGAGCAGCATGGAGATCAACAACACCAGGATGATGGCGCCAAAAGCCCATGCGATCTTGCCCTGGCCGACAAGGTACCCGGTCGCCAGCGAGGTGACGATAATGCCGGCGATTTCGAGGAACTGCTTCACCCCCGTCACGGATCCTCGCTTCCGTTCCGGAACCAACTCGGGGATATAGCCCTGGTACGGCCCGTGCGCCACGTTGGATGACGTTTGGAGGAGAACATAGGCGATCAGGAGCCAGCCATAGCCCGGCGCGAGGGCCATTCCGAGCAGAAAGACCACATCAAAGAGAGTTCCCCCGACGATATAAGGGCGACGCTTGCCCCAGCGCGTCGCATGCGCGTCCGTCCAAGCTCCCGCGGCTGGCTGAACGATAACGGCAATGATGAGGCCAATGGCCGAGATCAAGCCCAGGGCACTGCCCTTCTGGCCCTGGGGTACCAGCGAAGCGACAACCACCGGGAGCAGGATCGGCCCCATCGAGTTCCACAGGAAGGAAAGGGCGAACCAGTACACGTTGAGCGTGAGGTAGTCCAGGATGCGCAAGGGACGGGCGGCAGGGGCGGTCGGAGCAACCACTAAGCTCATGACAACCTCAATTTCGGACGGAGGATCCCGGATTGGGGTGGAGGAAAGCGCCGAAGAATGCGCAAGTCTACTTCGGCCCGGTACAATCCGCAAATCCCAGCGCATTGGGACTACGGTTCGATGGCCTGCTCGTCACGACCTGCTCCTCGGTTGACAGCGCGCGGATCGGGGTGCTAGACTCCCACGGCTTGCTCCGGGGGGGAAAGCAGAACGGGAGCCGGCAAGTGAGCGTCGCCATCCGTACAATCTGAGGGCCGGCTTCCTGGAAGAAACAAACCCGATTCAAGAATGGCTCCCTCAGCATCGTCTGCGCCAATAGACCGATGCTTCTCGCCCGAGTATCCGTCAAGAACAGAGCCACGCCAAGCCTCCAGGCCCGTGCTGAAGATCCGGACGGAATTCGATGCCCGTGCGAAGACGACCTCCCACCCCGTGCGATCCGGACCTACAGCCTGCATTCCACCCATTGCACCTCCTGGCGCGCCAATGATCGATCTTCGTGAGGCAAGCGGAGGAGGGAGACCAGCGGAATCCGCTCAGGCCACCTTCGCACCCACCCGGGTTCCGGGCCAACCGATCGGCGGGTTGGAGAGGCGGGAACCGCAACATCGCACTGCGGAGGCACTGCCCCTCCGACTGGGGAATGAATGGCCCGATGGTTCAAGCCAGGGCCAAGCCCCTCTGCCTCGCACTCAACGTTGGCCGACCGAGCCAGGGGAACCCAGGGGATCAGCCTCATGCCGCTAGGCTTGGGAATCGCGCTCCCAGTGGTTGCCGCCAGCTTGGTTGTGCTCGGACTGGGAGGGGTGCTTTCGCTGGAGGTCACGTCGCGTCGCCCGCGCCAGCAGGATCGCAGTCCCTCCGAGTACAACCTGGCGTATGAGGAGGTGAGCTTCCCCGCCTCCGACGGACTGACGCTGCGCGGATGGTGGATTCCGGCTCAGGGATCTACCCGCGCCGTGATCCTCCTGCATGGCAAGTCCGGGAGCATGGATCCAGATGTGAAATATGCCCCGGCCCTGCATGCCGCTGGCTTTAACCTCCTCATGTTCGATTTCCGTGCGCACGGCAGGAGCGACGGCGCGGTTAGCAGCCTGGGGTACTTAGAGCGGCGGGACGTGCTGGGCGCGGTGCGCTGGGTTATCCAGCAAGGCATGCGCCAAATTGGCCTGCTCGGTTTTTCGATGGGAGGGGTGGTCGCCATGCTGGTCACGCCGCTCTGTCCCGAAGTCAGGGCAGTGATCAGCGACGGAGGTTTTGCGCGGCTCACCACTGCCTTACGGGAGGGAATTCACGAGAGGGGCATTCCCCGAGGGCTTTGTTCCTCGCTGGCCTGGCTCGCCGTGACAATCACGAGCCTTCGGGTCGGTGCGAATCTCTTCCGGTTTCAGCCCGTGGATTGGGTTGGCAAGATCAGCCCTCGGCCGATCCTCTTCATCCACGGCGAACACGATCCCTACCTGCCGATGATTGAATTCCGGGAACTGACCCGTGCCGCGGCGGAGCCCAAGCAAGTTTGGAGCGTTTCACAGGCCGGCCACCGCAACGTGGACGACTGGTTCCCCGAACAATACCTCGCGCGGGTGATTCGTTTTCTGGACCAGTACCTTCGCCAATAGGTACTCCCAAACCTTCCTCCGCTCCCCTTCTTGCGAGCCCTGCCCGAGCCTGCAGACAGAAATACCCCTCCTTAGCAACGATCTCGACGCAATTCGAGATCATTCATCTTCCTCTCAGAAAGGGTGACTAAGCTCCTGCTATCCGCCAGTAAGAGAGAGGGAGACCATGAATCTGAAGACGCAGGCGCTTACCGCACTTGCGGGGCTCGCCTTGCTGCCGGCCTGCGGCGGGCCGGGCATCGCTAGCGTTTTCCAATCCTCGAACCCTTCAGATCTTTCCGGCATTCACAAGATCCAACACGTGGTTGTCATCATGCAGGAGAACCGATCCTTTGACAACTATTTTGGGACCTACCCCGGCGCGGAGGGCATCCCAATGCAGAACGGGGTGCCTACGGTCTGTGTTCCCGATCCGCAGACCAACACCTGCGTCCTGCCCTTCCACGACTCCGGCGATAAGGATCAGGATGCCCCCCACTTCGCCACGGATGCGGCGGCCGACGTCGACGGTGGAAAAATGGACGGATTCATCCGCCAGGAGATCGCTGCCCTGCAGACCTCCTGCCAGGGCTCGTCGGATCCCAACTGCACCAACCTGGGGCCGCAACCCAACCTGATGGGATATCACGATGCACGGGAAATCTCCAACTACTGGACCTACTCGCAGGAGTTTGTGCTGCAGGATCACATGTTCGAATCCACAACGAGCTGGAGCCAGATCTCGCACCTCTTCATGGTGTCCGCGTGGTCAGCCAGCTGCACCAATCCCTACGATCCCATGAGCTGCACCAGTGATCTTTCGGACCCGGACCACTTCATCAGCAACAAGAACCTGGACGGACCGATTCCCGGCTATGCCTGGACGGATTTGACTTACCTCATGTTCAAGGCTCACGTGTCATGGGCCTACTATGTCGACGGCGGCTATCAACCCGATTGCGATGACACGGCCACACCGATCAACTGCGCCCCCGTTCCCCAAAACGCCGGTGTACCCGAGATCTGGAATCCGCTTCCCGACTTCATGGATGTTCACCAGGACGGCCAGCTGGGCAATATCCAAGACCTCAAGTTTTTCTACACCGCGGTGAAGGAGGGGAAGCTGCCCAACGTCGTTTGGATCGTGCCCAACGGCCAAGACAGCGAGCATGCCCCCAATCTGATCAGTGACGGCCAAGCCTATGTCACCGGGATCATAAACGCCCTCATGCAGAGCCCCGAGTGGAACAGCACGGCCATCTTCTTGGCCTGGGATGACTGGGGGGGCCTGTACGACAACGTGGTTCCACCCGCGGTTGATCAGAACGGGTATGGCATTCGTGTTCCCGCACTGGTGATCAGTCCCTACGCGAAGAAAGGGCTTATCGATCCCCAAGTTCTCAGCTTCGATGCCTACCTGAAGTTCATCGAGGACGATTTCCTCGGGGGCCAACGGATCGATCCAAAGACGGACGGTCGCCCGGACTCTCGGCCAGACGTGCGCGAGAACGCCACGGTACTTGGAAATCTCATCAGCGATTTTGACTTCAACCAAGCGCCCAGGCCACCGCTCCTCCTCCCACCTCGGCCTCAGCCCGGGCCTGCCTCCGTAGGATAAGGAGAACTCGCCAGACGGGCTGGTCCCAATTCCCCAGCAGCGGCTCGAACGCGGCGCAGCGTCGCGTTCCCCTCTGGGAGCACCGAACCGGGCCGTTGCGCTTCGGGCTTGCTCCCTCTCCATGACCTCCCCTCCAATGGGACTCCCCAACCCGGCTAGACGGGATCTGATTGCTCCTTTGCCGAATTGGCCTTCTTGCGCTGGGCTAGCGGACACAGACAGGGCCGGTTGCAGAAGGGGCTCCCGCCCCAGCACAAAGGCTCCACCGAATGGTCGGACGGCCCCCCCCGAGGTCTCCCACCCAGGGAGCGGCGGGCGATCCCGGTCGAGGGCGCTTTCGGCAACTCGGCCGTCTCCAGCCTGGCCCTTCTCCCAAAGGATTTCCATCGAGCCCAGGCTCGAAGGGATTCTCACGCCCCTCTCACCCAGGTTACACGGATTTTGCACTGCGTTCACCTCCCCAAAAAAGGTCTGAGGTACGCTACCCTGGAAAATAAAGATCGCCAGAGGGAGACCATGAATGCTCGCAAACGATGGATTGTGATCTTTGCGGTACTCGCCTTGGGGCCCGCCTGTGCCGGTGTCAATCTCAGTGGCTACGCCCAGTCGCAACTCACTCAGCTCGTCCCGAGCCTGGGAGAAGCCAGTTCCAGCTCGACCTCCACAAGCCCCTCACCCGCCAGTTCGGGCCTAAGCGGAATCCACAAGATCCAGCACGTAATTGTCATCATGCAGGAGAACCGTTCCTTTGACTCCTACTTCGGCACGTTCCCCGGGGCGGACGGGATCCCCATGAAGGACGGAGTGCCCGCGGTTTGCATCCCAGATCCCGTGACACATACCTGCGTCCGGCCCTATCATGACCCCCATGACCTCAACCATGGCGGGCCTCACGGGTCCAGCAATGCTGTGGCTGACATCGACGGCGGCAAGATGGATGGCTTCATCACCCAAGTTGGCCGGGCCCGCCAGAAGTGCGCGGACCCGAATGATCCGACCTGCCAGCTCTCCGGCGGCGCCGACGTGATGGGATATCACGATGCACGCGAGATCCCCAATTACTGGGCGTATGCCGAGAACTTTGTCCTGCAGGATCATATGTTCGAACCAAACGCCTCCTGGAGTCTGCCTGCCCACCTCTTCATGGTCTCGGCTTGGTCAGCATCCTGCTCGGTCCGGGGAGACCCCATGAGCTGTCAGAGTGATCTCAACAATCCGGGCCGCACGCACGGGACGGTGACCGCCGGGGCTGACTACGCCTGGACGGATTTGACTTACCTGCTCCACCAGGACAATGTGAGCTGGGCGTACTACCTGGCCCAAGGTAGCGAGCCCGATTGTGAGAACGACCAGCAAATGACCTGCACCCCCATCCCGCAGAAGGCAACGGTGCCCGGGATCTGGAATCCCCTGCCGGAGTTTGACACGGTAAAGCAGGATGGGCAGATCAGCAATATCCAGGATCTTTCGCTCTTCTACAAGGCGGCACAGGACGGAAGCCTGCCCGCCGTGTCCTGGGTTGTCCCGAATGGGACCGACAGTGAGCACCCTCCGGCCCTGGTGAGCGTTGGCCAAGCGTACGTCACCGGCTTGATCGATGCGGTCATGCGAGGACCCGATTGGAGTAGCTCGGCGATCTTCCTCACCTGGGATGATTGGGGGGGGTTCTATGACCATGTGGTTCCCCCGGCGGTCGACCAGAACGGATACGGCCTGCGGGTCCCGGGGATCGTCATTAGCCCCTATGCCAAGCGGGGGTACATCGACCCCCAGGTCCTGAGCTTCGATGCCTACCTGAAGTTCATCGAGGATGACTTCCTCAGCGGAGAGCGGATCGACCCGAAGGTGGATGGGCGCCCGGACTCTCGCCCCGATGTGCGCGAGGACGCCCCGCAGCTCGGGGACCTAAGTACCGACTTCGATTTCAGCCAGACTCCGCGTCCCGGTATGGTCCTGCCTTTGCATCCCGCGCCTGGCCCGGCTGCGGTGGGATAGATGGCCAGCCAAGATGTGCGGGGGCTCTTTTCCCTCCTGGATGAGGGAAGGATGCGGCGCTCGGATGAGCGCCGCATCCTTTTCTTCCCAGTTCCCTTCTTCCCACCTCAGAGGCCCATTGCAATCGTCATACAAGCTGGGGGCAAGCATTGCAGGCAACGTGCACGCCGCGGGCCTTTCTCCCCAGGAATCCGCTGGATTCGGGCGGGCCGACCAGCTGGGAAGGCGATCAGCAAGGCAATTGCAACCACCCTTCCAGGGCCTACCCGCGGATAATTAAGGCAAAAGACAAGGGAAGAACGGGCTCCAGCCAGCCCCTGCGAGGGGCGGCGCGGAAGCCCAGGGAGGGCAAGATGACCGGCTTTGACGTTTTCCTCAATATCCTGAACTTCCTTCTTCAGCCCTGGTTTGGATGGCTGCTGCTCATTCCGGTTGCGGTCCAGGCCGCTTTGCCGCTCATGGGCTGGTACCGCACGGGAGCCCGCCAGGACCCCCTCGCCTATCGTGCTCGCGGCGATCTGAGCCACCGGGAGCGACCTTTGTATCAAGCGCTCATGGCCCCCGCGGCAGAACTCATCGTCCTCTGGACCCTCCTGGTAGGGGTCCGTCTCTACTCCTCAGCCCTGTGGCCGAGGGGCAACCTGAGCCTGACCCTAAGTTTCGGGGACGCCTTGCTTTCCGCCCTGACCTTGGGTGCCCTGGTCAGCCTGACGCTTCTGTGGGGGCGGGAGGAAGGGCTGCTACGATACGGAGAGAGTCCTTCCCCTTTTGAGCAGGACCTTGAGGGCCTTTCGCCTGAGGCCTTCAAGGTCTTCGTGGCGGTCCTGTTCCGAATGCGAGGCTACCAAGCGGCCGTAGGCGGGCGAGCCGCAGAGTCGGGCCTGGACCTTCTCCTGGAGAATCCAGCCGGGTGCCAGGAAGTCGCTGTCTGCCTCCCGCGCCCGGTGCGAGAAGTGGACCGGGATCCCTTGCTCCAACTTCACGCGGCGATGCTGCGCAATGAGAAAGCGGTGCGGGGGTATGTGATCACGACCGGCACGTTCAGCCACACGGCCGAGAAATGGGCTCGCACCCGTGCGATCCGCCTCATCGGAGCCAAGGAGTTGAGACAGGCTGTGCGGGCGACCCCGCGCGAGGAGCTTCCCTCCCCGGTCCCTGCGCTGGTGACCGTGATCGCCTGACGGACCCGAGTCGTCCAATTCGAATTCTCGGTGGGACCTCCCCTCCCTTGAGCCGCCCCGACCATCCGCTCGGGGCGGCTTGGTTTTGCCCGCCATGAGAGGCCGGGGGAGTCAGCAGGGGCTGGTGGGTAAGGGCAAAAAAAAGCGGCCCCACGTTCGCGCGGGGCCACGGAATGCTCAGATCTCTTTGGCCTTGACCTACTTTCCCAGGCCGTTGCCAGCCGAGTATCATCGGCGCTGGCAGGCTTAACTTCCGGGTTCGGGATGGGACCGGGTGTACCCCTGCCGCTCCAAAGACCAAAGAGACTGCGGGTTACCGAATAGGATCGAAGAAGAATTCCAAGTTCTCCGCACCGCGGATAAGCCCTCGGCCATTAGTACGGCTTGGCTTAACGCATTGCTGCGCTTACACCTGCCGCCTATCAAGCAGGTAGTCTCCCTGCGGCCTTACTCCCTTAAAGGGATGAGGGACCTAATCTTGGGGCGAGTTTCCCACTTAGATGCATTCAGCGGTTATCTCTGCCAGACGTAGCTACCCAGCAATGCCGTTGGCACGACAACTGGCGCACCAGAGGTCTGTCCACCCCGGTCCTCTCGTACTAGGGGCAGCTCCCCTCAAGTCCCTAACGCCCACAGCGGATAGAGACCGACCTGTCTCACGACGGTCTGAACCCAGCTCGCGTACCGCTTTAACGGGCGAACAGCCCGACCCTTGGGACCTTATTCAGCCCCAGGATGCGATGAGCCGACATCGAGGTGCCGAGCGAGGTCGTCGATGTGAACTCTTGGACCTCACCAGCCTGTTATCCCCGGGGTAGCTTTTGTCCGGTAAGCCACGGCCCTTCCACTCGGTACCGTGGGATCACTAAGCCCGACTTTCGTCTCTGCTCGGCGCGTTGGCCTTGCAGTCAAGCTCCCTTATGCCTTTGCACTCAGCGGCTGGTTTCCATTCAGCCTGAGGGAACCTTTGGGCGCCTCCGTTACTTTTTAGGAGGCGACCGCCCCAGTCAAACTACCCGCCTGGCACGGTCCCCCCGCCGGATTGACGGTCGGGGGTTAGGGTCTAGACTCTATCAGGGTGGTATTTCACCGTCGGCTCCGCCGAGGCTAGCGCCCCAGCTTCATAGCCTCCCACCTATGCTACACAGACAAAGCCCAAACGCAATGCCAAGTTGTAGTAAAGCTCCACGGGGTCTTTT
>JBEKSY010000004.1:0-142494 GCA_049516595.1 Anaerolineales bacterium
GGTCGAGGTCCCCTTCACCCTGTCTCTCAACACCCCGCTGCGAGAGGAATACGCCAAGGGCGAGGAGGCTTTGCGCACCGCCGAGTTCATCATCAAGCAGCATGGCCTCCCCGTCCACTTGAGGAGCCTTCCGGCGCGATATGCCTGGGGCGGTATTCTCAATCTCGCCCGACAGGAGGCAGTCGACGCGATCGTGATGAGCGCCGGGCACGGAGACCCCAGGACGCCGGATGGCCTGGGCAGAACTGCCCGCGAGTTGCTCAAGCGAGCCCAATGTGAAGTCATTCTAGCCAAGATGCCTGTGCATTCCGGCCATCAGAACGGCGAAGCCCCCTCTGGGCCGACGGCAACCCAGGAGAGGGCATGATTGCAGAGAGCCGGGTCCGGCTGAATTATCCGAAACATCTCCTGCACGAGCCTCTTCTCTATCGCCTGATCCATGACTTCAACCTGATAACGAACATCTTGCAGGCGAATGTCGGGCCGGAGAGCGGCTGGCTGATCGTTGCGATCCGGGGAGAAAGCGAGGCGATCGCGCAGGGATTAGAGTGGCTGGCCTCCCAGGGCGTCAAAGTCGATCCCCTTTCAGGGACTTCGGAGGAGACATGAAGGTTGTGATCCTGGGCTGCGGCCGGGTAGGAGCTTACCTGGCACTGATGCTGGTCAAAGAGGGGAACCAGGTGACAGTCATTGATCGCAACCGCGCGGCGTTCGCCCGCCTGGGGGAGGATTTCCCTGGAGAGCTGGTGGTAGGAACCGGCATTGATGAAGACGTTCTTCGCCGGGCGGGAATCGAGGGCGCCGAGGCCTTCGTTTCCGTGACGAATGGGGACAACACCAACGTCATGGCCGCCCAGTTGGTCAAGCGGTTGTTCAAAGTGCCGCGGGCGATGTGCCGCATCTACGATCCGCTTCGCGAGGAGATCTACCGAGGCCTTGGCTTGGAGACGTTTTGCCCCACCGTCGGGGGGGCGATGCGCATCAAAGAGCTCCTTTCGAAGTAGCCGTGGAGGAAGCGCATGTACATCATCATTGTCGGCGGCGGCAAAGTCGGGTACTACCTGGCCAAATCCCTGTCAGAGGATGAACATGAGGTCCTGATCATCGAAAAGGAGGCCACCCGCGCCTCAGCTCTCGGCGACGAGCTGGAAACCGGCGTCCTGCACGGCGATGGCTGCGAGGTGACGAAGATGATCGAAGCCGGCATGGAGCGAGCCGGCGTCGTGATTGCGGTCACTGGCGACGACGAGGACAACCTCGTGGTCTGTCAGATTGCCCACCATAAATTTCACGTCCCTCGTACCATTGCCCGCATCAACAACCCCAAGAACGAGAAGATCTTCCGGGAACTCGGCATTGATGTGACGGTTTCCAGCACCGAACTGATCCTGTCGCAGATCGAACAGGTAATCCCCTCTCATTCCCTCGTTCACCTCCTCAGCCTCAAGGGCGTGGGGGTCAGCTTCGTCGAAATGGAGCTGCCTGACGATTCCCCCGCGCTCGGACGCCCACTACGCACCCTGGGAATCCCCGATGACAGCGTCCTGCCGTTGGTCATACGGCAGGGAAAAAGGGCGATCATCCCCTTCGGCGACACCGTACTGGAGGCTGGAGACCAAATCATCGCCGTGACCTCCGAGGCCAGCCAACAGACTCTTATGCGCATCTTGCGCGGATGAAGCCACCTTGGAAATTACGAGAGTGGTGCGCCTCGACTATCCTGCCACAGTCGTGAATCGCCCGATTGTGAACCAGCTCATTCGCAATTTCGGTTTGGACGTAAACATCCTCCGCGCAGAGGTGTCCCCTGAGGCGGGCTGGCTCCTGTTGGAGGTGCGTGGCCTGGAGGAAGACTACGCTCGCGCGTTGGACTATATCCGCCAGGAAGGACTGAAGGTTACGGAGTACCCCCCGGGACAGCCTTGAGACCCGCCGCGAGCCGCGCCCGCCGAAGCGTGCGACCCGAGAAAGACCCAATGTCCGCTCATGTCATTCTCAACCCATACTCTGCGCGCTGGAAGGCAAAGGCGAGGCAACCGGAGGCTGAGGCAGCGCTTCACGAGGCCGGTGTCGATTTCACCCTGTCGGAGAGCCGCGGACCAGGCGATTGCACACGCCTAGCCGAGGAGGCGGTCAAGCGGGGAGATAGCCCCATTATCGTCGCCGGAGGAGATGGGACAATTGGCGAGGTGGTGAATGGCCTTGCGCGCGGAAAGGCGGCGACGAGCCGAAACTGGGATGAGACCGAGCGGCTGGGACCCCTGGGTGTACTGCCCTTGGGAACGGCCAACGACTTATGCGACAACTTGGGGATACCGCGCGATCTTCGCCAGGCTGCGCAGGTCATTGCCGCTGGACACCTTCGCGAGATCGATCTCGGTTCCGCCAACGGGCGGTTGTTCGCAAACAACTCCGCGGTCGGCCTCGAGCCGGTCGTCTCCATCCATAACATCGAGCTGGTATGGCTTCGGGGTGTGATCCGCTATCTTGTGGCGGCCCTGTGGGCGATCTCCCAGAAGCCATCCTGGGAAATGGATCTGCGCTGGGACGATGGAAGCTATTCAGGCCCGGTTACCTTGGTCTCCGTGGGCAATTGCCGGCGAACCGGGGGTCTCTTCTTCATGACCCCGAAGGCAAAGGCCGATGACGGCCTCCTCGATTTTGTTTTCGCCCCTGCGCTTTCGCGGTTGGCACTGCTGCGTTTGCTCCCCATGACCTTCAATGGCAGTCACGTGCGTGACCCGCGTGTGCACGAGCTCCGCACGAGAATGCTCACAATACGCACCCAGACTCCGACCCCCCTTCAAACGGATGGCGAGCTCAGCTCGCGAGGGCTGCGGGAGGTGACATACCGTGTGCACCCACACCGGTTGCGCCTTCTCTGCCCGGCCACCTAGACATGCGGCACCTGATCGTCAATGCGGATGACTACGGTGTCTCACCCGGGGTCTGCGCCGGAATACGCAGAGCGCACCTGGAGGGCATCGTCACCACGACGACCGTCATGATGAACATGCCGGATGCCAGGCATGAGATCGACCGCCTTCGGTCGGAAACGCCGGAACTCGGAATCGGAGTGCATTTGAACATCACCGCGGGAAGCCCGCTGCTTCCTCGGCACCAGGTAGCCTCCCTGGTAGGAGCAGATGGGCGGTTCCTTCGTCCGGAAACCCTCCTGCGCCGAGTCGATCAAGTTCTCCCCGAGGAGGTTGAGAATGAATGGCGGGCTCAGGTGGAAAGCCTTTTCTCCGCCGGGGTCCGACCCGACCATTTCGACAGCCATCATCACGTGGCCTACCTGCACCCTACACTGCTCCGGCTCTTCCTGGGGTTGGCACGACAGTACGGCTGCCCGGTCCGCCCTCCCCTGGTGGCGGACCTCGACCACACGGATATCCTGCGCGGCATACCCAAGGACCAGGCGAATTGGTTCGCGGAGAACGCGCCCCGGATGCTTTGCGAATCGAAGGCTCAGCACCCAGATCGACTGTATGCGTCTTTCTACGGGCAACGCGCGACGCTGCCAGCCCTGCTTGCCATCCTGGAGGCCCTCCCGCCAGGCAGTAGTGAGATCATGTGCCACCCCGGTCAGGTCGATGACCTCCTGCGCCGAGGAAGCAGTTACATTGCCCAGCGCGAGTCGGAGCTTGCCATACTCACCTCTCCACAGGTCCGGGAAGCCGTGAAGCGGGACGGAATCCAGCTGGTGCGCTATGCAGGGCTCTCGGCCTAGGGAGAGGCCCGATCTCGAGGCCTCTGCCCGCTCTCGCCTTCCTTCAGGCCCAGCTCGGTTGTTTGCTTCCGCGCTTCGCTTGGCCTTTAGCCTGCTCTACAACCAGTTTGCCTGGACCTATGAAGCCGTGGCCTGGGCCGTTTCGCTCGGGCAATGGTCCAGCTGGAGACGGTGCGCCGTCCGTTTTCTCAGCCCGGGTACGGTCTTGGAGATTGGTCACGGAACGGGGGCCCTCGCCCGCGACCTCGCGGAGCAAGGATGGCATCTGATTGCCCTTGACCCCTCGCCCAGCATGAGTCGCATCGCCCGCCGCAGGTTAAGTCAGGATCGGCCCCCTGACCATCGCGGCTCGCATGTCCTCCTGCTGAGAGCCAGCGCCTCTGGGCTTCCGTTTGCAGGAGGCATCTTTGACAATCTCGTCTCCACTTTTCCCACGGAGTACATCTTTCAAGAGGAGGCCATCCGCGAAGCACGGCGGGTGATGAGGGCTGGCGGGCGGTGGGTGATTATCCCCCTCGCTCAACTGGCCCCCCACGGCATTCTCCGGCGGCTGCTCGCTAGGCTGTTCAAGGTAACCGGGCAGTCTCCCGCCTGGGACGAACCATTGAGAGTGATTCTTCGGTCAAACCATTTTGAGGTGCAACAGGAGGTCTTGGCCCTTCCGCGAAGTTACGTGCACGTGACGATCGCCACCAAGCGCGGGTGGATGGACGACAGCCGCTGAATTCTGGAAGACCGGTGCAGCCTCTATTCCGAGCGCTATATCCGCATCCGGTCTTCGCCCAGGTTGAGAACTTGTCTGCGGATGCCCTTCATCCTGCCCGGGAGGGACACTTGGCACTTGGATGCCCCTTCAGCTAGCCGTAGGCTACGGGCACTCTCCGGCATTTCCGCTGGAGCCCGTAGGAGACGGTGGATGGCGACTGTCCTTTGGCGACTCGTCCGGACCAAGCTCTGTGAGCGCGCGGGCGAAATGGCGAGCCTTGAGGTACAGGTCGTATACGCGGCCGAGTACCTGCCTGACCAGCCCCCACGAGTCCGGGCCCGTCGTTGCTCACTCGCCCTGCAGTGCAACCAACTCGACCAACCCACTTGTTGTTGGGCTGGGACACAGCCAGAGTACGACCCACTGCGCAGTAGTTAGCCAAGAACTGCAGAGCCAGATCTCCACCAAGTTCCTTTTCCCCGACTCGGTCGGCTCTGCGGTGCCGGGCGTGTCATGCCAACCGAGCCCCCGCACCCCGCGCCTCCGCAGAAGGCCAAGGCGTGTCTTGATCGGCCCCCCTCCCCGTGCATTTGGCCCTCGTGACTGAAGAGCTTCTCCAGATTGCGACCTAGCCGGCCGATGGCTTCTGCCAACACAATCCTGGCGGACTCACATTCTTTCTCCACCGGGGAGGCCGAGTCAGCTGGGAGGACCGTCGCCTGAGTTGCAGCTTCCGAGCTACCTTGGCTCTTCAATGCATCTTGCGTATCGGTCTCGTCATTCCATGTTGATGGCATTCCCTCGGATAACGAGACTGCACCCTAACAGCAATGCCATGGAACCGCAATCGAGCGCAGAATAGGAAGCAGGTCAGCCGGTCCAGTTGACACCAACGGGGAAGCGGCCTACCATGTTTCAAACCTGAACCACCAGCTCGAAGGGACGCACGGTCGCGAGCCCTGGGGAGACGGCAACACAAGTGGGGCCCAGACCCGACTGAACCAGTCTTCGTGCGATAGAACGGTTTTTCATGGCCGGGCTGGGTGTATCCTCCCCTGGTAATCCTGCGGCCGAGGAGACACCTAGGCGGAGACCCCGGCCTGCGCGGTTAACGGGAGGCGCGGAGGTACGGCTGCCGGTTCCTGCGGTCCATCGACCAATATCCGATGTCAATTTCCCGAAAGCAAGTCCTAGTAGTAGCTGACGAGGCCAACCTCACCCGCTGGCTGGAGCAGGTTGACGCTCACGGTCTGCCATACGATGTGCACGCCCTGTCCGCGACGCGCGATTCCCTGGATCGACTGGAGGACGTCCAATTCGATGTGATCCTGCTCGGGCCCGGAACAGCCTCCTGGTCTACATTGGACACTCTGCGCTCTCTTCGAGCCGGAACCGCTGAAACCCGCATCCTCTCGGTTGGCAACGGCGACCCGTGGGCCTGTGCTGAACACGAGGGTCTCGTGGATCAAGTCCTCAACAGCTTCCCTAGCCCTCAAGAGCTGACCTCACTAATTAGTCCGGCCTTCGAGGTCGAACCAGCCCCCACCCTGACGCTCAAGGTCCTCCTGGGAGGCGAAGCAAGCGTCGGGAAGACCACCCTCCTGCGGTACTACCTCACGGGTTTGTTCGAGCCGATCCGCGAGATGACCATCGGGGTGGACTTTCACATCTACTCTGTTCTGGCTCGCGGGGTCAACCTCCGGCTCGTTGTCTGGGACATAGCGGGGCAAAACCGGTTCCGATCAGTTCGCTTGTCCATGTACAAGGGCAGCTCGGCCGCTGGGCTGGTCTTCGACCTCCACAACCGCACGTCTTTCTACCAACTGGCCGTGTGGTGGCGCGAAGTGCGTGAGACGCTGGGCGACATCCCGGTCCTTCTGCTCGGGAACAAGTCCGATCTTCCCCGGGCGGTGAACCGCTCAGAGGCAGAGGCGCTCGCCTCGGCATGGAGAATCCCCTATTTTGAGAGTACCTGCCTCGATGGGCTGGGCGTTGGCGAGTTCTTCCATGCCCTTGCGTTGGCCGCGGCCGAGCGGGCCCAGACTTCTTCAAAGTGGCCAGACAAGGAGCCGCCACCTGGCCCCGGAGATGTGAGGCAAGAACCAGCATCAGGAGACTAGCCGAGAGCGATTGAGTCGCGAGGTTCCGTAGGGATCCCAAATCTCGCGCCCGGGACACGGCCTGGGCGGGGTTGAGGGTCCGGCGGATCGGCAGAACGCTCTCGGCCGTGAGGATGAGATCCGCTCGGCCACCTGAATCCGTCGCACCGTGCCTGGATCGACCCCAGAGGAGCATAAGGATGCCCGTCGTCGGCAACCTGGTTGAGATGCCACTGGCGACCCTCGTGGAAACCAACTGCCGGGCCTTGCGTTCGGCGCGCCTTTCCGTCTCGTCCGGGGGCCAGCAGGGGTACCTTTACTTTTCCGATGGCGAAGTAATCCACGTCGCGCTGGGAGACGAGAGCGGCGAGGCTGCCCTTTACCAGATGCTACGATGGACGGAAGGGACCTTCGTGCTCGAAAATGAGGTGGCCAGCCCTGAGCACACGATCGACCGTCCTTGGTCGGAACTGCTCCTGGAAGCCATGCGGCTTCAGGCAGACTGGCAGCGCCCCGAGGAGAGCAAAGCGGCCAGCAAGGCCCCCTCCCTTCAGAAGCTGAAGCGGATTGAAGGCGTGCTGGGGGTGGTCGCCGCAGGGGCGGACGGTGCGGTCGTCGCCGCGGATGTGCCGGTCGGAAACGGAGAGGTCGAAGCGGCCATGACTGTCTTCCTGGCCACCCTGGCCTCGCAGATTGCCGAGAACATCGAGGTGGGTGCCTTCGAGCATGGTGTGATTACCCAGACCAAACAGCGCGTTCTCGTGCTCCGGCAGGGCGATGGATATGTCGGATTGCTGCTGAAAGCGCAAGCGTCGCCCGCGATGGTCTTGAACGCCGCACGCACTGCGCTCGCCTCCTGACGTCGCCTGGACCTAGGGGAGATCATGCATGCCCATTAAGGAGATCCTGGAGGAGGTCCGCCAAGCCTCTGGAGTCCGCGGCTGTTTCTTCATTTCGAAGGATGGAGATCTCCAGGGGAGCTCGATGCCGGCTGGGTCCAGCGAGGACGGATTGGCAATTATTGCTAAGTCCACCTCGCGATCCATGCAAGCTTTGGAAACCTTCCGGCAGCGCGTCCAGGAGCTCGACTTGACCTTCCGAAACGGTAGATTGATTGTCCGGAACCTGTCATCGGGAAAGCTCGCTTTGGTTTGTCAGGCGAACATCAACCTCCCGCTTCTCAATCTCACGTTGGCCCCACTGATCAAGAGGCTTGCCGCTGAGACGAAGTCCCCGGGCGCCGCCTTGAAGGAGGAAACCCCATCGCCCTTGGAGGTCGCGCCCCTTGGCAATGCCCCCGTTCCGAGCCGAGTGGACTCTCCGCTCCTCAGGCTCCTGGTCCAGGAAGGACAATCGATCGCCAAGGCAACCAGAGCGAGTGGTCTTGCCGTTCGCATCGTGGGCACGGCAGGTGTCGCCCTTCACTGCCCCACAGGCAAGCAGTGGATGCTTCCGCCCTCCCTGCCAATCCTGGAATTGGTAGGCCGATCTTCAGATGCAGACGCCTTGCCGGGCACCTTCCGTCTCCTCGGTTACGAGCTGCATGGGCGCTTCAATCAGGAGCATCGCAGCCAACGCCTGATCTTCCACAAGAAAGAGCCCGAGTTCTGGGTTGACCTCCATTTGGACAGTTACGAGGAGTACCACCGTTTTGAGATCCTCGAATCCCTCCGAGCGGAGGAGGAGCTTCTGCCCCCAACCGATCTGCTCCTGGTCTGCCTCCAGAAGGCGGAGGCAGCGGAATCGGGTCTGCGTGAGCTGATCGCGCTGTTATGGGACCACGATTTGTCGGCCGGCCCAGCAAGCGAGGCGATTGACGTGTCTCGCGTCACGTCGATCTGCGCAGAAGACTGGGGCTGGTACAGGACAGCGACTAAGAACCTCGATCGCCTGCGGTTCATGGGTTCTTGGGGGGGTCTTCCCGAATCTCCGGCTCTCGCGGACCGGATCAAGGGGCTGCGGGAGGAGATAGAAAAGAGCCCAAAGAGCGCGCGCTGGCAAATGCGGTCAGCAATCGGCGACACGATGCGCTGGTACAAAGAGCCGACCACGGTTGAGGGCATGCCCACCCAGGATGCTCGCGCCAAGTAGCAGCTACTGCCAATGAGGAGCGGGCCCGGGGATCGCCTCCACCGCAACCCGATGTTGACAAGGCTTGTCCCTCAAGGAGGACCCGGGCCCTGGTATAATCGCGGGAATCCACCCCAAGACGCTGACAGAGCGAAATGACCGTCCCCCCTGGCCGAAACCCGAGTGCTAGCCGAATTTGTCCGAATTGCGGAACCCGCCTTGCCGAGACCGCAACGCGCTGCGCTGTGTGCGGAACGCAGCTTCAACCCGGACCGGCACGACAGGTCTTGCCCTCGCGTCTAGCCGGTGTTAGCCCAGGCGTCACCCTCGGCTGGTCTACGCTGATCGGGGGGGCTGCGTTATTCATGATCGCCGGCGCATTGATCATCGCCTTCCTGGCCAGATCAGGGCGCGGGTTTTCTCCCGCCTCGCCCAGCCAGACGCCTACGGTAACCTCCCCGCCCACCAACACGTTGTCCCCCTCTGACACCCCGGCTCCCACACCGACGGTGACGCCCTTGCCGCCCGTCTCCTATGTCGTGGCGCAAAACGACACGTGCCTTGGGCTCGCGATACACTACAACGTCTCCGTCCAGTCGATCTTGCAACTCAATAACCTGCCACCATCCTGCAACAACCTGGCGGTCGGGCAAAAGCTGCTGATCCCACAACCGACGCAAACTCCGCTGCCCCCCTCGACCGCAACCTACACAGCCGCCCAGGCAACAGTCACCGCCTGTCAGCTGTTCCCCTACACCGTCAAGGCGGGCGACACACTCGCTGGAATCGCGGCCAACTTCAATGTATCCATCGACGGATTGAAAAAGTACAACCAGAACATCTACGGGGATACCGTCTTCAGCGGGCTGACGGTACAAGTCCCATTGTGCGAGCGACTGCCCACCCCGGGCCCGACTCCGACAGCGACGACACCCCCGCCTTACCCCTCCCCGAACCTGCTCACACCCAGGGACGGATCGGTCTTCGGACTCAATGACCAGACCATCGCCCTCCAGTGGGCGACGGTTGCCCAATTGCGGGACAACGAATACTACCAGGTGACCGTCGAAGATATCAGCGAGGGAAGCGGGCACCAGTCCTTGGGATACGTCACCGATACCAAGTTCGTTGTCCCGACCACCCTCCGGCCAACTGACTCGACCACGCACTTGTTCCGTTGGTCTGTCTCCGTGGTGAGGCAAACCGGAACCACCTCCGATGGCAAGCCGATCTACACCTCCGCGGGCGTCGAGAGTGAAGTCTGGACCTTCGGCTGGAGCGGAGGGCAGGTCGCTCCAACCTCCTCTCCGTGACCGAGCAGAGCGCGCCTCGACTGAGCTACCGGAACCCCCTTCTCCGCTTGGCGGGTTGGAGAGAACCTGCGCCTCTCTCAAAGGGCCGCGGAAAGTGGCCTGGCCCACCTCTCCCGGCTGACCCCTATCTCGGCCGACCCTCGGTATCTGCTGAACCCCTTTCTCCTCACCATCCCACGGACGAAAGACGGTCACAGGACAAGGAGTCTCCGCCATGGTCGCCTCAGTTGTGCAGGGCGTCCTCGGGCGGCCCAAACCTGACTAGACCATGTGACTTGCGAGCGTCCGTCTGGAGGAGAGGGACGCCCAGGGGCGCGGTGACATTCGGCTTGACACACCTAGGGCTGGGATGAGGTGAGCGCGCCGCATGAGTGAATTTGGCGCGATGATCGCCCCGGGCTGCCGCCCCGAAATCGCGCCGGTCCCGTTCTTCGAGCGGTTCGAGGGCCATGGCTTGAAGGCGGCCGAGCCGGTGGCGCTCCTACTCGTTCTCTCGGCCCCGGTAACTTTTGTCCTCCTGCGCGGGGCACTTGTCCTCGTTGGGTTGAGAATGAATTGAAATAGCGCTCCTTCGAGCTATAGGCGCTCGGTGCAATCGCCTCGGGCGTGGGCGCCGTGAGCGTGCGCCCGGTGGACTGCTACGGACCCCCATTCCGGGGAAGGCAGGACGTGCGCTTGAATAGTCCCCGCTGTGAGGTCCAAATCTTCGCTTCATCATCCCTCGGGTCTTGCATCCGTAGAGGATCGGTGAGGCCCACTTGCCTCGGTCTTTTCCGATGGACAACCAGAAGATCTCCGGATCATGCCGGAAAGGCTCTTCGGATGTTCCCGGATGAGAACACCATGGCGAAAGGGAACCTGGGCAAGAGGCCCCCACCCGGTCGGGCGCGGGACTGGCGCAGCGTGCGGGAATCTGGACCTCGCTGGACCTATCTCGCGATCCCATTGACGCTGACTCCTTGGGGTTGATATACTGAAACCTATCGGGCTGATAGAAACGACCCAACCCTTCGAGGATCGAATGACCTTCGAGAAACGAGGGACGACCGGCCGGGAGATAAGGCTGACGACGCTTTCCTCCTGCGCAGGCTGAGCTTCCAAGCTGAATGCGGAGACGCTGACGCAGGTCCTGCGTCCTATCCGTGAAGCCTTTCCGATCGCCGACTACCCTGATCTCCTGGTAGGGTTGCGCGAGCCGGACGACGCTGCTGTCTACCGGCTGGGCCCCGATCAAGCCTTGATCGTGACCACCGATTTCTTCACTCCCGTGGTGGACACCCCCTACGAATTCGGCGCGATCGCCGCAGCCAATTCCCTTTCCGATGTGTACGCCATGGGGGGCCGACCCTTCCTCGCCCTCAATATCGCCGCCTTTCCACCGCAGTTGCCCCCCAGCTTCTTGGCCGAAATTCTTCGCGGGGGAGCGGAAAAGGCTCGTGAGGCTGGCGCGGTCATCGCTGGCGGCCACACGGTCCAGGATCAAGAGCCCAAGTATGGGCTGGTGGCCCTGGGCCTCGCCCATCCCGAGCGGTTGATCACCAAGGGCGGTGCAAAGGTCGGAGACACCCTGGTTTTGTCCAAACCGCTGGGCACGGGCGTCATCGCGACGGCTGGCCGGAACCAGACGGCTCGAGCATCGGATTTGAAGAAGGCAATCGACTCGATGACGCGGCTCAACAGGGCTGCCTCCCAGCTTGCGGTCGACCTGGAGATCCGAGGGGGAACCGACATCAGCGGATTCGGCCTGTTGGGGCACTCCAGCGAGCTGGCCGAGGCCTCCCGGGTCGGTCTTCGGATTGAGGCACGCTCCGTGCCGTTCTTGGACGGAGCTGACCGATACGCCTCGGCAGGCGAATTCCCCGGCGGCACCTTCGACAATCGCAAGTTTTTTGGGCCCAAGGTATCCTTTGGGACGAAGATTTCGGAAGAAAAGCAGATGCTGTTGTTCGATGCGCAAACGAGCGGCGGCCTGCTCCTGAGCGTGCCGAGCGCAACCCTCGCCGAATTCAAGAAAAGGGCTCGCAAGGAGGCTGTGTCCATTTGGATTATCGGGGAAGTCGTCCGGGGCTCCGGTATTGAGGTCATCTAGGATCGCGCTGGAGGCCGTATCGCCGGCAGCCCAAGGCTGCCGCTTTTACCCTGCCCCAGGTCAATCCGCACAAATGTCCCCGCCCCGAGCAGATTCAGCCAGGGAACCGCTGCGTTCTGGCTTGGCGAGAGCTTATAATTTGACCGTGGTTGAACGCTCAATCTATTCCAGAGCCCTTTTCGGGGTCGGTTCCGAGGACTCGCTCCGTGGCGCGGTGCGCGGTCCTTTCTTCCCAATGGCCCCGCTCGCCTGCCGGAAGGACGTGGTTTCATCCTATCCGTAGGTTCGACGGATCCTTACCTATGTACACGTGGTGGAGGTCCATCCGATGTCGCGCAGATTGACACTGGTAGGGTTGATTGCAGGTGTGGGTATGGGGATCCCGCTACTCGCGGTGATGGCCTTAGGCCAAGAGGCAGCGGGCTTACCTTTTGCCCCATTTGATCTGTTTGGTCTCCTGACCCGTATCCTTCCGGGTTCCCTCGTCGTGGGCGGCGTGGAACTCATGGTTTCAACACTTCAAGCCCTCCGCCTCGGTTCGACTGCGGCGCTTGGGAAGTTCATCGAGAGCGGCAGCGCGGTGGTGATGGCACTGGTGGGTCTGGCTCTCGTGGGCGCGCTTCTGGGGTACCTGTGGCCCAACTTGCAGCATCGGCTCGCTGCCCGCCGCTTCCTGCCGGGGGTTGTGGTCTGGGTCATTCTGATCCCGGTCGGGATCTGGGCGGCGTGGTCAGCCCTCGGCTTTGCCTGGATGCTGATCTTGACCCTTGCTTGGAGCGTTGTGACCGGCTGGATTCTGACTCCCTGGCAGACCGTGGAGATGGTTCCGGTCGACAGAGATCGGCGCGCCTTCCTCGGCCGGGCGGCCGCATTTGCCTTGCTCACGACGATCGCCGGACTCGGGCTGGGCCGCCTGCTGCGCCGAACCACCCCGCAAGAAACCCTGGTGCCCATCCCGGCGGGATCCACACCGGTTCCTGCCCAGCCGGGTTCCTTTGCACCTGTTCTTGGAACGCGTGCCGAGGTCACTCCGATTTCCGACTTCTACCGCGTCGATATCGACTTGGCTCCCTCCTCCTTGAACGCCTCCCAATGGGCCCTGGAAATCGGGGGTCAGGTGGACAAGCCGTTGACACTCTCCTACGCGGACTTCACGGCGATTCCGTCCGAGGACTTCTATGCGACTTTGGAATGCATCTCCAATACCGTGGGAGGAGACCTGATCAGCACAACTCGCTTCACCGGTGTGAAACTGGCGGACCTGCTGGCCCGCGCCAGCCTCCGTCCGGAGGTCACGGAAATCCGCTTCGAATGTGTCGACGGGTACTCCGAGTCCCTGCCACTGGACTCCGCCCTGGACCCGGAAACCAGACTGTGCTATGCGATGGGCGGCGCCACCCTGACCCCGGAGCACGGCTACCCCGCGCGGTTGTATACCCCAAACCGGCACGGGATGAAGAACCCCAAGTGGATTCAGAAGATCGAGGCAGTGAGCGAGCCCTACGCAGGGTATTGGGAACAACGCGGTTGGTCCAAGGATGCTTTCGTACACACCACCTCCGTAATGGATGCGACCCTGAGCGAGACGGGTGCCATTGAGGTCGGAGGGATCGCCTTCGCCGGAGCGCGAGGGATTCAAAAGGTCGAGGTCCAAGTCGATGGGGGGGATTGGGTCCCGGCGGAGCTCAAGCCGCCCCTTTCTCAACTGGCCTGGGTAATCTGGCGCGCTCAGGTTCCAGCCAGCCGGGGGTCCCACCGGCTGACAGTGCGCGCCGTAGACGGATCCGGTGCCCTCCAGTTCGCAGGTAACGTCGAACCCTTCTCGAGCGGGGCCACTGGGTACGATCAGAGGAACGCCCAAGCAGACTAGGAAGACCGCCTTCCCCATGTTGGCCCGCCTCGCCTGGCCCGGGGGGGTTACCAGAAAATGTGGGAGGGGAGAAAGAATTGGCGGAAAGGAAGAGAAGCACGTAAGACCCAAAAGGACCTTAGTCCATTCTCTTCCGCAAGCGATCGGAAAGGGCCAACGTGAGATTCCTGGACATACTCCTGACCGTTCATTCGCTGATTCGTTATGTCATTCTCGCCTTAGCCGTTGCGGGGCTGATCATCACCGCGATCGTCCTGGACCGCAAAGGGCGTTACTCACGCGGCCTGCTCGCCCTGGCTTCCGCCTACAGTGGCCTGCTTGACTTGCAGGTCCTGCTGGGCCTAGTCCTCTTGGTCGGCCTGGGGCTAGCCAAGGGCCAGTGGCCGCTGTATCGGTTCCTGCACGGAATTCTCGGGCTGCTGGCAGCCGGAACAGGCCACCTGCCTGCGAGATGGCGCTCGATGGAGGACAGGCCGCGCCTGGCGAGAGGTCTCGGCGTTTATGCCGTCAGTCTGGTTCTCCTGATTCTGGCAATCCCCATCGCCTTGCGAGCCGTGCATGCCACTTCCTGACTTTGTCCAGCCAGGACTCAGTGAGTTGAACCAGGGCCGACTCTCCCTTGATTCACCCCCAGGGCAAAAAAAGACCTGTGGGCCGAGGATTCCCCGCAAACGACATGCCTAAAGTCCCGGCACCCACCTCCCCTCCTCAGGAGAGGGCCTTTCTCTTTGGCGTCGAGCGCAAAGGCGCGTCCCCTCTTCTAACCTTGCGAGACAGTCTGGCCGAACTGGCTCAGCTGAGCGAGACGGCGGGCCTGATGGTTGTAGGCCAGGACTACCAGCGCGTCGAAAAGCCGGGTCCCAACACCCTAATCGGCTCAGGGAAGGTGGAGCAGTTGCGCCAGAAGGTGCAGGAGACAGGGGCTGAAGTCGTCATCTTCGATGAGGAGCTCGCGCCCCGCCATCAGCGCGAGATCGAAAGGGCCCTGGGGGAGGAGGTCCGGGTCCTGGATCGGACCGCGTTGATTCTTGACATCTTCGCCCAGCACGCCCGCAGCCGGGAAGGTGCCTTGCAGGTCCAGCTGGCCCAGTACCAGTACCGCCTCCCGCGCCTGACTCGGGCGTGGACCCACCTGCCTCGACAGGCTGGAGGGGCCGCCGGACGCGGAGGGACCGGCGGGGTCGGGCTCCGCGGTCCGGGTGAGACCCAGCTGGAGATCGATCGCCGCGAAGTCGCGCGCCACATCGCTCACCTGCGGCGTGAGCTCGAGAAAGTCCGCGCACGCCGAAGCCGGGACCGGCTCCAGAGGAAGAGGTCCGGGATCCCGGTGGTCGCCTTGGTCGGGTACACCAATGCGGGCAAAAGCACGCTACTGAACGCCATCGCTCACGCTCAGGTGTATACGGCCGACCAACTGTTCGCTACGCTCGATCCGACAACGCGTCGGATCCGGCTCCCCCAAGGGCACCAGGCGCTGCTCACCGACACGGTCGGCTTTATCCAGAAGCTCCCTCCCACCCTGGTGGCGGCCTTCCGCGCGACCCTGGAGGAGATCGGCGAGGCGGATCTTCTCCTGCACGTGGTCGATATCACCCACCCCAATGCGGCCGAACAGGCCCAGGCAGTTCATCAGACCTTGCAGGACCTGGAGATTGTCGATGTGCCGATCGTGACGGCCTTGAACAAGAGCGACCGGCTCCCCCTCTCCGAAGAAACCCGTGCCCAGCTCTCGCCCAACCCTTCTGCGGTTCTGACCTCCGCATTGCATGGCGATGGCGTGCCGGCCTTGCTGGCGCGAATTGAGAGCGCCCTGTTTGAGACGCTCACTCCCGTGAGGGTTCGCTTGCCCCACACGGCAGGCAAGCTCATCCACCTGTTCCATCAGCTGGGATTGGTCGATTCCGTCACGCACAGCGCTTCGGGCGTGACCATTTCGGGGCGACTGCCGGGATATCTGATGGGGACCTTTCGGGAGTACGCAACTCGACCGCTGGGCGGGGACGGCAAGTAGACATCCGGCCGACGGGGCAGGTCACCCCTTCCGATGTGCTGCAAGGGATTCCACAGCGGGGGACACCGCTCCCTGAGCGGAAGCGGGCCTCCACAAGGCTCAAGCCCACGCCCGCCAAGAAACCCAATTCCCAATTCGTAGGATCGCCGGGCGTCTCCGGCCCTCAGATCCCGCCCGCGTCCCGAGAGCGAGACACGCGAAATGAGGCCACCCCCCTGCCTCCAGCCCCTGGGGATCTGGCCTTGGCTTCGGATCCGTGCCACCGCAATCGGGGGCGGACTCAACCGCAGCGGGCATGCCGAAGAGATTTCGGCTGGGCCGGCGATGGCAGAAGACCCTTTGCCGGCCAGCTCCCCGAAGGCCCCCAGGCGCAGGTCATTCAGTTACCGTCGGCCTTGGATTCCTTTTGACTCCACGCCCCGCTCCAGGGGCGCGGCGTCGGTAGCCTTTTGGGGATGGCCACCCCTCCCATCTTGGTCGCCAAGAGGGTCATTCCTCTCACCAGTTCGTCCCAAGACTGGGAATTGAGCGCGTCTTTCAACTCCTTCGCCAAACGCTCAACCCATCTCCACTGCTCGCGAAACTGATCGGCCTTGACCCAGTAGTTCCTCCGCTCCCAGGCCGAAGCGGATTGGTCCACGCTGCGCCAGATATCCTCGAGAGCAAGAATCAGAAACGCCGCGATGTCGCGACCTTCTTCGTCGATCTCGCGCTTCTCGGCCAGGACCCGCATAGCCATGGCCATGGACTTCATCAGATGGGAACGCTGACGCCCTCCGTTGTTAGGGTTAACGACCCGGCTCAAAGTAGACCTCCGCTGCCAAAGGAGCCATCCCCGGCCCTTTATCGACAGGCAAAAAACGGCCCGGATCCTCTTCCGATCCGGGAGCCCTTCAACTTCGTTCCGGATGCTATTATACTGGCCAACAAGCCTTTCCTCCTGTCCCCCCGGAACTCGTGGAACAACCAGGGTTGATGGAGACATGGCATTCAAACATCAGGTTCTGGCCACTCACGCTTTCCCCAAAGAATGGCTTCGCCCGCTGGCTGATTACTGCGAGGTGAACTTCCTCGAAGGTCATCCTCAAGAGCAGGCCGGAAAGCTGTTGGAGCAAGCCGAAGGGATCCTCACCCTGCTGTCGGACAAGGTGGACGCTTCCTTTCTTGCCCGGGCGCCCCGCCTTCGCGTGGTAAGCAATGTGGCGGTCGGGGTGGACAATGTCGATCTGGCCGAGTGCACGCGGCGTGCTATTCCAGTTGGGAGCACCCCGACCGTCTTGACGGAGGCTACGGCCGATCTGTCCATGGCGCTGCTGCTCTCGGTAGCGCGCCGCCTGCCGGAGGCGGCCCAAGATGCCCGCTCCGGCCGTTGGGTGGGCTGGTCTGCGACGGGCTGGCTGGGAAAGGACCTGCAAGGCGCGGCGCTCGGAATCGTTGGATTTGGGCAGATCGGGCAGGCCGTGGCGCGCAGAGCTTACGGATTCGGCATGAGACTTCTGTACGCGGACCCTCGACCCCATCCCGAAATGGAGGCCCAACTCCAGGCCAAGCGGGTCTTATTGGACGACCTGTTGAGCGAGAGTGACTTTGTCAGCCTGCATGTTCCCCTGACCGAAGAGACGAGAGGGTTGATGGATACCTCACACTTCGCGCGGATGAAGACAGGCGCTATCCTCATCAACACGGCTCGCGGGGCAATTGTCAATACGGAGGCTTTGCTCACTGCCCTCGAGCAGGGCCACCTGGGCGGGGCCGGCCTGGACGTCACGGACCCTGAGCCCTTGCCAGTAGGCCATCCTCTTTTCGGGCTTCCCAATTGCCTGATCTTGCCTCATATCGGCTCGGCGGCTGCGGGAGCTCGGCGCCGGATGATGGAATTGGCCTGTGAAAATGTCCTGGCCGGCCTCGAGAACCGGCCGCTCGAGCACTGCGCAAACCCGGAGGTTTACCGGAATCCGCGCGCCAAGACCCATCATCGGGTCACGTGAAACGAAGAGACCCGAGATGGAGAAGTCGATCAAGGTCGTCGCCACAAACCGCAAAGCCCTTCACGATTATGACATCCTCAAACGTCTGGAGGCGGGACTTGCCCTTAAGGGAACGGAGATCAAATCGGTCCGTGCCGGCCAAGTCAACCTTCGGGAGGGTTATGTGCGAGTGGAAGAGGGGCAGGCTTGGCTTCACAACGCTCACATCGCGATCTACGACCCGGCCAGCCGTATGAACCATGATCCCCTGCGCAATCGGCGCCTGCTCCTTCACCGACGAGAGATCACGGAACTGACGGTTGCCCAGCAGCAGAAGGGGCTCACCGTGATCCCACTGCGGATGTACCTGCGCAGCGGCCGCGCGAAACTGGAAATCGCCCTGGCGCGTGGGCGCAAGAGCTACGACAAGCGCCAGGCCATCGCTCGCCGCGAGGCGGAGCGCGAAATGGCACGTGCCGTTCGGCGCAAACGCTAGCCCCGTCGATCCAGAAGGACGTGTAAGTAACTACTCTGATGAGCACTTCCACTTCCATCGCCCGCATCAACCACCTGCCGCCTCCAGAGCGAGACCGGTTCTACGCGACCTTCATCCCTTCCGTCCTTTTTGAACAGTTCCACATCGATCCGGTGACCTACACGGACGCGAGCGGCACTCGCCTGCTCAGCGTGACCGCCGAAACGGATGGCAGCGTGGCAGAGGTGGATCTCCGCCACGCGGCCGGCGCGGTCGATCCGCTTCTCTACGCCCAGCTGACGGACACCATGAACGGGCAGATCCTGGCTATGGCCTACGTGGTCAATGACCCGGCCTCGCCGCGGTTCGAAACCGACCGAACGAGCGACGGATCCCGCACCCAGTTCGGCGTCCTTGGGCGCAACCTGCCCGCCGAAGAAGCGGCTCTGGCCGCGGGACTTGCCCCTGGGCAGGTGCGCCGTGGTTTGAGGATCCTGTCGCATTCCATCCTCGCCTTTGAGGCCTTCGTCTCCCGCCTGGGAAGAGACTTGTTCTTCGCCGAGCCCCTCTCCTACCACAACGCGGTGATTTTCGAGCGCCATGGTTTTGCCTACCAGCAAGGCCGGCGTTGGATGGAAAGCATCGACACTCGCTTCCAGAAGGATGGCGACCTGCTCGGCCGCCTGGATGGCACCAATGTCTTCCGTCAGCCGGAAGCCAGCAAGACGATCCTGGGACGGAGCTGGGCAATCCACGACGGGGTCCTGGGCGAGCCCTTCAGCGGCGTGCACATGTATAAGATGGTGGGAAAGCAGGCCGGGGTCAGCACCTTCCCGGATGGGGTCTGGAGGAAGAAGGTATAATCTACTTTACGGGGATGACAGGCTTCGACGGAAGCGGCTGGCCCCGGATGGCAGGCCGAGAGGCGCCGACCTCGGAAAATCAGCGCAAACCTTCAAGTGCCAACCGCACTTACGCGACCCTGCCTCTCGCGGCCTAGCCGCGCGGGATAGGGCCTGGCCTCCAAGGCGAGGCCACGTCCGCCTCCTCCCGTCTCTGCCCGGGGGAGGGCCGGGCGCCACAATGGCGGGGTGCCGCGCGCGAGGCTGCTAAGCGCGCGAAAGAGGGGCTTTCGGGCTCCAGCGGCTGGCGGATCGTGCTTCCCCCGTCGACTGGAGACCGATCCGCGAGAACCAAAAGCCGACTATGCCTGTAGAGGTCCGCGGTCGAAACTTCTCGGACGCGGGTTCGATTCCCGCCATCTCCACTCCCACGCGGGCTCCCGACGGAGCCCGCGCTTGATTGAAGGCGCGTCGAACAAACCCCATCATCCACATTCCAGGGCTCTTGTTGTTTAGGCAACAAAGACCTGCTCTTGCCAACTGATTCCCACTCGGGTCAGTTTATAATCTCACACAGACAACAGGCGTCGAATAACCAACAGTTGCTGTGAATGGGTAGCCAACGAGGAAAGGTAAGATGATCATCGTCCTGTGGATCTTGCAGGCGGTTCTCGCGGTAGTATTCGTGATGGCCGGGTCGATGAAACTCTCCCAGCCTAAGGAGAAACTGGCCAGCCGCATGGGCTGGGTCGCGGATTTCTCAGCGCCAGCGGTTAAGGTCATTGGGCTGCTGGAAGTCTTGGCGGCGGCTGGATTGATCCTGCCCTCTCTAAGCGGCGTCTTGCCGTGGCTCACGCCGCTCGCCGCAGCCGGGCTGGTCCTGGTTATGTTGGGTGCCTCCTTCACTCACTTGCGTCGGGGAGAGTACAGCAGCATCGCACTCACGGCTATTCTTCTCCTGATGGCCGCCGCGACGGCCTATGGGAAATTCTCCGCCCTCCATCTATGACGGAGGGCCGGAACCGCAAAGCCGGAGGTTACACCATGACCTTTTTGCATCCAGCGAAAGCACCTTTGTCCGCCGTTCCGATGGTGACAGAAATGACAGAACGGGGCGAAAGAGCCTATGATATCTACTCTCTTCTGCTGCGCCATCGAATTGTCTTCGTCGGGGATGAGATCAACGATCAGACGGCCAATTCGGTCGTGGCCCAGCTGGTCTACCTGAGTCAACAGGATGCTGAGGCCCCCATCCAGATGTACATCAATTCACCGGGAGGGGTCATCTACTCGGGCATGGCGATCTACGACACGATGCAGATGATCCCGAATCCGATCGCTACCTTAGCCGTTGGCGTGACGGCTTCCTTCGGCACCGTGCTTCTGACCGGGGGCACCAAGGGTCAACGCTATGCCCTGCCGCACGCCACCATCCACATGCACCAGCCGCTGGGGGGAGCTCAGGGGAAAGCGACGGAGATTGAGATCCAGGCACGCGAGATCCTGCGGCTCAAGAGCCGCCTGAACGAAATCATGTCGTTTCACACGGGGCAGCCGCTGGATGTGATCATCCGAGACACCGAGCGCAACTTCTACCTGAGTGCCGAGCAGGCAGTTCAATATGGCTTGATTGATCGGGTGATGGAAACCCCACGATCCAAGAGGCTGGTTGGCGCTTCCGAAAAACCTGCTTCGGAGGGATAACCGATGTCCGATCAGACGATGATGGCCATACGCGTGCATGACTACGGCGGGCCGGAGCGACTCGTCCTGGAACCGGTCCCTCGTCCGGAACCGAAGGCCAATGAAGTGGTGGTTCGTATGTTTGCCGCAGGGGTCAACCCTGTGGATTGGAAAATGCGGGCCGGGTTGACGAAAGCGTGGCAACCTCTGGTTTTCCCCTGGACGCCAGGACTGGATGGAGCCGGGGTCGTGGCAGCGCTCGGCCCGGGGTCCACCGTGTTTCGGCCGGGCCAGGCCGTTTACGGTTTGGTCTCGGGAGCGTACGCCGAGTACGGGGTCGCGTTGGAAAGTGGTTTGGCCCCCAAACCCGAAAGCCTCAGCTATGATCAGGCCGCAAGCTTGCCTGTCGGTGCCTTGACGGCCTGGGGCGCCGTGATCGTCGCGGCGGAAGTGCAATCCGGACAGCGGGTCCTCGTGCAGGGAGCAGCGGGCGGCGTCGGGGCGTTGGCGGTACAGCTGGCCCACTGGAAGGGCGCGCGCGTCGTAGGAACCTCCTCGGCAGCCAATATTGATTTCCTGCACTCCCTCGGAGTCGAGCAGGCAATCGATTATGAGGCGGTTCCATTTGAAAACGCCGTGCGAGACGTCGATGTGGTCATCGACACGGTCGGTGGGGAGGTCATCGATCGCTCCCTGCAAGTCCTTCATCCCGGCGGAGTCCTGGTGTCCATTGCCGGTCAGGTCCGCCAGGACAAGGCCAAGGCCATGGGGATCCGCGTCGCAACCACCGGGCGGGCCGCTCCGGAACACTTGCACGAAATCACCGAGTTGATCGAGTCCAAACGAATCCGCCCGGTCGTCGGGCCGGTGTTCCCGCTCTCCCAGGCCGGGAAGGCCCAGGCTCAGAGCGAGACGCACCACGGCCGCGGGCGAATCATCCTGCACATCGCGGACAAGTAGGTCCCCGGACGAAGGGAACCGCTGTTCAACCAGACGGTTTAGGGAAGCTTGGCTTTCTCGAGATAACAAGCGAGCGGCGTCAGGAGCAGAAAAAGGCCTCCGACGCCGCTCCTTTTCGCGTCAGCGGAGAGGTTCCCACCTTCGCGACTCTACTTGATCCCCGCCCCGAAGATGGCCCAACTCCAGACCAGGGCGGCCGTCTCGGGCAAATGCCAGGAGGGCAGGATTTCGGAAGGTACCGGCCTCAGCCAACTCAAGAGAAGAGCATTGAGCTCCTCTTGGACGGAACTTTCAAACATCGGTTCAATCAGCTTGCTGGTTTGGGCACAGTGCGCATCAACCTCGGCCAGGAATTCAACCACGGTCGCCACCAGGAGACGCAGCCGCGCGCGGCTAATTCCCTCCGCCGAGGAGATCCTTTTCGACACCCATTCCTCAACTCCCCCCGCGCACCAACGTGTTCAGCAATTCGTGCTTGTCCTCAAAATGCGTATAGAAAGTGGCTCGATTGACCCCTGCCCGCACGGCGATGTTCTGGATTGTGATGGAACTGAAGCGCTGCTCCTTCATCAACCCCATGAACGCCTCTATAAGCAGCTTGCGGGTCCGCCTCACGCGGGGATCCACTCTTGTTTCGATCTCTTTCTCCTTCACTGGAATTGTTTCTCTTGCCTCAGCCTGAAGGGGTTGGAAACGGACAAGTCCAAACGGAAGGATCGTGCCCCCTTGGCCCATGGTGTCATACAAACGTTGCGAACACGGCAAATGTCGGCAAACGGCGCTCCTGCCCACCCGAAAGGAGCCCCCTTCCCAAGGGGCGGGGCCCCAACTTCTTGCCCTGACCCTCTCACCCGGCCTGGTGAGGCTATCACTCGACTCGGCAGATCAAGCCCTTCAGGTAGGCTCCTTCCGGAAAGCTGAGGCGCACCGGATGGTCGCTGGACTGGCGCAGCTTGCCCAGGATCTGCACCTCCCTGCCCGCGTCAATTGAAGCCCCAAAGACGATCTTCTGAAACAAGTCTTCGGTCACGGCCCCCGAACAGGAAAAGGTGACAACGCAACCTCCCGGGCGTGCCAGCCGGAAGGCGAGCCAGTTGAGATCCTTGTAGGCGCGCGCGGCGCGCGCGACCTGCGAAATGGAAGGCGCCAGCTTGGGGGGGTCAAGGATGATCCCATCGAAGCTCGTGCCCGAGTCGCGATACTCGCGAAGGACTCGAAAGACATCCCCCTCGATGAAATCCTCGTTTCCGGCCGCCAGTTGGTTGAGCGCGAGATTCTCCTTCGCGAGTTCCAGCGCGGCGGCAGACGAGTCCACGTTGATCACCCTCGCCGCCCCGCCCGTCAGGGCTGCAACGGCGAAGGCTCCCGTGTAGGAGAAGGCATTCAACACTTGGGACCCTGGGAGGAGTCTGCGGACAAGGTCACGGACCGCCGCGCGGCTCTCCCTCTGATCCAAATAGAACCCGGTCTTTTGTCCACCCTGGATATCCACCCGAAAGCGCCAATGGCCCTCGACGATTTCGACTGGGCCGGAAGGCGTCTCTCCCCACAGGACACCCGCCGCCTGAGGCAAGTCCTCTTTCTCCCTTACCTCCACGTCCGACCGCTCGTAGAGGCCCGAAATGCCTTCCATCGACCGCAGGGCGCTCACGATCTCCCCCTTCCAGTGTTCCGGGCCTGCACTCAGGAACTGCACAACCAGGAATCGTCCGTACCGGTCGACAACCAGCCCGGGCAGGCCATCACTTTCCGCATTGACCAGGCGTATCCCATCCGTGGAAGATTGCAGCCACGTGCGCCGGTTCGCAGAGGCTTCGATCCGGCGTTGGAAGAATCCGGCGTCGATGGTTTCACCCTCGTCCCAGGTCCAAACCCGTGCCACGATCTGCGAGTGAGGGCTGAAGGCAGCCCGTGCCAGCCACTGACCTTCGGAGGAATAGACCTCCACGGTCTGGCCAAGCGCGGGGGCCCCGAGCGTCTGATCGACCGCGCCCGAGAAAACCCAGGGGTGATGACGCAGCAGCGACTTCTCTCGTTGCGGTTTCAGCTTCAGGCAGGGAGGTCTCATGGCTTCCCTCCAGCAAGGATCCGTGACCAAACCTGCTCTAAGAACGAGCGCGACCAGATCCCGGGCCGTCCGTTCGTGACCATCCGGCCGAGAAACCTCGTCTTGCCAAATGCGCCCACGAGTTCGCGCGGGTCAGTCTCGTTCCGTGCCAGGAGGCAAAATCATCCCATCCGATCGGTCAGGACGGATTCCGCGGCGCCTGACGAGGCCGCTCAGTACTCGCCCAACCGCGGAAGGCAGGAGCTCACCCCGTGCGGGGTAAGCCTGAGGTCGGGTTGAAGACGAGAGCTCTTCGCGCGCCCGGGCCCCGAACGACCTAACGCAACACCCCAACCTTGCGTCCAGCGCGAGCCAGCAGTTCGACGGCTTCATCGATCTCTGCCGGCTCATGAGCTGCGGTGACTGTTGCCCGCAGGCGGGCCAGCCCCTCCGGCACAGCAGGCGAAACCACGGGAAGAACGAACATCCCTTGTTCATGGCAGGCCCGGGTCATCTGGAAGGCACGCTCGTCCTCTCCGCACAGGATCGGGACAATTGCGGTCTGGCTGAGCAGGGTGTCGAAACCTGCGGACTTGAGTCCGGAGAGGAACCGCTGTGAGTTCTGCTGTAGTTTTTCGACCCGCTCCGGCTCGTCACAGATTATGGCTAGGGACTCCTTGGCCGCGGCGGCCTGGGCAGGCGGGAGAGCGGCTGAGAAAATGTAAGCCCGGGCGGAGTGGCGAAGAAAGGAAATCAGATCCCTGCGCCCCGCCACATAACCACCGACCGACGGGATCGCCTTGCTGAGGGTCCCCATCTTGAAATCAATCGCGTCCCGGAGGCCAAAGTGCTCCTCAATCCCGTGGCCGCGCTTACCCAGCACCCCCAGCGAGTGAGCTTCATCCACCATTAACCAGGCCCCGTAGCGCCGGCACAAGGAGGCAATTGCCGGGAGGTCGATGATGTCTCCGTCCATGCTGAAGACAGCATCCACGGCAACCAACTTGGATGCAGACGCGGGCGCCTTCCGCAGCAGACGCTCGAGATCACTTGGGTCATTGTGACGAAAACGCCAGAATCTCGCACCCGACAGGAGGCACCCATCCACGATGCTCGCATGATTCAGTTTGTCGCATAGGACCACGTCGCGCCGGCCGAGTAGGGTGGACACCACCGTGAGGTTGGTGACATACCCCGAGGAGAAGGTGACCGCATCCTCCGTATCCTTGAAGTCCGCGATCGCCTCCTCAAGCTCACGATGAAGCGTCAACGTTCCGGCGAGGAGGCGCACGCCGTGCGTGCCCGTGCCAAACTTGTCCAGGGCCTCTTTCGCTGCGGCCGCAATCCGAGGATGTCCCAATAGGCCCAGGTAGCTGTACGAGGCGTACATCCCCAGCTCGCGCCCACCAACCACTACCCGAGAGCCCCCCCTCAGTTCGGCCACCGGCATGTTGTAGTAGTAGAGACCGGCCTCCGTGAGCCGTTGGAAACGTTCTCGGACGGCCGCAACACGTCTGGCTATCGGGTCCAGCGGGCGGTTAACCATACGGGCCTGCTCCCATCCAGCCTTTCGCGCCTTCCTCTGACGGCAACTTTCCGCCCGAGAGGCGAAACGGACCCGCGGGGCTCCAAGTTCCGGAACCGAGTCCCAGCGGGGGTCGAAGTAGATCACCGCCCACGAATGAGCCGCTGCAGATCGTTCTCCGCCAGGACAGGCACACCTAGCTCCTTCGCCTTGTTAAGCTTGGACCCGGGCGATTCCCCGCACAGCAGGTAGCTTGTCTCGCGGCTCACGCTGTCGGTGACCTTTCCCCCATTGGCTTCGATAAGCGCCTTGGCTTTTTCTCGAGACAGATCCGCCAGGGTGCCCGTGATCACGAAGCTCAGTCCCTTAAGCTTTCCGCTTGTCGTGGGCACCCTCTCCGAACGCGGCCACACGCCAGCCCGCTTTAGTTTCTTCAGGACTTTCCTGTTTCCCGCGCGGCTGAGCCAATCCACGATGGCTTGGGCCGTGTTGGGTCCAATTCCCTCGATACGCTCCAGATCCTCCGCGGTCGCAGACTGAAAGCGGTCCAGATCCCCGAAGGAGCGCGCCAAATCTCCGGCTACAACCTCCCCCACCCCGCGAATGCCCAGCGCCGCGATCATCCTGGAAAGGGGGCGAGCCCGCGAGGCGTTGATCGCCTCCAGCAGGTTGGAGGCCTTCTTCTCAGCGAAACCCTCGAGCGTGAGCAAGTCCTTCGTCTGCAGCCGGTACAAGTCCGCTAGATCCTTCACGCGCGAGGCCTGGACGAGCTGTTCGACGATCTTGATTCCCAGGCCCTCGATATCCATGGCACCTCGGGAGGCAAAGTGCTCAAGGTTACGAATGAGCTGTTCGGGGCAGGAGGCATTGACGCAATAGCAGGCGACCTCACCGGGGAGATGCTGGACCAGCTCACCGCAGGAGGGGCAGGCCCTGGGCGGCGAGTAGGCACGCTCAGACCCGGTGCGCGCAGCGGCGATGGGGCCAATCACATAAGGGATGACCTCCCCGGCTCGTTTCACCAGCACTCGGTCCCCAATGCGAATGTCCCGCTCGTGGATGAAGTCAAAATTGTGAAGAGTGGCCTTGCTTACCGTCACCCCCCCTACGGCGACCGGCTCGAGGATGGCGTAGGGCGTCAGCACCCCCGTGCGTCCCACATTCACCCCAATGTCCAGGAGCCGGGTCGAGACTTCGGTGGCCGGGAACTTGAAGGCAATGGATCCTCGCGGATCCTTGCCCACAAACCCCAGAGAGGTTGCGAGCGGCAGATCGTCCAGCTTGATGACCATCCCGTCTGCTTCAAACGGGAGCAGCTCTCGGCGATCCACCCAGGATTCACACGCCGCGATTGCCTCCTCCAGGTCATTGCAGCGCTCTGCATCGGAGGTAACGGGAAACCCGAAAGATCTTAGCGTTTCGAGCGTTTGCCATTGCCCCGCAGGCGGCGGCATCCCTTCGAGGGCGACGATGGCATAGCAGAGCAGGTCGATCGGCCGGGAGGCAGTGAGACGGGCGTCCAACTGGCGGAGCGCACCCGAAGCCGCATTCCGTGGGTTGACATACGTTCGTTCGCCGTCCTGAGCCAGTTGCTCATTGAAGGTCTCGAAGTCCCTGATAGGGAAAAAGGCCTCCCCCCGCACAACCATTCGCACCGGAGGGTGAAGTCGGCTCTGGGGATCGACCGGGATGCGGAGCGGGACGGAGCGGACGGTGCGCAGGTTGGGAGTGATATCCTCGCCCACCTCCCCATCGCCGCGTGTTGCTCCCAAGACGAAAGCCCCACGCTCGTAGCGCAGCACAACCGTCAACCCGTCAATCTTGGGCTCCACAACGAAAGCGGAGGCCTCCACCCGCCGATCCAGACGCCGGATTCGGTCATACCAGGCATGCACGTCATCCGGTGAAAAGGCGTTGGCCAGGCTGAGAATCGGGGCCGGGTGCCGCACCCGCACGAACTTGTCAAGGACCTGGCCTCCGACACGCTGAGTGGGAGAGTCCGGGGTGAGGAGTTGGGGATACTTCTGCTCCAGGTCTCGAAGCTCGGCAAGTAGCCGATCGTATTCCGCATCCGAAACCACAGGAGAATCGAGCACGTGGTACCGGAAGTTGTGGTAGTTGATCTCGCGGCGAAGCTGGCCTGCGCGCCCGGAGGCCTGTTCGAGGTTCATGGCGGCATTATACATAGTTGGATTTGCATCTGCCAGGAATCAAGTTCGCTCCCCCCATGGAACCGTCCTCAGGCGCCTCTCGCGTTCCAGAACGCAGGTCTCGGCGTCCCTATGGCGTTGACCGTCAGGAGGGCCTCGACAAGCGTGGGGATGGCTCGGTTTGCAGGGCGAAGAAGAGGACAGCCAGAGAGGAGGACCCTGGGCCTTCAACTCCAGCGACGGTCAACCCGGCCTAATCCTCGGGGAAAAGGTTGCGCTGGAACAGGAATTGCGATCCTGCAGGATGGGAGGCAGAACGAGCCATAGGGCTCGAATTGCAGGGGAGCAACCACAGGAGATCGCCCGCCGCCCCCTCCCTGTCGCGGGTGCGCATCCCCTCCCCCTCCGGTATAATTGGAGCGCAAATTTAAGCGGACTAGCCTTCTCTTCTGTGCTGCGGCCCTTTCTCCTTGGCCGGGAAAGAGCAAGAATGTTGCGTCGAATGTCCCCATCCATCCTCCGCGGCGCCTCTTGCGTGCTTGGATTGGTCCTGCTGGCGGGTTGCGGCCTGCTATCCTCCGGGAAGCCGACCCCCGTCCCGACGGTTCCCCTGCGGGTAGGCTACTTTCCCAACCTAACCCACAGCCAAGCTGTCATCGGTATCTCCCGCGGCGACTTCGCCCAGGCCCTGCCCACCGGGGTCGTCCTCCAGCCCAAGGTATTCAACGCCGGCCCGGACGAGATCGAGGCCATGTTTGCCAACCAAATCGACCTTGCCTATATCGGCCCCAGCCCGGCAATCAACGGTTTCTTGAAGAGCAGTGGCCAAGCCCTCCACATCATAGCGGGGGCAACCAGCGGCGGGGCCGCCCTGGTTGTCCGCCCGGCCGCCAATATCCACACCCCCCAAGACCTTTCGGGAAAGCGCATTGCCACCCCCCAGCTTGGAAATACACAAGACGTCGCCCTTCGCTCCTACCTCGACCAGCATGGGCTGAAGCCAGCTGAAAAGGGAGGCACGGTCACGATTGTGCCGGTCAGCAACGCGGAAATCCTACAGCTCTTCCGCCTGGGGCAGATTGACGGGGCCTGGGTCCCGGAGCCCTGGGCCAGCCGCCTGGTCGTGGAGGGTGGCGGAAGTGTGTTCTTGGATGAACGCGACCTCTGGCCCAACGGCCAGTTCTCCACCGCCGTGGTGATCGTCACCTCCTCCTTCCTGCGTGACCATCCTCAGGTGGTCAAGGCGTGGCTTGAGGTCCACGTCTCGCTCACGCTTTGGGAGCGGGCCCACCCCGACCAAGCCAAGGCCATGGCCAATCAAGCGATCGGGCGTCTGACCAACCAGATCCTCAGCCCTGAGGTTCTCGACCAGGCCTGGAACCGGATGGATGTCACTTATGACCCTCTCAGCGGCACCCTTCTGAGCCAAGCCCAAGCCGCGCAACGAGCCGGCTTTCTCCAGGCCCCTTTTGACCTCTCCGGCTTGACGGACCTTTCCTTGCTCAACCAGGTCTTGACAGCCAATCATCTTTCTCCGGTCCCGTGAGGCTTCCCTGCAACCCATGATTCCCGATTCCCCTAAGCTCGAGGTGCGGCGAGTGGTCAAGTCCTTTCGCTCGCGGCGAGGGAGCCTGTTGGCCCTGGACGGAATGAGCTTCTCCGTGGCACCTGGAGAGATCGTGTGCCTGGTGGGCCCCTCCGGGTGCGGGAAGTCCACGCTCCTCAATATCCTCGCCGGGCTGGAGTTGGCAGATTCGGGAGAAATCCTCGTGGACCGGGCCCCGATCCAAGGCCCGGGCCGGGATCGAGCCCTGGTCTTCCAAGAAGCGGCCCTGTTCCCTTGGCTCAGCGTCCAGGACAATGTCGCCTTCGGGCTGAAAGCGGTCGGAGCGGACAAGATGAAAAGGGAGGGGAGAGTCGCCCAGTATTTGCGCTTGGTCGGCCTGGCCGGGTTTGAGAAGGCGTATGTTCACGAGCTCTCGGGAGGTATGAAACAACGTGTGGCCCTCGCGAGGGCCTTGGCCATTGACCCCGATGTGCTCCTTATGGATGAGCCCTTTGCCTCGCTCGATGCCCAGTCGAGGGACCGGATGCACGACGAACTCCAATCGATCTGGGCTCAGACCGGAAAAACCATCGTGTTCGTCACCCACAACGTGCGCGAGGCCCTGGTCTTGGGGGATCGGGTCCTGGCAATGTGCGCTCGACCCGGAAAGGTCAAGCGGGAGTTTCACTTCTCGCTTGCCCGGCCACGCCACATGGAGGATCACACTTTGGTGGATGCGGCGCGAGAAGTACTGGCAGAATTGCAGGAAGAGGTAACCAAGGCAATGCAGGAGGAGGTAGAGCATGAGAGACCGGGTCACTAGGGCAGGCTTTCTCGTCCTATTGCTAGCGGTCTGGGAGGTCTTGTTCCTGCTGCACCTCTGGCCTCCCTACATTTTCCCTTCTCCGCTCAGCGTGGCCCAATCCCTATGGGCTGGGTTCTCCGACGGGACCTTCCCCATCGGGGTCGGGGTCAGCCTGAGACGGATCGCTATCGGCTACGGCCTTTCGGTTATCTTGGGTCTGCTGCTGGGCTTGCTGCTCGGTCGGGTCAAGCTGGTGGAGCAGGCCATCGGTCCCTTGATCCTCGGTCTCCAAGCCCTCCCCAGCATCTGTTGGCTTCCCCTCGCGATCTTGTGGTTCGGCCTTTCGGAGACGGCCATCCTTTTTGTGGTGGTCATGGGCGCGGTTCTTTCAATCACCCTGGCCACAGCGGACGGGGTGCGCAACACTCCCCCGCTCTACATCCGCGCCGCTCGAACTCTGGGCTCCAGGGGAGCCCGGTTGTACCGGGATGTGGTCTTTCCGGCGGCGCTGCCCGCCATCCTCTCTGGGATGAAGCTGGGGTGGTCCTTTGCGTGGCGCTCACTGATGGCCGGGGAACTGCTCTACGTGAGCCTCGGCCTGGGCCAGCTCCTGTCTCTCGGCCGGGAGCTGAATGACATGAGCCGGGTTCTGGCGGTTATGCTGGTCATTGTAGCCATTGGCCTGTCGGTTGACCGGCTGATCTTCAGGCCGGCAGAAGATCGGACGCGCGAACGCTGGGGATTGCAGTCCATCCCCTGACAGCCCGCGGCCGCCTCCCTCCCCGAACGTGGGGATCCACTCATGAAAGGCAAAAGGGGCAGGTTCTCCTGCCCCTTCGACGTTGGCCCTGGCTCGGTTCAGCGGAGCACAGGCTCGATGATCCCGTACGTTCCGTCCCGGCGACGGTACAAGATGTTGACGTGCTCGGTTCGCACGTTCAGGAACACGAAAAAGCTCTCGTGCCCAATCAGCAGCATTTGTTCAATGGCCTCGGCCTCGTCCATCGGGATCAGGTCAAATCGCTTGCGCCGAACAATTACGCCCTCGGCCGGGAGCCCCTCTTCAGAGGCGGTCTCGCCCGCCGCTTGGGCCATGCTCGTCCCATCGCCTCGCCCGCGGTAGTGCTTCCCCTTGTACCGTTCAAGACGGCGGGCCAGTTTGTCGAGGGCCGTGTCCACCGAGGCAAACATGTCATCCGAGCGCTCCTCGGCCCGCAGCAGAATGCTCGGTCCTCTGGCGGTCAGTTGGGCGACCTGGCGATCGGAAAAACTCCGCGCACTCCTCATGTAGGTCAGCTCGACGTTCACCTCCTGCAGGTTGTCGAGGTGACGATCCAGCTTGGCCACTTTCTTGCGAACATACTCCTCCAGCTGGGGTGTGACGTCCATGTCCTTGCCCTTCACCGTGACGTCCAGGGTCATCAATCCTCCCTTCCCAGGTGTGATGCGGTCGGCCAGAACCCGACACCTGCGGCATGCATCCGCGGGAGAACCCAACCGGGTCCTTCGCGTTCAGGAGGTGCCCCGCAAGCGGGCACCCCGGTGGCCAATTCGATCAGGGCCGCCAGGACTCTCGAACTCCAATCCGGCGCATGCCGCCGACTTCTTCGGACCGACCCGAGCTCCGCTAGACCACGAAAGGATCTCGGCGAATAGGCCTTCCTGATTATACTCACGCCGATCATGGTTTCGCGATTCCTCCAAGAGGAGTTGACTCCCACCGATGGGAGCCTCAGGGGGCAACGGGCCCGGTCGGGTCCCAACCGGAATAGGCTGCCCAGCCCAGCCTTTCCGGTCCCCGCGAGACGAAGAAGCCGGCCCGGGAAGACCGCTGAACTCTCCCGGACCGGCAGCTCGAACCGGAGTAGCTTATCGGCAGGACGGCAAGCGATCTTGGGTCGCTCAGCCTCCCCGCATGATCGAACCCAGCTGCGACTGCATCAAGATCAAGCCCGCCGGGCCGAGCAGGATGATCAGGATCGATGGAAAGATCAGGAACACGAGCGGCAGCATCATTTTCACAGGGGCTTTGCGTGCCTGCTCCTCGGCGATCTGGCGCCGGCGGACACGCATCTGGTCCGACTGGATGCGCAGGACGCGGCCCATGCTCACCCCCAGCTGCTCCGACTGGATGACCGCGGCCACAAAGCTCGTCATTTCGGGCAGCCCGATGCGATCGGCCATATCGCGCAGGGCCTCGCGCCTCAGCTTGCCCAACCGGATTTCCTGAATGACCCGCCCAAAGGCAAGGCCCAGCTCATTCTCCCATTCCTCGTTCACCTTTCCCATGGCCGCATCAAAGCCAAGCCCGGCCTCCACGCAAATCGTCAGCAAGTCCAGCGCATCCGGCATGGCTTTCCGAACGTTGCCCTGGCGTCGGCTCACCCGGCTTTCCAGCCAGAGGCGAGGGAAGAAATAACCGATCACGACAAAAACGACGGTCAGCAGGAGGGTTCTGAACCAGTGCGGTGCTCCGGGAGCGATAAGGAACATAAGCAGCACCACCCCGCCAAAGCCGACAGCTCCTACAATCTGAAGGGCCCAGAAGATCGTCGGGTCCAGGCCGGCGGGGTTGCCTGCCATTTCCAGCTTCTCATGAATCATGGTCAAGTTGGCTTTGGGCGTGAACCGCATGACCATCTGCCCAAGATTCCGCAGGAATGGCAGGATGACACGCTCCTGGAAAGACTGCTGCATTTCTATCTCTTCCAGGGAGACCACCCGGTCGCGCGACACATATTCCTTGATCCGGTCCTGGAGGGGGTCACCGCGGTCGGGCAGTCGCAGACCGGCATACACCAGGCCCGCGGCGATTAGCAAGATGATCCCCAAGATGATGGCGGTAAGCATGGCGTCACACCTCGATCGAAGCGACCTTGCGCACGGCAAAGAATCCGGCCAGGATCATCGCCAGCCCAAGGAGGAGCATGGGGATTCCGCATAACCGGGTCGCCGGATCAAAGAAGGTCATGATGTACTTGCGGTTGATGAAATACAGGAACAGCATCAAGACGAAGGGGATGGCAGCCACCAGATAGCCGGTGAAGCGCTGCTGGGAGGTGAGCACGCGGATCTCCCCCTTGATGCGGATGCGCTCGCGAATCGTAAAAGAGATGGTGTCCAGGATCTCCGCCAGGTTGCCACCCACCTCACGCTGGACGTTCATGGCAGTCACCATCAGCTTGAGATCCGTGCTCTCCACGCGGCGCAACAAGCCCTCCAGCGCCGTTTCCAGAGGGACGCCCAACTGCATTTCCTGGACCACTCGGCGGATCTCCAGCGATATCGGGGCGGGCATTTCCTTGGCTACCGCCTCCATAGCCTGCATCACCGAGTACCCGGCCCTCAGGCTGTTGACGGTCAAATTGATCATGTCCGGGAGCTGGGATTCGAACTGATGGAGCCGAGCTCCCTGCCGGGAGCCGACGTAGAACCCGGGGATGAACAGGCCGGCGATGACACCCAGGAACGCGAAGGGAATCGAACGGGTAAGGGCGCCGGCCACGATCCCAACCAGAACCCCAGATATTGCAATCAGGGCAACGTATTCAGCCGGCCGAAACTTGAGATCGGCCCGCGCCAAGTCGCGGCCGATCCGCGAAAAGAGCCCCGATTGAGAGAAACGTTGCTCCAGCAGGTCGCCCAGCGGGCTGGCTCGAACCGTGGGACCTTCTCCCCCCGCGGCGACCGCCGCCTCCGCATACTGGGTCAGCCGTTCCTCGACGACATCCTTCTGGCCTCCCAGCAGGAAGGCGGCCAAGACCAAGAGCACCGCCGCTCCCGCCAGGACTGCCGCCAACAGGGTCGCGCTCATGGCGTCCGCTCCCTTCCCCCCACCCTAGTAGCGGGGGCGATCTCCAATCCCAAAAATAGAGGCGGGAAGGCGGATGTTGGAGGCCTCGATGCGGTCCATGAACTTCGGCCGCAGACCCGTGGGCCGCAGCCGGCCAATGATCCGCCCCTCCTCGATGCCCGTTTGCTCGAAGACGAACAAGTCGGTCATCGTGATGACCTCCCCCTCCATCCCGTGGATTTCCGAAATGTTGACCACACGCCGAGTTCCATCCTGCAGGCGTTCCTGGTGGACAATCAGGTTGATGGCCGAGGCGACCTGCTCCCGGATGGCGCGGGAGGGCAGTTCCATCCCCGCCATGAGCACCATGGTCTCCAAACGGGCTAGGGAGTCGCGCGGGCTGTTGGAGTGCAGGGTGGTCATGGAACCATCATGGCCTGTGTTCATCGCCTGAAGCATGTCCAGGGCCGCATCGTCGCGGACCTCCCCGACGATAATCCGGTCGGGACGCATGCGCAACGAGTTGACCACCAGGTCGCGGATCGTGACCTCCCCTCGACCCTCGATGTTGGGAGGGCGGGACTCCAGGGAGATGACGTGGTCCTGGCGCAGCTGGAGCTCTGCCGCATTCTCGATGGTAATAATCCGCTCGGTGGCCGGGATGAACTGGGAGAGAATATTCAGCAGGGTGGTCTTGCCGGAACCCGTGCCGCCGGAAATGACCAAGTTGAGGCGGGCCACTATGCACGCCTTCAGGAATTCGACCGATTCGGCGGTCAGCGTTCCGAAGCGCAGTAGATCCTCAATGGTGATCGGGATGCGAGCGAACTTGCGGACGGTGAGGACCGGTCCGACCAGGGAAATCGGCGGGATGACCGCGTTGACGCGCGACCCGTCCGGAAGACGGGCGTCCACGTACGGGCTGGACTCGTCAATGCGCCGCCCCAAAGGCGAAACTATGCGGTCCATGATGCGCAAGACATGATCGTCACTCTCGAAGGTCATGGTCGTGCGCTCGATCCTCCCCTTGCGCTCCACATAGACGTTCTTGGAGCCGTTGACCATGATCTCGGTAATGGTGTCGTCCGCCAGAAGCGGTTCCAGGGGGCCGAAACCGAGAATCTCTGCGACGATGGCCTCGAACAGCCGCCGTTTCTCAGCCCGGGAAAGGACGATATTCTCCTCCACCAGGATGCTCTCAAACAGCTCCTCGATGGTCTGGCGCACCTCCGCGGTCTGGCTCACATCCATGGAGGGATCCAACTGGCTGAGGAGCTTATTCTGGACGCGGGTCTTCAGGTCGAAGTAGTTATCTTTCCCGTCTCGGCCCGAAGGGGGGGCGGCTGCCGCCGGCCGGGCGCGCAGCTCCGTCAGCCGCGACGGGCTGAGGTCCTCGGCTTGAGGTGTAGCGGTTTGACCCTGCTCAATTCGCTTAAGGAGAGACACTTATCACCCTCACCTTTGGGGTCCCAAGACCCCGAAGCTAGGCCCTCGCTCCGAGAAGCCGAGGGCGCGCTGGCTTCTTGACTTCTTCTTCCTCCTCTTCCTCCCTCACGGCCAGCCGGGTTCGGACAGCCTGGGCGAGCTCCAGGACGGCTCGCGCAATCGGCCGAGAGCGGTCCCCCAGCATAAAAGGTTGGCCTTGATTGGTGGCCGGAATGAGCGTCCGCTCGTCCAGCGGGATCTGGCTGACCACCGGTTGCTTGAGATTGTCAGAGACTGCCTCCGCCGTGATGCCGTAGCGCTTGTCCACGCGATTCATGACCAGCAGCACCTTCGCGGCCGAGTAGCCGATGGCCTCCAGCACATCATAGAAGAGGCGCACATTCTTGATGGAGGGGATGTCCGGGGTGGCCACCAGGATCACCAGATCACTGGCATCCAGGGTGCTGATGGTCAGATCATTCAGCCCGCTCTGCGTGTCGACGATCACATACTGGTACAGCCCGGCCAGGAAGCGCAGCACCTTCTCCAGCTGCTTGGCCTGGATCTTGTCACCCTTCTCCGGGGTGGCAGGAGCGGCAAACACGCGCAGGCCCGAGGCGTGCGCCACCGCGACACTTTCCACCAGATCGCCATCGATCTCGTTCGCCTGACCCGCCAGGTCGGCCAAATCGTTCTTGGCCTGCAGGTTGAGGAAAACCGCCACATCACCGTATTGGAGCGAGGCATCCACCAGGGCGGCCGGGGTGTCCTCCGTCTGGAGGATCATGGCCAAGTTGCAGGCCAGGGTCGTCTTTCCCGTCCCACCTTTGGGGGAGTAAACGGTGACGATCTTGCCCTCTCGCCGGATCTTCCTGTCCTTGCCCGCCTCGACCGCACTGGCATCGAGCAGCCCCGTCGGTTTGAGGCTGTTGAGCTTGCGTATGGTGGCAACCAGCTCATCCGCGGAGGGCGGCTTGGTGAGAAAAGCCCGCGCGCCCGCCAACATGGCCCGCCGGATGTAATCGGATTCACTCTGCACCGAGAGGATCGCGACTTGCGCCCGCGGGGCGACTTGCAGCACCGCCTCCGTCGCGGCGATCCCGTCCATGTCGGGCATGTTAATGTCCATGATCACGACATTGGGCTGGGTCTCCTTGGTAAGGCTGATGGCCTCCTTGCCGCCGCGAGCCGTGCCCACCACCTCCATGTCCGCTTCAAACTGCAGCAGCCTGCGGAGGCTCTCGCGCGTCTCGGCAAAATCGTCTACGATCAAAACACGGATCTTGTCCGGCACGGACCCCTCATTACTTTGTTGGTACCTGGTCGTTCGTCAGGACCGGAATGAAGGCCTGATCCGCGGCCTTGGCCTGGCCGTACGGCAGCTTGGGAGGCAGGGTAATATTCCGCGCGGAAATCAGCCGCTGCAGATCCCAGCTCGGAAGGTCCAATGCGGTGGTGTCTCCCGTGGAGCGCAGCGCCATGCTCAGGTCACCGCCTGTCTTCATCACCAGGTTCACTGCCAGGGCATCCTGAGGAGAAACCTCGAGGATGATGATATCAGGCGTTTGGGCTGCACTTGGGGTGGCCTGGGCGGCCGGCGCCCCCACCCCCTGCGCCGTGGTCTGCGCAGCGGTCGACCCGCCGGTCGGCACGTTCCCGACATGAAGGACGCGAGCAGTGGGAACCAGGATTGCGCTCACCGGCCGGGCCCTCTGCGTCTCCGAAGGAAGCGCGAAGGTTCCCACCACACCCGTCAGCCCTGCTTCCGTGACGGGCCGGCCGCTGTCCGCCTCGGTCGCTTTGAGTGCTCCGCTCTGATCTACGTTAAAAATCTGCAGCTTGTTCGGAAGAAGTGTCTGAAAATCGGGATCCAAATCCACAAAGAACAGGGTGGCTAGGAGAGCCACGTGGTCTCCCCGCTGAGGGGCAAAGGCCACCCCGGACAGACGGGTCATTGGGATGGCGATCGCCAAGTCCCCAGGGGCAATGTCCAGGGCGATATCCGATCCCGCGAGCGCCACCCCTGCCATCGTCTGCGCTATCTGGCTCATGAAAATCGGCTCCCCGCGCTTGAGGTCCACCCGCGCGCGCATGCCGATGATGCTCGTCGAATCCGTGATCAACCCATCCAGCCGGTAGAGAGTTGGCCAGGGGCCCATGGTCACATTGTCCTGGGCGATGAAGGCCCCCGCGGGAATGTCCTGCGAAGCGAAGACCACCTGGAACACGCTGACGGGAGCGGGCGTGGGGACAGATGCTTGCCTGCCGCCTCCCCCGCCCAGGCGTGTCCAGACGAAAACCAGGCCGGCGACAATCAGGAGCAGGATGGCGATAATGAGCAGCAGGCGGCGACGCATACATTCCTCCTCGGGCTAGCAGGTTCGATCGCGGAGCTTTACCGGAAGTGCCGAAATCATGCAGGCTGGCCCAAAAGGCTGCCGCGAGGGCAAATCAGGCTCACCTTGCCTGGAGCGGTCGTTATGATACATCGAAAGGTCTGATTGTCAAGCCGACCCAGACCGGGACAGAAAAGGGCCTCGCCACCGGTGAGGCCCCTCCAGGCGACCAAACATCGCCGCAACCGAACTAGATGGAATTCACGATATTGCTAAAGACGTTGCCGATAGCCGGGCCGAGCAGGGACAGGATCACGATCACAACAACCGCAACCAGGACAAGAATTAACGCATACTCTACGAGTCCCTGACCCTTTTGGCGAATGCTTTTGAACATGTTGTCACCTCCTTCCTTTCGAGATTGGGCCTTTCAATCTGTGGTCATTGTAGATCCCATTTCCCCTCATGCCCTTGCTGATTCCGTACCGAACACGTGCAGGCGCGGGGGATCCTGGACGACCGCTTAGTGCCCCTGCCCTGGCCGCGAACGGCCGCTTGCGGGGGCCCTTCGGTGGCCAATGCTGGGGCGCAGAATCAAGCCCAGCCTTGCTCAAGAGGAGGCCGACCCGGTTCCCCCCAACCTCTCTCCTTGAGGCGGTCCCACTCTCCAGGCTCACCATCGAAAAAGAGAAGCCGCGTCCACCCGGCACCGCCTGGCTCAGGTGGTTTGAGCTCGTGACTTCCCGCAGGTTTCACCCAGACGGTCGCGACCAACCTCGAGGCGCGACCGCAGCCACCCCCGGGCAGCACCCACCAGCTGCACGGGGGAACCCGCCTGGGTTCGAATCTCTGAGCCAGAAGTCTTCAGCCTGGCCGACCGGTCCCTGTTAAAGAAGCGGGCCTCGCCAGAGGCGAGGCCCACCACGGCAATCGGACGTCCATGCAACCGGCTAGATGCTGTTGACAATATTGCTGAAGACGTTGCCGATGGCCGGGCCAAGCAGGGACAGGATCACGATCACAACGACCGCAACGAGAACTAGGATCAATGCGTATTCAACGAGACCCTGACCCTTCTGGCGAATGCGTGCGAACATTTTCTCACCTCCTTCCTTGCGCTCATTGGCGTTTCGTTCCTTGCGCCAATTGTAGCCCGAGTGCGCGTCCGCAGGCTTGCGGAATCCTTGCCGAACACGTGCATCCGCGCACCGAGACCCTTCGGCCTCCGGCCGCGGGCGCGCGCCTCACCATGAGCCCTCTCGCATCAGAGGGCGTTGATGAGGTTGTTCCTGACGTTGCTCCAAATGTTTCCGACCGCGGGGCTCAGGACATACAGAACCAATGTAACGACAAGAGCAACAAGCGCAAGAATCAATGCGTATTCCGTGAGCCCTTGGGCCTTCTTCGCAGTTCGTCTTAGCACTGAGAAGACCCTCCAGAATCAGCCTGCTTATATCATGCCCTGCGTATCTCCTTCCGCTCGCAGACGGGTTCCGTTCCCGGCTGCACCCTATAATATATCCTTGAAAACCGGCCGCCTCCCGTGCAAAACACGTGCACTTGGGTGGCACCCCCAGGCGCCCTCTCACTCCTCGAGCGGCACCTCCATCACGGCGCGGGAGCCGTTCTCCGCATCGGTTTGAAACTCGAAGGTCCCCCGCAGCAAGCCAACCCGCTCCCGCAAGCTGTTCAGCTCGTAGGGATCCCCTTCGACCTCGGGGCCCACCCGAAGGGCCTTCCCGTTCCACTCCGCCGTACTGCGGACGCGCTTCTCATCCAGGTCCATGCTGACCTTGATCCGGGTGGCACCCGAAACGTCGCGCGCCAAACCGACCAGCAGCTGGACGGCTCGAAACAGGATGACCTCGACATGATTGGCAATGCGCCGCTCCGTGCCGGTGAAGATGAAGGAGATGTCCGAGGCGCTCTTATCACGCAGAGTGTCCAGATAGCGCCGACTGGTGGGCACGAGCCCCAGGTCGTCGAGCATCATGGGACGCAGGTCGAAGATGAAATCGCGGATGTGCTGAAAGGCAGTGGTTGCGCTTGCCTTCAGGCTGACCAGCTCCTCCCGGGCTTTCTGCGGATCCGCATCGAACAGGCGCGAGGCAATCTCGGCCTGGAGGATGAAGTTCGAAAGCACCTGCGCCGGACCGTCGTGCATTTGGCGTGAAAGGCGCTGCCTCTCCTCCTCCTGAGCCTCCACCAGACGAATCAAGACCGGCTTGGGAGCCGGCCCGCTCGGGATGGAAGTCGGCTCATTGCTGCGCAATACCTCCAAGACCCGGCTGATGGTCTTGCCGTACTCCTCATACAGGGTCAGCTTGCTCTGGAGCCGCTCGAGCTCACCCCCCATGTTGAACAAGCGCGACTGCGTGTCGAGGGCCGTTTCGTAAGTAGCGCGAATGTCCTCGCGAGGGACCGTTTCGAACGCCGGCTGGAGCTGCTTGAGACGCGCAGAAACCGCAGATTGCCGCTGGCGCAGCTTTTCCACCTCGCCGCGGTTTTGCTCGACGAGCATCTTGATCTCCTTGGCCTCATTCCGAATCCGTTCGGCTTCGGCAGAAAGATCGGAGATCAACGCCTCCAGGGTAGTGGTGCCCTCCGGCGCTTTGTTTGAGGTCATTTCCCTCCCTGCCCGGTCCGGTTCACCGGTCCACTCTCCCCCGCCTGCTGCGGCCCGACCCTCCATTCACAACGTCACACGTCCTCATCTGGCTCCTACCCGGACGAGCAGGCAGCCCGAACACTCCCTTCCTATGGAGTCCGTCACCGGCCAAGGGTCCAAGCAGTATAGCATCGGCCGCCTCGCGTCGCAAACGATGGGTGCGCCCGGACCCCGCTCCGTCTCTCCGCGGCGTTCTCTTTTCCCCCGACCCAACTTCTCACCGTGAGTCCCCCAATACGCGTCCCTGGTAGCGGGTGACAGCTCTCCTGGAGAAACCCCCAGGGCTCAAGCCGGCCTTAGGAACAGCCGTTGTGCCAGCGGAACACGGCCATGTTCTCCCCGCCCTGGCGGGGACTGTAAGATCCCTGGGTCGTCCAGACAGGCACGCACGACTGCGTCAGGGACGGATAGAGGTGGGGGAACGTAACCAGGTAATCTGCCCCTTCGCGGTCCAGGTAGCTGCGCAAAGCCCCGCTGTCTCCGAAAACGGGTGGGAGATAGGGTTGGGTCAGTCCCCCTAGATCAATTAACCTTCTCCCTCCCCAGAAGCCGAGAGCGCCGATGTCATGCGCTGCGACAACCGCGCCGACGGGGGTGTTGGCCGCAATCCACCTTGAGGTCCGAACCATTTCTGTTTCAATCACCCCCACATCCTGAACGTAGGCTTGAGCACCAAGAACGAAGAAGCCAACTGTGATTACCCCGAGGCTGCCCAACCACGCCCTCGACACAATCCACCCGCCCCGCCCGAGGGCAGGGTTCCTCCAAATCCGCACCAGCCCGAAGGCTGAATAGGAGACGAGCAGAGGAAGGACGGGCATCAGGTAGCGGCCGTGCTGGTAGGTCGCTGGCAAACGCAGCGTGTAGAGCAGAAGATGGGCACAGGCCCAGCCGAGGGGAAATAACAGTTCCCAGCGGCGATCGCGCCATAGGATGGCAACGGCCAGCAGCAAGCCCGGCCAAAGGACCGCCAGGGGGCCCGCCAGCAGCGTGAGCGCCTCTGGCACAACTCGCGAAACCAACCCGCCAGCCAAGAGCGAGTTGTACTCCTCTTGCTTGGCGTAAAAGGTGTTGGGCCAGATGTGAGCCGAAAGGGTCAGATTGAATAGGAAGTAACCCAGGATCGGAAGCGCGGCGAAGAGCGACAAGAAGGCCAGCTCGACCAGGCCTCGGGGCTTGCGCAACTCGTGGATTTCTGCCGTAAGGATCATGAAAGGCACGGCCACTACGGCTTCCGGTCGAATCCAGATTCCCAGCCCGAGGAACAGACCCAGCAGCCCACGAGATGCGAACTGACGCAGCCGGAAGACGGGTGAAGGACCCCTCTCGATCGGAGCAGACCGGGTGCTCAGGAGGAATCCCGATATCAACCAGAAGGTTAGCAGCGGGATCTCCATGCCCGAGACCGAGGCCCAAATCAGGTGCCATTCGGTCAAAGCGAGACTCGCCGCCAGGACTCCGACCCATGGATCAAACAACTTGGCCCACCGGTAGGTCATGACTCCGGTCAGGGCGAAGAAACATATCCCCAGCCCGAAGGTCCAGGGAATGGAACTCGCTCCGATCCGACGGCCAAGGGCAATCAGCAGGGTCCACAAGGGAGAGGTGGAGCCTGCCGAGGGCACACCGGGATCGAAGGACCACGTCCCCGTGGCAACCAGATTGCGTGCGTAGGTCTGGTGAATCCAGGCATCGTCCAGGGGAAACCCGAGCATCCCGGCCCGCCAGCAAGCGGCGAGGTAGACCGCTGGCCCTAGGAGGGCGAGCAGCAACCCGGCCCCTAGCAGCAGCTTGAAGCGTGTCATGGGGCGGGCAGGATTCGATAAATCTTCAGCGGCTCGCCCTGGGGTCCCCCCTCAACTTCGGTTTCTTCCACCAGGCGGGGCTCCTTGCGAGTGCCCTCAAAGATGGGGACCAGCCCGGACGGGGCATTGGCATCCAGGAGAAGATAACGGGCCTGGTACCGATCGGCTGCCGCCAGGGCCGTGGTCTCATCCCCATCCGGCACCACGACGGAGGACAGTCCCGTGCGATAGTAGAAACACGGCGGGTTGTTCACCATGACCCGGGATCCGGCGGGGGCATGCAGCCTGAGCCAGTCTCCCGCCGCAGAGTAATCATCATCCAGATGAGACCAGGCCGGAGACCCGGGACTCGTCCCGACGACGCTTCTTTGAAAGGAGACACCCGTAACCGCTGCGGCAACCAAGACCGCGCCGACGGAGAAGCTGAGGCGGGCGCGAGCCATGTTCCAGCCACGGATCCCCCCCAGCCACCCCACGGTCCGCTCCACCCCCACCGAGGCCCCCAGGGCGAAGGTTGGCAAGAGGGCCACGCCCGAATGAAGGTAGCCCCCGCGAGCGCCGGACCATGGGAACAAGACCGTCATGACGGCGAAAAGCATCGCAGCGTAGAGCACCGCGCAGCGCACGACGGCCTGGTCCCTGAGCTGGACCAGGCCGATGACCACGAAGGGGAATAGGACAATCCAGCCCTGAGCGAAGAAGAGGGTCTGGAGATTCCAGCCCAGAGCCTGCCACCTCGCCTCCAGAATCGACACGGCACCGCTCGAGAGAAACCTTCCCGGCGTGAGTTCCGATCCCGGAAAGTGAAAAAGGTCGTCATAGCGGATCAGCCAGAGGGTTCGGAACCCCGAGGCAGGGAGCAGGTTCCCGAAGGATGCAATGTTTCTGGAATACCAAAAGGCCGTCACGACCAGATAGGCGATCAGGACGAGGCCGACTCGTCCGGCCGTGGAGGCGAGCTTGTTGCAGAACGCTCTGGCTCGCACGTTTCGCGGGGTCGGCGATTGGGCCTCTGTCATGGATCCTTCACCCCTCGGCCACGTCAGGGCGCCGGCCACCAAAGCATACCCGACCAGGATGAGCGCGTCTGCCCGTGCCAAGTGGGCCAACCCCCCCAGGGCTCCAAGCAAGAGAAGAAGGAGGGGCCTGCGCGTGGTCACGGCCTCGACCAGGACGAGGAAAAAAAGGACCCCCAACATCGCGTAGGGGGCGACAGAGTCTGTGTTGGCCATGTAGATCGCATAGAAGCAAGGGAAGGCCATCAGGAAGCCTGCGACGACGGAAACTCGGCGATTCCGCGTGATGCGCATCGCCATCAGCGCGGTGCTTAGAGGTAGCAAGGCTCCGATCAGCCAAAAGGGGAGCTGGGCGCCTCGGAACCCATTGGAGATAACTAGGCTTCCCAGAGCGACGAGCAAGGAAGGCAGAGGCATCCAGTAGGTGTGACTGAGATGCGGAATGCCCTGCGGGTCATCCAGGTAGTTCCACAGATAGGGGTCTTGCAACCCGGACCCATGCGTGAGGGAGCGGCCTGCGTTAAAGGAATAGCAGGCATCCATATAGCCCGGCTGCTGGAGGAAGAATGCCTCTACCCCAACCACCAGGAGACCGGCCAGGAGCAGGATCCCACCCCACTTGAGTCCAAGGTTTGAGTCGGTGGTGGGGATCACGCCGAGCGCTTCTTCTCCCAGGGTATCCCCCGCGGGCGGCCCCCCAGGAAGGGACAACGGGCCTGCGGACCGCGAGCACGATTGGCAATCAGGTTCATGAAGGCCTCCGGAGAAGGACAGAGGTCGAATCCTGATAGAGGGTCGTCCATCCCATCTCTTGTGCGACTGGAACGATGGGTGAGCCCGGCTCGATGAGGATCATGGTGACCCCCCATCGGTCGAGGATCTTCTGCCAGCCCGGGGCGGCGTCGGCGACGCTCAGGTAGTCGGCCAGAAGGCTGTCCGTGTACAGGTCGGTGCGCCCATCCACGAAGACCGGGTAGCTCGGGAGCGTCCAAATCAGGTAGCCGCCCCAATTGTAGGAGTTGAACAGCCGGCCCAATCCAGGCCGGGTGGACAGGAAATCAACGGCGCCCACGGGCGCCTGCAGGGCAACCTCAGACTGATTCACCTTGGTCTGCGCCGAGAGATAAAACTTGGCCCCAGCCGCGGCCACGGCTAATGCGAGAATAGCCCAGTTGACTGCCCATTGGCTCCGGTACCGCTCACCTCCCTTGCCCCACTCCGGAAAGCGGTTTTCCAAAAGGGCTTGCCCGTGACGAACGATGACGGCAGGTGCCACGAGGGCGAACAGGGCCACATTCCTCCCGGCCAGAAACCCCATGTAGCCGAAGGTCGCCACCAGAAGGAACTCACTCGCCTGCATCCGTATTCCCGAGAAGCCAACGGCGGCTAGGGTGAGGAAAAGGAGCCACAGGAAGGGCTGGGCCTCTTTGAGATGGAAATTGGGCGACTGCCATTCCTGGATGAAGTCCTGGAGAACCTTGATTGAGACCGTCTTGAAGGGGTAGAGGAGCATCTCGTACCCGAACGGATTCAGGCCAACGGCAATCACGCAGGCCGCTGTGATGCCCGCCAGCCAGACAAGTTTTCTTCTTTTCTCGGCTCGCCGCTCCTTTGGAGAGGTAATCACTTCGGTGCCCTCCGCCAGGACAACCAGGCCGAGGAGAATGAACCCGATCGCGAAACCGCCGTGCAGGTTGACCCAGAGCGCCATGAGCGGCGGAAGAATCCAAAGCCGGTTAACGGAGCGGTCCTGGTATTCTCGCAGAACCCACAGGAAGGCACCGGTCAAAGCAAAGGATAGAAGCTGGGGTCGCGCGGACCAATAGACCCCCGAGGAAACCGCCGCCAGGATAAGGACAAACGCGAGGAGGAAGCTGTCCCCGCGCAGCAATAGAAAGACAAAGAAAAAAGCCAGGGTTACCAGCGCGGCCGCATAGAGATTGAGCGCGGCGAAGCCGCCGAGCTCGAACAACCCGAAAAGCAGAACTTGCGCGAGCCATCCTGGATAATGCCAGGCGGCGCCTGCCCGAGTGTAGGAAAAGAGGTCCTCCCGGAGAATCGCCCCATGCCCGACAATCCATTGTCCCGCCCGCAAGTGCCACCATGTATCCGGATCCACCGAGACCCGGCTGGCCATGGCGAAGATCGCCACGAAGGCCAGGACTAGGACCAGTCTGCGCGTGGTCAACGGAAGTCTCCGAGGAGGGCGAGCTGAGATCGAGTGGGAGTGAAAAAAACGGCCCAGACGAACCGGGCCTTTCGGTGGATCTCAAAGCTAAAGCGAATCAACAGGGCTTGGATCAGATGGTCTCCAGCGCCATTACGTAGGCCTCGTACGCTCTCTGCAGCCGACCCACCTTGCCGCTCGCATCTCCCAGTAATTGCCAGAGAGCCGAGGCATCCGGAAAATCGCTCACGGCTTGCTCAAGATCGTCAGCAATCTCCCTCGCATTGCGACCGGATTCGAGCAGCTTCTGATAGGCGGCCGCGGCATCCTCTGCGCGCGATTCCTCCAGGCACTTTCGGCCCTGAGCAAGCAGGAGCGCAGCTTCCTCTTTGGTCAGCCTTCGGGACTCCTTTTTCGGGACCGGCGGAACCTTGGGAGCGGGCGCCCGGAGCAGCTCTTGGCGACCGGGCACGACTTGTTCGGGAGCAGGAGCGGCGACGGGTTCCACGACCGGGATCCATTCGGGGCGCTCCGCTGGTGCAGCCGCGGGTTCTTCGTTCATCGGTGGGACGAACGCGCTCGGCGCGGGCCCTGGTTCGAGCTTCCCCTCCACAGCGGGCGTGAGGTGGGTTTCCTTCGCCAGCCCCGCTGTTGAGGCGGGCAGGACCGGAGCCAGCTTGGGCTTGGTCGGGGGAACTTCTTGCTCCTCGGCTGGAGCTTGGGTCAATTGGACCTCAGGCGCCGGGGGTTGGGCAGGTTGGGACTCCTGCGCGGGCAGCACCGAAGACAACTCGCCCTCCGCGAGGCCCAAAGCCGTCCGCAGCCAATCGGGAGGCGCCTGCTCCCCGGCCTTTTCGATTCTTGGAGTCGCCTCAGGAAATACCGGTCCCGCCTCAGCTGTTGGTCCCACCTCCTCAATTTCCGCCTGATCCCGCTTGGCTTCGGCCTCCACCGGCGGCCTCAACCACTCTGGCAGATCCTCCGCCTCGGGCGCGGGCTCCGCTTCCTCCTCGGTCCCCGGACGCGGACCCAGCCTCTCCCCCAGCCACTTGGAGATGGTGTCACTTGCGCCGGGTTGTCTCGAGTCAAGCCAGGAGGGGAGCTCGCCAGTGCCCGTCTCCGGCTCCGGTGGCGTCGCTTCCTCCGCGACGGAAGAGGCCTCCGTGGCAATCCTCTTGAGCCAATCGGGGATCTCCCCTTGCGGAGTAGCGGTCTCCTGCTCGCCCGAGGCGGACTTGGCCACCTGGGCGGGCGCTGAACCAAGCCATTCGGGAAGCTCTGTCTCTTTCTCCTTGGACGGCTCGACAACAGGGACAGCCATACCCTTCTGCTTGGCCAAGTCCGTGGGCTCGCTGGTCTTCTGCTCCTCTTTGGTAACCTCCGTTCGCAACCAATCTGGCACCGGGGTTTCGCCGGGGACACTTGCGGGACGGGCCAATTCGGCCTCGAGCCAATCGGGGAGCTCTGTCGCGGGCACCGCCGGCGGCACCTCGCCCGTTAACACGGGCCCAGGGCCCTCGGCGGCCTCCGAAAGCAAAGAGCCGTCCACGCCGGCCACCTTCAACCAGGATGGGGTCTCGCCACCAGAAGGAGGGGGCGCTTCGCCAGGGTAGACCACGTTCTTCCCCTGGTCCGCGGGGGCAATCTCCTGTGCCGTTATGCCCGGGGCCTCCCGCAGTTCCGCCTCTAGCCACTCAGGGAGCTTCTCCTTGGCGTCCGTTTTGCCCGCAGCGGCCAAGTCGAAGGGAGAAACGACCGGCTCTGCTCCCATCTGGGGGAACCAATCCAAGCCGCCCTCTGGCCTGAGCGGCGCCTCTTCGCCAGAGGGACGCTCTGACGAAATCTCCGGGTATTCTTCCGTTGTTTGGCCCGGCTCCGGCGCCTCTCCTCTTAGCCAGTCGGGTAATGCCTGGGCTGGCTCCGCCGGCTGGGCCGCCTCTCCTTCCGGCTTGAGCCATTCCGGCAAGCCCTCCCCTGCCCGGGTTAGGCTCGCTTCTCCTCCCACCGCCTTCAACCAGTCGGCAAAATCGCCGGTGGGTTCTTCCTTCTTGGGACTCTCAGGCTTCAACCAGTCGGAGGGGCTGGGCGGGGCTGGAGGCGCCCCCTCCGAAGCGGATCCCGGTTTCAGCCAGTCGGGGAGTTCCTGGCCCATCCGCGCAAGCGCCGCTTCTGGCTCCTCAGGACCCAGCAGCTGCTCCGCCTGCATGCCGGATGCGCCTGGAATTTCTGCCGCCGCCTCCCCAAGCCAGTCCGGCGGGTGGAATGGGCTCTCCTCGGCTTCCGCGCCGAAAGCACTCGGCGCCTCCGCCGGCAAAGGCCTACTCGGTTCCAGCCATTCTGGGATTTCGACCTTGCCAGGCTCTTGCTTCTTTAGCCCGAGACCCTCGGCCCAACCGGGAGGCGGCCCCCTCTGCTCCTGAAGCGGAGGTGTCCACGACAGCCGCTCCACCAGAACCGCACCGGCTGGGACATCCGGCATCCTGCCATCATCGGTGGGCGGGCGCACACCTACATACGGGTCAAGGGCAGCGAGGCGACGGAAGACGTCCTGCGCTTCCTGCTTGCGCCCCGTCTTCCATAGGATTCGAGCGAGGATTTGATTCGCCTCCAGACAGAAAGGAAGCTTATCCAGGAGCCGGTTGCAGACCTCGGCACCCTCGGCGAGCTTTCCCATCTGCCAGTAGGCGTTGGCAAGGACCACCAGGAGGTCGGGGCGATCGGGATCTTCAGCGAGGGCGGAGTTCACCTCCGCGGCAGCCTGAGCGTCCAGCCGCCCTTTCAGGTACATGCGGGCCAGAGAGGCCCGGGTCATGCGCAGTCGTGACGGCTCGACGCCGTCCCGCAGACCTCGCAAGCGCCGCACTTCTTGTTGGACCGTCGGGTTGGAGGGATTGACCTCAAACGCCCGCTCCATGTGCCATATGGCCGTATCCAAATTCCCGGCATCCTCACCCATAATGGCCATGGCGACATGGGAAAGGAAGTCATCCGGAATGGCGGATAGGACCCGCTGAAAGACGTCTGCGGCTTCAGCGTGCCGGCCCTGCTCTAGGTAGGCTTTGCCCAGGAGTCGGTAGATTTCTACGTGCTTGGGAAAGCGAGCGAGGATGTTCTGACAATGGGCGACAGCCTCGTCAAAGTGCCCATGATCGATCATCTCCTGGATATCTTGCTCGTAGGCGCGCAGCGATATCTCGGCCATCGCCAATCCTCATCAAAGTATGCACCATCTCATTCGAAACTGCAACTGCCGGGGAAAGATTGAGCCCCAGATCACAATCGGTGAAGCCTGCGAACTCTTTCGATCTGGGCACCCACCTCCAGCGGCGAAGTCCGAGCGGGGCCATAGGGGTCCTGTGGACAGGCCTCGTCCGCCAGCGCGCAGAGAACCGCAAGGCAGTTGATCGCCAGAGCGCTCGGATCATAGCCCCCCTCCAGGACGAACACAACTCGCCCATGGCACAGTTCTTCTGCCAGGGCCACCAGACCCAGGGTGAGTTCATAGAACCCCCGGGTGGTCACGGCCAGCGAGGTCAACGGATCCATCCAGTGGCCATCGAACCCGGCGGAAACAAATAGCATCTGCGGTCGGAAGGCCCGCGCCTGTGGCACGACGAGCTGCTCATAGGCGAGTCCAAATGCCCCGTCCCCGGCGTAGGCAGGAAAGGGAACATTGATAATCCGTCCGCGGGCATGTGGGGCCTCGTCCTCGAAGCCGCTTCCAGGATAGATCCCTCCCTGGTGGGTTGAGAAGTAGGCCACCCTCGGCTCCGCCCAGAAGGCATGCTCGGTGCCATTCCCGTGATGGGCATCAAAATCTACGACGAGAGCCGAAGAGATCCCTTTTGCCAGGACGTCGCGAACGGCAATGGCCACGTTGTTGAAAAGGCAAAAACCCATGGGACGATCGGGCTCAGCATGGTGCCCCGGCGGGCGAACCAGCGCGAATCCCCGGCTGGCATCCCCATGCAGGATCGCACTCGAGCAGGCCAGTGTTCCCCCTGCGGCCATGAGCGCGGAGTGAAAAGACTCTCGGGAGACATAGGTGGGCGCTCCGTCGATGATCGCCGGAGCCCGCCGGCATGCGGCCCGCAAGTCCTCGAGCATCTCGTCGCGATGAACGGCTCGAACCGAATCGAGCGAGGCCTCCTGGGGATCGATCCAGCTGATCTTCGAGGCGATCGGTGAGGCCTGGATCTCCTTGAAAGAGCGGAATCGTTCGGGGGACTCGGGGTGATCCGGATCGCGGTGTTCGGGCGAAAGCACTAGGCTGCAGGCGATGGGCATCGAATCCTTCGCAGGCGACCAGGTGGCCACCCAATTGGATTATACAGGCAGTCACCCAGCCAGCCTCGCGGCTGGGCGGGATGGTATCGACTGGGCTGGACACGGGCAAGTTCATCCCCCGGGACCCGCAAGGTAGGCCTTCTCAAGATTCTGGCGGACAGCCGAGTCTAGCCCCCTTGTCGGTCTCGGATAGAATCACCCGACGGTGCGGACGGGCATCCAAGGCGATCCTGAGGGGATCGCCTCCCTTGTTCTCCCGAAGGCCGTCGCCCAGGGATTCCAGCCCCTCAGGTCCTGGATATGGGGAATGCTTCGGACGACCCTGCATTGGTCCGTCTGAGACCGCGAAAGCCTCCTTTCCTCATTCGCCGGCTTCTCCGGATTCCCGTTCTCCTTCACCGCCTAGGGCTGGGTCCAGTCTTCGGGCAAAGGTTCCTGCTCCTCGTTCACCGAGGTCGGCGCACGGGACGGAGGCGTTACGCTCTGTTGATTGTCCTGCACTACGACCGGCCTTCGGCTGAGGCCATGGTCGTGGCTGCGCGAGGGTCCCAAACGAACTGGCTGAGGAATGTGGTTGCGGGTGGAGCTGTAGAGGCTCGTATCGGCCGCAGACGATTTGAGCCCGCCCTCCGCCTCCCGGAAGAAGAGGAGACTTACCTGCGGCTCGAAGAGCTCCAACTCAAGAATCGGTGGATCGTGCGCCTGCTTTCCCGATTTGCCAGACTCCCTCACGATGGAAGCAAGGCATCTCTTCACCGACTGGCGGCCGTGTTCCGCAGGGCCGCCTTCCGCCCAAGAAATGGTTCAGGCATCGAACCCTGATCGGGACAGGGTGGCCTATGCCAAACCGGTCCGCTGACAACACATCTTGCCGAGGAGGGTTCAGCAGGTCTTGCTCTGCACCCCGGGTGGGGACGGGAGGTTTGTGAAGAGGAATCGGCCGACCTCCCCGATCTCCAGGTGGCTCAATCCCGGATTCGATCGACGCCGTCAGGAGAATCGGCCCGGGAAGATACCCGGGCCGATTCTCACCTCGCTTCCAGCCTCGACGGGGCTTTCAGGTTGCTTCGACCTTGACTTCGGGTGAAGGCCTCTTGCTTTGCCAGACCGTCCAGGCGAGCGCCGCGACCAGGACCGCCACCGTGACCCAGCCGCCCACCCCCAGCTGACGGTATTGCACGATGATCGGAGCAACGATCACCGAAACCAGGTTCACGACCTTGATCATTGGATTGAGCGCCGGGCCGGCGGTGTCCTTGAGAGGGTCACCGACCGTGTCGGCGACCACCCCGGCTTTGTGGCGCTCCGAGCCCTTGCCCAGATTGTGGGCCCGGTCCGAGGGCTCGTCTTCAATGAGTTTCTTCGCGTTGTCCCAGGCGCCACCGGCATTGGCCATGAAAACGGCCAGCAGCTGCCCGGAGAGAATGGCCCCCGCCAAGAACCCGCCCAGCGCCTCCACCTGAAGTAAGAGACCCACCACGATAGGACTGACGACGCCCAGCAACCCCAGGCTGATCAACTCTTTCTGAGCGGCCAGGGTTGAAATGGCCACCGGCTTTCGATAGTCCGGCTTGACCCGGCCCTCCAGGACCCCGCCTCGGAATTGCCTTCGGACCTCCTCGACGATCAGGGAGGCCGCTCGGCTCACGGCCTGGATCGCGAAGCTTGAGAAGAGCCACGGCAACGCCCCACCGATCAGAAGCCCCACAAACACCTGCGGAATCGAAACCCGAATCCCAATGGACGCGAGCTGCTGCTCGACGGGAACATGCAGCATCGCCTGAACCTTGCTCACATCCACCATGAAGGAGCCAAACAGGGCAACGGCGGCTATGACCGCCGACCCGATGGCCACACCCTTGGTGATCGCTTTCGTGGTGTTGCCGACCGAATCCAAGTCGGCCATGATCTGGCGCGCCTTGCGGGTCTCAGGGTCGTCCCGCCCGTGCCAGGCCATCTCCCCGATGCCATTGGCGTTGTCCGAGATGGGCCCATAGGAGTCCATCGCTACTGTGTTGCCCGTGAGGGTGAGCATTCCAATTCCAGTCATCGCGACGCCATACAAGACATAGGTGACGCGCACGGCCTCGCTGGCGGCGGGCACCCCGGCGAAGAGAAGGACGGAGGCAAAGAGCACGACCGCAATCACCAGAACCGCCCAAGCGGAGGACTCGTAGCCGCTCGCGAGGCCCGAAAGGATCATCGTCGCAGGGCCGGTATTGGCGGCCTTCTTGATTTCTTGCACCGGCGCATTGCGAGTTCCGGTGAAATACTCGGTGAGGCGATCTATGCAAATGGCCAGGACCACCCCCGCCGCGGTGGCCAGGTAAGGCCGCCACCAACTCCCAGGAATTCCGCGCATGTAGGCCAGGGCCACGGCGCCAAACAGGACGACCGAGATCCCAGCCGAGGTCAGGTAGCCGCGGAAGATCGAGGCCATGGCATCCCCGCTTTTTCCCGGCCCAGCCCGCACCGCGTAGGTCCCGACAATCGAAGACAGCACTCCAATGCCGCGCACCAGGAGCGGGTAGACGATCCACTGCATCTGTCCTGTAATCTCGTACAAGGCCACCCCGAGGATCAGCCCGGCAACGATGGTGACCTCGTAGGATTGGAAGATGTCCGCTGCCATGCCCGCACAGTCGCCGACATTGTCCCCCACCAGGTCGGCTATCACCGCGGGATTGCGCAGATCGTCTTCGGGGATGCCCGCTTCAATCTTGCCCACCAGGTCCGCGCCCACATCTGCGGCCTTGGTGAAGATCCCTCCCCCCACCCTCATAAACAAGGCCACGAGAGTCCCGCCAAAGCCGAAGCCCAGGAGGGCATCGGGCGCGGCCACACCGAAAACGATGAAGATCAGAGTTCCACCCAAGAGCCCGAGCCCATCCGTCAGCATGCCGGTGATTGTGCCGGCCCGATAGGCGATCCGCAGGGAGTCACCAAATGAGGTCCGGGCCGCATTCGCGACGCGCACGTTCGCCTGCACCGCCATGCGCATCCCCAGCTGGCCCACCAGCAGGCAGAAACCGGCACCCATCACAAAGGCAATCGCCCGGCCGATCCCGACAATGAGCCGGATTGCGTCCGACGGCTGGCCCGAGAACCGTTGCACGGCTTCGGCCGACGGGGGCACCAGATAAACAGAGAAAAAGAGGGCGAAGGTCAGGATCGCGATGACGGGCAGAATCGTGATGAGCTGACGCCGCAAGTAGGCATCTGCTCCCTCGCGGATTGCATCCCACACCGCGACCATCTCGGCATCGCCCTTGGGCTCGCGCAGGATTTGGGAGCGAAGGAAAAGAGCATACAAGAGCCCCAGGACGGCAATGCCCAGTACGGTCAGGATCCCGACCTGTTCAAAGGGAGAAAGGCCATACATCATTGCGGGAGGATCTCCTTGTTTTGGCTGCGACGGATCGCTTGGCGGTTCCTTACGGTGGTGGCGCAGGAATTCTACAAGAGCGGAGTGGGCATGTCAAGCAATTCGGGAGCGGCGGTCAAAGATGACCTCCTGTATCGCGATATTCAACACCGGCCTCTGAAACTCGAAACCCGGGAGTGAAATGGACGCCAAGTCTCATGTGGCTGAGAAAGGGCGGCCGGGAACCCATCTACGCCTCTCGCCTCAGCCATCGGGTTGTTCTTCCGCTATCCGCGCTCATGGGGACTGGGATCCTTAGGGCCCGGTGGAATGGCACACGCATCCACCTAGCCGAGATAGAGGTCGGAATTGCCCTGGCGGATCTGCTGGTGCGTCAGCTGGAACCAGGCCAGGCCCGGGGAGGCTGCCGATATCCTACCCCGCAATCCTGGACCCGCGATCCGGGGAGGGACTCCTGCGTTGGGACTCGCAGAGGAGCCAGCCCCTTCCAACGGGACCCAAGGATCGGCCACGGCCCCATCTGCCACTGCCTGCAACCCGGCATGCGCTCTGACCGGGTGTAGCGAGCATCTCAAGAGGCGTTCCTGCCTGCGAGACACGGGGATACTGATCTTGCCTGAAAGCCTCCTGGCCTCGCCCCAGGTAGGGGTCTGGGAGGCCGATCGCTGGCCTCCTCCAACGAAGCCGGACCTTGGGTCCTTTCGCTTTCGGGCGGGCTCTGCATCCGACCTCGGCCCGGCCCAGGCTCAGGTGATGCGGGTATCCTGGACGCAAGACCTGGGACACGTCCGATGCGCAGCGGCAAGGCGGATACGGTTGCCGGTTCAATTCGGACGACGAAAGGGGAAATAAAGGTTACATTAAGAGAGCCCCCCTTCCCTTGACAGGGCGCCAATCGGCTGTACAAACTAGGGGTCGGATCGAGGCTTCCGCTCCAGTCCTGAAGCCTCGCAATTTGCGTTCCACTAGCTGAGGATGGGATGATCCAAGCAGAGAATCTGGGCAAGTGGTACGGGCCTCGCAAGGCTATCGACGGGCTCACCTTTAGCGCCGCCAAGGGGGAGATCGTGGGATTCCTCGGCCCCAACGGAGCGGGGAAGACAACGACGATGCGGATCCTGACCGGTTATATGCCCCCCAGTGAGGGCACCGCGCGCATTGCGGGTTTCGACGTGGTCGATCAATCGCTCGAGGTCCGCAAACGCGTCGGCTATCTCCCCGAGACGGTCCCGCTTTACCCTGAGATGACCGTCCAGGAATACCTGGACTTCATGGCCTCCCTGCGCCATGTGCCTGATGCGGATGCTCACGTGGATGAGGCGATTGAAAGGATGCATTTGGAGGATCGGGCCGATTCCTTCATCGGTAACCTCTCCAAAGGATTGCGGCAACGCGTCGGTTTGGCCCAGGCGGTTCTCCACCAGCCTGAGGTGCTCATACTCGATGAACCGACCCTCGGACTCGACCCCGCCCAAGTGGTTGAGGTCCGTGAGATGATCCGCGAAATCGGGCACGATCATACGGTCATGCTCTCTACCCACATCCTCAGTGAGGCTCAGCAAGTCTGCAACCGGGTCCTGATCATCAACAAGGGAAAGATAGTTGCCGAGGACACCCCGGAACACTTGCAAGCGCGGTTAGCGGGGGCCGAGCGGCTCACGGTGCGGGTGGCCGGTCAGCCAGAGGGGGTAGAAAATCTGCTTAGGAAGATTCGAGGGGTCAACCTGGTGAGCCCGCGGGGCAAAGGGGAATTTGAGTTGGAAACCGCTCCGGGGGTCGAGGCCCGGCCGGAGATCGCCCGCCGCCTCGTGGAGGACGGACAGGATCTGCTCGAGATGCACGTGCAGGGGATGAGCTTGGAGGCGATCTTCCTGGAGCTCACCCATTCCGACGTGGCCTCTAAAGCCAAGCAAGCCTGATCAAGGAGTTCCTCCTCATGCGCAACTTGTGGACGATCGCGGCACGAGAGTTTCGTCACTATTTTGTGTCCCCCATCGCCTACGCGGTCGCGGCCGTCATTTTCCTGATCCTGGGCCTGCTCTTCTACGCGAACCTGGGATCTTCCCTGTTGAATCAGACCCCGCCCGACCCGAACTCGTCTCTTTCACCCCTGGCCACCCTGCTCCTCTTCGGGATGCCCGCCATCACCATGCGGCTGATTTCGGATGAGCAGCGCAGCGGGACAATTGAGCTCCTGCTCACGGCGCCGGTCCGGGATTGGGAGATGGTGGTGGGCAAGTGGCTGGGCGCCATGGGTTTCGGCGTCATTATCCTTGCCGTTACCTGGTTCTACCCCATCATCCTCAACACGATCACCTCGCCGGGCATCGACCAAGGCCCCCTGGTCAGCGCCTACCTGGGCATGCTTCTCATGCTCTCCGCCATGGTCGCGATCGGGGTGATGGCCTCGGCCCTTTACGCCAACTCCATTGCCGCCTATTTCACCTCGCTGGGCATTCTCCTGGTGCTCTGGATCATGGGACTTGCGGCCCAGGTCAGCTCGGGCGGGTTGACCACGCTGTTCAACTACCTCGACTTCTCAGCGCACTTCTTCAACACGGGGTACGCGGGGCTAATTGACACCCGCGACCTGGCCTACTACCTCAGCCTCACGGCGCTGGCCCTGTTCTTGGGCACGCGTTTCGTCGAGGCAAGGAGGTGGAAGTAATGCCCCCCGCATCCTCCCCCAAGCAACCCAAGAGCAGACCTTCGCCCTGGCAGTTCTTCCAGGAGGCCAACTGGCGTAGCCTGGGCCCCTACTTCCTAGCGGTCGGAATCCTGGCGCTCGTCGTCTGTGGCGTGCTGTACTTCCTGCAGCGCTCCCTGAACGCCTATGTGCTCGCGTCGCTGGCCGTGGGGATCCTCGGGATCCTGGCGTTCATTCTGTGGGACCCCGAGCGTGTCTTGCAGTGGCTGGGAGGGCGGCAAGCCCGCTATGGCAGCAACGTTGTCCTGATGAGCCTGGCCTTCCTGGCGATCCTGGTGGTGGTCAACTGGCTCTCGTTCAATAATTACAAGCAATGGGATCTCACCCAGAATCAGGTCAACACGCTCGCGCCCGAGACCCTGCGTACCCTGGCGGCGCTGCCGGAACCCGTCCAGCTGCGTGCCTACTACTCGACGAGCGTATCCAGCCAGGCGGCTACGGCCCGCCATCTGTTTGATGAGTACCAGAACGCGGCGCACAGCAAGTTCTCCTACCGCTTCATTGACCCGAACGCTAACCCGGCCCAAGCCACGCAGGACAATATCACCCAGGACGGGACGGTCGTCGTCGTGATGGACGGCCGCAGCCAGTCTCTCAACCTTCCGTCCGAAACGGATCTCACCACGGCCCTGGTCCAGCTGTCCAACCCAGGGGTCCGCAAAGTCTACTTTCTCGTGGGTCACGGAGAGGCCGACTCAACCAGCAGCGACGACCCGGGGATGGGCCAGGCGGCCGCCCTGCTCAAGGCTCAAGGCTACACCAACGCCACCCTCAACCTGCTGGTGAACAAGACCGTCCCTGCGGACGCTACGGCTCTTGTAATCGCCGCACCACAGGAACCCCTGCAACAGTCGGAGGTGGACGCGATTTCGGCCTACCTGCAGAAAGGCGGGGGAGTCGTGGTCATGGAGGACCCCACGGTGGTCACGAATTCTGGGGCCTCAGCGGATCCCCTCGCGGACTACCTTTCCAACACCTGGGGTATCAGCCTGGACAACGACATCATTGTCGACACCAATTCCCAATCCGGCTTCGAGGCGATCGCGGCAAGCTACGGGTCGAGCACCATCACGGACAAACTGCTGCAAACCGTGAGCATCTTCCCCAACGCTCGCAGCCTGCAGCTCAAAGCTCCGAACTCGGACATCACCCAGGTCGCCCTGGTGCAAACCGGGCCGCAGTCCTGGGGTGAAATGGACTTGGCTGCCCTCAAGACCAAAGGACCCACCTTTGACCCCAAGGTGGATCGGGCCGGTCCTCTCACCATTGCCGCGACCGCACAGTCCGCCCAGATGAACTCTCGAGTGGTCGTCTTCGGGAATTCGAGCTTCGGGCGCAACCTAAACTTTGGCGCCTACGCGAATGGGAAGCTGTTGGTGAACAGCATCGACTGGGCATCCCAACAGGGGAATCTGATCAACTTGACTCCCCGGACTCCCAGCACCAGCTTCCTGGTTCCGCCTTCCGCCCTGGTTATGAACGCGATTGCCCTGTCGAGTATTCTGCTGCTGCCGGCCTTGTTTGTCGTGGCGGGGGGCGTAGTCTGGTTTTCGCGGCGTCGCCATCAATAGGCGCGTCCGCGGGAAGGGAACGGGTCGTCTCGTTAGGATCGCTCTGTGAAGGCGGGTAAAGATCATGGATCGACGCACAACGTTCGCCCTGCTGATCCTCCTGGCTGTTGTCCTGGTCGCCGCGGGGATCGTGCAAGGCTGGTTTGTCCAAGGCATCTCGCGGATCGTCGGACACCCCATCGTGGCACCCGCTCCTACGGCCACCCCGAGCGTTCAGGATCTCTGGTCTTTTGACTCGACCCAGGTTCAGTCGCTGCAAGTCAGCGACCTGCAGCAAGCCAAGAATGTGATCCTGCAGCGGCAGAAGGACGGCACGTGGCGGATCACTGTGCCTCAAGACGAGGCGGCGGATACTGGCGCCGTGGAAGCGGCGGTGTCCCAGGTGAGCTCCTTGCCCATCTTGACCAATCTGGGAACCGGGCTTGAGGCGAGCGTTTTTGGCATCGACAAACCGCTGTATGAGCTCACCCTCAAGACCAGCACCCAGACCTACATCCTTGAGATCGGAGCCCCCACCCCGACCAGTTCGGGATACTACGTTCGCGAGAAGGGGGACTCCAGGATTTTGGTCGTCGATCAGACTTCCCTCAACAGCGTCATCACGTTCTTGAATCAGCTCCCCCTTCCGGCAACTGCCACCCCGGCCGAATCGCCAACGCCCACCCTGACCGCGACGACCGCCCCCACGGAAACGGGAACACCGACCGCGACTCCGCCCGCCGTAACTGGCACGTCTCTGGTCAGCCCAACCGCCCCTTGAGAAGGGGAATCAATCTGGCCCGCTTGCGGGGTGGCGACCGAGGGACCGTTCTCGCACAACCCATCCCTGAGACTTCCGTGAGTCTCAGGGTCCAGAAAACGGGCAAATCGTCCCCCCGGGGAGGAAGGTATTGCACGTCGGTATTTTCGGATGTATTCTCATAGGACCCGGTCCATTCGGGTGAGGATCGGCGAAATTCAAGGGAGAAGTTGTCGTTGGCAGGTATGACTGAGAAAGAAGTTGGCGGGAATGACTGAGAAAGATCGGAATCAGGCGCGCAAGAATGCGCGACCTATCGCGGGAAAGGATACTGGTTCGTCATCGAACCGGGGCAGGAGCGCTCGCTCCCGTTCCGGTTTAGGCCACTTGGAACTGAGGCCCAGACGAAGAGCCCTCCAACTCTCCTTTCAGGGCGGAAAGTGGGTAGAAGCGGCCAACCCCAAGGGATCCCCGAAGGGCGGCGGAAGACGCGAAGTCGCCCGCGGCCGGACGGGTGCCCTCATCGTCCGCAAAAACGGCAAGAAACGAACCGAACCCAAGCTCAACCCGGCAGCAACCCTTCAGGCCGCCCCGCTGGAAGATCTGCTCCCCATCGACGAGGAGCACCCTTCGATGGCCGCCCTAATCGAGGTCGGCAAGGAGAAGGGGTTCGTCACCATCGACGATGTCCTGCGCTTCTTCCCAGAAGCGGAACGGGACATCGACCAACTGGAAGAGGCCTACGCCGCCTTGATGAGCGCGGGGATTGAGATCTTCGACACCAGCGAGGTGATCGAAGCCGAGCCGGGAGAGGAAGAACTCGCCGAAGTGGAAGAGGAAAGCCCCATCACCGGCGAGCTCATCCAAGATGACGCCTACCTGTCGGCAATCGATGCCGATGACACGATCGGGCTATACCTGAAGGAAGTCGGCCGGGTGCCTCTGCTGACCGCGCCGCAAGAGGTATCTTTGGCAAAACGAATCGAGCGCGGCAAGCTAGCCCGGGAATCCCTGGCCCGTGGGGTCAGCAACCCCGAGCGCTCCATTGATTTGCAGCGTCTCATCGAGGACGGCTGGGGGGCCCGCGAGCATCTCATCACGGCGAATTCGCGCCTGGTGATCAGCGTGGCCAAGAAGTACATGGGGCGCGGCGTCCCCTTCCTCGACCTGATCCAAGAGGGGAACATCGGCCTGATCCGCGCCGCGAAAAAGTTCGACTACCGCCGAGGCCACAAGTTCTCGACCTACGCCACCTGGTGGATCCGCCAGGCGGTGACCCGCGCGATCGCTGACCAGGGTCGCACCATTCGAGTGCCGGTCCACATGGGCGACCAAATCAATAAGCTGCTGCGCGTCTCGCATCAACTGACCCAGGAGTTGGGCCGCGACCCCTCCCCCGAGGAGTTGGGTGTGGTCTTGGGGGTCAGCTCCAAGAAAGTGGAGAATATGATCCAGGTGGCCCGCCGGCCGATCTCCCTCGAGACCCCGACGGACGAGGAAGAGGACTCGGTGCTGGGGGATTTCATCGAGGACGAGGAATCTCCCGCCCCCTCCGAGGCCGCCACCCGCAATCTTTTGCGCCAGCAGCTCGAAGAGGTGTTGAGTTCGCTGCCCCCTCGCGAGGTGAGGATCCTGCAGCTCCGCTACGGGCTCCTGGATGGGCAGTCGTATACTCTCGAGGAGGTCGGCCGCAAGATGGGGGTCACCCGCGAGCGCGTGCGCCAAATCGAGGCCCAGGCTTTGAGCCGACTCCGGCACCCGACTCACCGGCGCAAGCTACGGGATTACATCACCGAATAAAGGCGCGGCCGGGATTCCAGCAGGCAATCGGGCGGGCGGACTCAGTCATCCGCCCGCTCTTCTTTTGCCTTCCTCTTTGGGAGCAACTCCTCGGGCGGCTTCGCCGCGGCGAACTTCCTCCCCCCCGAGGATCGGCCACGAAGGAAACTCGATTCAGAACCCTCCGCAGGCGGGTTCTGCTGCGCGCGGCCAAATCTCAGCCGCCCTCGGCCAACAAGCGATACACGAAGACATCGTGGCGGGAGAACACCAGGCGGGCATTCTGCGCCAGCCACGCCTTGTCCATCACTGGGATCTGATACCAGTCCGGGTGATATTCGACAAAGGACTGATCAATCAGGATGTAGCCGTAGCCCAACCGTTGAAGGTTCTGGGCGAGGTTGAGCCCCGGCGGCAGCGTGAATGCTTCGTCTTCCGTTGCCGGCGCACCCAGGACTCCGAAGATCCGCGAAGTTGTGTACAGCCTGAACTGACTGCCGATCGACAGGACCTTATGCGCGCCCTCTCCCTGCTGATTCAGGAATTGGAAGGCGTCATATTCGCGGAAATTCTGGGAGAGGAATTCTTCCGCACTCTGCAGTCCCAAAGCGAATCGGTAGGGATAGCGCTCCGGGATTTGCCAGTTGAATTCGATGTCCACGAGACGTGTGGTCGCAAGGTAGGCTGATGTGCACATCCACAACAGCGCCAGAACAACTTTCCACGCTCGAAGCTTGGATAGCCAAAGCCAGAGGGCCTCAATGTTCCAAGCGCCGAGGAGGCACAATCCCGGGATGATTACGAGAAGGTAGCGCACGGATTGGCCAAGCGTGAACCAGAGGGCCGAGCCCATCAGCGCGAAGGCCGACAGGACAGCCACCATCCGGCGCCTCTCCCCCGAGTGCAATGGGAAGGACCAGGGGATTGCCAAAAGTGGCACGGCTCCCGCCAATCCCAGCGGAGCCCACTCCATGAAAGCGCTGGCGTTCACCGTCAGGTCCCACGGAAGGCGCAGGAAGAAGAGGGCCCCGTGGCCGACCCCAAACGTACTCATGTTGAAGACCGGGTTTTCCAGCGGCCATTGGCGGCTCTCGAAAACAGTGTTGAGGTACGGGAAGATGGGATTCCCGGTCCATACCCAGTCTCTCAAGAGCCAAATGGCGGACAAAAGAAGGGCCGGCACGCCAAAACGAAGTAATCCGCTAAGGACACGCCTCGAGACTCCATGGCGCAAGATCAGACCAGCCAGCAAGAGCAGGATGAGGGGAAGGACGGCCAGGACCGCGTCCAGCTTCGTGCCTAGGCCCAACCCTGCGAGAAGCCCAACCCCGATCAACCAACCCTCCCCGCCGTCTTGCCACCAGATCATGAGCGCATAGGCCGTTGCGAAGGAGTAGAAGGCGACCTGCAGGTCAATGTACGCGGTTCCAGATTCCCACGTGACCAAGGGAAGCGAATAGAAAAGGACGGCGCCCAGCAGACCCAGACGAGCCCCACCCAAGCGCCGGCCCATGCAAAAAACCAGCCCCGCCGTAAGAACGCCAAAGAGCAGATGGCAGAGAGCGGGCAAGGGTTGGCCAACCAGCAGCAATCCAAGCGTGTAGAGCATCTCGGCATTGTGGGCCCAGTATGAACTGAATTGCTCTGGTACCTTCACCAGCCCGTGCTGCTGGACGTAAATGGCAGGCACACCCAGGTGATAGACCAAGGCATCGTAGTGAATGCTCGGCGCGATCGCCCAGATGTATCCCGCCAATCCGCACAGGGCAAGCGTGCTGATCCCGATCGAATACAAGCGCAGGTCTGCGGTCTCCCATCTCGCCCTGGCCCCGGCGAACCCCGTCCGCAGAGAACCTGCCCAGGAACGTGCCCATCCGGGCACAAACGCCGTCAACGCGATCAAGCAGCCAAGGACTACGAGGCGATAGAGAAGTTGTGCGGTTCCTAGGCCAAAGATGAGGAGAGAGATCGCTCCAAATCCAATCGAGGCAGCGAGGATCGACCTTTCCAGCCCTGTGCCTTGGCTCGAGGGTGCGATGAGATCGAGCGCCCTAGCGCCCAGGGCCATGGAGATGAGCAGCAGCCATAGGAGCAGGAGCAAGGAGGGACCTGTCCCCGCCCGAACCACCGTGGCCAGTACCAGGGCAAGAACCGCGAAAGCGGATAGCCCAATCAAGAGGCGGCCGCGCCAAACCCAACATAGCAGAGCGATGAGGAGGAAGGTGACCAGATAGAGCCCGACCCAGAATGGATCCAACCGATAGAAGCTGATCGGGTGCCGCAATGCGCTGATGCCGACTACGGTCGCGATTATTACACTTACAAGGACCCCCAGCGCCGCAAACCATGCGGCCCTTTGCCGAAACATCTATATCCTCCACCTTGTTCCACGAGGCCTCCCCGCCATGGCTACCACCTGGCCGCGTGGATCTCCCCAGTCCGTGGAATCGCCGACGGGCGCGCAAGCCATCAAACCGACGGCCACCCTGCACGCCTGGCCGAGCACCCAACCCACCGACGAAGGTCGGCAGGCGATGTGCACAGCGAAGAACGCGCCTGCCCATCGCGAAAATCCTCCCAGAAGAGAGCGGCGAGTTCTTCGCGTGAATGAGGCTGCGGATGAGGAAAACTGTAGGCGAGTCGGGGTCCGGCTTTGTGACGTGAAAGGCGAATCGGGCGCGCTCCACCTGTGACTCGGAACGAACCTAGCATTGGCCGGCGAAGCAGTTGCACCGGTGCTTCAACCTGGGAAAGGGCACGAGCCATGGGTGTGCTCCTCCACCTGAGCAGCCGAAAAGCGAACCAGGGAGGGCGACGGAAAACTAAGCGGCCCTTGAGCCCGACGGAAAACCGGGGCATTGGAAGCTTGGGACAACGGAACGAAACGAGAACACCCATGGGCCTATCTTTCCGATTCTCGCCCCAGCCGCCAGTGGAGTGCCTCTTCCCTATCCCCGGTCTGGACCAGGGTATGCGCCACGCCGGTCTTTCCTTGGAATACTCAGTCGATACCGTTGGGCAGGGCCCTTGCTCGGACCGGATCCCCTTGGCCGCAGCGCAACGCACCTGCCCTAGGTTTTCCGGCTGGTAGACTCGCCCATTTCAGAGCGGCCCTCGACTCGGGCCAGTTGAATGTTCTGCTCGACACGCTTCCGTCGCCTGCTGGAATTGAAGAGGCGGCTCCTTCTTCCGCAGTTTGCCCTTTCATGCCAAGAGGCCGCGTTCAACCCGGGGTCGCGAGTGGATTGCCGTGGCGCGCTAAACGAGGTGAATTCGCTTCGGCACCCAGGGACGTGCATCCGGTTCCCTGCCCATGAGACTGTCGTCCTCCGTGGGCGTGCTGCCTGTCCCTGGAACCTCTCTGGGCGGTCGACCCGCCCCGTTCTCGCTGCGGCCAGGACGTCCAACGATCTCAAGCCCCCCGGCTTCATGGAACGCTGGAGGCACCCCGACAGCAAGCACTACTTCGTCTTGGATCGCGCGAACAATTCAAGCCGGGAAATCCAGTCCGCCACGCCCCGGTCGATCACCCTCTCCCGCGACCGACATGGTGACCTCCCTCTTGGATTCGCCTCTTGGATAGGGCCGCCGCGAATTTGCCCAGCGCGACCAGGCCCAGCGCTTCCAACAATGAAGTCTCCGGCTGAAGCGGGACGTAGTAGCGCTGCCACTGGATCGGCAAGGCCACGAGGATTGCGAGAGCTGTTGACCCCGTCCATAGGATAAGGAGGACCGTCGCGCGGCGGGTGCCTTCCCCCTCCCTAGCCCGAGGCCCACGCTGCAGCCAAGGGATCCCAAGCGTCCGCAAGCTGTAGGCAAGCCCCAGAAGCGCCAGGAAAAGCGCAGCGGTCCCCAGGCCGGTCGTCCGTGGCAGTCCCCCCCAGATCGCCCCAAGATAGGCCTGCTCTTGCCCGGCCGTCTGGGCCGCGTAGTTCGGAATGTCCCAGAAAGCGGGCGGAGCAAAGAAGGTTTGATTGACAAGGGCAACGAGGCGAGCTCGCGGGGTAAGCACGACTTCGTCCGGAATGGCCTGGGAAAGCATCTGGGTCTGGGCCGTAAGCAAGCGCGCCCTTTCAGCGAAGGCGGCGGTCACGGCCGAAACCGGATGGCACCAGCCGACCGGATTGAAGAGGCCAAAGACCGCGATCGAGGAGACGAGGATCACTCCTGCTCCCAGAGCGGCTCGCGGCCACCACCGCCCTGGCAGGCGCGGCCAGGCCGCGTGCTGGTCCACGGAGCCCGGGCGCGCCCGGGACTCGGACCCCCAAAGCAGGGAAGCCAAGGACAAGGGTAGGACCGCGAAACCGGTGTGCTTGGCGGCGGCGGCCAGACCGAGCGCTCCTCCCTGGGCCGCCGGCTTCGAGCACCATCTCATGGCAGCCCAGGCGGCCAGGCTGGTGGTAAGCAACAGCAGTCCTTCGCTCATTGCCCTTCTTCCGTGAAGGAGAACCAGAGCGTTCGAACCGAAAGCGACTGCCGCCAGAAGCCCCGCCGAGCGACCTCCCAGGTGCGTCCCCATCCCGAACACTAGAACCAAAGCCAGCACGACGGCCAAGGCCATCGGCAGTCGCCCCGCGAAGAGCGCCGTGGGCCCGGGAACCGCGCCGGCCACTGCGTTCCCCTCCCAACTCAGGCTCCAGTTCCAATCGGCCCGCACCGCAGGGCTAGGAACACCCAGCAAGAATCCTGCGGCACCAATCACATATCGGGGAAGTCCGGCCGTCCGCAAGCGCTCCAGCACACTCCCATCGGGAGTTTCTCCAGGCTGATAGCAAAGATTCGCAACCTTTCCTTGAAAGAGCGCACCCAAGTCCGAACTCATGAACAGCCAGGTCGTCTCATCGGGATGGAAGGGGACCGTGGCGACTCCCGCGAGGACATAAGCCCCGAGGGCGGCCAGGACCAGAACCACAGCCGCCCAGGAGAGGATTCTGCGTTTTGCGGGGGTCGCTCCAGTCCCCATCCTAGGTTCCTCGGCGGTCGTCTTTTGGCGACCCGGTTCTCGCTGAGCCATGTCAAGGAATGGTCTTGCGTTCAAAGATCAAAAGCCCATGACTCCCGTACATATCCGTTGGGAAGGTGTGCAGGAGGGAGTAGCTTTCCAGGAAGCGGGGATCTCGCAGCAGGCCGTTGCGCCCGTAAACCTCAAGAATCACAACGAACCGCGGTCGGGCTGAGATGATGAAATCGGGAGCCACCGCGTAGTTGATGGCGTACAGGGCCTTCGGAAGAGGGTAATACTTTGCCGCTTGGGGGGTGTTCAGCCCGACCGTGTCAAGAATGAACGCATCCGTTCGGAAGCCCAGCACGCCCACATCTCCGGCCGCGATCCGATCTCCCGGGTCGAGCCGAGGCAAGAGGTAGTCGGCTGCGTCGGCATAGACCAACTCCAGCCGGATCCATGCCATGTCCGGCGCGGGACGGTCCGGGCCGTGGTCTGGATGCAGGTCCCAGGCGCGCAGGGAGAGAGCGAGGGGCAAGATCGTCAGAGCGGCTAGGCCAGCCCGCCCCAGCCACCGCGGCCGTTGGAGGATCCTGAGCCTCTCCAGAAGATGCCCTAGGTCGGCGGTGAGGTATCGAAAGCCCAACACGATGGAAAGTATGTAGAATGGTAAGGGTGGGGTCAGATACCAACGGAAGATCAACGGGTTAGCTGCGGCGAACACAGCCGAGTAAAACCAGGGAAATACCAGCCCCGGCCACGATCGGGGAGCCCGCTTCACGGACCGCACAAGCGCCAAGAGAGAAACGAAGGTGTACAGGACCAATCCAACCCCGATCCATGAGGTTCCCAGGGTCAGGTCCTCAAAGAAAGGAGTCCCCAGTTGCTGCAGAAGGCGGACCAGTGCCGCTTCGGGAAGCAGGTAATAGGCTACCCTCTTGGCCAGGAGGGAATTCGGTATCGGCGACCCGTAGTAGAGAAAGGAAAAGATGGTCCAGGGTAGGACCACGAGCGCGCCCACGCCGATGGCCTGGAGGACCCTGCGGCGGAGAGCTGGGTCTGCGAATCTGGAGAGCGCCCGGCGGCACACGTCAATCCCGACCGGCAGCGCCAGCAAGAGCGCATCCGGCCTGGTCAAGAAGGCCAGACCCAAGACGGCGGCCACCGCAGTCAGCTGATCTTCAAGGTAGAACAAATAGGACAGGACCAGCAGGAACACGTAGAGGCTGGTCTCCATGCCCCCTATGGCGAAGGTCACACTCATGGGGGCAACCGCCCAGATGGCCGCGGTGACGGCTCCTGAACCGGGTGACCCTAGTTTCCTGCCCAGCCTAAGGAGAAGAATGCAGGTGGCCGCATCGAGCAAGGCGTTGAGCCAAACGGAGATGGACGCGAAGGGAGCACTCGGGCCCCCGAAGGGCAAGCCGAGGAGGGAAAGAAGCAGAGCGTACAAGGGGGTTGTGGTTCCGAGGACGCGCTCGGGTGGGTTGAAGACTAGCCCCTTGCCCAGAAGCAGATTCCGTGCGTAGCGAAAAGTAATGAAGGCGTCATCGATGGTCCGGGGACCAGGCACGACGCGCGCAAGGATGGCAATGAGAATGAGTGAGGCGGAGACGAGCAGCCAGCCTCGTCGGGACATAGGCGCCATTATACGGGTGGGCCAATGGCTGGACAAACCGGTCGCACTTATCCTGCCCCTGGCTCTCGCACTTCTTTGGAAGGTGCTGCTGCTCTCTGAAGGAGCGTTCCCCTTTAATGCGGACGAAGCCGTGGTGGCGCTGATGGCGCGCCATATCTTGCAGGGTGAGCGGCCCCTTTTCTTTTATGGCCAAGCCTACATGGGAAGCCTCGACGCCTATCTGGTCGCCGCTGGGTTCTGGGCCTTCGGTGACCACGTCCTCGTTCTGCGTGTCGTTCAAGCCTTGCTTTACTGTGGAACGATTTGCGCGCTTTACCTCGCCCTCCGCGAGGTGTTCCCTATTCCTCGCCTCGGTTGGGCCGCCGCGCTGCTCCTGGCCCTCCCCACCGTCAACCTGACCCTCTACACAACGGTCAGCCTAGGAGGTTATGGAGAGGCCCTGCTGATTGGGTCGCTGGCCCTGTGGCTAGGCCTGCGCATTGACCGCCGCGGCCCTTCCTGCTCCAGATGGGTCCTTTTGGGATTCCTGAGCGGCCTGGGGGTCTGGGTCTTTCCCCTTTCCCTGGTCTTTGCGCTCCCCTCGGTGTTCCTGGCCCTCGCGAGCACCCTCCGGCGCACTTCTCTCTTGAGGACGGTACTCTACGCTGCGATCCTTCTCGCCACCGCGGTGATCGGTGCCATTCCCTGGCTGGTCGGATGGCACCAGCTCGGCGCGTCCTCCCTCCGCGAGATCCTGGGGAGCGCCCTGGCCGGGGTCTCCGCAGGGTCCCTCCTTAATCAGGTCGCCGGACGGATCCTGAATCTAGTGCTCTTCACCCCCACGGTGGTCTTCGGCCTCCGTCCTCCCTGGAGCACCAAGTTGCTCGCCCTGCCCTTGCTGCCCTGGGTGACCGCCGTGGACCTTGGAGCTCTCGTGTTCGGACTGACCCAGCTTCGCCGTCGGGACGAAGGCCGCGCCGCCCGCTGGACATTATTCGCGGTTGGGGTCCTGCTGATCGCCGCCTTCCTTGCCACCCCCTTCGGATCTGACCCCAGCGGCCGCTATTTCCTTCCCCTCGGACTCCTCCTGGCCCTGACCAGTGCCCAGTTTGCGCTCTGGCTCAATGCTCAACGGGCACATTGGGGCGAAATCGCGGTCCTCCTGATCGTCATATTCAATGTCACGAGCACTCTCCAGGCAGCCCTCACCAATCCCCCGGGAATCACCACCCAGTTTGACCGCGAGACGCAGGTCGACATGCGCGAGCTCCCCGCCCTCCAGCAATTCCTCGAACAACAAGGGGAAACCCGCGGATACACCAACTACTGGGTCGCGTACCCGCTGGCTTTCCTATCGCAGGAACGGCTGGTATTCATCGCCAGGCTGCCCTACCACCTGGACCTGCGCTATTCTGTGAGAGACGATCGATATGCTCCCTATGACCCGTTGGTTCAATCCAGCCCGCGGGTCGCCTACATCACGACTGGGAATGGCCCTCTGGATGTCCTGCTGCGCACTCGCTTCGATCAGATGGGCCTGTCCTACCGTGAGATGCAGATCGGTGATTTCGACGTCTTCTACCAGTTGTCCTCACCGGTGGCGCCCGAGGACCTCGGGCTGGGTCGTTAGGCTCCCGGGTCGGGACGCCAACCGCTGGCGGCTCGTTCTGATAGAATCGGCCGGCTGCCGATCTGCCCAGCTTCCCTTACACAATTCCCGCGGAGGCATCTCGTGGAACGAACACTCATCCTCGTCAAACCCGACGGCGTTCAGCGAGGCCTGATAGGGGAGGTCATCGCCCGGCTTGAAAGGCGCGGATTGAAAATGGTTGGGCTCAAATTCCTACAAGTGGACCGTGCGCTTGCGGAGCGGCACTACGCTGTGCATAAGGGCAAGCCGTTCTACGAGGGGCTTCTCGCCTACATCTCCTCCGCTCCAGTCGTTGCGATGGTGCTGGAGGGGCCCAACGCCATTGCGTTGGCCCGCCAGATGATGGGCTCGACCCGACCTGGTGAAGCCGCGCCCGGCAGCCTGCGGGCCGACTTCGCGGTCGAGATTGGGCGGAATCTGGTTCACGGGTCGGATAGCGCCGAGACGGCAGCTTACGAGATCCCCCTGTTCTTTAAGCCGGAAGAGCTCGTGTCCTGGAAACGCGCGACCGATCCTTGGATTTTTGAGTAGCGCTGGATCGCATCCCGCGGCTTCTCGCGGCCCTTGCGGCGCCCAGCCGCAAAACCGAGCCTCTCGAGAGGCTCGGTTCGTCCTTCGTCAGGATGTGTCCCCGGGCTTGGGCGGTTGCCGGCTTGCAGACGTCCGGCCGGCTTATTGAATCCGAACCACGACCTTGGCCTGGCTCCAGAGCCGTTCCAATTCATAGTACTCCCGCTTCTCCGGGGAGAAAGCATGCAGGATGACCTCGCCGAAGTCCGCCAGGACCCAACCTCCTTCGGGCCGGCCTTCGCTGCGCGCACGAACTCCCTGGGTCCTCTCCCCGGCCTCCACGGCCGCCTCCACCAAAGCCTTGATCATGCGGTCGCTTGAACCCGTGCAGATCACAAAATAGTCGGCAAACAGGCAGTTCCCCCTCAGGTCCAGGAGGACGACATCTTCGGCCTTCTTTGACTCGAGCGCATCAACGAGGGATCGCGCGAGTATCAATGCGTCCAGTCCTCACCTCCCAATCCGAGACAATTCCCGGGTCCCACCCGGTTCCGGTCCCTGCGCCGGAGGAAGAGGCACTTCCCCGGCGAGAGTCCCATTGAGCTAGCGTGCTGGAGGACGCCCCCCTACCCTGGGCGCCGTCTCCTCCACGGCCTTCCCCCTTTCTGGGAGGGGGGCTTCCAGGGCCAGCCTCACTGCCTCTTCTGCCGTTGAAGCCAGGAGAACACTCGCAGGCCGATTGCCATCCCACATCGCGGGTTCCCAGCTGTGGAGAGAGATCACGGGCTTGCCCTGGCGAAGCGCGTAGCCGATTTCCGAAAGAGTCCCCCCCTCCCCGCCAATGGCGATCGCCGCGCTGGCCGAGAGAATCAGGATCACATTTCGGGCTCCGCCGAGTCCGGTTGCCAGCGGGAATTCAACAAACTCGTTGGCTTTGCCCGGGTCTTCCCCTGACAGGATCCCAATCGTGTGGCCTCCCGCTTCCCTCGCTCCCCGGCAAGCTGCCTCCATAACCCCGCCGCCGCCCCCGCAAATCAGTGTGGCCCGCGCCATCGCGATCAACCTGCCGACTCCCATCGCCAGTTGGGCCTCCTCCGGCGAGCAATCGTGCCCTCCGATCACAGCGATGAGCTTCATGCCGACTCCCTCAACCGCCACTCGCGCAGGCGCGTGTAGACGGCACCGTCGGGACGCAGTTCGCTTTGAAAGAGCGCTACCCCGCGGACTTCAAGTGTCTTCCTCTCCGTCTCCGCCATCCGCACAACAGCCTCCCCGATCTGTTTGAGTTCCTCCCTCCTGGCCTCCTGACGGACTCGCCCGATAGTCAGATGGCCCGAATACTCCCTCGCCTCGGGTGAAAAACCGATTTCGGACAGGCTCTTCTCAACCGCCGCCTGCAGCTGGTTCAACTCTCCCGCCGGACTGTGAGCTCCAACCCAGACCACTCGCGGGCGTTGCATGTCGGGATAGCATCCCAATCCTCCGATCTGGACCTGGAAGGGCGCCTGTTGGCGGAGGCACGGCTCCAAGAGCGAGTTGATCTCGGCCAGGCGTACCTCGGGGATCTGCCCAAGGAACTTGAGGGTCATATGAATCCCTTCCTGGCGCACCCAACGTACGCTGCCCGCTGGCACTTCACTGAGAAGACGACGGGTCAGCTCGGCGAGGTAGTCGTGCAGAGGGAGAGGCAATTCGACCGCGATGAAAGCCCGAATCACAGCAAGAAAGACCTGATCCCGTGGTCTGGCCAGGGGGCGGGAAGAGGCGCAGGAGAGCATCTGCCCGGATCGTTCATGGTCCGAGCTCCCCTTCGGGCAGGCGGACTACGATCCTGCCCTGCGACAGGCGGATCTCCCTCACGACCGACGAGATTGCCGGGAGCAAGATCTCGCCCTGGTCTCCTCGGATCACGTAGACATCGTTGGCTCCGGTCGCCAGCACCGAGTGAAGCCGCCCCAGACTCTGACCGTCCTCGGTGGCCACCTCCAGTCCCACCAACTGGCGGTGATAGTACGTTCCCGCCGGCAAAGGGGGCAAGTCATCCGCTCGCACGTAGAGCATGGCGGCCCGCAACTCCTCCGCCTGGGTGCGATTCGTACAGTCGGCCAGGCACAGGAGCAAATCCTTGCCGTGACTTCGAAAGGAACGAACCTCCCGAGGCTGGTGCTGCTTGCCGACAAACAGCGTCTTGGCCTGGCGCAGGAATTCAGGAGAACCAGCCAGGATTTCCAGGAGCAGTTCACCTCGGATGCCGAACGGCCGCCTCACCCGGGCCACGGCCAGGAGATTGTCCGCAGATTGGCTGGGCATTCGGTATCCTTAGGCAAACGGGCTCGCCGCACGCACGGACGAGCCCGCAAACTTCCCGCTCAGACGATCTGGGCCGCTCCAGGACCTTGCCGCTTGCCCGGAAAAGGCCCGGAGCCCCAAGACCAGTGCCAACTGTTCCAACGGTCTCCGAATCGGAACAACTCCTTTCAGACGATGTCGAAGGTCACGCGCCTGCCCTCGCGCGCCGCTGCCGCACGCAGGAGTGCCCGGATCGCGTTGGCGATCCTCCCGCGTTGGCCAATGACCCGGCCTCGATCTTCCGCACTGACCATGAGTTCCAAGTGCACATTGGGACCACTGATCACCTCGGACACGCGCACCTGGGTCGGGTCTCGGACCAGAGAGCGGGCAACGTATTCCACCAACTCTTTGAGGCCCCGGTCGGAGGAGTTGCGCGGAGGAAACGTACTCATGCCACCTCAGCCGCCGCCACAGCCTTTTTCGACTTCTTCGACTTGGCCTGACCCTTGGGCTTTGCCACCCGGCGGGTCTTCGGGCTCACCACCCGAGCGCCCTGTGCTGCCTTGGCCTCTGCGACCAGAGCGTCGAGTGATTCTCCTTGCCTGAGGCGTGCGAAGCGATCCAACGTCCCGCTCTGTCTCAGCAGTTGGGAGGCCGAGTCGCTCGGCTGAGCGCCCTGGCCAAGCCAGTAGAGCACGCGGGCCTCCTCCAATACGATCGTTCCCGGCTCGGTTCTAGGGTTGTATTGTCCGAGGAGCTCCAGAAAGCGACCGTCCCGGGGACTCTCGAGGTCGGTGGCAACCAGCCGAAAGCTGACTTGATGTTTGGATCCTACCATCCTGAGTCGGATGCGAACCATGAAAAGAACTCCTTCTTGGAAGTAGCTTGAACTCACGCTCGGAGGGACCGGCTGCCCGGCCGAAGGGTACGCGGGAAGGGCGCGCAGGTCGCCGGGCGCGGCACTCCCTCCATTTTACCCGAAAATCCCCGGGAATCTCCCACGGGTCAAACGCGGCAGATTGCGCATCGCTTTTTGGGCCTCACGAAACTGGCGGAGTAGCTGGTTGATCTCTTGAACCTGGGTGCCCGAGCCGCTCGCGATTCGCCGCCTACGACTCGCGTTGAGGATCTCCGGGCTCCGCCTCTCCTCCGCGGTCATCGAGAGCAGGATCGCCTCAATGGTCCGCATCCGGCGGTCCACTTCGTCGGGATTGATCCTCGGGAGGCCTCCCAGGGAGGGCGCCGGAAGGGTCTCCAGAACCGCACTGAATGGGCCTAGTTTCCGAACCTGTCGGAGCTGGCTAACCATGTCTTCCAGGGTCAGCGGCCCAGCTAGCACCGACTGCGCGGTCCGGTCCCTGCCCTGGAGGTCAAAAGCCTGCTCTGCCTTTTCCATCAGGCCGCGAATATCTCCCATCCCGAGGATGCGGCTGGCAAATCGCTCGGGATCGAATTCCTCGAGGGCCTCGACCCCTTCTCCCAGCCCAACCCATCGGATCGGCACCTCCGTCACCGCCCTCATGGAAACCGCGGCCCCTCCCCGCGCGTCCCCGTCCACCTTGGTTAGAATAATCCCCGTGAGGCCCAAGGCGGAATGAAACCCCTGTGCGATGTTCACGGCCTCTTGCCCCGTCATCGCGTCCGCTACCAGGAGCGATTCCGTCGGTTGAATGGAGGCTTTGATCTCGCGGAGCTCGTCCATGAGCTCCTCATTGACTTGCATTCTGCCCGCCGTGTCGAGAATCACCACACTATCCCCCTCCCGGCAGGCGCGCTCCACGGCGGCGTGGCAAATCTCCAGAACCGAGGTCCCCTGGCTGACCGCCGGGACACCAATCCGCTCCGCCAGGAGACGAAGCTGCTCGGCCGCAGCCGGTCTCTGTATGTCAGCGGCTACCAGGAGAACTCGCTCGCCGTCCTGCAGAAGACGCCGCGCCAGCTTGGCGGCGGTCGTGGTCTTGCCGGAACCCTGGAGGCCGACCAGGACGATGACCCGGGGCTTGGGGCCCGTCAGGGACCAGCGGGAACGCGGATCCAGCGTACGAACCAGTTCCTCGTACACTACGGTCAGGACCTGTTGGGACGGATTGAATGCCCTGGAAACCTCGACGCCGACGCACCTGACCCGAATTCGCTCAAGAAGATCATTGACGACCCGGAAGTTGACGTCCGCCTCCAGCAGTGCCAGGCGCACCTGCCGCAAGGCCTGTTCCACGTCCGCTTCGCTCAACCGGCCGCGCCTGCGAAGCTGTTGAAAGACGGATTGGAGCCTGGAGGATAGAACTTCAAACATCGCCACCCACCGCTACGCCGCAGCCTGCGGGACAACAGATGAAACACTGCGGCGTTGGCTACAGCTAGGATCGAGCGGGCATTCTATCCCGCACAGAAGGTTGGGTCAAGCACATTGGTTTCAAGCTGAATCGGAAATCTATTGGCAACCTCCCGATCGTCGTCACTCCCCTCATCGAACCATCTTTCTTCGCAAAGATCGGGTATCCCTGCGATGGGGATACCCTGGGACTCCTGCCCATCGCCCCTGGTCTGCCCCCACAAGGTTATTCCAGGAGCCGAGATGGCAGCTGGAGTCCAGTTGCTCAATAAGAGGATAAGCCCAGCCCGGACCGGGCAGCGAAACGGCAGGCGGACCTCGCCTGGGCTCTGAGCCTGGCAAATCGAATCTGGAGGGCGCCGAGAACTGAGGGCTCGCCCTTGAGGCCCAGGTCCTTGTTATAATTCGGTTTCGCGGGCGGATAGCTCAGTTGGTTAGAGCGCATCTCTTACAAAGATGAGGTCGCAGGTTCAAGTCCTGTTCCGCCCACCACAACAGGCGCCCAATTGCCAGGGCGACCCTGGACCTGTGCCTCTTCCGCACCCCTCCGCCCGACGATCCTGCCGGCAATACCATTCCTGGCCAAGGAGACGTGATGAAAGACTTCCTCTTCCGCGGCTCGCTCCACGATCTTGACCCTTCCGTAGAGGAGCTGATTCAGATCGAGAACGAGCGCCAGTTTCGCCGCATTATTTTGATTCCCTCGGAGAGCTCGAGCCCGGCCGCGGTGCTGCAGGCCCTGGGCAGCCGCTTCCAGAACATCTACGCCGAGGGCTACCCGGACGAGGCCTCGCGCGGACTGAGCGAGGAGGAGATCCTGGATTACCCCGCCCGCCTGGCCGGCTACCGCCGCTACTCAGATCCCCGTTACTACAAAGGAGTGGAATACGCCGACACGGTCGAGGCCCTCGCCCGGCGGCGCGTCGCCGAAGCTTTCGCGACCCCCTCCGTCCCAGCCGATCGCATCTACGTCAATGTGCAGGCTCTTTCCGGCGCGCCCGCGAACAACGCCGTCTACCACGCCCTGGTCAACCCCGGAGACACGGTCATGGGCCTGAGCCTGCTGGATGGCGGCCACCTGACCCACGGGTCGCCGGCCAACCGATCCGGCCAGTACTACCACATCATCCCATACAGCGTGGATCCCTCCAGCGAACGGATTGACTACGATGCCGTGCAATCGCTGGCGCGCGAGCATCGCCCCAAGATGATCATCGCCGGCTACTCCTCCTACCCATGGGTTCCCGATTGGAAGCGGTTCCGCGAAATCGCGGACGAGATCGGAGCCTACCTCTTCGCCGACATCGCCCATATCGCCGGCATGGTGGCCGCAGGGGTCAGCGCCTCGCCCCTGGGCCTGGCTCATGTCATCACCTTCACGACCCACAAGAGCCTGTGTGGCCCTCGCGGTGCATGCATCCTGACCACCGACCCGGCCTTGGCCCGCAAGATCGACCACGCGGTTTTCCCCGGCGAACAGGGAGGGCCCCACGTGAATATCTTCGCGGCCATCGCGGTCGCCATGCGCCTGGCCCAAACCGATCCCTTCCGGGCACTCCAGAAGCAGGTCGTGCGCAATGCCGCCCGGCTGGCGGAGGGGCTCCAGCAGCAAGGCTTGCGCATTCCCTTTGGCGGGACCAACACCCACATGCTCAACGCCGATATGAAGAGCATCCGCGGACCGGACGGGGCCGCGCTTTCGGGAGACATGGCGGCCCGCATCCTCGACCTGGCGGGAATTGTGCTCAACCGCAACACGATCCCCGGAGACGTGAGCGCTGCAAACCCGTCCGGAATTCGCCTCGGGACGCCGTGGGTGACCCAACGCGGATTCCAAGAAAAGGAAATGGACCGCCTGGCCGAAATCATGGGTCGCCTTCTCCAGGCCTGCCAGCCTTACCACTTCTCCGGCCTCAAGGGTGAGGTCTTGCGCGCCAAGGTCGGATTCGAGGCGCTCGAACAGGCCAAGCTCGAAATCCGCGACCTGGCCGAGGCCGCCGGGATCGACTACGAGATGGCCAGGCATGGCTATCCCCATTTCTATTACTTGGACAGCCCCAGAGAGAACCAGGGGTTCCGGGCCATCGCCGTGCGAGGCGCACGCGCCGAGGAGTTTCTGTATTGGGCCACCACCAATGACGTGTACGCCCTCCCGTCGGGCAGCATCCAGGCCACCCGAATCCAGCCTGGCCAGGAGAGCCTCGAAGCCGTGCTCACCCGCCAGTCGCCCGGCGTCCTGCGCTTGATCCTGCCGGCGGCTTCCGCCGGGCGGACGCTGGCCTGGCTGAGAGATCTTTCGGACGGATTCGCCGCCTTCGGCGATGACCCCTACCGCAGGCTCCCGGGCCCCGTCGTCGTAGAAGATGCCGGCCCCGCCGAACCGGCCCTCCAAGGGCAAGCCCAGGCGATTGACCCGAGCCGGCCCTACTTCATGGGGAAAGTCGCCGACACCCATCCGCGCCCGTCCCTTCCCCCCTTCCGCTGGACAGAGCCCGGGGATGCCCCCTTGCGGAGAACGCGGCTGTTCGAGGCCCACAAATCCTTGGGCGCCAAGATGGTCCCCTTCGCCGGATGGGAAATGCCAGTCTGGTACACCAGCGTGCTTGAGGAACACCTCGCAACGCGCCAAGCGGCCGGGCTGTTCGATGTCTCTCACATGGGTGTCTGGGACGCCAGTGGCCCAACCGCCGGCGTCTTCCTTGACGCCGTCTGCGGCAATGAGGTCACCGCCCTGGAGGTCGGCCAGTCCCTGTATGGCCAGTACCTCGATCCGGACGGCCAGGTCCTGGACGACACGATGATCTACCGCGTCGAGCCGGAGCGCTATCTAATCGTGGCTAATGCCTCCAACGATGAGAAGGACTGGGCCTGGATCAATGCCGTGGCGCGCGCAGAGGTGCTCATCGATCAAGCCAGGCCATGGGCCACCGCCCCGGGCCGCCTGCAGGTCCGATTGCGCAATTTGAGGGACCCGGGCGCCGCGCGCGATATGCGCGTGGATCTGGCGCTGCAGGGACCCAAGTCGCGGGAGGTCCTCCTGGCTCTCGGGGCGGACGCGGAAACGGAGCGGCGGATCAACAACCTCAAGCGCACGGAGGTGTGCCCGGCCCGGCTGGGAGGCTTCGATCTGATCGCGGCGCGCACGGGGTACACCGGCGAAACCATGGCCTTTGAGCTGTTTGTGCACCCGGATCGGGCAGCCCAGCTGTGGAACGCCTTGCTCAAAGCCGGTGCGCCCCTCGGCCTCAAGCCGGTGGGGCTGGGCGCACGCGATTCGCTGCGCACAGAGGCCGGACTGCCTCTCTACGGCCACGAGATGGCCGGGCCGCTCAACCTGAACGTGGCTCAATCCGGATTCGGTTCGTACGTCAAGCTTCACAAGCCCTGGTTCATTGGCCGCCAGGCCTATCTCCTCCAGGTGAGATCCCTCGCCGGGGAGGTCGCCCGCTTCCGCTTCAATCGCAGGGGCGTGCGCATGGCGCATCCCGGCGACCCGGTGGTGGACGACAGGGGTCGGGTGATCGGTGCGGTCACCAGCTGTGCGGTCGATTCAGAGGGCTTCCTGCTGGGGCAGGCTTATCTCGAGAGCAAGTACGCCGAAGCGGATACCCCCATCGCGGTCTTCCAGTCGGCCTCCCAGAAGGCGGAGAAGCCTCATCACGACCTCCAGCCCGGTGACCGGGTCGCTCTCCCCGATCCCGCCATCGTCCTCAGCCGGTTCCCACCCAAAAAGTAGACGAACCAGGCGACCCATAGCATCCCAAAAAAGCGCCGGGGCAGACTATTCTGCTCCGGCGTCGTTACGGTGAAGGCGCTCCTCAAACCGGCGAGTGGTTCTGAGGGCCCACGCCTTGCGTGCCGCTACTGGACTGGCAACAGGGGCTGGAGGGTCGAATCCTCGTTGGAATTCTCCATGTCCTTGAGCATCAGGTCAATCTGATCGGTCAGATTTGTGATGGTTGCATCCGGGGTCGCCGCTTGCGCCGGAAGGGTTGTGAGAACCGGCGAGGCCTCAGGTCGAGCAGATGTGGACCAAAACAGGACCGGGGAGGTCGGACTCCACGGGCCTCCTCCCCCGGCTCCGCTTAGGTTGGAGGTCGGCCCCCCACAGGCAGTGAGGAGCCCCACCAGGAGGGCTCCTCCCACAACTCCCCAGAAGACCGAGGACCTAGAACTTGCCATTGGCATCAGCACCCGCACCTTTCCAACTGGATTAAGAGGTCGCCGGCCGGGACGGGCGCACCGGCGGCCTGATTCAACTGGCTCTACGTGCCCGTCCCCTGGGTTCCGCTGCTCGGAGTGCCATTGCTGGAGCCACCGCTACCGGGAGTGTCGTTGCCCTGGGTTTGTTTCCCCTGGCTCCGCTGACTTTGAATCTGATTGTGAAGTGTCTGGAATTCCGACCTCAGATCTTGAGCGGCGCCGCGCAGCACCTGGACAGCGTCCTTGAGGTCCTGGCCAGCCTTCTTGACCGTGTCCAGCGCGGCGGACCGATCGATGACATTGCCATTGTCATCGAAACCCCTGTGCAGGGTGAGCACCGCCTTCGCGTCGTCCAGGTCGCCCTGGGCCTTTGACAGCGCCCCCTTGAACTGATCAAGGGCGGCCTGGAGTCGGGAGACGTCGAACCCGTGCTGGCGGGCCCAATCAATCAGTTGCTGGATCTTTGTGGCCAGGTCCCGCCCCTTCTCCAGCCTGCTATCCAGGTTCGAGGCGATTCCCTTTTCTTTCTCGAACAGGGCCTTGAGCCGCTGGTACTGCTGCGCCTGGTTGACCTGAGGGGCGGGGGTCGTGGTTGGACCCGGCCCCTGGGCGTAAACCGTTGCGGCGGGAGCGAAGGCTATTGCCCAGGCAAAGATCGTTCCAGCTGCAACGCCCCCCAGAAGCGTCTTGCGCAAGATTGTGGAACTCCACCAACGAGCCAAAATCTTCATTTCCGTTTCTCCTTTCTTTTTTCCTCAAAATGCCGGGAGCACTTGTTTCTGGGAGGAGCGTAGGCTCGCCGAGTATCAAGCCGGTGGATTCTGTGTAAAATTGTCGTAAATTCACGGATTAGCCGGTTTCGGGGGCGGGGGGATTTGGACCGAGCGGAGGAGACGTTACCCCCAAAAAAAAAGAGACCGGGGTAGGCTTGCGTCTGTCCCGGTCGTCTTCGTGGCACACGAAGGATCTAGCCCAGAACCTTTATGGCAGCCCGCTCGGCTCCTAACCGCAAGGCTTTGCCATTCTGCTCCAGGAGATCCCGGTGGCGCGAGGCCAGGTGCTTGTCCAGCGCCTGTTGGATTGCCTCCAGGGACAAGATTGGAAGCCGATCCAGAAGAGCTCCCAGCATCACCATATTGGCCATGCGGAGATCCCCGAGCGACTCGGCGATCTCGTTGGCGGGAAGGGAGACGGCCACAATGTCTCTCCGACGCACCTGGCGGTTTGCCATGGAGGCATTGACCACCAGTACCCCGCCGGACTTCACCCGCGGTTCATACAGGTCGAGCGAGGGGAGATTCATCACGACGGCGGCCTGGGGCTGGCGCACGAGGGGCGAGCCGATCTCCTCATCTGAAACGATCACCGTGCAGTGAGCGGTCCCGCCGCGCATCTCCGGGCCATAGGAGGGAATCCAGGTCACCACCTTGCCCGAGTCCACGGCCGCATAGGTCAGCAACTGCCCGGCAAACAGGGCTCCTTGACCGCCGAACCCCGATATGATGATCTCCGTTTGCATGACCTCGCCCCCCGCACAGCCCTGGACGCGCAGTGAGCTTCCCGCCCCTTGCGGCCCCCTGGACGGCCCTCCGAGGCCGCAGACACTGGGCGTCTATCCGACCTGCTCCACCAGGTAGTTCTGAATGCCCATTTGCTTGATCTGATCGATCTGGGCTTCCAGCCAGTCAATGTGGGCCTCTTCGTCCTTGAGGATGGACACGAGCATCTCGCGCGAGCCATTGTCGCCCACCTCGGCCGCCAGGCGGATGTCCTCGTTGTAAGCGCGGATGGCATCCTGCTCAGCGGTGTGATCATTGGCGAGCTGGGCCTCCACCGAGGCGCCGATGTTGGGGGGATTGAGCTTGTTCACCAAGGGCTTGCCCTCCAGGAAGATGATGCGCGCGATGTGCTTCCCCGCGTGTTTCATTTCCTCGATGGCCCGCTTCTCGACCACCTCGTGCAACCCCTTGTACCCCCAGCTCGCGCACATCTCGGAGTGCACCATGTATTGGTTGATCGCGGTCAACTCGTCCGCCAGCCGTGCATTCAAGCGCTCCAGAATCCGATCGTTGCCCTTCATGGATGAACTCCTCCTAGTAGCAACTCTTTGGTGAACAGTTCCGCTTTTCCCCTCGATCGGGCCCCCCGTGCAGAAGGCTCAACCGGGGTGGCAAGCCGTCATTTGGCGAGGCTGGCAACCGCAGGGGCGACTTTGTAGTCCCCTAGCGGGAAGGCTGGAATCATGTTCTCCTCCAGCCAACGCAAAGCTTCGAGCGGCGTCAGCCCCCAGTTGGTCGGGCAGGTCGACAACAGCTCGACCATGGAGAAACCCAGGCCCTGGCGCTGGGTCTCAAAGGCCACTCGCAGCGCCTTCTTGGCCAGGCGGATGTTCTTGGGGTTATGCAGGCTGCGCCGCACCACGTAGCTGGCTCCCTCCAATGTGGCTAGCACTTCGGCCATGCGGATGGGAAAACCCGTCAGCTCCACATCACGCCCGTTCGGAGTGGAGGTGGTTTTCTGGCCCGGCAAGGTCGTGGGGGCCATCTGCCCCCCGGTCATGCCGTAGTTGGTGTTGTTGATGAAAATGACCGTGATCGCCTCGCCCCGGGCGGCGGCGTGCAGGATTTCCGCCATGCCGATCGAAGCCAGATCCCCGTCCCCTTGATAGGTGAACACAATCCGGTCCGGGAGCAGACGTTTGATCCCGGTTGCCATCGCCGGGGCGCGACCGTGGGCGGCCTCGGCAAAATCGAAGTTGAAGTAGTTGTAGGCAAAAACAGCGCAACCCACGGGAGCCACCCCAATGGTCCTTTCGCGCAGGCCCATCTCGTCCAGGATTTCCGCAATCAAACGGTGGGCCACGCCATGCGTGCAGCCCGGGCAATAATGGGTCGGCGTTTCCGTCAGCGAGTTCGGCCGCCGGTAGACCAACGTTTCCATCGCCGTCGCAACCATTCCTGCCCTCTCGCCTCAGTTTGGCGCTTGCGCCAACCGCTCGAGCCACTTCGCGCGAACGTCCCCCGACTCCCCCGACCCCCCCTGCGCCATCCGGTGAACCTCGCTTAGGACCTCATCCGGGAAGGGGACCACTCCTCCCATGCGCCCATAGAACCCCACCGGAACCCTTTCCCGGGTCGCCAGGCGCACATCCTCCAGCATTTGGCCGGCGTTTATCTCAACGACCAGGAACGCCTTGGCCCGATCTGCGAGCGCAGCCAGTTCCTCATAAGGAAACGGGCTGAGGGTCACCGGGCGGAACAACCCCGCCTTGAGCCCCTCTGCGCGAGCGGCACGAACGGCGGAGAGGGAAACGCGCCCGGCCGTCCCAAAGGCCACCACTACGATCTCGGCATCCTCGAGCTGGTACGGCTTGAAGCGAACCTCTTTCGCCCGAATTTCCAGCCAGCGAGACTGCAGGCGGCGGTTGGCGATTTCCTCTTCATACGGGTCCAGGTAGATGGAGGTGAGGATGCGGCGTTCCCGGCCTTGGGCTCCGGTGAGCGCCCAACTGGGCGAGGCCCGATGCACCTCCCGCATCGGTGGCAGCTCAGCCGGCTCCATAATCTGGCCGACATTCCCGTCGGCCAACACCATGGCGATGGTTTGATACTTCTCCGCCAGATCAAAGGCCAGGACGGTCAGGTCAATGGCTTCCTGGACCGTCGCAGGCGCGAGCACAATCGGGTGGTAATCCCCGTGCCCGCCCCCATGCACCACCTGGTTGTAGTCGCCCTGGGAGGGCGCGATGTTGCCCAGTCCCGGGCCTCCCCGCATCACATCAATGAGCACACAAGGGATTTCGGTGCCCGCGATGTAGGAAATGCCCTCCATCATCAGGCTCATCCCCGGGCTCGAGGAGGAGGACATGACTCGGGCACCGGTGCAGGCCGCCCCGTACACCATGTTGATGGTGGCCACTTCACTCTCTGCCTGGATGAACACACGCCCCAGCTCAGGCATCCTGCGCGCCATCCATTCCAGCAGCTCGGTCTGGGGGGTGATCGGGTAACCAAAATACGCCTCCACCCCGGCCCGAATGGCCGCCTCGGCCATCGCCTCATTTCCCTTGAGGAGCTCTTTGGCCATGGCAAATCTCTCAGCTCGTCACCGCAGCGGCCCGAACCGATTCCCGGTAAACCGTGATCGCCGCTTCCGGGCACACCACGGCGCATAGGGCGCAGCCCGTGCAGCCGACCTCCGCGGTCAGCTTCACCGGGTGATAACCCTTCGAGGTTAGAGTTCCCCTATCCAGCGCGAGCACCTTCTGCGCGCAGACGGCCACGCAAAGTTCGCAACCTTTGCAGAAGCGCTCATCAATATCAACCCGGCCTCTCACAGGCATTTTGACCGCGCCTCCGATCGGTTGGCAAGGAAACCCGACAAAATTCTTGTCAATAGTCTACTTTATGCTCGCGAGCCCCACCCCCCGTAGTGCCAAGCGTCCTTCCCGATATTGACAAAAATCCCCCGTTTTTCACCCCTCTGCGGACCGATTCAGGCGCTCATGCATCGCTTATAATTGGCCGCATGCCTCCGGCCAGCCCAGCCCACTTCATTTCCAATGGCGCCGATCTCCATGAACTCATCATACGCCTCCTCGATCAAGCGCGCATCGCGGTGGACACCGAATCCAATAGCCTCTTCGCCTACCGGGAAAAAGTCTGCCTGATCCAATTCTCCACATCCGAATCGGATTACCTGGTCGACCCGCTGGCGGCTCTGGACCTTGCCCCGCTCGGAGAGGTCTTCTCCCGACCCGTCCCGCAGAAGGTATTCCATGCCGCCGAGTACGACCTTCTCTGCCTTACCCGGGACTTTGGTTTCGGGGTCGAAGGTCTTTTCGACACGATGCTGGCGGCGCGCGCGCTGGGGTTCCGCCAGACCGGGCTGGGCGCAGTCCTCAAGAGCGAACTCGAGGTGGATCTTGATAAGCGCTGGCAGAGGGCGAATTGGGGAATCCGGCCCCTGCCCGGCGATCAAGTCCGCTATGCCCAGCTGGACACGCACTATCTCCTCGCCCTCCGAGATCACCTCGTCGCAAGGCTCAGTGAGCGAGGACTCGTGGAGGAGGTTGAGGAAGAATGCGAGCGCCTGGCACGCGCCTGCCTGCAGTCTCCTGCCTCTTCCCCCTCGAACGGGTTCTGGAGGCTTCGCGGAGCCTTTGAGCTTGTTGCTCAGGACCGGGCGATCCTCTACCAACTTTACCTGTGCCGCGAGGAGCTGGCCCGAGGGCTGGACCGGCCGCCCTTCAAGGTTCTCTCCCAGAAGGTGCTTACGGAGATCGCGCGTAATCATCCCAGCTCTTTGGAGGAGCTGCGCAAAGTGCCCGGCGTAACCCCGGTGCAAATCGCCCTCTGGGGAGGCGAGATACTTCGAGCCGTTCGCGAAGGATTGCAGGCGGCGGTCCCTCATCCCCCGCGAGCCGGAGAACGGAACGAGCCTGCGATCGCGCGCCATGAGGCCTTGCGCAGGTGGCGCAAGGAACGGGCGGCCGCTCGCGGTGTGGAGTCCGATGTCATCTTGAGCCGAGACGTCTTGTGGCGCATTGCCGAGCGAGGGCCGTGCTCGCTGGAAGAACTGGCCGCCGTGGAAGGCCTCGGCCCGTCCCGCTTGCGCTGCTACGGCGAGGAAATCATGCACGTCTTGGCTGACACTGACCGATTCCAAGAGTGAGCCCCGGAAATCCATTTTGAGGGGGCGGCCCAGACCGTCATGGGGTCGTCGCATCTGATCTCCGTGCACGGCAAGACCCTGCTCCTGGACTCCGGGCTGTGTAGGCCATCGGGCAGGCAGCTATGCCATCAACTCGTGTTCCGACTTCACACCCCCCCCCGCGATTTGCCGCGGTCGTGCTATCCCACACCCATGTGGATCACACGGGAAATTGCCGAACCTTGCGCTGAGGGCTTCCGCGGGCCTATCCACGCGACGACAGCCACGGTCCACCTGACCGAACGGGTCCTGTGGGACGCGGGCCTCATCCAAGAAAAAGACATCGCTTTCCTGAACAAGTAGCGCGCGGGACGGCGAACGGCCCTTGCAACCGCTCTTCCCCCTCCATGACTTCGCAAGGGTTCTGCCCCTCTTGAGAACGCATGCCTACGATGAGCTGTTCGAGGTTGTTCCCGGGGTCGCGGCAACCTTTTTCGAGGCAGGCCGCATTCTGGGTTCGGCGGGGATCGCGCTGGAGATCACCGAAAGAGACCACAAGAACCGGCTCGTCTTTTCGGGGGACATCGGGGGGCACACTGGATTTCACGAGGGATTCGGAACCTCTGGCCGCTGGTTCTCGCGGCAATCCATTTCAGGTCACGGACGAGCAATGCGTGGCGCCCCGGCGGGGCGCCACGGTGGGCAGAACACTGAATCACCCTGAAACCGGTCACGTTTTGGCCAGTCAGGCAAGACGCGCGTGATATAATCGCGCACCGGAGAGGTGCCGGAGCGGTTGATCGGGACGGTCTCGAAAACCGTTGTGGTCCTTGTGGCCACCGAGGGTTCGAATCCCTCCCTCTCCGCTCGCGTAGCGGTGCCCTTGGTCCCTTCTTGGTAGGTGGAGGAAAGAGGTAGTATGGCAGAGCTTGCCCAATTCAGTCAGTCCACGTTTGACAGCGAAGTGCTCAAGGCCGCCGGGCCAGTCCTGGTAGATTTCACCGCGTCGTGGTGCCATCCCTGCCATCTGCTGGAGCCCATCGTCCGGGAGTTGGCGGATTCCTGGGTCGGCCGGGTCAAGGTGGGTCAGGTCGATGTGGATGCGAACTCTGATCTTGCCATCCGCTACGGCGTCATGGGTGTTCCAACCTTGATCCTATTCATTGCAGGTCAGCAGACCGAGCGCGTCGTCGGCTTTGTGCCCCGCGATAAGCTTCGCGCCAAGCTGGAACCTCATCTCCCAGCCCCGGCTTGATAGTCCCTGGATCAAGAAAAAGAAGGCCCCTCGCGCTTTTCGGGCGAGGGGCCCTTTGCTTTTCTCTCTTCGGGCGGCTCCAGATGGAGACCTAGGCCGCAAGTCTCTGGATGGACTCCATCAACTGGTCGGAGTCGAGTTGCTTGAGGAGGTAGTCGCACGCCCCCGCGCGCTTCGCCGCCGTCCGCTCCCAGGAACTCTCGTAGGTGGTTAGCACAACGACCCTGGGAGACCAGGGGAGATTTGCGACCTCTCGCACAATCTCCAGCCCCATGCCGTCGCCGCGCTTGATCTCTATCAGGACCACCTCGGGGTGGCTCTTGCGCACCTCCTCCAGAGCCTTCTCAGCCTCACCAGCCTCCCCAACCAAGGCGATTCCTGCCGACGTGCGCAGTCGGTCCGCAAGGGCCTGGCGGACTTTCTCGTGTTCCTCGATGAGGAACACGCGCGTTGCGGTGAGCTGAGGATTCAAGTACACGACCTTGCCCGATTGGGCCAATCCCTTGGGAGGAAAACCCATTTCCTGCTGCTGAGAAGTATAGAGGCCAAGACGAAGCCGGCTCCAGTGATTATCGTCTCGAGCCGATGGGCAACCTGTCACGCCGGACCCTCCCATCGGCCCTGGCCCCGATCTCCCGCCCGACTTCTCAAGCGGGCCCGGCAGGCGGAACCACGGCCGGGATCCGCACCCTCACAACCGTTCCTTTTCCCCGTTCCGAGTGGATCGTCGCCTCACCACCCGCCGCCCGGGCTCTCTCCTCGATGTTGGTGAGCCCGTGTCCGAGCAGCTTGCGCTGGCCCTCCGTGCTGAATCCTTTGCCGTTGTCATTGACCGTGAGCTCAATCCATTCCTCATTCCGGCGCAGGTTAATCACCACGTGAGTCGCCTGGGAATGCTTGGCCACATTGGCCAAGGCCTCTTGGGTCACATGAAAGAAACCGTTCATGGAAGCGGCCGAGAGACCCTCCGCCGCCCCATTCGAGATGTGCAAATCCACCTCGGTCAGGGTTTGAGCCCGGAACTCGCGCACCAGTTGTCGGAGGCCCGTGGCCAGATTCTCCGTGGCCATGCGACGGGGCTGCAGGTCGAGGATGTAAGAGCGAATGTCGCGAATGACATCATTGAGGCCCTCAATCGACTTGCCCATTCTCTCTCGGGCCGATCCGGGATCTTCCTGCAGAGATAGGCTGGCGTCTTCCAGCATCAATCCGACCGCGTAGATTGACTGGATGATGCCATCGTGCAGGTCCATTCCGATCCGCTCGCGCTCTTCCAGGACGGCCAGCCGCTGCGACTTGCGATGCAAGAGACCGTTCTCCACCGCCTCGCCCATGGTCAGACCAACCGCCCGAAATAGATCTCGCAGGCGAGGGGTCAGCTCGATCGGCCGCAGGGCCGCAAGTCCCATCACCCCGAGCACGCGATCCTTGGAGACCAGGGGGACGCATAAATAGGTGCCGAAACCGGCCTGCGCCGCGTGGCGCGGGAGCCGCGGTTGCCCGGAAAGGCTGGAGGAGAAGATCAATTCCTTTTGCTTGGCCGCACTTCCAACCAGGTCCTCCCCCAGCCGGAAGTGGTCATGGCCCAAAAAGGCTGGGGCCTGGGACCCCTTGCGGAGCACGACCGAGAACTCGTTTGTCCCCTCCTCATCGAGGAAGACTTCGCCGACCTCGGCCTCAAACAGCGCCATGACCCGCGAAAGGGTCTTGTCCAGGATGACGTCCGGATCCAGGCTCGTCCCAACCACGTGAGCGATTTCATTCAGGATAGCCAGCTCGCGGTTGCGCTCCTCGAGCTGAGATTCGTCCTGGCTCAGCCGCTGGTAGTAGCGGGCATTCTCAATGGCCACCGCGGCATAGGCGGCCAGCATCTCGACCAGCTGCTCGTCCCGATCGTTGAATCCGGCGCCCTCCCTCTTGTTGGTCAAGTAGATGTGGCCAATCCCTCGGTCTTGCGAGAGAATGGGGACCCCCAGGAAGCTCTTCATGTAGGGGTGGTGCGGAGGGAAACCGACCGAACGAGGGTCTGAGACGATATCCTGCAGCCGGATCGCCCGCCTCTCCCGGACGATGGCACCCAACAGCCCATGCCCGCGAGGAGGAGCCCCGATCGCAACCACCTCAGCCGGAGAAATGCCAGAGGTTACAAAGCGCTCAAGGGTCCCGTCGCTACCCGGGACCCCGATCGCCGCATATTGCGCATCGACGAGCCCGCGCGCGCCGTCTGCAATGTGCTGGAGGACCCCCTGCAGAGACCTTTCGCGAACGAGCTCCAAGCTTATCCGATGCAGGGCACTCAACTGCAGATCGCTGGCTCGGGTGATCTCCACTACATCTCCTATGATTATTGTAGCATTTATCCAGGAAGCCTGCAGAAGACGGCGGAAGGCTCTTCCACCCAGTGCTTTTCGAGAAGCCTCCAATTCCCTGCTCGCCGGGGAGCCTCCCACCCCCGAGGACCCTCTTCAAACAACCAGGTTAATCAGCCGGTCCGGGACAAAAATGCTCTGGCGCGGCGCTTTCCCTCCCAGCCACTTGGCCACGCTTTCCAGTTGCAAAGCAGCCTCGAGCGCCTTCGCCTGAGCGATTCCCGCGGGCACCTGCAAGCGGTCGCGCACCCGACCATTGACCTGGACAACCAGGGTGATGATCTCGTCCTCGGCCAGTTGCGGGTCGAATTCCGGCCATGGTTGCTGATGGATCGAGTATTCCCTCCCCAAGCGAGACCAGACCTCCTCGGACAGGAAGGGGGCAATCGGGGCGAGAAGGAGCAGCAATCCGTCTTGGGCCTCTTGGAAGGCTTCATCGCTCACGGGTTGAGATTGCGCATCATAGAGAGCGTTGGTAAGCTCCATCAGCGCGGAGATGACCGTGTTGAACCGGAACCCCTCGATATCGGCGGACACTTTGCGAATGGTTTTGTGCAGCTTACGCCGCAGGCTTCGATCGGCCAGCCCGGTCGGGTCTGCCGGCTTCGGCCGCGGGCTCGGACGCAGCAGCAAATCCCACGCTCGCCGCAGCCAGCGGTGCGTCCCCGACAGCCCGTTGGTGTTCCAGGCCGTCGTCTGCTCAAAGTCGCTGATAAACATCTCATAGGCGCGCAGCGCGTCGCCTCCGTAGTCCCTCACCACCTCGTCCGGAGTGATCACGTTGCCCTTGCTCTTGGACATCCGCTCCTTGCCATCCGGAGCCAGGATCACGCCCTGATTGCGCAGCCGACGAAAGGGCTCGAGGAAAGGGAGATGCCCCAGGTCGTGAAGCGCTTTCGTCCAAAAGCGAGCGTAGAGCAAGTGCATGACAGCGTGTTCGGCGCCGCCCACGTACGTGTCCACCGGCAACCAGTACGAAACCAGCTTTTTCCCGAACGCAGCCTGCTCGTTGCGAGGGTCGGCAAAGCGCAGGTAATACCAGGAGGAGCAGGCGAACGTGCCCATAGTATCCGTCTCGCGCGCGCCCTTTGTTCCGTCCGGCAGACGCACGCTCACGAACCGTGGGATGCCTGCCAGCGGAGATTCCCCAGTCCCGGTCGGTTCGTAGCTTTCGACCTCGGGCAGCCGCACGGGAAGGTCCGCCTCCGGCACCGGCACCTCCCCTTCCCGCGTGTGGAGGATGGGGATGGGGGTTCCCCAATAGCGTTGCCGGCTGATCCCCCAATCCCGAAGCTTGTAGTTCACCTTGCGCCTACCCTTGCCCGTGGCCTCCAGCCATTCGGTGACCTGGGTTGCGGCCATCTCGCCCGGGGTCCCAGTGAATCGGTCCGAGTTGATCATCGCGCCGTATTCCGCGTGGAAGAGAACATCGCGGTAGAACTCTACGGCATAGAGCATCTCCATCACGCTTCGCTTGCCACGCACATCCGGTTCGAGTTCATGACACCGTCTCAGAATGCGTTCTTCGCTTTCGGCCGTTCCCCAGACTTCGGTCCCATCTGCAAAAATGAACAGCCAGTGGGTCCCCACAACCTCATTCCAAGAGTCGGGCCGAACAAACCTGCGCGCAAGTTCGATGTAGCGGTTTATCTTCTCGGGCGGGATGCTCACGTAGAGGGACCCCATGCGCTCCTCGAAGGGGATCCCTTCGTCGCGTAGGGCCTCCGCGAAACCCTCTTTCATGGTTCCACCCAGGGCGAACGACTTCGTCCGCTGATCCGGACGATCGATCACCGGCAGGATGGGGAGCCCGTACTTTAGGGCGAATTGAAAGTCCCTTTCATCGTGTCCGGGCACAGCCATGATGGCCCCGGTGCCGTAGGTGAGGAGCACATAGTCAGCCACCCAGACCGGGATGCGTTGACGGTTCACCGGATTGAGGGCGAAGGCTCCTGTGAACACCCCTGTCTTCTCCTTCTCTGCCGCTACCCGATCCACCTCGGATTTTGTCCGGGCCTGCCGGACGTACGCCTGCACTTCAGCCCTCTGGCCAGGGGAGGTCAATTGGTCAACCAGAGGATGTTCGGGGGAGAGAACCATGAACGTGGCTCCCCACAGCGTGTCGGGGCGGGTCGTGAAGACACGCAGCATGCCGGCCGTGGTCTCGAAATCCACCTCGGCTCCCTGGCTGCGCCCAATCCAGTTCCGCTGCATGATTTTGATGTGCTCGGGCCAATCGATGCCATCCAGGTCGGCCAGCAGCCTCTCGGCATAAGCCGTGATTCGGAAAAACCATTGCATCAGGACTTTCTTCTCGACCAGCGCCCCGCTGCGCCAACCGCGGCCATCAATCACCTCTTCATTGGCCAGCACGGTCTTGTCCACCGGATCCCAGTTGACGAGTGCGGGTGCGCGGTAAGCCAGACGGAAGTGGCTGAGGAACTCCGAGTGCTCCTTTGCCCCCATGCCCTTCCACTGTCGCGCGGTCAAGGGCTCGGCGCCGGGGATGCCTCGCGTCCCGTTGCGAGCCAGTTCCGCCTCAAGCTTGCGGATCGGCACGGCCCGGTCCAGGCGCGGGTCATACCAGGCCTTGTAGAGTTGGAGGAAGATCCATTGGGTCCAGCGGTAGTATTCGGGCTTGGAGGAGTTGATCTCGCGGCTCCAGTCATAGGAGATGCCGATCAAGCCAAACTGCCGCTTGTAGTTGGCAGAATACTGGGCGATCAGTCTCGCTGGGTTCGTCTTCATCTTAAGGGCCGCGTTCTCTGCGGGTAGGCCAAAAGCATCCCAACCCATCGGGTGCAGGACGTTGTAGCCCCGCATCCGGTGATAGCGGCTAAGCACGTCCGTGGGAACGTAGTTGCGGCAGTGGCCGACGCTCAGTCCATCCCCGGAGGGATAGGGGAAGAAATCGAGTATGTACACCTTCGGCCGCTCATCGGGGCGGCCCGTGCGGTAGAGAGCATCGCGTCCCCATTGCTCCATCCACCGGGCTTCGAATTCCAGAGGCTGGTATTCTGGCGAGGCCGAAAAAGGGCCAATTCGGTCGGCCCTCGCACGGGCAACGCCCCTCTTCGCGCGCGGGCCGCCAGCCGCGCGAGGGGCGACCCGGGCCGTCTTCGACGGCCTTGCCGTTCTGCGGGCTGCCTCCTTCGAGCTCGACCGGCGCGGATGAGCGGGCTTGGAGGAATGTCCCCGCGATCTGACCTTGCCTCCCGCCACCTTGTTTTGGCTCGCCTTGTGCGGCTTTCTCCTGTCGATTCCCGCCATGTCGCCTCTCCTGGGCTTCTCAGACCTTGTCGTGCTCGGCCCGCCGTGCCCACGCTACAAAAGGAAAAGCCTCCCATCGCTCAGGGGCGAAGGGAGGCTCCGCGGTACCACCCTGATACCCCTCCCGGAATTGCACCCGGAGGGGCACTCATCGCGATAACGGGCATGCCCGCTGCAGGCTCACCGCCCCTTCCGCGGGTGCGGTTCACTTGCAGTTGCCGGCCTGGTCTCTCACCCAGGCCTGGACCGGCGAGTTCGGCCTCGCTGCGCTCCGCAGGCGCAATGTGGGGCTCTCATCCGGATTGACTGCCCCCCTCTCCCCACTTGCTGGCGGATGGCCTACCACCTCTCTTGGAGGTTATTCCGGCTCGTCTCCGACCATTCTCGATTGTTAAGGGTCGTGCTCAGTGGACCCAGAGGGATTCGAACCCTCGACCTTCTCAATGCCATTGAGACGCGCTCCCAAACTGCGCTATGGGCCCAATCCTCGCAACTTGTTGATTCTACCCGTCCAGGGGCGAAGCGTCAACGAGTGGACCTGGAGGGATTCGAACCCTCGACCTCTTCAGTGCGATTGAAGCGCGCTCCCAACTGCGCTACAGGCCCATGCGGCTCACGGGATTCCAGCTTCCAGTGACATTCTACCCCGCGGCCGAAACGGATGTCAAGCGATTGGCTCGCTGGTAGAATTGTATCCATTCCAAGACTACCCGGAGAGAGCATGGGGAACCGCTCAATTGCTTCCGACTTTTCGATCGCCCCTCCTCGGGATCTGCGAGATTGTCCCTGGTGGAAGCCTAAGACCGTCTCCCTGGTGGGGTCTATCCCCGCCCAGGACCGCATCCTGCAACGCTTCGTACCTCAGCTCCTTCAATCCTTCCGGGAACAAGGGCACGAGGTTCTCCCAAAGTCCGACGGAGGGGTGAATCTCCTGCTCTCCTTCGGCAATATCCCGGACGGCTCCTCCCCAACGGCCGAGCGCGTCCCGGAGCGGGACCTTCCCTTGGCATTGACCCTGATGCGCGAATTCGGTCTGAAACGCCGCCCGGACAATCTCGTCCTGCTCGTGTCGATCCCCGAACGCTTGAGCACTCGCCCGCACCTGGAGGTGGCGGAGCTCGCCCGGCTGGCCATGGCTCGAATGGGATCTCCCAAAATGGTCTTCCTCAGCGGGGACCGGGAAACGGGAAACCTCTTCGAGACAACCTTCTGCACGCTCGAGGGAGGGCACCCGTCCGACACGCAGCAGCTCGCCGAGCGCTTGCGCGATCGCCTCGTCACCTCCGCCTCAGCCAAGGAGATCGGGGCCGACTACGAAGTGCGCGAGGGAGCCGTGACGCGTGAGCGGTGGGAGTGCTCTCCGATCCCCAGCGTTCTGGTGGAGGCGGGCAAACGCATGGACCGGCTCCAGCTTCTCCCCGCTCCCAAGCGAATTGGAGAATATGTTTCCGGGAAAATGGCCAGGATTTACGAACACTACCTCGGCATGAAGGGCTTCAGCGAGGGGATGCTCTTCGCCTATGACCCAGGAACCCAGACCATGATGGTTACCGCCTCCGGGAGCTGGGACGTGGACAAGCGGGCATTGCAGCCCGATGAGGTGGTGATGGTTGGCGGCCTGAAGGACGGAAAACTGCAGGTTCTTGCTCCGCCCGGCGTGCGCACCAAGGGACCCTCGGTCGAGGCCTTGGAGATGTTCAGCTTGCTTCAGTCCGTCCCGCGCGTGCGAGTCAGGGAGGCGGCTCCCGGCGCGTGGCGATTGGATCCCGCGGGGACCGTCGAGGTACCGCTCATCCGTGCGGGGATCCATGTGCACGTCGGGGTGAATTCAGCTGATGAATACTGGATTGAGAGCATCCCCGCCAACCGCAAGCTCTACCCATACGGGTTTGGGTGCGGCACGGACCTGATGTGCGGCCTGGCGCAGGATGCCGCTCGGCGCTCACGAGCCATCTCCGACCCGGCCGACCCTCGGGCCTACGTGCGGTGGCCGATGCTGTATCACGGAGACACTGCGATTGAGCTCTGGAAACCCGGCGTTCCCGACACCCCCTTGCAAGGACTTCTCGACCTTTATGATCCCACCAAGGTCCGAGCCATCCTCTATTCGCCAGACCACATCGATCAGCCAGTCTGACCTCAACTCCTTTGGAAGCGGATTCCGCCACTTGCCAAACAGCCAGTGACCTCGGGGCCGGATTCTCCTGGAGGAGACCGGCGGCAAGGGGGATAGTCTCTGCTGTCTCCTCAGCCGAGCTGCGGCATCAGGTCATTGGCCATTAGCTCGAGGGTTTCCTGATCGTTATTGGGGCCGCGGAAAATGCAGAGCTGGATCCCCACCTGCTCATATTCGGCCAGGAGCTCCGCGGCACGGGAGATGGTCATCAAATCCGGCGCAGTCGGAGGGATTCCCATCCGCTCGGCCTTAAGCTTAAGCGCCTGCTCGTCACGCCCCAAGACCAGGCTGGTTAGGCAAGTTCGCTCGATTTGGTCATAGTCACGTCCTTCCGCCTCGCAGTGTCGGCGGAGAACCTCGAGCTTGTGACGTACCTGGGGCGGACTCCCAAACAGATTGCAGGCGTCGGCGTGTCGCGCTACAACGCGCAGGGTCAGCTGTTCACCGCCACCGCCAATCATCACCGGTGGGTGGGGTTTCTGCACCGGCTTGGGCTCGAGGATGGCTTCCTGGATATGAAAATAGCGGCCATCGAACGTGGCCCGTGGCTGGGCCCACATGGCCTTGATCAAGCGTACGGCCTCTTCCAGCTGGCGAATGCGAGTGGCCGGCCGCGGAGGGAACTCCCAGCCGTATTGCTTGTATTCCTTCTCATACCAGCCGGCGCCAATGCCCAGGGTGAGGCGACCTCGGCTAATGATGTCCACGGTGGAAGCCATCTTGGCCAGCAGGGCCGGATTGCGATAGGCAACCGAGGACACGAGCACGCCTAGTCGAGTCTTCTGGGTAACGGAGGCAAGGGCCGACAGAGTCATCCAGCTCTCCAGGAAGGGCTGGTCAGGGTCGCCGACATTGGGAATCTGAATCAAGTGGTCCATCACGCTGAACCAGGCAAACCCGTGATTCTCCGCCCACTGAGCTTTGCGCTTGAGAGCCTCGAAAGCCTCGTAGGGGCCGCCAGGGTATTGCCAGGAAGGGTTGTGAATTCCAAGTTGCACAGAATCCTCCTTGTCAGGATCTTGCCAATACCAGGGCCGGACCGACCGTCCGACGGCGCTGGGGATCAGGCAGTCACGGGCCTCGCCGCCCGGCTCCGAGCCGCTGGAGCCACGGGGCTCGCGAACGATTGTCCCGGCGAAGCCTACCTCTTGAGAGATGTCCCAGCCCCTGTCTCCTCCCCCGTGGGGCAATCTCCCAATGTCTCATTGCCCCGCCCGGCGGCTCCCGGCTGGGGGAAGGGAACCTTGCTTGCAGCGAGCCGTCCTTGCCCTCAAGGATCCGGCCCTTCCGCGGTCACGGGTCGCCCCGGTCCTCCGCCTCAAGCCGGGCAAAGCCCCGCTGGAAGACCTCGTAGGGTTGCGCTCCGACCACGGCGAAGCGCCCGTTCAGGATATAGGTGGGCACAGCCTCAATCTCAAGCGCCCGCGCCTGGGCGATCTGCTGTTCGACCACGGGAGTGAATTTCCCGCTCTCGACCTGATGCCGTATTTCGTCTGCCTCAAGCCCCACCTCTTCCGCGGCAGATTCCAGAACCTCCCAGCAGCTGAGGTCCTCACCTTCGCTAAAGTACTTGTGAAAGACGAGGCGGTGGAATTCCTCCAATTTGCCTTGCGCCCTCGCATACTCCGTGGCTTCATGGGCCAGGCGCGTATTTGGGATTCGTGATGGAAACACCATGCTCAGGCCGCTGTCCCGGGCCATCTGCCTCAGCCGCTCTTGCGTGCTGGCCATGCGCGACCGCACGTACTCGGACAACTCCAACCCTTCCGGAGGCGTGTCCGGCCTCAGGTAGAACGGGCGCCAATCTACTTGTACCTCTCGTTCCCGTTTCATCCGCTCGACCACACCCTGGCCGACATAGCACCACGGTCAGACGTAGTCGGAGTATATGACCAATTGAATCCTAGTCATGGCAATTCCTTAGAGTAGGATCATGATGCCGCAGGAGACCCGGATCGCTTAGTTGACCCAGCTTCCCGCAGAGAGGTGATCGGCGACGAGAGCAGCGCCGCCCTCCCGTTCTAATTCTGCGGCATTCATCCGTACGTTTTCGCGGATTAGGTGGATCTTGCGAATCACAACGATCCCCGGGAAAGGCATCCGCCCGCTGGGCTGGCCAGGCCAGCGGCCATAGGCCGCACCCTGAAAGAGGGCCTCACCCGAGACATCACCTCGGTGGGAGGTATTGCGAATAGTTCGCTCGTCTGATATTCCATCACCCACGAGGGTTGCCTGTTCTCTCTGCTCAAGCTGAGGCGACGGCATCTCGCAGCCGATCGACTTGATCCAGGGCTGGAATGGTAGGCCAGAAGATAAGTTCATCCGCGCCAATGCCCTCGAAGCCTCGGACTGCGGATTGCACCGCGGTCTCCGAAGTGGGGAACGACTTGGCGATCATCTCAGCATTCGGCCCTAGGTAGCGATAGTAGTCGAGCAGGTTCGGAGAGCCGCGCTCGGCCGCATTGGGACCAAGCGCATAGTAGACGGCGCAAACCAGCCTCGGCTTGCCTTTTCTTGCCGCCTCCTTCCAGGCTGCCTCTACCAGGCTGTAGCTCTCGCGAACCCGGTCGGGATTGCCGCCTCCGCCGGAGATGTAGCCATCGGCCAGCCGCCCAGCTCGACGCAAGGCATTGGGCCGGTAGCCGCCGATGAGGACCGGAGGCCCGCCCACCTGAACCGGTTGCGGCCCGACCGGATGAATACCCTCCTCGGGGGGCTGCCCAGCCCAAATACGTTTCATCAAGGCCAGCTGGTCCTCAAATCGCTTTCCGCGTTTCTTGTATGCCGCTGGCGCAATTTGAAAATCATCCTCGCGACTTCCGACCCCCATTCCCAGCGTCAGACGGCCTCCGGAAAGTGCATCCAGCGTTGCTGCCTGCTTGGCCAGAACACCCGCATTGCGCAGCGGCGCAATCAGGATCGTCGTCATCAGTCGCACTCGACGAGTCACCCCCGCAACAGCCGCCAGGGTGATGAGGGACTCGTAGTTGCCATAGGCCAGCCGGTCGATGAGACTCAGGCTGGAGAAAGTCCCCGAGTCCGCCCGCCGCGCCCACTCGAGGATTAGGTCCCCCTTTACGTCGAGCAGAGTTGTAGGTAGCCCGATGCCGATGTCCATGTTTTCCTCCCGAACCCTGAGACTGCCATGAGGTCAAGCGGCGGGTTGCCCCTCCGTGTTCGGCCGGATCGAATGTCTCGCTCTACTCCGCGGCGGAGACAAGATTCGGGTGTTCCGCTAGCTCTTGCCCGACCGAGAGGCAGAGCTTGCCATGAGAAAGCCCCCACCGACTTATGCCCGGGCGAGACTAAGACAGCACGATGGCCGCCTCAACCAGGAACCGTGGTGCGCTCTTTCTCCCCTCCGCTCCAGAAGGCAGCGGAGGTCCCAAGAACGCACGCCCAGCCTCTACCCCACGGTTCCCCCTTCCCATCCGATCAGGGATGCGTCCTTCCTGCTTGATCCGGTCCACCGGAGATCAGTTTCTCTACCCGGATCTCCAACGCGCACCCGACCCCCTCTAATCAGGCCGAGCTTGCCATGCCCACCCTGTCCTCACCCGAGAGCCCGCGGGGGAAATGCAGACCCAGGATCTTCTCCGCCAGCAGCCCCTCTTTCCAAGAGGGGGTGCGGATCCGTACAAAGGAATGCCCCGGGCTCCGATGGGTCTCAGAGGAGTTTCCCCTTGAGGGGGCTTTCCCTTCTTCCAGAGGACTTCCCCCGAAAAAGCTGCTCATCCCCACGCAAAGCATGATCGAGGAGACCCAGAGGGCGAGTCTCCCGACTCAACTAGACGGAGGAAGCCGGCGTTAGGGGAAGGGCGAGAGCGCCTTCCTGATCTGCGATGTAGTCCCGTAGTTGCTTAACGGCGCGAGCAGCAAGGGCTGCGCCTCGCTCGAGCTTTGCCCGCGGTGGATTCTCCAGCGGCGGGAGCAGGCCAAAGTTGGCCTTCATCGGTTGGAAGTGCTTCTCTTCCGCCGAAGTAATGTATCGGCAAAGGGCGCCGAGCATCGTGGTTGCCGGGAGTTCGAGCAGAGGTTCCCCGCTCAGGAGACGGGCAGCATTCCATCCCGCGAGAAGGCCCGTGGCCACGTTTCCCATGTAGCCTTCCACGCCCGTGAGCTGGCCAGCCAAGAAGAGATCGGGTCGCGTCTTCAATTGAAGCGTCGGATGAAGCAAGCGCGGGCTGTTGACAAAGGTGTTCCGGTGCATCTGGCCGTAGCGCATGAACTCAGCCTTCTCCAGTCCCGGGATCAACCGCAACACCCTCCTCTGCTCCGGGTACTTGAGGTTGGTCTGAAACCCTACGAGATTGTACAGGCTCCCCGCCCGGTCATCCTGGCGCAGCTGTACCACCGCGAAGGGCCGTTTCCAGGTGCGAGGATCCTGGAGCCCCACTGGCCTCATCGGGCCAAAAGCGAGCGTGTCCACCCCCCGCTCGGCCAGAATCTCCACCGGCAGACAGCCCTCGAAGTATTCCTCAGCCCCTGCCCGCACCCCTGAACACAACGCCTCCTCATATTCACGCAGTGGGATGCGTTCTGCCTCCTTCAGTTCAGCGACAAAGTCATAGTACTGTTCTCGATCCAAGGGACAATTCAGATAGTCAAAGGAAAGGCTTCGCCGGGAATCCCGAAAGGCCACCTGGGTGTCGATGCTCTCCGCTGAAACCATGGGGGCAACCGCATCAAAGAAGTAGAGATGGGCTGTGCCCGTGAGGCGCGCGATGGCATCAGAGAGAGCGGGCGAGGTCAAGGGGCCGGATGCGACGATTGCGGGTGTGCTGGGGATCTCCGTGACCTCTTCCCGGACCACTTCAATTCTGGGATGACCCTGGATGCGCGCGGTGACACCCTCCGCGAATGCGACCCGATCCACAGCCAGCGCCCCGCCGGCCGGGACAGAGGTCTCGCGCGCGACTTGCAGCAACAAGGAGCCCATCTCCTGCAGCTCCGCCTTCAGCAGTCCCCCGGCCCGATTCGGAAGGGCGGAGCCGAGCGAGTTCGAGCAAACGAGCTCCGCCAGGCGGTCCGTCCGGTGCGCCGCGGTCATCCGCAGCGGGCGCATCTCGTGGAGCTGAACTTGCAAGCCGCGTTCTGCGGCCTGCCAGGCCGCCTCACAACCTGCCAGACCGCCGCCTACCACGACCACATCCGAAGAGGGCATCGCGCCCATTCTACCAATTTGCCGCGCCGATCCAAGACGTTCTGAGAAAAATGGGAAGAGGCATGGTCATCTTGTGAGAGGTCGGGCATCGGCGCGAGCTCCGCTGCAACCGGTGTCCGGAAATCATCCCTGAGCCAGCTGAAATTCGGGGTCAATTCGCTCCCATGCATTCGGGGCGCTGTCCCGTCGACAAGGCTCTTGATTCTCTTGCCATCCCTACCTTAACTGGGATTCCAAGGCTGAACATACAACCGTGTGGGCTGCGCAGGTCCGAGTGGGGATGACCCCTGATCCGCATGCGCGAAGGCACGCTGAAGATGCCGCGTCCTGCCCCAGTCGTGACCATCCTGTCCACGTGCAGAGCCTGTCGGCGAGAACGTCCAGGTTCCTATCAACTGCGGAACGGCCGACAGGTCTTGAGGAACCAACCTGCAACCTTTCAGCTAGGCCTGGGCATCTGGGAGCGCACCCGGATTACGCGAGGGTACGCACCTATCCGCACAGGCCTCTCGGGGTCTCCTAGCGGACCTGCGAAAAGCAATGGCCAACACGCTGTCTCGCCACCGAGGCGAGGCGCCTCGCTGACTCTTCTTGGGGGATCGCGCTACCCGGTGGCTCGATCGATCCCTCTATTTCCCTGGTCCCATTGGTGGCTTTCTTCCCCGGAGGGTTCCAGAGCCTGGGACGGCGATTCTCCGGCGGCTGTGAATTACAATGGCCAGGGTCTTCAGTCGGAGAGCTCCATCCGTGAGTCGGAGATTCGGCCGCAATCCCCGCGATTGCGCTTGCGGGGACAAACCCAAGGAGCTGTGCCAAACATGGTCTCCTACATCGCCCATGCGCTGAACTGGCTCCTGATGATCGGAATGCCTTTAGGCCTGGGGGTCGTCCTGACCCGCAGGTTCCATTTCGGTTGGCGCCTTTGGTTCGTGGGGGCTGCCGGATTTGTCATCTCCCAAGTGGGACACATTCCTTTCAACGCCCTTCTGACGGCTCTCTTCTCCCCAGGAACCTTGGCCCATCTTCCCGCCGGCGAGCGGTTACTCGTGTCCGCAGCGATTCTGGGCCTTTCCGCCGGCCTGTTCGAGGAGATAACCCGATTCCTGGTCATGCTCCTCTGGGCCAAAGATGCCCGATCGTGGCGAAAGGGTGTTTTGCTGGGCGCCGGGCACGGAGGAGCCGAGGCGATTATCCTGGGCGGGCTGGTCCTGTATGCCTTCCTGCAGATGGTCGCTTTCCGCGGGGCCGACCTCAGCCGGCTTGTGCCCGCCAGCCAGCTGGCCTTGGCCCGGCAACAGATCACTGCCTACTGGTCTGCTCCTTGGTACGAGGACCTCTTGGGCGCCCTCGAACGCCTCTTCACCATCCCCGTTCAGATCTGTCTCAGCGTCATCGTCCTGCAGGCCCTCACTCGTAATCACCTTGGTTGGCTCGGGCTGGCGATTGGATGGCATGCTATCATCGACGGGATGACGGTGTTCTTGAGCGGCCGCCTGGGCGGCCTTCCTTGGGGAGTTTATGCAATTGAAGGCCTGGTGGGAGTATTCTCCTTGATCTCCGTGGGTGTTCTTCTTGCATTGCGTCAGCCGGAACCGCCGGAAGGTGAGACGACGCCCGTTGCCCCTCTCAGGCCATTTCCACGGGCGCCGCTGGAGGTTGAGGAAACCCCGGAAAGACTGGAACAAACGCGTTACGACTGACCCGGAGGTGAAAGGAGAAGTCGTGCAAGGTGCGAAGACATAATGAGCGTGAAATGTAGACTCCTCCCCGCGCGCTTTCGGCGCCCTGCCGGCATTGGGCCTGTCCGCTTGGGAGATCAGGAATGATCCACACCGACAATCTGACCAAACGGTTCAACTCCACCCTGGCTGTCGACCGGCTATCCATTGACGTGCAGGACGGCGAGGTGTTCGGCTTTCTCGGTCCGAACGGGGCCGGGAAGACCACCACCGTGCGTATGCTCACCAGCCTGATCGGGTCCAGCAGCGGCAGCGCGGTGGTCAACGGCTTCACCCTAGGTAAGGACGACACGGCCATCCGAAGGACGGTGGGCATCCTCACCGAGACCCCAGGCATGTACGAGAACCTGAGTGCCGAGTACAACCTTCGCATCTTTGCCAATCTCTACGAGGTCAAGGATTCCCGGGGTCAAGTTGAAAAGTATCTGCGCATGCTCGGGCTCTGGGAGCGCCGCTTTGAGGAAGTGGGAACGTTCTCGAAGGGCATGAAGCAGAAGCTCGCGATCGCCCGCGCACTGCTCCACGAACCGCGCCTGCTCTTCCTGGATGAGCCGACCGCGGCCCTGGATCCCGAATCGGCTCACTTGGTCCGCGATTTCATCGCCGAGCTGCGCAAGGAGGGACGCACCATCTTCCTGTGCACGCACAACTTGGATGAGGCGGATCGGCTGTGCGACCGCATCGGGGTCTTCAAGACCCATTTGTTGGTTTTGGACACACCCGATCGATTGCGCTCGCAACTATTCGGCCGCAGGGTCGTGTTCCACCTCGGTCGTGCGGACGATAAGCTGCTGGATGCGGCCCGCAGTCTGCCATTCGTGCAGGAGGCCAAGATCCTGGAAAACAAGCTGGTGGTACGAGTGGAGAACCCCGAGGCGCAGAACCCCGATCTGGTGCGGGCTCTGGTCGCGGCCGGAGCGGAGATCCAGTTCGTTGGCGAGCTGCGCCATTCTCTGGAGGACGTATACCTGGAACTGGTAAAGCAGGCATGAAGAAAATCAAGACGATCGTCGGGAAGGAATGGGCTGAGGTATTCAAGACCCGCATGGTCCTGTTCACGGTCGCATTCCTGCCGCTGCTGATGGCGGCCCTCCCACTCGTGATCCTTCATGCCACGCGGAGCAGCGGCGCGGGGAATCCGATCGGGAACAACCTGCCGCAACAGTACAGCACAATCTGTCCGGCCAATCTGAGTGGCTCAGACTGCCTGCAGGTTGCCCTGGTGAGTGAGTTCATGCTGCTCTTCATGATTATCCCGGTGGCCGTCCCCGTCACGATCTCCGCCTATTCGATCGTCGGGGAAAAGACAACCCGCAGCCTGGAACCTCTTCTGGCAACCCCCATCACGACCGGTGAGCTGTTGGTCGGAAAATGCCTCGCTGCTCTCATCCCCGCGGTGGTGGCGACCGATGGCGCCTTCCTGATCTATGCGGTCGGGGCGGTGGTCATGACCCATAGCGGAATTCTCCTCAGCGCCGTCCTCGACATCCGTTGGCTGATCGCCGTGTTCGTCGTGGGCCCATTGATGGCCTTCTTGGCCATTATGGTCAGCATCATCGTGTCTTCCCGGGTGAACGACCCGCGGGTCGCCGAACAGCTATCGATGGTGGTGATCGTGCCGGTCTTGGGACTTTTCTTCGCTCAGGTGTCCGGGCTGTTGCTCATCAACCGGCAGCTCATTCTCCTATTGGCGGTCCTGCTTGCGGCCATTGACATCCTGATCGGCCTCTTGGGCGTTCACCTGTTCCAGAGAGAGGTCATCCTCACCCGCTGGAAGTAGTGTCATGCACCCACGCGCTCGATTCTTCCCCCTGGCTCTTCTGGCTGCGGCCCTCAACGCTCTTCTGCTCGTCTCCCCCTCGCTGGCAGATGGGAATGGCGCCCTGGGCCTCCGCCTCTCCCGAGACTTCGGCTACTCCTCCGGCTCCGGGCAAATCCAAGGCACCTTTACCTTGCACGCGACCGGCCCGGGCGATCTGTCCCGCGTGGACTTCATCATCGACGCCCACACGATCGGGGAGGTAACCTATCCTCCCTTCCAATTTCAATTCAGCACGGACGGCTTCGCACCTGGAAACCACTCTCTGAGCGCCGTGGGGTACACCACCGGGGGGCAGGAGCTGCAATCCCCTGAGATCCACGCCGAGTTCGTGACTGCCAGCCAAGCCACAAGCGGAACCCTGCAGGTCCTCGTCCCCCTTCTGGCGGTGATCCTGCTGGCGGTCGTGGGGTCGGCCTTGATCTCGGTTCTAGCCAGCGGCGGAAAGAAGGCCTCTCTCCCCGCTGGCGTGGAGCGAAACTACGGCCTGCGGGGCGGTGCCATTTGTCCCCGCTGTAGGCGGCCGTTCGTGCTCAGCCTTCTCTCGCCTCATGTGCTATCTTTCAAAGTCGCCCGCTGCCCTTATTGCGGCCGATTCGGCCTGGTCCGCCCCGCCTCGCGCAACGAACTGCGCCAAGCCGAAGCCGCCGAGCTGGATGCGGGCAAATCCTCCCTGCCCATCCCAGAAGAGGGTGAAGATGAGAAACTCCGCAGGGAGTTGGACGAGTCACGCTACCGGGAGTCATAACCTTCCTCATTCTGCGTGTGATTCTCAGATACCTGATCAGCAAATGAGGGACCCTTTCCGAGCCGGTGAAGGATGGCGCGTGGTGCACTCAACCAAGTTCTTCCGCGAAAGGAGAGAGGCGATGGGAAGGCGGCCGGGTTCGCCGGACCCATAGGTGCTAACCGAGAATGCGCCGCTTGGGAGGACAGGACGCCCGGCTCACCATTCCAGGCTGCCGAGCCGGAGGATTGGGCTCTAACCTCTTCTTCTGGTATGACCTTCTTTTCAGGAGCAACCCGGCCGGGATATGCCAATCTCAGAAGGGCTTGTGTCCAGGACTTTCAAATGCCCTGCTTGCGGGGCACCACTCCACCCCCCCCCGAGAACAGTGAGGCGAGCGTCCGATGCCCCTACTGCTCCAACACCCTCATCGTTCCGGAGGAGATGCGTCGGACCAATCCGGAAGGGGTTGGGCTGCCCAGTCCGTTAGTCCCAAGTGGGACGGACCCGCCCGAGGTCCTCTGGGCGAAAGCCAGAGCGCTGAGGAAGGCGGCGCACGCCGAAAGGAAAATCCGCCGCGCGCAAAGGAGAGCCGCGCGACGCGGCTGAACTTTCTCAGGCCCAGCCCAATCATGGCGCTCCGCATTCCGACCCTCCGGGTGGCGGCATCGCTTCCATTTCCGACGACAGTGAATGGGAATTCCCCGCGGGTCAGGTCCTCACGGAACGGGTCATGCGGTCGGGCAAAGGCTTAGAAATCCGCCCAAGAGGTAACCAGCCTGGTCCATTGGAGTGGGTCCTTGCGGAGACTGGGCCGGACTCTTGGAAAGGGGTGAGGCAAGGTTCGAGCCGGACCCTCGGGCTCGAGGCCGTTGCAAGGCGAACCGAGGAGGTCAATGAAGCGACTCGGAGGAGCCGGAAGACCAGACTGGAGCCCAGAGAATGCCGATGCCCCAGCAACGATTGGAGGAAGGAAAATTGTCTTCAATCAAGAATACCATCGAAGGTTGGTCTAGTGGCTCGCTTCCACCCCCGATAGCCAAGCTGTTGGGTATCTCCCTCAGGGAGTGGAAGGAAGGAGAATCCACGTTAGAAATGCGGGTCGGCTCTACCTACCACAACCCGCTCGGCACGGTCCACGGTGGTATCCTGTGCGACCTGTCGGATGCTGCGATGGGAACGGCTGTCGCCTCCCTGCTGAATCCGGGTGAGACCTTCACCACGATCGAGCTGGCGGCCCACTTCTTCTTTTCCTTGAAGGAAGGTCTCATCACAGCGCGTGCCAAAGTCCTCCGCAAAGGGCGGACGATCGCCTTCGTCGAATGCGACGTGACTGACGAGACAAACCAGCTCATCGGGAAGTTCAGCTCGACCTGCCTGCTGAGATCAGGGGAGAAGCGAGAGAATCACAAACCAACTCAGGCGTAATCTGCGCCGCCAGGCAACTTGGACTCGGCCGCGAGAGCGAAAGGCACAACCGTTGACCTGGGCGGTACGAGAATCGAGGAGCGGTGCCAGCTCTTGCGTTTCATGGGCCGGCAACCCGCAGGCGCACCGACGCCAGGGCCTATTCACGGATTGGCTTGATGGCCACCCTTGTTGAACCGGTCGATGAGCACAACCTGGGAGACTTCCTGCAGTACTGCCATCAGTACGGCCCGGTGCACGATGACTCCTATCTGCCGGGTCGGGACTTTGCTGTCAACCTGGATCACCCCTCGTACCTGCTGCTTGAAGATGGAAAGCCAGCGGGCGCGGTATCCCTGATCCGTGGCATGGCCCATCGCCAGGCCAGACGGGGCAGATTCTCCGTTTTTCACTCGCTCATCCCCTCGGCTCGAGCCTACTCCCAGCTCTACCAAGCCATCAGCGCGCACTTTGAGAGCCTCGACCGGGTCTTCTTGTTCGTCCCTCGGGACAGGCAAGACACAAGGAGTACCCTCGTTGAGTTGGGGTTTGAGGTGGAGCGGACCTCCTTCGTCCTTTGCCTTGAAAACCCCCGACCCCATTCGGTAGAATTCGGGGAAGGGTTCTCGGTGGTTTCCCTGAAGCCGAATGACTTGCCTAGGATAGGCGAGTTTGCCGACACCACGAACAGTGACTTTCGTGACGTGGCTGGCCACATGGACCTATCCCGGGCGGACGTGAGGGGATGGTTCTTGGGACCTTCCTCTCTCGAGAATGGGATTTCGTTGTTGTGCCACGATGGCGAACCCATCGGGAGCGTGTGCATCTTGCGGGGTTTCGGGAACCAAGCGGCCTCAGAAATTACCGCCCTGAGCGTGTCAAATGCGTTTCGGGGCCAGGGGCTGGGTCGGCGCCTTCTTCGATGGGCCGTCAACTTTTCAATGTCCAGTGGACGGAAGCCCATTTACCTTTCCATGAACGGCGAAAACGATTCCGCCCTGCGGCTCTACCTTTCAGAGGGATTCATCCTCAAGAAGACCGTAGACTGTTACGAGAAGGACGTTCGAGATGCCTAGGATTGCGTTTGACCCTTGCCTGGCTGCCTCGGGCCCGGAGCAACCGGGGTGGTGGCGGTTGTGCGCCATTTCGCCAGGCGACCGGCTATGCCGCGTTGGTCATGGGATCAGGGAGGTTGGGGGCATGAAGACTCGATTGGGTAGGACATGGGCAATCGTCGCCATGTTCGTGCTGAGTGGCTGTGGCACGATCCGACCGCCCTGGCAGCGATCCGCGACGGTCACCGTGATGTTTGACCTGGCTGGGGGTGGCTCCGGCTTCTCCCTCTCGGTCTATGCTCAGGAGGTTCGCACGGGCAAGACGTATTATGAACTGTACTCTTCAGGTGCCCATGGAGGGGTCATCCTTCCCACCTCGGGGCCTCTCACGTTCTCAGTGGATGCTCCAGGCACCTACATCTTCTACGCCAACATGATTAATGCGCCCGAGGACTACCATTTCGGGGCCACGGGGTGCGGGCCCGGGCCCGAGTGCGCCTCCTCCGACCTGAAAGCGATCGATGTTTCGCCGGGACACAGCTACGAAATCTACTTCAGTGATCGGTCGGGCGAGCGGCATGCACCCGTCCCAACCCCTCATGCGCCCGTTACGGTGCCATGGCAGAGATGAGGGACTCGACATTGAAGGATCGAGAAGGCGTGCGACTTGCTTGTCTCATCCCAGGCCATGGGACCTCCCGGAAGTGGCCTCCTTGCCCTACTGGGGCGAGGCCCGGTCGCATCCGAGAGTCTGGGCCCGGCCCCCGCTCCGCCAGACCCACTTCCTGATGCAATGGCCGAGGTCATCTTGACTTGGATGCAGGCTTGTCCTACATTGAAAATATGACCGGTTCGGCCCCACCGAACTCATTGGGTGCGACCCCCGCTGGGATGGGCCATTCGCCGAATGGCCCCGGGGAGGGAGGCGCTCTCGGGCCAATGCCTTGCCAGGCAGGCAACCGTTCTTGGAGAATGAGCTTGTCAAGAGATGTACGAGGAGGTGATGATAACCATGAGCAACGCAAACCCTCCCACCGCCCTGCGGATCGCCAATGTGGTCAAGGCTATCGAGAGCCGGGGAGTGACTGTCGTCCCTGTCCAGACCAAAGAGGCCGCGCTGTCTGCAATCGTCAATCTGATCCCGGCCGGAGCCACCGTGATGACCGGAGCCTCCCTCACCCTTCGAGAGATCGGCTTTGATGAGCTGCTCAAGTCTGGGAAACACGCCTGGCGCAACCTGAAGGCTGAAATCGTCGCCGAGAAGGATCCCTCCAAGCAAGCGCGATTGCGCAAGGAGGGCACTCTGGCGGACTACTTCTTGGGCAGCGTCCACGCCATCGCCGAAACGGGGGAGATCGTCATTGCCAGTGCAACCGGGAGCCAAATCGCGCCCTACGCCTCCTCCAGCAGCCATGTCTTGTGGGTGGCAGGAACCCAAAAGATAGTGCCCACGCTCCAGGACGCGCTTCAACGGGTACGCGAGCAAGTCCTGCCCCATGAAGACCAACGGATGAAGAAGGCCTTTGGCGAGAATTCCGGCAGTTTCATCGGGAAGCTCCTCATCTTCGAGCGCGAGGCGCCCTACCTCCATCGAAGCGTGACGCTCGTCTTGATCCAAGAAGCGGTAGGAGATTAGGCCGGCCCACCGCGATCGGGCAACTCGCACCAGGCAATCTGGGAATGGGCCTTTCGCGATCCTGGTGGGTCCTTCACCGAGTCGCACACACCTGGAGGGTCGGACCCAGGCGTCGACGCGCTCGAGCCCGACGGCCTCAGGCGGCGTGAGCAACCTCGCAACCCTATTCCCCCGGCCTCGAGGGCGGAAGGGCCTCTTACCTTCTGGCGGGTCTATCCAGTAGCGTGATCTTCGTCCGGCTGGATGCCTTCCTCGATGGAAACCCGATGGCGCGGCGCCCTGCGGAGCCCTATCTGCCCGTCACGCGGAAGTGGCTCAACATACCTGCGCCGCCGCGGGCGAATTCCCGTAAGGGATCGCCTTGGCTGGCATCTCTTGGCCTCTCCGGCCGGCCTTGCCGGGCAACTCAGCGGTCGGAAAGGCAATCTCCTTCGCACTCCTGGGATGGTTTTTCCGCGTCCTGATGGCCGCACTCTCCCAGGGGGTCAGCTTTGAACTTTCCCTTCCGACAGTACTCGATTCGACCACGGCAGGGTTGCTCGACATGCTGGCCCTCGGGCTTTCCTCTGCCCTGGCTTTTGAATCCTTATCCTGAGAACGTGCCCCCATCGCCGGCGGGGCTCCGCCGCCCTGGAGGGCAATCGGTTCACGAGGGGCGAGCGAGGAGTATAATCAGCCGCAGGACACAATTGAACAGTCTGCAGCTCTGGCGCCCGATCCCCCGGATGGGCGGGCTTAATGGCGAAGCCGGTAACAGTCCGGCACTGTCGCGCAACTGTGGGCACGGTTCTCGGGTAAGACCGTGCGAGTCAGGTCGACCACCAGGCTGCGGTTCCGCAACGCCTCGCAGGAAGGGGAAGGGACCACGGGCAAGTCGACCCTCGCAACCCAGATCCTCTGTCTGCTGACAGGGGATCTCCTTTTGTGTCACCCTCCTGCCTGTGAGCCGTGTTCAGCCCAAAAGGAGACTCCCATGTTCAAGGCGCGATTCCTGCTCCAGGCAGTCGTCCTGGCACTGTTTCTTGGGGCTTGCACCGCAGGAGGCACGGCCCCAAGTCCCTCTACTTCGACCCCTGCTCCTTCCGCCACTCCGCTGTCGCCGACCCCCACTCTGCCCCCCACCCCGATCGCCGTCCAGGACGGCTCAGGCCAGACCGTTCGACTGACACACCCGGCGACACGGATCGTTTCGCTGGCTCCTTCCAACACCGAAATCCTTTTCGCGATCGGGGCAGGCAGCCAGATGGTTGGCCGGGATGAGTTCTCCGACTACCCTACCGAGGCCAAATCGCTGCCCAGCATCTCGACCTCGATGGGAACCCTTAACACTGAGGCGCTAGTTGCCCTGCAACCGGACCTGGTGCTCGCGGCACCCATCCTGGCCCCCGAGCAGATCCAGACCCTACGCAACCTGGGTCTCACGGTCTTCCTGGTTCCCAACCCAACGGACTTTGACGGGCTGTACCAGAATCTCGCGAATGTTGGCGCGCTCACGGGTCGGGGGGATGAGGCGCAGGCCCTGGTGAGCCGGTCTCGTCAGCGGGTCGCGGCCGTCGAACAGGTGATCTCAAAGGCGACCTCGAAGCCCAAGGTCTTTTACGAACTGGACGGATCGGACCCGGGCAAGCCCTGGACGGCTGGGCCCGGCAACTTCATTGACCTGATCATTCGGGTGGCAGGCGGCCAGAACGCGGCCGCAGGTCTCCAGGAGGCCTATGCCCAGATCAGTGTGGAAGAGTTGCTGAGCCAAAACCCGGATGTGATCATCCTGGGGGACACCGCCTATGGAATCACGGTGGCGTCCGTGGAAGCGCGCCCCGGCTGGAATGTCATGAATGCGATCAAGAACAACGCGGTGGACCCGTTCGATGACAACCTGGCAAGCCGGCCGGGCCCGCGTCTGATCGACGGGCTCGAGGCGATGGCCAAGCTTGTCCACCCGGAGCTGTTCAAGTAGCCTGGGCGGAGCCCGTTCCCCGGATGAGACCACCGGGTTGGCAGTTCCTGCAGAAGTTGGTGATCCGCTGATTGGCGGTAATGGAGGAAATAGGGGTTCCGCAGCGCGGGCAGGCCTGCCCTGCTCGCATGTGGACTGAGAAGAAGTCGCGGGGCTTCAGATGGATGTCCTCGCCCATTTCGGCTCGCACCTTATCCACCGACTCCAAGAGCGTCGTCCGCATCGCCCGGTAAAGGCGCTCGACTTCCTCATCCTGCAGGCTCTTGCGCTTGCGATACGGGTGAATCCCCGCGGCCCAGAGGATTTCGTCGGCATAGGCATTGCCGATCCCTGCGATGAAATCGGCCCGCGTCAGGATGCCCTTCACCTCACCGCGGTAGCGGCGAATCCTCGTTTTGAAGTCATCCAGGAGGATCTGGAGCGCATCCGGACCCATCTCGCCAAAGGTTGGGATCGCCTCCAGGTCCCGCGTCAGGTAGAGCTGCCCCATTTGCTTGGCGTCCACATAGCGTAACTCCTGCTCCGGCTGACCCAACCGGAAGACGACCAGGACCGGCCCGGCTTTCTTCGTTTGGGGCGGGCATAGCTGAAAGCGACCCATCAGTTTCGGGTTCACGGCCAGCCACAAACCCGCTGCCAATTCGAAGAGCAGAAACTTGCCACGCCGGGTGACACCCCGGACCTCTTTGCCGCCCAGGGCTTCAGTGAAACCCTGGCCGGTCAGGTCGCGGATCACGATGGATCCGCCCTTGGGCGCAACTTCGACACGCTGGATGACGCGCCCAACCAGCCGTCGGGTGAGGACCTCTCTCACAACCTCAAGCTCGGGAAGCTCAGGCATCAGGGAGAGACCAAATGACTGCCGGCAGGCAACATCAATGGGGGCCGGGCCCTCGCCTAGCCGTTACAGAAGATGGGGAAGTTGGGTGGGCGTTCAGCTCTCGGCGGTGATGCGGAAGACAGAATCTCCAGGTCGCACCTTCTGCTTGACCTGCACCGCGACCTCCTGCCCCGCTTTCACCTCCGTCACGGGCTGATGCTCGATTTGCATCGAGGTAATCTCTTGCTCGAAATCGGAGTTCTTGCCCAGGAAGTGGAGCTCCTCGCCGAGCTTCAGATCCCGGGTCAGCTTGAGCACCGCCACGCTTGCCCGATCGTAGTAATGGGTCACCTCTCCGATGCGCTCGCCGCTAGGCATATTCTCCTCCCCGGCCGCCATACGCTCCGGCCCTCCAGCTCGAACAGCCAATCCTCATAGGATTGTACAACGGTCCCCCAATGGCTGGGTTGCATTTCGCTACTTGTCAAGGATCTCGAGCGGCCGAGCTGATGGTTGGGCTAGGCTTGAGCCTCAAGGGGTCGCTTGTCAGGAACCACCTCGGCACGCTCGTTTGGCAATACGGGCGTAGGCAACGACTCTTCCCCAATACGGTCTGCTGCCTTGTGGGTCGAGATGGAATGACAAACACTCCTCACCAATCCCTGCGCTGACCGAGGCGATCAGCGAAAGGGGGAAAACCGGACGAGGGATGATCAAAGGGGATCCGGCGGCGACAAAAACCCGGTCCATCAAGACGAGCAGGCTTCTGAGAGCCAGCCCGAGGAGGGCGGGCCACAGCAGCCAACTCTGCCAACCGGCCCCTTCACGAAAAACCCCGGGCAGTCCCAGCCTGCGGGCAAAGCCAAAACCCGAAATCCCGAAGACCACATACAGGATAAGAACTCCGCCTCCCTCCCCAAGCCCGATCAGCCAGCGCGCGGTCGCTGCCATGACGGGGGACGGGGTCTGATTCGAGAGGAGCAGTTGTTCAAACGGGACAAATGCGTAGGCGACAAAGGCCAGGAGAGCATAGACGAGGAGCAGGATCACCAATAGGCTGATCTGCCTCTAGTTGTTAGCGAACAAGCTTCATCCCTCCCGAGTGGACCAGCCCCCCGTGAAGGCGGCCTGGGGCGCACGACTTGAAAGGGGACTCTCTTCCTAGCGAACGGCTCGGGACAGTTGGTCCAGGCGAGCCATCTCTTCGTCTGACAGCTTGAATCCCATGGCTCCCGCACTTTCTTCGGCCTGGCGGACTTTCGTGGCCCCCGGAATGGCGACGAGCGCCTCTCCGTGAAAGTGGATCAGCCAGTTTAGGGCAACTTGAGCGGGTGTGGCCCGATAGCGGGCCGCGATCTCCTCGAGCGCGTTGACCAGAGGCCGAGTCCGCTCGAGATTGTTGCGGATCATCGCTCGGACCCGAATCGACGGCCGAGAGACCAGGTCGGGGTCCTTGTGGTACTTTCCGGTCAGCAGGCCGGAAGCCAAGGGCGTGTAGGCCACGACGGTCACTCCCAGCTCTTGGGCCGTCTCCAGAACTCCATTGGACTCGATCTCGCGCCGAAGCAGGCTATAGCGGACCTGGTTGACTGCCAGCGGCAATCCCCGCTTCTCCAGCTCTTTGTAGGCCCGCCGCATTCGCCCGGCATTGAAATTGCTCACTCCCACTGAGCGGATCTTACCGGCCTCGACCAGGTCCGCCATGGAATCCATCTCAGATTCCGGGGAGGAGAAACTCCACGGTTGGTGGATCATGTACAGGCTGATGCTGTATCCTTCCAAGAAGCGGATGCGGTTGCCGATCGTGCGCGGTATGTTGGCGGCCGTCCTGAAGATGGGAAGCCACTTGGTCGCCACGACGACTTCAGCGTCCGATTGGCCTGCCGCCTTGAGCGCCCTCGCCAGCGACCGCTCGGAAATGCCCCCGCCATACATTTCCGCGGTATCAAAGAAGTTGATGCCTCCCTCAAGAGCGGCCTTCACGATGGCATTCTTGTCCTCCTGCGGGATCACCGGGAACATGGAGCCCATTAACCCTCCCCCTCCGGAAAACTCCATCACCCCCAACCCGATTGGCGAGACGCGGATACCCGTTTTCCCAAGCGGCCTCTTTTGAATTGTTGGTTCCGTCGCCATTGCTACGCCTCCAAGAATGTCCAGTCCAGCGATGTCCCCCAATCCCTACTTTACTCCCTTCCAGGGGATGCGCCTCGCCAGCGAGCAAGGCCGCTGAAAACCCAATCTGCCTAATGCCGACTCGATGCGCTCAACCGTCGGCCATCCCGGCCCCTGGCCCGTCCCTCCAGGATCCTTGTTCCCGCGCCACAGGGGGACCCGGCCTTTGACAAAGTTGATAAAGGGCTATATAATACAGTCATGAACAAAATTCCGGCCCGGACCCAAGCCGGTCGGACCGTAATCCGTGCCGTGGGGGGCGCGGGGCACCTGGTGGCTGCTGAGCTCGATGCCGCACTCGGGCTCCACGGTCTCTCCATCGCCAAGCTGAGCGTTCTCCGGCACCTAGCCCAGGCCAAAGAGCCGCTGGCACTGGGTCAGCTCGCGGAGCGCCTGGCCTGCGTCCGCTCCAACATCACCCAGCTCGTAGACCGCCTCGAGGCCGACGGCTTGGTCCAGCGCACACCCGACCCCCACGATCGTCGCAGCCTGCGGGCAAGTATCACGCAGGCCGGACGCAGACGCTACAAGCTGGGGACAAGGGCCGAGGCAGAGGCGGAAGCCAAGTTGGTCCGGGGCCTTACGCCCAACGAGCAGTCGCAGTTAGCGCGGCTCCTCGCGAAACTGAAGAGGGGCGAAGGCGGAAGGTAGGCTCTTTTTTTGTACGAATAGTTTAGTAATGTATTGTCTATTACTGCAGGATAATGTCACGAGTCGCCGTCTTGGGAAAGGAGAATAACGATGTTGGTCAGCACGGGCTCCCTGCTTCTCCGGGTCGTCGTCGGCCTGCTGCTCGCCGGTCACGGCAGTCAGAAGCTGTTCGGGTGGTTTGGAGGAGGTGGATTCGCCGTGACCACCGGCTGGATTGGCAAGATGGGACTGCGTCCCGACTGGTTCTGGGCGCTGCTCGGGTCCCTCAGCGAGTTTGGCGGAGGCATCTTGCTGGCCCTTGGATTCCTCAATCCGCTCGGCTCGCTCGGGGTTTCCGCTGCGATGCTTATGGCCATCCTCAAGGTCCATTGGCCAAAAGGAATCTGGGCTTCCAAAGGCGGGCTGGAGTTTCCCTTGACGAATCTTGCCGTGGCTCTCGCCCTGGCCTTGTTCGGACCGGGTCCGTACTCGATGGATGGGGTCTTGAAAATCGCCCTGCCCGAGCCTCTGGCCCTGCTGGGGGGATTGGCCCTCGTCATCCTGGGATTGGCGGCAGCCTTTCTCTCTCAGACACGACCACCGGCCCAGGCCCCGCAACCTGGGAGCAGCAAAGCCTAAAGCCCGGCAAGGAAATTCTCCAGACGGTCCAGGCTCATTTCAGAGTGCCCGGTCGGGAGATTGTCGCTCGGTTGCAGATGCACTTGAAACGTGCCCTTCATCTTTCTCTGCCCGCGGCGACCGGGCGGCCCTGTCGCTGCCACCTGGACTCCACTCCATCAGACGCAGAACCAGCCCATGCCCCTTTCTGGACGTGCCCAGGCCCCGGATAAGGCGCCATCCACGTGCCGATCTTGATGAAAGGGCCGAACTCATCGTTCGGGCCTTGTGCTCTTGCGGGTAAATTGCCTCCTCACCCCGGTTCGCCTAATCTCCCAGGATGTCCCCCCGCCCCACCCGAGGCCCAATCAAAGGCGACCTTCGCCGGGCGACCTGGAGAATCAGTCAAACCTGCGACTAGGAGGTTGCGGTTCCTTGAGAGCTCGTCCCTTCCTCGCGGATGTAGTAAATTTGAGTCTTTCCACTCTGCTGATCCGCGATCGCAATGACCGCGATGGCCGTAACGTTCTGCCCCTGGGTTTTTCCGAAAAGACAGTACGTCCCGGCGAAGCCTCCGGCGGCCACAGGCGTTCCGGTGTCGGTTGTGCCGCATCCCGGCTGCGAGTCCGAGTTCCAGCCCGCACTGGTCATGCGGTCCACGGTGTAGAAGGAGCCAACATCATCGGGGCTCTTGGAACTGGTAAACGCGACGAAGCTCAGGCTGTTTACCTTACTTCCCCCCTGCGCACTCTGCGAATAAACGCCGCTCAGGAAGCCCTGGATCATCAGGTTCAGTGCAGGCGGGAGGTCAATGTTGGCCTTTGCGGCGCCGGGAAAGGGGGGAACATCGGGCCAAAGCTGGGAAACGGTAACTGCCTGATTCCCCGTGGCCTTGTTGACCGCTGAATTGACCGCGGAATTGACCGCCGTGTTCAGGATACCGCAACTGAGGAGGGCAAGAACTGCCAATGAGCCAAAGAACGTGATCGGGAGTTTCGACTTCGTCATCGATGCCATTGCCTCTCTCCGTGGAGCCTTGTTGAGGACCCGTCCCCCCGATGTTTCGGGGTCCAAGCCCAGATCGGATCGGCTGGATTGCGATTGGCGGCCTTCCTCAGAAGAGAACCAAGTCTATCCAGCAACAGGTGCCATAACATTGGTGCTCGTGCAACTGCCCACTCGGCATCCGAAGAGGATGCCGAGCTATCGGGATGATCCTCGACTAATTGTGGTCAGAACCCGCCTGCGCCGGCACCCCTCTCACTGCAAGGGCCGTCACATGGTCCTGTTGCCTAGGTGGATGTCAACTTGGGAGCAACGACTCGGGCACCCAGGCGGGGGCCCAGCCAAGATCCCTGGCCCGACCTTCGGCGTGGGGCGCATCTCCTCTTCTGGCGATAGCTGCGTGCGTCAGCCGCCTCAGCCCTTGTTTAGAGCATTGCCAGGGCACAGGCAATTAAAGCACGGTTTTATATAGTTTTTGTCGGGAATAGGCTTAATAAGAGATTAGAGAAGGGAGACACTTGTCGATGGGAATCGTGGGCGGATGCGATACCTGCCCGTCTCCGAGGGAGCCTTTATCCCAATCTCCTGGACGCCAGTTTCCAGACCCCATCTTTCGGGGAGGCTCTCTGTACCGCCTCGCTTGGACCAGGATGAGGAGGCGTCCATAAATCCCGCAATCTGAGGCGAGCCCCGCGACTTTCCTGGGCTCCTTTCGCCGGGAAAGACGCAGCCGCGCTCTCATCTCCTGAGGAAGACGCGGGAAGGAGGCGTCTCACTCTCCCCCCACTCACTCGCCATGATCTTGTCGACCATTCCATTTCCGCGCCGAACCCTTGCAAGGAATGTTCGATCCAGGGGATCCGGAGGATGCCCTCCATGGCCCCCCTGCCCTAGATATCCTACGGGGTGGATAGAGGCACAGGCCCACAGCTGAGTCGGCCACAGGTCGGTCGGACAATTCGGATGCGCGGCCTTCCGAGGGGGAGAGGCGCTGAGCAAATCAGGCCCTGCCCACCTTCTTTGGAATAGCCGCTCGCCTGGGTAATCGGCCGCTTTCATCTCGGGCTCGATCTACCGCCATCGGCCCCGTATCTCGGAAGGGCACCCATCAGGATGGGTTTCCAGACGGGCACGCCGATTCGGACCTGATTCCTCCCACTGTTTGGGCGTGAGGTCCCGCCCGGAGTGCGATCGTCCTGGCTAGGTTTTCCCTGGACCGATCACCTTCCCTGGGCTCCAGGGAGTTCCCAACCAGGAAAGCAACCATCGGTCCAGCCCCCACCAGCCCGCCGTTTTCCAGGCCAGGATGATTAAGATCTCCAGGATCAGCAGGATTGGGTTGATGCTCACCGCCCCGGAAAGAAGGTAGTTCATGTTCATGAAGCAACCGAAGAAGGCGGCGAGACCAGTGAAGATCCCGAGGATCAGGGCGACCCCAACCAGAAATTCGCCCCAACTCACGACGTAGCTCCAGGCCCCCAAATGCGGGAGAACCGCATTCTGGAGGAATGCGGCGTACCAGCCCTGAACGTTCGGGTGGGCCCCAGTTGCCTGCCCTAGCGCGCCCTTAACAAACCCACCCAGCGCGGTTCCCGCCTTGGATCCGACCCAGGTATCGCTGTGGATCTTCCCCCACCCGGCCTGAATCCACTGATAGCCGGCATAGACTCGGACGATCAGCCAAATCCACGACCAGCGGACGGAACTGAACAGAGCTCGTGCAACGGGAGGGTCCTCGATGGTTTCCACCGCAGCCGCTTGGGGACTTCTTGATGTCATCTCGTTCCTCCTCATCCAAGAATGAAACCCTTTCGATCCGCTAGGATCTTCCCGCGGCGACCGGGACCATGGGATCCCAAACTGGCAAGTCCTTGCCGGAAATGCCGCGGCCTGCCAAATGATATCTCATCTTCATGAATTGGCGACAGCTGCCAGAGCCGGGGCGGGCTGCCCACCCCATCTGCTCGCCAGTATTTCTCGTTCCGACCCCCTTCTCCACGTTCCCGGCCCTGCCAGATCTTCGCGCGCTGATCCATTCAAGGAACCCGTCCCCCGAATTGCACGATTCTTCGCCTCGATCCCACGCGGAATTGCGGCAATTCCTGCTCGCGAGAGGGAGAGCTGCCTGGCGAGACCGGAATGCCATGCTTGCCTAGGCACAATCAGCAATGCCAGCCCGCGTTCTGCCATTCGGTCCGTCAGCAGATTGCCGCCTGGGAGCCAGGACCGCCCGTCACTGGGCGTGACCGCAGATCGACTTCTGAACTCTGGACGAGGATTGGGCCTTCGGGGGGTAGACTTGGGGTATCGAAGTGGGACGTCTACCGCGATGGCTCCCAATCTGCTGCCCGATCCGGGTTGCCAACCCATTTGGCCTACGGGAACCCATGCCAGTCCGCGCGAGAATGCTAGGAGCAGCTAAGCGCTGGCTACTTGCATTCCGGTCCCCAAGGGGTGGGCGCACCGGCACCTTGCCCCTCCGTGCTCACCGAGACAGGACCGTCTCCTTGCCCCCGGGTCCGCTCGGATAACACGACCTGCGCTCGGCCCGCGCCCAGAAGTCGAGCCCCAGAAAAAGGCAAGCTGGGCTATGATTCACATCCGGGAGAATGAGCCATGGCCGAGGACTTGATCAAGCGGATTGGACACGATGGGGTTCGATTTGTATGTCTGCAATTCATCGATGTGGTCGGGACGGTCAAGAGCGTTGATCTCCCTGCCCACCGCCTGGAAGACGCCTTGGAGAATGGGGTTTGGTTTGACGGCTCCTCGATCGAGGGGTTCGCCCGAATCCAGGAATCGGACATGCTTCTTCGTCCGGACGTCTCCACCTATCAGGTGCTTCCCTGGAGCGAGCCGGAGCGCAAGCGGGCGCGCATGTTTTGCGATGTTTACACGTCCGAGGCCGAGCCCTTCGCCGGGGATCCGCGCGGGGCGCTCAAGCGGATGCTGGGCAAGGCAGCCGATCGAGGTTGGCAATTCAACACCGGCCCCGAACTCGAGTTCTTTCTCTTCCGCCGCGACGGCGACATCCGCCCGGTTCCCCATGACACCGGGTCCTACTTCGACTTCTCGGCGCGCGATGAGGCTCAGCGCGTGCGGAACCAGATCATTGTTGCCCTCGAGCAGATGGGCCTGGAGGTCGAAATGGGCCACCACGAGGTGGCCCTGGGACAGCACGAAATCGACTTCCATTATGCGGACGCGCTGGCCACAGCCGACAATGCGGTCACCTTCAAGTATGCTGTCAAGGCGGTAGCCAACCTGAACAACTTGACAGCCACTTTCATGCCCAAGCCGATTTTTGGGATCAACGGATCAGGCATGCACACGCATATGAGCCTGTTCCAGAAGACCACCCGCGGAGCGAGGGCCTCCAATCTCTTCTATGACCCCAAGGATGAGTTTCACCTTTCCCCCCTGGCCAAATCGTTCCTGGCTGGATTGATCGATCACGCCCGTGCGCTGGCGGCCGTGGTGGCTCCGACCGTGAACTCCTACAAGCGCATCGTGCCGGGTTACGAAGCCCCAGTCTTCGTGTGCTGGGCTCAGATCAACCGCTCGGCGCTTATCCGCATCCCACGCTACTCAGCGGGGAAAAAGAGCGGCGCGCGGATCGAACTGCGCTTTCCGGATCCCTCCTGCAACCCCTATTTGGCATTCGCCGCGATGCTGGCGGCGGGAATGGACGGGGTCGACCGCAAGCTGACACCTCCTGCGCACGTCAACAATGTCGACGTGTACCATCTTTCGGAAGAGGAGGTGAAGCGTCGCGGCATTCCCGTGCTCCCCGGCTCGCTCTTGGAAGCTCTGGCTGAGCTGAGCAAGGACGAGGTCGTCCAGGGGGCTCTTGGCCGTGCGGTGTATGAGGCATTTGATCGGGCCAAGCACGAGGAGTGGGACGACTACCGCATTCATGTCACCGACTGGGAAATCGAACGATACCTTGAGAACGCCTAGCCCGACTGGGTGAACAGGGGAAGGCACCCTGCAGGCGTCCTCTTGGCACGCTGCGCTGAGGCGGATGGGAGGGGAAGGCCGCCGCTCGGACTCGACTCGGGCCCGCTCTGCCCTTATCTTTCCAGTAGGTTCTCAGCCCATCGTGCTCATCATCCGGGCGATGCGTTCATTAGAGGAAGATCTCGCCTCCGAGCTCGCGATTCGGGCCTTCCCGCCCGGATGTCGCGCCGCATTGCTCGCCGGAGGGCACGGTGCCCACTCAAGGTGCCCTCGCCCGGCAAGTGTCCGACCTTTCTGCAGACTTCTGACGATCAAGTAGGGCGGCTCTTCTGCTGGCCAAAGGCCGATGACCAACATGGCCTGGGCCTTCTCAGGTTGGAGTTGATTTCGGCTGCCCGCGGCTTTTCTTCTGCCGGAAACCTTTGGAGGCGTCTGTATGCCTTCCCTGCGGCTACAGCTCAGACCCAGCGACTGTGACTTTTACGGACACGTGAACAACGCCGTCTACATGAGCTTCTTCGAGCAGGCCCTGGCCGAGTGCCTGGCCTCGATGGGCTACGCGCTCGACTGGCAACCGCAAGGCGAATACTCCTGGCAGGCACGCTCACTGACTCTCGAGTACCGGCAGGCAGCAGCCTATGGAGATGCCTTGGAAGGGAACCTCTGGTTGGCGAAGCCGGATCCGGTCCATCCGGCTTTTGGCTTCGAGATGCTTCGGCGAACATCCAATAGTGCCAATACAACCCTGCCCCTCTTCCGCGGGCTGGGTGCCTGGTCCCGTAACCGCAAGGGGACGAACGAGCCCCAGCAGATTCCCGCGGAATTGATGACGAGACTTCCACAAGACCGGGGAATTCTCCCCCGGGAACCGCGCAGGGCTCCTGCCTCCTCCCAAGCGAAAAGATACTTCCTGGACCACCGTGTCGAGCGCAATGAAGTGGATCCGACTGGGCAAGTCCACCTGCAGGCTCTCTTCCGGATGCTTGAGGAAAGCCTTTCCAGCGCCTGTGACCAAGCGGGATGGCCGGTGGAGCGCTGGCTGGCCGCCGGGTTTTTCACGGTGCAGACCCGCCATGACTGCCAGATCCTTTCCCTGCCAAGGGCCGGCGAGGACGTCAGGATCGTGAGCCAGCTGGTGGAGGTGCGACGCCTTGGCGGCACCTGGCTGATCGAGGTGCAGCGGCCCACGGACGGGCGGCTGCTTGCGCGGGATCACTCCACGGGGGTTCACCTTAATCTGGAAGGGAGCCCCGCCTCTCCACCCTCCCAAATCCTCGAGAACATCCAATTTGGATAGAGGCAGAGATCCGTATCCTGGGCCAGCTCCCGTGCGTCATCCTCCTACAGAACTTCCCTTCGGCACTCTCCTCCTGGCCAGCGCCTGCCAGGGCGAGCCGCGGGCTCGCGCCTTGCCGCGGCCTCCACCGCCCTGGCAGGGCGGATGGAGGCGGGCATGTGTTTGGCGGGGGCTACAGCGTCTCGCGGATACCGCTGGTGCCTGGCTCGTTTCTCCCCCTCGGGTCGAAAACTGTAGGTTAAGATAGGCCGCGGCGAGCAGGGGTTGGGGTGAGGTCGGAAGCGCATTGAATGGTGCAGGCTACTCGTATGTCCGCATGAAACGGCCTAGAATCTGTGCCTCTGGCTCTTATCGACTATGTCAAAACGACTATTGCCCGCATCATTGGAGCCAAACGTGCCTTATCGGTCACCTAAGATTATCGTCCTGGCTTTGATCACTGTCGGGCTGGGGAGCTGCAGCGGACCGGCGGCCTCCCAATCCATGCTCACACCTTCTCCGGTTATCAATCCAACGATGACGGCACTTCCAACGCGATCCCCTGCACCTTTCTTGACCCCACCTCTGAAACCTGCCTCCACCAACATCCCTTCTCCCACCATTCTCCCGCTGTACCTACCGGCGACAGTCTGGCCCAAGGATCCACAGGTACCCGTTCTGGTCTATCACCGCTTCTTGCCAGATACTGCACCTTATTCCACAACCACCAAAATGCGCCTGAAGGATTTCCGGGACCATTTGCAGCGATTATATGATGCTGGTTACAGCCTGATCCCCCTGGAAGATTGGTTGAACGGCAACCTGACTTTGCAAGCCGGGCGGCGCCCTTTGATCTTGACCATGGATGATTTGTTCTTTGCCGACCAGATCTTTCTAAACGAAGATGGTCAGCCATCGACAGATTCCGGGATCGGCGTCCTGTGGCAGTTTTCACAGCAACATCCTGATTTTGGTTTTTCTGTAGCCCTATTTGTAAACCTGGGTGACAAATACTATGCCAATGAGCGTGTGGATGGGCGTTTTCTGTTGGGAAAAGATTGGGAAGACAGCCTAGCCAAGGTGATTGTATGGTGCATCGAGCACAACGCCATCCCTTACAACCACACCTACAATCACCCTCGCCTGGACCTGACTCCTGCTGATGTGATCACCTGGGAGCTACGTGAAAACGATGACACCCTGCGCTCTTTCCTGGCGCGTACCGGACGACAGGACCTGGTCTCCAAGCTGGACAACCTGGTGGCTCTCCCATTCAGTATCTGGCCCACCAGTGAGGGCGGGAAAAAGCTTCTGGAAACGTACATTTCCCCAGAGGGGAAGCCCGTTCAGGCTATTTTCGAGGCAGATTACCCCTACCGACCCAAATTCATGGCAGCGCCTTATTCACCTGCGTTCGACCGCTACCATCTTCCACGCATGGAGGGTTTGAATGCAGCCATCGATCTATTGGAAACCAAGAAGGACTTATTCCCACCGGTGAGTACATGCCAGGTGGGCCCACTGGACGGCGCAGAGCTCGCGGACACGTCTTACCTGGCCAGCCAGGTGATGAGGATGGTAGACCCCTCCCGCTGTACGGCTGGGGTATATGCGTTTCAAGGGCAGTTATTCCGTGTATCGGCCGGAAATGCAGAGCTGCTTAGGATTGGTCCATAAATCATCCGAAATGGCGATGGAGTTACCCTTTGGCAGAAAAGTACAATGAACACAGGAAAACTACTGAACCACCCTGCCCGCCAGTTTCTCCCCGGCACACCGTCCCGATCCTCTCTCTGGGCGGATTGGTGATTAATCGCGTCTGCGTGGCCGCGGGTATCGGGATCGTCATTTCGGCGATCCCGGGAATCCGGGCCTCGGTGTAGATCCCCCTTCTCCGGGCTCCGAGCGGCGTCCGCGAAGGCACAGAGTCACGGATGCACTGAGGTTTCTCTTCGGTTGCTTAAACGATCCCGTCAAGCCAAGCGCTCCTGCCAGGGAGCTCTTCCAAGATGTGTGGCCCCTAAGGAGAAGCGACCCCGCCACCCAGGCGCATGAGGATAGCCCCCAGACACCTGTTTGGTCTGGGGCCCATCCTGTGTCCAGCTCTGCCAACACCCCGCTTGGGCGATCCGAAGGATAGGGCACACGGCCAGAAGAGGGCGGGGCGAGGCAGCAACAGACATTTCACCTGCCGGACCCGCTGCGGTTCGGTAAGTCCAGGCGCAAATCCTCCCAGGCCGAGGCAGGATCGCTTGAGTTCGAATTCCTTGCAATTCCCGCCCCGCCGGCAAGAGACCCACTCCGCACAATTCCCACTCCGTATCACCGCTTCCAGGCTGTAACATAATGGCCCACGGAGCGGCCCTCGCGCGATTCGCCAGAGAACCCCTTGCGCGAGGTGCCGTAGCTGCGCCGTGGATTTCGATTCCACCATGGGAGAATCTCATGTGTCGCTGGCCTAACCGGGCCTCCAACACCAACGTCGGGATCCCCGCGTGGAAGCAAGAAGGTGTTTGGGCTAAGATAAGTCCTCTTTCCGGACCGGAGAGTGGCAAGGGCCCTGAGTTTGCCCTCAACGTTACCCGTCGGAACCGCTGGTGACGGGAAAGAGAGGTCTTGTGCTACGGAGAGGCTCCATTCGCTTCCTGATCCCGCTTGTTGTCATCACCGCCCTGGTCATGGCCTTCCTCATCTGGGGCCTCCCGAGTCTCTCCGAACGGGTCCAAATCCCCGCCGGCACGGCGACTCTGGGCTCACAGACCGCTCGGGGTCGGGTGTTGTATGTCACTCAAGAAGATACGGCGACCCTGGGCGGCAAAAGCCAACCCTACCAGAGGATGATCGTGCAGATACTGGACGGTCAATACCAGGGCGTGAAAACCGAGGTGAACTACTACGGCGAGAGTCAATTCCGCCTCGCCCCGGGCGACGAGATCTATGTGGAGCTGGGCAAGAGCCCGAGTGGTCAACTGCAGGCGAACTACGCCGATTTCGTCCGCATGCAGCCTCTGCTCATCCTGCTCCTGGCCTTTGTGCTGGCGATGCTGGCGATGGGCCGCTGGAAGGGTCTGGGCAGCCTTGTGGCCCTGGCGATTACCATGGTGGTGATCGTCCGCTATGTCATCCCCCACATCCTCGCGGGAGAGGACCCGGTCCGAGTGAGCTTGACGGGGGCGATCCTCCTGGTTGGCGCAACCCTCTATTTGACTTACGGCTGGAACATGAAGACCCACGCGTCCGCCATCAGCATGACGCTTTCGCTCCTGCTGACCGGGGCCCTCTCGTCGCTCTTCGTGTTCTTGACCCGCTTGACCGGTTACGGGGATGAGAACGTCATGTACCTCATGCAGTCGCTGTCTGCCCAGATCGACCCGCGGGGCTTGTTGCTTGGGGCGATGATCATCGGCGCGGTGGGGGTGCTGGGCGACCTGGTCACCTCGCAGTCCGCAGCCGTGGTCGAGATTTATGACGCCAACCCGTCCCTGGGTGTCCGGCGGACTTTCGAGAAGGCCATGCGCATTGGCCAGGACCACGTGGCGGCAACCGTCAACACCCTGGTGCTGGCCTATACCGGGGCCTCCCTGCCTCTTCTCCTCATGTTCACCCTGGGCAACGGCAACTACGGGTTCTTCATCAACTCAGAATTGCTTTCCGAGGAGATCGTGCGCACCCTGGTCGGATCCCTGGGGCTGGTGGCTGCGGTCCCGATTTCAACCCTGGTGGCCACCCTTTTGATCGTGAACCAGAAACATCAAGTGCCGGAGAGCGTCCTCGTCCGCTCCGAGGCGCGGAAGGAGCCATAGGACGGTCCGGTGCATTCGATAGGTCATGCCGTCCTTGCCGAAAGCCACAGGCCTCCTGGACAGGAATGACCACGGAGCGGGCAGACCGACTGGCCCCCCCTGCCCGCAATCCTTTCCGTGTTGGGATGCGGGTTAGGAGGGATGACTGGCAGTCTTCCCTGCGCATGGGCACTGTCAGGGTGACAAAGGATGGACACTCGCTCGGGCGCCTGGGAGGACCGACTCCTTGCCTCCAAGTGTCCCTTGGGAAGCCTCTGAGCCTGGACTTCCGGAGGATCCCGAGACCCAACCCCAAACCCACCGCTGTTCGATGGAGGCGGCCGCTCTGAGCACGTCGGCGCGGATTGGGATTGGAGCAAGCCGGGGATGGTTCCCTCTCTTTCCCGCTGGCGCCCTGGCGGAATTGCCATTCCTCATGGGACGGCTACACTTGACCCGCGAGCGACGGCGCTCCGCAGGGTGCGAGATGGGAACTAAGGCTTCATGAACACGCGCAAGCGCTATCTGGCGACCATGCGCCATGGCACGCCCGACCACGTGCCCTATTTTGAAGAAGGCATCCGGACGGAGGTCTTTGAGGCTTGGCGCAAGCAAGGGATCTCGCCGGAATTCATCCGCGCGAGATTCTCCACCGACCCGCGCGAGGAGATCGAACTCGACGTCGATCCCCATCCCAGGCCCAGGCATTGGCCGGCGACGCGCGCGGATCTCAAAGACTTCCAGCGGCGAATCGATCCGCAAGACCCCAGCCGCCTGCCGGAGAATTGGCGGGAACGAACGGCCCTCTGGAAGAATCGGGATCATGTGCTCATGCTGCGAGTGCACGAGGGATTCTTTCTGACCATGGGGGTCCGGGACTGGCGTCGGTTTCACGAATTGATGGACCTATTGGTCGACGATCCGAGGTTCGTGCGAGAGGCCATGCAAATGCAGGGTGAGTTCGTCGCCGCGCTGACGGAGCGGGCCCTGCAGGAGGTTGAAATCGACTCGGCCATCTTCAGCGAGCCGATTGGAGCCAACCACGGGCCCTTGATCTCGCCGGGGATGTACGCGGATTTGGTCATGCCCAGCTACTTACCCGTTCTGGAGGTGCTGCGCCGGCACAATGTGGATATCGTCATCCTGCGCACCTATGCCAATGCCCGTGCCCTGCTTCCGGTCTTGCTCAACCACGGCCTGGATAGCCTGTGGGCCTGCGAGGTCAACACCGAGGCGATGGACTACCGTTCCCTGCGGCGGGAGTTCGGCCGGAACCTGCGCCTGATCGGGGGCATTGACCTGGACGTGCTGCGCAAGAACCCAGAGGCGATTCGCCGCGAGGTGGAGGAAAAAGTCCCGCCTCTGTTGCGGGAGGGGGGCTACGTTCCACTCGCGGACGGCCGCGTGAGGAAAGATGTCCCCCCGCAAAACTACATCTACTACCGTGAGCTCTTGGAAAGGGTCACAAGGTAAGGCGGTTTCCCCGCCCTCGATCCGACACTCCCCGATACGGGATTCCCGTTCACAGGACGCATCGTCCGCGGGGAATTGGCGGCAAGGCTCGAGCCGGCCTAGTCCCATCCAACCATCCGCGCCTGTGCGTTTTGCTCAAGTGTGAGAGCCGCCGCGCCTTCCTGTAGCCAACCCATCCTGGCCATCCCCAGGACGGTTTTCGGCGGGAGGGCGGTGCATGCAGGTGCCATCTCGGCTTCCCAGAAATCAAGAACATCCCTCTTTCGCTTATCCTTGGCGCTATCCAGAGGTCTCACGCACCACGTTTTCTTCTCCCCCGCCGCACGCTTCGGGAGCAGCTACCCCCAGCGGATGAGTTGCCCGAGTGTCAAGGGTGATCTATACTCCTCGTGAAGGAAAGCACATCTTGTTCGGGTGGTTTGTGCCCCCTTTCCAAAATGGCCAACGACAGGTTACCCGGGAAGTCCTGATGCCAAGCTGACCTGTCACGCCTTGCACCAGTTCCAAATGGGCTCTGCTCGGACATGGCTTGCCTCGAGAGGGAACGGGGAAAAGGAGCACCCCCCGGTCAGGAAACCCGACGGCCGGATTTTGAACACATTGGGAGGCCCATGTCCACTCGGGTTCGAATATTGCTTGGAATCGAGGCATTTGCGGCGTTCGCTCTTCTGGTAGCAGGAGGGGTGTTGGGTGTCCGGGTATACCGGCATCTCAGGCAAGCACCCCTCTCAGCTCAGAATCAAGTCCTGCTGGTCACGCTGGTTCGCCCTGGCAGTCTGACAAGCTGGCCGGTGAACACCTACGTCCCGGTAATGGCGACCATCCAGAGCACAGCACCTGTCGCCTCCCTGGAACTCTGGGCGAGGGGAGGAGAGACCAGTTCATGAACCAACCCGCAGCGAACAAACCAGACTATGGCAATTGGGTGTCCACCCGATTGCTGTATATCCCCGGCGCGATCTGCCTCCTCGTCGCAGGGCTGTCGTTCCTGATCCCAGCCCTTGCCGTATTCGCCATTGCCTTCCTTGCGGTATTTGTCTACTTTGCCCATGCACGCTACCGGCTCTCGCCCAGAGGCGGGAACGTCCAGGCCAGGGTCCAGGCCCTGGTGTTGGACCATCTGGACTGGGAGGGAGAGGGCAAAGCAATTGACATCGGGTGTGGAAACGGTCCCCTCACGATCGCGGTCGCGAAGAGGTTTCCCAAGGCGGAAGCCATCGGCGTGGACTCCTGGGGGGCCGCTTGGGAGTATTCGAAAGGCGTTTGTGAGAGGAACGCGGAGATCGAGGGGGTGTCCGAACGGACCACCTTCCAAAGGGCAAGCGCCGCGGCGCTGCCGTTTGAAGATTCGACCTTCGAGGCGGCCGTCAGCAATCTGGTGTTCCACGAGGTGCGCCAGGTGCGGGACAAGAAGGCATTGATCAAGGAAGCCTTGAGGGTTGTAAGAAAGGGGGGGAGATTTGCGTTTCAGGATCTGTTCCTGTGGAAAAGCGTTTACGGGGATCCGCAGGAATTGCTTGCAACCATCCGAGAGTGGGGTATCGAGGAGGTCAGATTCGTTCCCACGCGCGATTTGAAGTTCATTCCAAGGGCTTTGAAACTGCCCTTCATGCTGGGAACCATCGGGATCCTCGAGGGCAAGAAATGACGCTTCCCCTTCCAGTCGCCTGAAGGATAGGATCCCCCACCATCCGGTCGCATGGGGCAAACAGAACGCCAAGCCGCAGGGGGAAGACCCTCGAGAGACTAGTGGGATAGCGACGGCACTTCGGCTGCTTCGGACAAGGGAAGCATGCTCGGCATTGTCTGGGCGTGGCTCTGCTCAAGGATGGCGCCCCGCAAGCGGTCTGGACGGGGTCGACCAACGGGACCGAGGGGGCCATCCACGGACCACTGAACCTCACGCAGGCCGTGTGCGATCCGGCCGTCGCCCAGGCTTACGAGAGCTACTTTCAACTTCTCCACAGAGAAGCCGAGGTCGTTTCTCCCAGGGAAATAGAAAGGACCCTAGCCTGCAGGCTACGGCCCTTTCCAGACACCACAGGACGGATTAGCCCGATCAAGGGGCTCAATCTGGGGAACTAGAGTCCTCCCGCGGTTCTATGCCAGCGCCAGTGGCCTTCCTATTTGCACATGTAATACGTGATGTTGCTATACACGAGACTCCGACCCACGACATTCCCCCCCCGATCAACCGCAACGAACTGGTATGAGAGCGGGGCCGGGTCAAATACGGGACGCGCCTCCGGTGTGACGAAGTCCGCATTGTTGATGTAGCTGTGGGTGACCGATTTCCAGAAGTACGTTGACCCCGGGTTGTTGTTCATACCAATTCCATTATCCCAATGCAAATACGGTGAGCCAAACCAGGGCAGCGCGGTGAACAGATAGACGTGCGCGAAGTTGCTAAGGGGAGTGACGATGACCGAGAATTCGACCGAGATCGGCGCACAGGGCCCGTCGTCGTACAAGACACTGGTACTGTGGGTCACACTCGAGAACGTGACCGCCGAGGCAGGGGGAACTGTTACGAGCGCAAAAGGCGTTGAGGTCGCCGTCGGAATTGGAAGCGGAGTGGCGGTGATGACCACAGCCGTCTGCGTCGGCGCTTCGGTATCCGTTGGCACCGGTGTCGATGTGTCGGGCGGGGCCAGGGTCACAATGGGCAGCGAGGTCGGCAGGGCCAGGGTCGGCGGAATCGGCTGTGCCCCCTGACCTGGCACGGCGCAGGCGACAATTGAGGCGACCACCGCCAGGGCGACCGCGCTCAGCGCAAGGGAAGATCGCTTGTGATGTTTCATCTCTCCTCCAAGAGTGGCAGGGGGCGCGCTGGGCCATTCCCCGCCCCGCCGCCCACCCAAAGCATTGGCTCGATGCAGAGCCAATTCTATAGTCAAAGGGCATTTTGCACCACTGGGTTTCTGGTGCAAGAGTCGGGCCAGGTGGCCCCGGCCGGAGGGCTCTCCGGCCCGGCCCTGCCTCCTCCCCTCCCAAGTCTGAGTCGCATCTCCCCGGGGGGCGAGCTGAGCCTCCAAGGAATGCCCCAACCGCCCGGACCCTCATGGCCACCTCGAGGGGCCAAGCCAGTCCATGCGCCGTGGGGTTGCATGCCCGGGCCCATCTCGCCGGAAACGCCGGCCGCTCGTTCGACCAGCCGGACAAACTGATGCTTCCTGGAGGAGACGCGCGGAGATCGAATGTCCTCAAACTTGGAGAACCTCCGCTGATCCCTTTCATGGGCGCCTGCGCACCGGATTCGCTCCGGCAGGGGGTCTTCCCAGGCCCGGGGCCCGGGCAAAGAATCCCATCTGAGCCTTGCCCGCCACCTGCACGTCAATGGGGTCCTTCCGATCGTTCCCGGTTGCCTATCAACTGCATGTGCTCGGTCCTCATGCACCGATCCATTATCACCTTGAGCCCGGCCTGCTCCGCGATTCCCTTCCCCTCGGCGCTGGATATGCCCTCCTGCATCCAAAGGACCTTCGCACCCGTCGCGGCTGCCTGACGGGCGATGGCGGGGACCTCCTGCGCGGGTCGGAAGACCTGGATCACGTCCACCGGGAATGGGATGGAGGCAAGATCCGGGTAAGCTTTCTCGCCCAGGATCATCTGGGCACTCGGGTTGACCGGGATCACCCGATACCCCCGGCTCTGCAGATAGGCCGCCACCTGATAACTGACCTTGGCCGGACTGGAGGAAAGGCCGACCGTGGCAATTGTGCGAGTCGATTGGAGAATCCCAAGAATCTGATCGTCCGTCATTTTTCGCCTTGTTCGAGTTGAATAGGAAGGGTGACGCGGAACCAGGTTTCACCGGGCCGGGAGGTGAACACAATCTTCCCACGGTGGCGATGCACCACAATGTTGTACGCGATTGGAAGGCCGAGCCCGGTTCCTTCGCCGGGCGGTTTCGTCGTAAAGAACGGCTCAAAGATCCGCGGCTGGGATTCAGGAGGAAGGCCCTCCCCCGTGTCCCCGATCGCGACCGTTGCGGAACCATTTGAGGCACTCATTCGCAGGGTCAGCTGGCCGCGGCCTTTCATGGCTTCCACCGCCTTGGAAATAAGCTTCGTCCAGACTTGGTCGAGCTCGCTTCCATAGCCTCCGATCTGCGGCAGGTTGGGCGCATACTCCCTCAGGGTCCGGACGCCCGGCTTGAACTTGCGTTTGAGAATGACGAGTGTCCTCTCCAGACCCTGGTGGAGGTCGACCCTCTGGACGGGTGCGCGGTCGAGGTAGCAATAATCCTTCACGGCGGCGACGATCTGTGTGATTCGTTCCACGGCCTCCCCTACTTCTCGCAGCAGGCCGTAGAGCGTCCCACTGGCCGCAAGCCCTTCGACGCGGTGGAGGCTCCATTCTTCTCGCCAGATGGGGCCCTCCTGACTTTCAGCGCGAAGGGGTTAGGCCCCGTCCAGTCGCTCTCGCCGCTTGACCAGCTCTTGGCAGTGCAGCCGGTCCTCGCCGATGGAGCTCCCTCAGACTGGTGGCGCATCCCTGTCACGCGGGGTCAGCCCAAACGTCTCACCTCAGTGTACCAATCAGGGCTGTATGGGAACAACGCGCCGGACGGCAAGCACGTGGACTTCGTCACCGAATCAGGGATGTTTGTGATGAACCTGGATGGGACGGGGCTGGTGAAGGTATTGGACTCTGCTGCCTCGGGAACCGTTCCATCGCTCGGGTGGGGCAGCGGACGATTGCTGTCTGCCGGAGACCGCGGGGAGCCAGAGGCGGCCTCGAACCGCAGGCCAGCCCGGCAATTCCGTTGAGATTCCAGCTACCCTTTCTATTGGGGCTGTTGCTCGTCTACGGAAGAATGGGAGGTGACTTTCACCCCCCTCGGAAGCCTGCGGCGAGAGATGAAGCACGCGCCGAAGCTTCGCGGCGTTCTGAATCTCACATACCATGACACCCTGCACAGGATATGGCTCCTGGTCCTGAACCAAGGGATCCATGCGCTGGTGCCGTTCCGACCGCAAGTTCTGGTACCGCCCCTGTCCACTAATCTCCACGGCGTCGCCATCATCCAAATCGGGAATCAGAAGCGTGAGAGAGCCTGTGGCCCGAATATTTCCGGCGCTCTTGAAGACACCGTCCCCAAGGTACTCCGTCCACGTGAGAGTTCTCTGCAAAGAATCGAGCTTGAGGAATCCAGGCTGACCTCCGCGATGAGCAACATCAGGATGGCCCTGGGGACTGATGCTCGCCAGGAATGAGGTCTCCGCCTTGGCCAACAGTTGAGCCAGCCAGGGGTTGTCCAAGGAAAGCGGCTCCCGGGACTCGGGACCAATCAGCAGGTCACTCGCGATAGGGAGAGAGGAAGCCATGTACTTGCGACAGAGCGTGAAAGTCTCGTCGGCCAGAAGCTCCAGCCCATCCGCGTGTTGCCAGACGGTTCCGTTGACCCGGGCCCGGCGAGCCTGGCTCAGATTTATGAGGAGCCCTCCGCAACGGGCCCCGGAGGGAACGTGCTTGGCAAGGATGGAGGGGAAGATAATCCTGTTCGGCGAGTGTGGCTCAACCTCGACCAGCGGTGGAGGCCCGGAAAGGAGCGTGAATTGCAGAGTACCCTGTCGGTCAGTGGAAAGCAGAGCAAGATCGGCAATTCCTGCGAACTCGCCCACCGGGCCGACCCAGTCGGCAAGATTGTCAGCGACATGGGTGGTTTTCGCTTCCGCCTGGATCGCGCGTTGTCCATCGTGATAAACCAGTGGAGCCATGTGTGGTCCCCTTCGCCTTACCAGCGGGAATCGCCGGGAGAAAGTGGCCCCGCACCCAAGGGGCGTCTCGCCGGTTGCCGGTTCAACCTGTTCATATCTGACAATGAATGTCGCATTATAGCACCCCCGGCCGGAGGTGCCTACCCTCCAGAAGGGCTTTCCTAGGAGGGTTCCCGGGAGCCTCAGCCTGTTTGGCGCCTAGTTGGGACAGCGCTTCTCCTTGCGTCCGGCAAGGAAGACAAGTATAGTGGATAATAATTGTTGGAATTGGAGCATCCTCGATGATAGGAATGCCAGAATGACTGACAATGGACCCCAGACGCTCTCGTGCCGGGAGCCAGGCCGGGTCGCAGGGTGACGGGATTGGTTGCGCCAGGAGGCAAGAATGGACAGGTATCTGATCGAATCACCACATGATCCAGAGGAGTGCACATTGCTGGTTGGCTACGTCCGCGCCCAAGGGTACCTCCAGAACTTCGAATGGGGCTGCCATTTCGGCGTCCATGAGGGATGGGCGATTGTTGAAGCCGAGAACGCCGAGCAGGCTTCCCTGGCAGTCCCCTCCGTCCTGCGATCGAAGGCTAGGGTAATTCGAGTCGAGAAGTACGCGGAGGGCCCAGACCCTCACATAACTCGTGGCAATGCCTAGTCGTCGCGCCCTGCAGGTCGCTTGCCGGAACCTGCAATCACTTCGCCGCGGGGTCGGCCGAGCGCATTTCACGGAATCGCCCCCCGGGCAGGATCCTCAATCCGTCTCGTGGGCTTGCTTCCCTCGCACACCGATGGCCGCGGGAGGAGATGGAGGCGAACGCCCCCTGGCTCGCCAGGGCGTCAAGCCCTCCATGAGGATATAAGCGAGGCCACGGCTGAATCACACGGGTCAGGAGGGCCTGTGCTGACGATCTATGCGGTCTCTGATTCCACCGGTGAGACAGCAGAACGGGTCTTGCTCTCGGCGCTGGTCCAGTTCCAGGGAGCGCCAGCCAAGGTCCTGCGGCGCGGCGATATTCGAAGCGCTGAGCAGATCCAGGATGTGGTGCGCGAAGCGGCCGGCACAGACTCCCTGATCCTTCACACGCTCGTTTCGGACGAATTGCGGCACCAACTGCTCGCAGAGGCGCGGGCCCAGGGGGTCGATTCCATGGACTTGCTCGGTCCGGTGCTCGACCGCCTGGCGACCCATTTGCGGCTCACCCCCCAAGAAAAGCCTGGACTCTTCAAACAGATCGTGGCGGCTCAGACCCGGGAGATTGAGGCGGTTGAGTTCGCCTTCCGGCACGATGATGGCCAGAACTCGGAGGACCTGGGCCGGGCGGAACTGGTTCTGGTCGGCGTCTCGCGCACGATGAAGACGCCGACCATGCTCTACTTGGCCTACCGAGGATGGTTCGCGGCCAATGTTCCCCTCGTGCTTCAAATCGAACCGCCCCCCGCCCTCCTTGCCTTCCCACCCGGGCGCGTTTTCTGTCTGGTTATGGCGGCCAGCCGTCTGGTCGAATTGCGCACGGCGCGCGTTGAACATCTCGCAATCCCTGCCGAGCCATACACGTCGCTCGAAGCGGTGCGAGCGGAACTGCGCTATTCGCAGGAGGAGAGCCGCCAACGCGGCTGGCGCATTATCGACGCCACCAGTAAGTCGGTCGAGGAAGTGACTCGAGAGATCCTGGTGCTGCTCCCTCAAAGAGGTGACAAGTACGGGGACTTGCCAGATCGGCCCTCCTCCTGAACGAGATTGCAGTCCCTAGCCAGCCTCCCCAAAGCACCCGGCCCCTCTTTCCCTCGCCGCTGGGAAGGGCGATCTCGCTTTCCCCCTTTCTCCCCTCGCTCTCATCCTGGCACGATACAGTTACGGCGTTCGGGGCCTTCAACTGGCCCACGTTGATGCCCAGGCGGGAAGCCCTTTCTGCGATGGCTGACAACGTAGGAAATGGGCGATTGCCCAGAATCGCATTCGGTCTCAGTTGGCTGATCGTCATCCCGGCCGGGGTTTGGGCTGTGGTCAACGTGTATCTGCCGGTATTCGGCGGGGCGTTGAATCCGTTCCAGACCTGGACCGTGACCCTGATCGTCGGCCTTCTGGTGGCGGTATCTCTGGTCTGTCACTTGCTGGCGCATTTCGGCGCGGCCCGGATCCTGGAAGGCACCAGGCCACCAAAGGTGACGCTCTTGATTTCGGGCGATGTGGCGCAGGGCTGGACTGCCTCAGCCTCCCCCGGGCGAGAGACTCTGGCCGCAAGCGCCGGCCCAGTGACTAACCTCCTGCTGGCCGGGCTGGGTTATCTGCTCTGGAACGCGCAGATCAGTACTGTTCTGAACCTCAGCATGCTTTTGGCAGCCGCTTTCAACGCCTGGCTATTCCTCATCAACCTCATTCCCGCCTTCCCCCTGGATGGAGGCCGTCTGGTGGGAGTCGCGACTCGCGGCCTGGCGCAACGGTCGGACCCAGGACGCCGGCCAGCCAGGATTTTTGCGATGATCATCGCCGCGGCGCTCTGTGCTTGGGGTGGGTTTCTGATCGCCCAGCATTCACGATTCAGCTTGCAGACCGGGGCGATCACCTTCGGCTTGGCCATCCTGGTCGTGGATGGAATAAGGACGCCGTCGGCCCTCGCGGAAGATGACCCAATGGCTGTAGCTCCAAGCGGACGGGCTCGCTTCCTGGGCTACCTGGCTGCCGGGCTGCTCACGTTGATTCTGCTGGGAGCTTCTTCCAGCCTCCTCCTGACCAACGACGGGCTCGAGGCTCCGGGGGTGGCTCTGGCGGTACAACCCATGGTTGAGATTCCAGCGCCATACCGTCATGTCCACCGCGGGGAGTTCTTGCTGACGACGGTCATCTCTCAGGCCCCGATCACCGCGGGGGAGTGGGTGATTGGAAAAGTTGATCCGGTAGTTCAGATCGTGCCCCCGGAGACGGTTCTGCCCAGGAACACTACTTTCCAAAAGCAAGCGCGGGAAGACTATCAGATGTTGAGTGATTCAGAAACGACGGCGATCGCCGTCGGCCTGAACTTGGCTGGCTACTCGACGGCCATGGTGGGCAAAGGCGTTCAAGTCGTTTCGATCCTGCCTGGGAGCCACGCCACGGGCCTCTTACAACCCGGTGACGTCATCACGGGCTTGAATGGAAAACCAATCCAGACGCCATCGGATCTGATCGACCAGATCAAGGCGCAATCCTTACAGATTCCCTTGAGTCTGAAAGTGCAGCGCGGTCAGACCGGAATGGAGGTCGATGTTCCCCTCCTGCCTCCCCTCTCTCCCGAATCTGCGCCCAGGCTCGGGATCGAGATCGAGCCCGCCGGCTATGACTTCCGTCCTCCTTTCCCTATCGCGATTGTTCCGCAGAAGATCACGGGTGGACCCTCAGCCGGGTTGATGTTCAGCTTGACGGTTTATGATCTGCTCACCCCCGAGGGCTTGACCGGTGGACGCAAGATCGCCGGAACCGGCACGATCGACCTGGATGGCAGCGTCGGGCCCATCGGAGGGGTTAAGCAGAAAGTGGCTGCGGCGGAGGCAGCCGGAGCCTCGTACTTCTTGTGCCCCGTGGAGAACTACGCGGACGCACTTTCTGTCGCGAGAACCATCAAGGTAATCAAAGTGGGTACAGCCCAGCAGGCGGCCCAGTTTCTGCGCAGTCTGCCCCCTCAATAGACGGACGGCGGCAATGAATGCGATCGTTCGGACAAGGCACCGTCCCCTCCTTCTTGCGCCTGCACCCATCCCCAGACCGGACCGGGAAGGAAGAGACCTCTCTGGTTAGCCCGTCAGCCTGCTGGCGGTCTTTCGAGCTCTGTATTCCCAAGGAAACCGATACTTTGTCACAGTACTTTGTCACAGTATTGACAAGACAGCCGCTTCCTCTTAGACTCCCGATCTAATGATACCTTGTACCATTAGTGTTACTTGGCAAATCGTGGGAGGTCGATGTGCCTTGCGGCCGGAGAAGTTTGTTTTCGCCCTTTGTTGCGAGCGCGTTGCTTGCCGCCTTGGGTCTGAGCGCATGTAGGGGCCCGGCCTTCACGGGCTTTGGGGTGGCGACCCCCTCGGCATCCAGCGGAGTTTCCCCTTCCGGAACAACCATTGCGGTGGTGGCTGCCGAAAACTTCTATGGGGACATCGTGCAGCAGTTGGGCGCCGGGAATGTCTCCGTCGTCAGCATTCTCTCGGATCCGAACATTGACCCGCACGAGTATGAGTCCAGCGTCAAAAACGGTGTGGCGGTCAGCCGGGCACAGCTGGTGGTGGAAAACGGGGGTGACTACGACACCTGGATGGATAAGCTCCTTTCGGCCTCCCCCAACCCAAATCGGGTTGTGCTGGTCGCAGCCAACGTCGCCAATCACCAGCTGCCCGACAACCCGCACTTCTGGTACGGGCTTGACAACATCCAGACGATCGCCCAGGCGATCACAGGCGACTTGGAGAAGATCGATCCCAGCCACAGGCCGGCCTATGATGCCGCCCTGGTTGCTTTCCGGCAGTCGTTGGCGCCAATCCAGCAGAAGATCAACGAGCTGAGCAGCAAGTATGCCGGAAACCCAGTCGGCCTGACCGAAACCATCTTCCTTTACCAAAGCGAACCGATCGGCCTCAAGGTCCTGACTCCCTTTGAGTTCGAGAAAGCCATAGCGGAGGGGAACGACCCGCCTGCTGACACGGTGGTGACTACCGATGACCAGATTACGAACCATGAGGTGAAGATCCTGATCTACAACGTGCAAACCGTCACCCCGGTGACGACGAACCTGCAGCAGGAGGCGAGCCGGTTGAAGATTCCCGTTGTCCCCGTGTCTGAAACCATGCCCCCTGGCAAGAACTACCAGAACTGGATGCTGGACCAGCTGAATGCCCTGGGACAGGCACTGGGTGGCTAGGTAACTGGCGAGGAATACTCGGATGGACGAACCCATTGTTTCCCTGGACAACGTCAGCGTTGAGCTAGGCGGAAGGTCTATCCTTCAGGACGTCAGCCTCTCCATTAACCCAGGTGAGTTCATTGTTGTCCTGGGGCCAAATGGGGCCGGCAAGACCACTCTTCTGCGGCTCTTGCTGGGTTTGGTGCGGGCGACCACGGGAGGAGTGCGCGTCCTCTGCGAGTCCCCCCGGCGCGGGCTTGAAGCGATCGGTTATGCCCCTCAGCATCGCGCCCTCGACGCCGAATTGGCCTTGCGAGCTCGGGATCTTGTGGGGTTCGGATTGGATGGCCACCGCTGGGGGATCGGCCTTCCGAGCCGAAAAAGAAAAGACAGGATTGACCGGGCGCTTATGGAGGTGGATGCGCTCGACCTGGCCGAGGCACCGATCGGACAGTTGTCGGGCGGCGAACAGCAGCGTCTCTTGATCGCTCAGGCACTCATCACGGATCCGTGCTTGCTCTTGCTGGACGAGCCGCTGGCCAATCTGGACCTGACCCATCAGCAAGAGGCGGTGGCCCTCTTGGAACGGCTCTGCCGCTCGCGAGGGGTGACGGTCCTCCTGGTCGCCCACGACATCAACCCACTGCTCTCGGTCACGGACCGGGTGCTTTACATGGCGCGGGGCCACATTGCCATCGGCCCGCCGGAAGAAGTCATCACCGGGGCGACCCTGTCGCAGCTTTATGGTTCGTCGGTTCAGGTGGTCCAAACGCTGGGACGCTACTTTGTCGTCGGGGCCGAGCTGTAGGTTCCGAAGTCCTGGACCCTAGGGGCGTCCGGTTCTGCCGGGGGAGAGGGTCTGAGAAGTTGATCGCCATATTTGGCTACGCGTTCATTCAAAACGCCTTCTTGGCAGGATCGATCGTGGCGATCGCGGCGGCCATCCTGGGCTACTTCCTGGTCGTGCGAGGCCTGACCTTTGCCAGCCACGCCCTCTCCAGCATCGGATTTGCCGGGGCGGCCGGGGCGGTCCTGCTCGGGGTGCCTCCCGTCTACGGCCTGCTGGTCTTCACCGTCGCAGCCAGTCTGGCCATCTCGGCCATCGGGCAGGAGATCCGCGAGCAGGACATCGCGATCGGGGTCATCATGACCTTTGCCCTGGGCCTGGGCATCCTTTTCCTGTCGCTCTATCATGGATACGCCGAGCAGGCCTACAGCATCCTGTTCGGGTCCATCGTGGGCATCAGCCGCCGCGACGTGCTGATCAGCGCCTGCTTGTGCCTCGGGATTCTGGCGGCCCTCGCCGGTCTTGGGCGTCCTCTATTCTTCAGTTCCTTTGATCCGGAGTTGGCCGAGGCCCGCGGAGTTCCGGTGCGTGTCTTAGGAGCCCTCTTTCTGGTGATCGTGGCGCTCACCGTTTCGATCGCCATCCAGGTCGTGGGGGTCCTGCTGGTCTTTGCCTTGCTGGTCGGCCCCGCGGCGACCGCGGTACGCCTGGTCCGGACACCCGGACGGGCAATCGCACTGGCCGCTCTCTTGGGTCTGATATACACCTGGCTGGGGATCCTGCTGGCCTCCCTGACCCCCTGGCCCGTGAGCTTCTTCATCGCCACGCTTTCCTTTGGGGTATACCTGCCGGTCCGCCTGATAGCAAGGCCTGTGAGGCTCAGGGGCGCCCCACCAGCGAGTACCGCCTCTGCTGCGCGCCTGCCTCCGGATGAACCAAGCCATGGTTAGCCTGCTTCAGCATGGGTTTGTCCAGAATGCGTTCTTGGCGGGAACCCTGGTCGCCATCCTCTCGGCGCTGGTCGGGTATTTCGTTGTCCTGCGCGCCCAGTCCTTTGCCGGGGAAGCCCTGTCACACATTGGATTTACCGGCGCGACCGGGAGTGCGCTGGTGGGCGCCAGTTCGCTCCTGGGCATTCTTCTTTTCACCCTTCTGACGGCCGTCGGCATGGGGGCCATGGGCAAGAGGCTGCGGGGCCGGGATGTCGAGGTCGGAATGCTCCTGGCCTTTGTGCTCGGGCTAGGCGTCCTGTTCTTGAGCGTCTACACCGGGAGCGCGACGGCGACCGTGGGCGTGCTATTTGGGTCCATTCTGAGCGTGACGACCTCGGACGTGATCGTCACCCTGGGATGCAGCCTGGTTACGATCGCCCTTCTTGGGTTCCTGTTTCGCCCCTTGCTGTTCGCCTCCGTTGACCCGGAGGTGGCTGAGGCGCGCGGGGTTCCGGTCCAACGGATCTCGATCCTGTTTCTGGTCCTGCTGGCGGTGAGCGCCTCGGAGGCCATCCAGGTGGTCGGAGTGCTGCTCGCGTTCGCACTCCTGGTTGTTCCATCCGCATCCGCGGAAAACCTGACTCACCGTCCGGGTCTAGCCGTCTCGCTGGGGGTGATGATCAGTTTGGCGTCCACCTGGGGGGGGCTGATCCTGGCCTTCTTGGGTCACTGGCCCGTGAGCTTCTACATCGTCAGCCTGACTTCGCTGTTCTATTTCGGCTCTCTGGGCATCCGCGCCCTGCGCTTCCCCCGCCGCTATCTCGAGCCCCCCCATCCGAGCCGAGAAATCCTGCCTCCCGCTCGCTAGGGTGGAGTATGCGGGCCGCGCCGGATGTGAGCGGGCGTTTTTGAACCCTACAAGAGGGATATGAAGGACTCAACCATGGCTTCTGAGAGGTCGGCCAGTGCCACGGCCGAGAAGATACGCGCCGCCTTTGAGGAACAAGCGAGGCGACAGACCCGGCCGAGAAGCCAGATCGCCGGCAGGATTGCCGAGCTGGCGACCAGCGGCGCAGATTTCACTGTGGAAGAGCTGTGGCATGACCTGAAACACCATGATCCTCACCTGGGTCGTGCGACCGTCTTCCGGGCCGTTGAAATGCTGGTCAACCAAGGGCTGCTGAACCGCATTGAATTCGCCGATGGCAGCCACACCTACCGGGCCTGCGGCGATGAGCACCATCACCACCTTACCTGTGTTCAATGCCATCGCGTCGTGGACGTGGATGTCTGTCTTCCAGAGAAGTTGCTGACGGCGATCGGGGAGAAGACAGGCTTTGAAATTGAAGGCCATTCTCTCTTCATATTTGGGCGATGCGCAGATTGTCGGAACCGATAGCCGATCCATTCGGGGCTAGCCCTTTGGAGGAATTTGACCCATTCGGTTAGATATGATATCCTTGCCGTACCCAGGGGGTTGGCCGAATCTCCAATTTGCTCCAGATTCGGGCAAACCGCGCGGAACAATGGAGCGGCCGAAGATTGTCGGGTGTGCCGGCGCCAGGGAATCGTTCACAGGCCGCCCTTCGAACCGGGCAAGGACTAGGAAAGACTGCGGGGAGAATCGGCCATGTGCGTATTCTGCGCCGCCGTTCCGGCGACTGTTGCAGTTGGGGCCAACCTGAACGCCAAGCAGGAGAAGGCTCGGCGCGATGCGATTGCAGAAGGAAAAGATCCCTCCTTTGAGAAACCCATCGTCAAGGCCACGCTTGTTGTGGTGGTCCTGCTGGCCGTCTGTTCCGTGATCTACCACATCCTGCTTTTTCCGATCTTGCGGGTTTGACCCTGCTCAGCGAGTTATGACCGCCGAGGGGTGTTCCCGGTCTGCGCAAAGGCTCGGCGTGTCTTTCCTTCAGATGTGATGGAGGGACACTCGGATTCTCCCTCGAAAGCGAACAGGAGGAAGATGTCGGACTGGGCATCCGCCAGGGTGCAACTTCTGCCGGCGCCTGAAGAGGCTCTCGCGGCGTTCTTAGGCGCGATCCAGGACGATGGGTCTGCGCCTTCCTTCCAGCTCAGGTTGGGGGCGCAATCCGCCTTGCGTTCGCGCTCGCAGGCCAAGACTTGGCTCCGGACCACCCCGGCGGTGGTGAGGAATCGCCTGAGCTTCCCGAAGGCGAGCTGGCCCCGAAAAGCGGCTCCCGCCCTCTTGCGGGGCTTGGAGCTCCCTCCCCCCACTGGAATTGCAAGCTCAAGGTCCGTAGTACCCATGCCTCCCGCCCCTTGACAGATGCGCCCAGAACTGGTATCCTGTTCGGTGTAGGATTCCGGTTGGTTCACGTTGGAAGCAGGGACGACGGTGGCTCACGGGAATTCCCGTGGGCCCTTCTGTTTGGACCGCCCAATGGAACACACGGAACGCCTAACACCAACTTGTTCGATTGCCTGAAGGAGGCAAACAGAATGTCCGAGCGTGTCATTGGAACGGTCAAGTGGTTCAACGGCGGAAAGGGCTACGGCTTCATTTCCCGCGAGGGCGGGGAAGACGTATTCGTCCACTACTCCGCGATTCAGGGGGATGGCTATCGCAACCTCGAAGAGGGCCAAACGGTTGAGTTCTCTATCGAGAAGGGCCCCAAAGGTCTGCAGGCCAGCAACGTCATCGTCAAGAGCTAACTAACCTTCCGCACCGAACGAACGGCCCTGACGCGAGTGGCGTCGGGGCCTTTCTTTTTGTTCAGGACGCCTGCGGACCCGCTCCCGGGCGCTGGCCGGGAACCCCTCAGAACTTGCGAGACCGGGCCTTGGGCCAGCGCTCGATCAGGACCTTCTTGTGGGTGAAGAATTCAACCGCATCCCTGGCCTGCCCGTGCAGGTCCCCGAAAAAGCTGTCCTTCCACCCGCTGCAGGGAAAGAAGGCCATGGGCCCGGCGACGCCGATGTTGATGCCCACATTGCCAGGTTGGATCTCGTACCGGAATCTGCGCGCTGCGGGTCCCACTGACCCCTTAAGCCTCAGCCTCCTTCTCCAGCTTCTTGGCGAGGTGAAGGTAGTTCTCGTGCTCGCCCTCGCCCGCTTTTTCTTGCTCCACTCGCTCGAATGCTTCGACCAATTGCTCCTGCTTCGTCTCCGGGAAAAGCCGGTCCACCATCGGAAACAGATGGTCATCTTCCCTGCTGATGTGCATCCGCAATAAAGCAACATAGGCCAGGGCATTCCGGACGACCTCGGCCTTCGCGGCTGGCACCCCTGCCTCCAGCGTCTCTGCCGCCGCCCGCATCGCAGCCGTCAGACGCCTGCCCTCCTCGTGTTGGGCAAGCATGGCGCCAATCGGGCCTCCTTCTTTCCGAACCCCGGCGGCCTCCATCGCAGGGAACAATACCCCTTCCTCCTTGGCGTGGTGACAACCATCCGCGAAACCCTTGATGAAATCCGCAGCTTCGACAAAGAACTTCGGCGGGATGGACTCCCCTTTTTCGAGACGGCGAGCTCCAGCTTCAAGGCTGGCCAGCACGCCCTCAATCTGCCGATGCTCCTGCATCAGGATACTGCTGGCTTGCATTGCGCACCTCCCTCCACAACCCATGATGGGGACCCAAGACCGGTCCTCCCGCTCATGATTCTCCGTCCCGCCTGACCAAGCGACACCCCACCAGGCAGGACAAGGAACGATCCGGGTTTAGATCCAGCGCAGGGAACTGTGCCCGAGGTCGCAGGCGATTGGCGGAGTCGTGATCCGGAACGGCAGGCATACCCGCGCTCCGCCGGATCGGCTCTGTGCCGTTCGACCCCCTCCCCGCTCTCAGACGGATCGCCTTCACAGACTTCGAAGGGCGGGGAACCCCGCCCTTCACTGGGCGTGGCCGAAGAGCCCTCTACCGAATGTGGTTTGCCTGGGCGGGGCTATTGTCCAGTCCCGAAGTTCACGTCCACGCTCATGCCCGCGCGCAGCGCATCCGGTTGGGTGTCCAGATCGATGGTCGCTTTGTACACGACATCACCGCCCAGAGTACTCGCAAGCGGCGAGATCGCGCTGACCCGCCCGGTCACATACTGATTGAGGTCTTTGAGCACGACCGTGACGGTCTGCCCGATCCTAACCTGAGGAACCTCTCGCTCGCTTAAATCCGTGGTCTCCACGTGAAGCCGAGACACGTCGGTCAGGCCGATGAGGATCTCGCCCGGCGCGGCATTCTCTCCTACGACCACGTTCACCGCCGTGACCGTTCCAGAAAACGGCGCAATCAGGCGGGTGGCGGCGACTTGGTCTTGCGCTGCCGCGAGTTGCCTTCTGGCGTTTCCCAACTCGGTCAACTGGGCCCCGGTCGCGCCCAGAGGGACCTCCCCCCCACTGACAGCGGACAGGTAGTCCTGCGCCTCGGCGAGGTTCGCCTTGGCAACCTCATACTGGCCTGTGATGATGTCGACGGTAGATTGTGAGGCCCCTAGGCCGGAGGACTGCTTGGCCAGGTAGTCAGACTCTGCTTTCTGCTCTGTCTGCAGGGCGTGGATATAGTCGAGATATGCCAGCTGGACCTGGACCAAGCCGGATACCCCGGGATCGTGGTGGCTCGCGACGTATTGATAGCGAGCGGTCGCTTTCGCCAGCGAATCCTGGGCGTCAAGCAAAGCCCCTTTTTGATAGTTGACAACCACATTGTTATAGTTGGTCTGAGCGTCGTCAAAAGCCTTCCTGGCCTGGGCGACGGCCAGCTGGGCGTTGGCGATCGCCCCGGGGGAGGTCAGCTCGGCCAGATTGCGCTGGGCCTGGTCGAGTTCTCGTTGGGAGGCAGCGGGATCGAGTTCCACCAGCACCTGTCCTGCCTCGACCTGCTCCCCCAATGCCGCCGGGACGTCGGTCACTCGCCCTCCTACAGTGAACGCCAGCTGAGCCTCCCGCGCCGCGACAACGATGCCCGAGGCGGTCGCCCCCCCGGTCCCAGGTGCGAGCGAAGCGACCGGCGTGGACAGGACCAAGGTCGGCACGGCCGGAGCGGAGGATCCGCCGATACCCCCGCAGCCCGCCAGGGCCAGGGCCAAAACCAGCGACAACGAGAGCTTCGATCTCATTTCCCGCTCCTAGTTTTTCTTCTCGCCGGAGCCGTTCTCCGCAACCAGGCCGTCGCGCAGCGTGATAACCCGCCGGGCGTAGCGGATAACCCGGGGGTCATGGGTGGCGAAAATGAAGGTGACCCCGGTCTCCTTGTTGAGGCGCGTCATGGTTTCCATGACTTGTTCGCCGTTAGCCGTGTCGAGATTGGCCGTCGGCTCATCCGCCATGATGAGGGACGGCCTGGATGCCAGAGCCCGGGCGACTGCCACGCGCTGTTGCTGCCCTCCGCTCAACTGGTCGGGGCGATGATCGGCGCGGTCCATCATTCCTACCGCCTGAAGCAGTTGGCAGACGCGCTCGCGGCGCTCCGAGGCCCCCTTGCCGATCAGCAGCAGCGGCATTTCGACGTTCTCATAGGCCGTCAGGGTGGGAATCAGGGCGAAGAACTGAAATACGAAGCCGAGGGTTCCCTTGCGCAGGTCGGCCCGCTGGTTTCGGTTCAGATGCGTGACTTCTCTGCCGTTGATGAAGACTTTTCCCTGGGTGGGAAGGTCCAGGCAGCCCAGCAATTGGAGAAGGGTGGTCTTGCCAGAGCCCGAAGGCCCGACCAGGGCTGTGAACTCACCGCTTTCGAAACGGAGGCTGACCCCCCGCAGGGCCTGGGTTTCGACTTCTCCAACCCTGAAGACGCGCGTGACGTTCTCGACTCTCGCGACTTCCATAGAGGTCTCCTAGCTATTCTGCGTGCAATGCTTCCACCGGCTCCAGACGCGCGGCCACAAGGGCGGGATACAGGGAAGCGATCAGCGTCACGACGAGGGCGACCAGGGTGAGGTAAACTGCGTCTCCGGCCGTCAGCAGCGCATAGATCCTGTCCCCGAGAAGGAAGCCGGTCGTTCCAATATTGCCGATGTAGAAACCCACCTTTTCGAAGTAAAGGCACACGAACCATCCCAGGACCAGTCCGAAAAGAATGCCGCCCAGGGCCAACAGGCTTGCTTCCGCGAGAAAGAGGGCCATGATCCGCCGCCCCTTCATTCCGATGGCGGCCAGAATGCCGATCTCGCGGGTTCGCTCGAACACGGCCATGATCAGGGTGTTCACCACAACCGTCGCGGTGATCGCCAGGACGATCAGATAGATGATGACCATGTAGGCATTGGCCAATTGCTCGGTTTGCAGGATGAGCTCGTTCATCGTTTGCCAAGTCTGCACCTGGTACCCCGGAGCTTGGAAGGCCGCCGCAACGGCCTGCGCTTGGTCCCGGTCCTTCAGCAAGATGAAGATCGTGCTGGCGTGATTCTGGGTTTGGGTAAAGGCCTGCGCCTTCGCGAGCGGCATCAGCAGCGTGCTCTCATCATAGGTCGGCGTATGGGTCGAGAAAATGCCCCGAACGACGAAGGCCTGCTGGTTGATGTCTCCGTTGGAGGTGTTCGCGGAGAGATTCACGGGGTCCCCGACGTGGAGCCCGAACCGATTGGCGAGCGGTTGGCCGATGAGGATGCCCTCCGTATCGCTCGCCGTCAGAAAGGTTCCCGCCACCATCCCCTCCGCAAAAGGAGCATTTGCTGGCGATCCCGGGTCGATTCCGATCAGCTGGACGCCGGTGGACTGGTTCCCGGTCGCGAGGATTCCGGCTGCAAACAGTCGCGGCGTGGCCACGCTCACCTCAGGCAGGGTCTTGACCTGGGCCGCCAACGCTTCGGGATTGGCCACCAGATCCTCCCACTTCAGGCTACTTTTCGCCTCAACATACGAGGCGGCCCGGATTTGCAGTTCCCCGGTCACCAAGTTGATGGAGGATTGGATTGAGCCCTGGATTTCCCCCCGTAGGACGGCCGCGATCAACAGAAGAAGCGCCAATCCCAAGGAGACCGCCAGGGCCGAGAGAACCGACCGGCGGCGGTTGCGGTTCAGATTGCGATAGGCCATACGGTAGAGTTGCAACATTCCGGTCTGACTTCCTCCTGATCTTCGCCTACACGTAGTGCAACGCGGCCGCGGGCTCGCGCCGCGAGGCCTCACGCGCCGGGTAGAAGGAGGCCAAGATCGCC